>JBQNAL010000003.1:0-179741 GCA_052170475.1 Schwartzia sp. (in: firmicutes)
TTGCCTGACACGAAAATCTCTGCGTTTTTCCCCGTTGCTTTTACGTCGTCCTTGGCTGGCTTTTTTGACTATACTTCGTATAGCAAAAAAGCAAAACCGGGGTGACGTAAAGCGTAGGGGTTACTCAGAGAGCCTTTTGGCTCGTTGAATTCGTTGCACGATAAAGCTTTCGCTCTCGTGTTTAAGAAATTGTTGGTGGTAGGGCTTTCGCCCTCCACGCACATCTGGCTTGAATCATATTTCGATGATTCATTTCTGCATTGTTTAGTTTTCAAGGAACACCCGCCGACTGCGGCTCGCCGCAAGTCAGCTTCTACATATTACCTTGTCGCGCTGCCTTTGTCAATATCACCGAAGAAATTTTTTGCAGGAAATTTTTCTGCCATGTCTAATTTAACGATTGGAATCAATATTTTACATTATAAGGAGCAGTCTACGATGCCTGCACATACATTGGATGATTTGGCGACAGAACAGTGCAACCCCGCCAGCGCCGTGATTGACGAGATGACAACAATCGAGATGATGGCGCTCATGAATCAGGAGGATCAAAAAGTCCCTTTGTCGATCGCGCTGATTTTACCACAAATCGCCGACGCCGTGGATCTCATCGCCGCGCACCTGCAACGCGGGGGACGCCTGATCTACTGTGGCGCGGGAACTTCGGGGCGATTAGGCGTATTGGACGCAGCGGAGTGTCCGCCTACCTTCGGCACCGATCCCGGGCAAGTGATGGGGCTGATCGCCGGAGGACGCGAGGCGATGTTTCGGGCGCAGGAGGGCGCAGAGGACGACGAAGCGGCCGCCGTTTCCGATTTGACCGCCATCGCCCTCACGGCGGCGGACGTCGTCGTCGGATTGTCCGCTTCCGGCCGCACGCCGTATGCCGTGAGCGCCTTGCGCTATGCCCGCCGAAGGGGCGCGGCCACCGTCGCCGTAGCCTCTTCTCCGGCTTCCCCGCTGGCAAAGGCGGCAGACATCGCGCTGACGGCTCTTCCGGGGGCGGAGGTGATCGCCGGATCGACGCGGCTGAAAGCGGGAACCGTTCAAAAGCTGATCCTCAACATGCTGTCCACCGGGACGATGATTCGCTTGGGAAAAGTATACGGCAACCGCATGGTCGATGTACAGGCGACAAATGAGAAATTAGCCCGCCGCGCCCTGCGGATGGTACAAGAGGTGACGGGGGATGAGGAATCCACCTGTCAAGAGAATCTGAACAAGGCGAACGGAAACGCCAAATTAGCGATTTTATTGGCGCTTTCCGGCCTTTCCCCGGAAGAAGGAACGCGCTGTCTTCAAAAAGCGGAGGGGCATTTGAAAACGGCGCTGAAAAGTCTGTCACATCAGGGAGGCATGGCATGAACCCGCAGGAAATCGCCCGCGCCGTCGCCGAAGTTTTAGGCGAAGAAAACATGGAATCCCCTACCCACTGCATGACACGGCTGCGCTTGCGCGTCAAGGCGCCGGATGAACGGAAGGAGAACGCGCTCAAAAAAATCCCCGGCGTATTGGGGATAAACCGGGCGGGAGAAGAACTGCAAATCGTCCTCGGCCCCGGGCGAGCCGCTGCCGTCGCCGAGGCGCTGCGAACCCTCTTATCCCAAGCGTCGACGCACGCTGCGACCGCATCGTCCGCAGCGTGCGTTTCCCCTCCCCCCACGATCGGCGACGGAGAGACCCTTCGGGAAACCCTGCGGGCGCGAAACGCGACCCCCGTGAAGCTCTTTTTTAAGCGGGTCACGAACATTTTTTTGCCCCTCATTCCGGCCTTCATCGCTTGCGGTCTTTTGACCGGCCTCCTCAATATTTTTCTGCGATTTTTTCCCGCTGCCGCCGGATCCTCTCTCGTCCAACTCCTATACATCGCCGGAAACACCGCTTTTTATGGGCTGAATCTTTTGGTGGGATGGAATACCGCGAAGGAAGCGGGCGGTTCCCCTGCCTTGGGTGCGATTTTAGCGGCGCTCATCAGCCACCCCCAGCTCGCGGCTGTCACCCTCTTCGATGCGCCCCTCGTCCCCGGCCGCGGCGGTGTCATTTCCGTTCTCTTCATCGCCGGCGCCGGCGCGTATTTAGAAAAGCGCCTCCATCGCCTCGTCCCGGAAATACTGGATCTCTTTCTGACGCCCCTCCTCGTCCTGCTGATAGCCGGAACGGCGGCCATCCTCCTCCTCCAGCCCATCGGCGGCTCCCTCTCCGAAGGAATCAGCCGCCTGACTGCCGCCGCCATCGAGGAGGGCGGCGCGGTGACCGGGGGGCTTTTAGGCGGCAGCTGGCTGCCCATCGTCATGCTGGGACTCCACCACGCCATGACGCCCATCCACGCCGAACTCTTGGCGCAAGAGGGCGTCACCGTCCTCCTGCCGGTGCTGGCGATGGCGGGGGCGGGGCAGGTAGGAGCCGCGCTGGCCGTATATGTAAAGACGAAAAACGCTTTCCTAAAAAAGACGATTTTATCCGCCTTGCCCGTGGGCATGATGGGCATTGGCGAGCCTCTGATTTACGGCGTCACCTTCCCCCTCTTTCGCCCCTTTGTCGGCGCTTGCATCGGCGGCGCGTGCGGCGGCGCTGTCGTCGCGTTCTTCGCGGTGGGTGCCGGAACCCTCGGCATTTCCGGGCTACCCTTAGCGGCGGCCACAAATCAACCGCTCCATTATCTCTGGGGCGTCTTGACCGCCTATCTCGTCGGCTTCATCGCCGCCTATCTCTTGGGCTTCATCGATCCCGCAGAAGAAAGCGCCCCGCAGGAAGGAAAGGAAACCGCACCATGAACTTCGGCATCTCCGTCTATCCCGGCTTGGGTACGCCCATAGAAGCGAAGCTCGCGCTGATTCGCCGCGCCGCCGCCTCCGGCATGACCCGCCTCTTCACCTCCCTCCACATCCCGGAGACAAACAAAAACATTTTCGTCAAAGAATGGCAGACCATGCTGGCCGTCGCCCATCACGAGGGGCTTGAAGTCATTGCCGACGTGTCGCCGTCGGCCTTATCCCTCTTGTCGGAAAATCCCTTCGACGCGCACTCCTCGGCCGTTCTTGGCCTGTCTGCCCTGCGTCTCGACGACGGTTTTTCGCTCGCTGACATCGCCCGCCTCAGCCAAAGTGGCGGACATTTGCGGCTGCTGCTCAACGCTTCCACCTTCGGAGAACCCGAGTTATCAGCGCTCCAAAGAGAAGGGGCGGACTTCACCCGCTTGGAGGCGCTGCACAACTTCTATCCCCGCCCCGGCACCGGCCTTTCCCTCGCCTTTTTCTGCCGGCAAAATGATCGGCTCCGCCGCTATGGTCTCGCAACCGGGGCTTTCATCCCTTCTGCGAAAGGCCGACGCGCCCCGCTCCACGAGGGGCTTCCCACGCTCGAGATGCACCGCGCCATGACGCCGGATTTAGCGGCGCGCCATTTAGCGGCTCTGGGGGTAGATGCTATTTTCATCGGCGACGATTCCCCCACCGACAGCGAACTGTCCCTTCCCACCGCCATCGCCCCGGACACCGTCGCCCTGCGCGCCCGCCTGCTGGTCAAAGACGCCGCTCTGCAAGACCGCCTTTCAAAGCCCTTTACCGCCCGCCCGGATGCGGCGCGCGACGCCCTTCGCACGATGGAGGGAAGGGCGCGCTTTCATGACATGCCCCTCCCGCCGAAAAACACCGTCCCTCGCCCGTTCGGCGCGGTCACGGTAGACAATCAGGACTACCCGCGCTACGCCGGAGAGGTGCAAATCGTCAAGCGCCCGCAAAGCGCCGACCCGCGCATCAACGTCGTCGCCCAAGTCCTCCCCGAAGAAGAGTTTCTCCTCCCCCTCATCCGCCCAGGCCAAAAATTCACTTTCCTCTTTGATGCACTTGACATGTAATTTTACACGTGTTATAATACAGTCATCATATTTGAAAGGGATGATTTTTATGTGCAACCCTTCTGTCCAAGCTCTAAAAGCGAATTTTAGTCAGGTGTTAGAAGAAAGGAGAATTAGCCAAGAGCTAAAGAATAACACACCAGCATTAGAGGCTATTTTTGACATTCTCAATGGTGATCGTGCTTTGATTGCCGCTATCGAGCAATCGGAACATGGTAAGCCTGCATTAGATGCAAATGTCCCCGAGATTGAATCCTATGTAGCGGCTCATCCAACTTGCGGCATAGATTTAACGAATGACACAACAAAACAGGTCATCGGTATTTTGCAAAAAATCGTACTTGCACCATTTGGATATACGCCCGTAAAAGACAAACGACTTACGAACTCCAATCACTTTTCGACAGCCGCTTGCTACGAACGTACTGAACCCGCAAAATTAAAAATTATAAAAATCATAGCGCCTGTTTGCGCAAGTAGCAGCATACCTTAATACACGATACAAAAAGGAAGTCCCCGCCTCCGACCCATGGCCGAAGTGCGGGGACTTCCTTTTTCGTATGCTTTTACCGGATGATCGCCAAGTCCTTCAGTAAGGCGAAATCAATGTTCGTCTTTGGTACGGCGTGGTGCTTCAGATAGTTCTGATGAAGGTCGGCGGCGGGGTAGAAACTCTCCAGCCGCATGGCCTCCGCGTAGCACTTGCGCGCGCCCACAGGGTCGTGGTTCGGATCGTTCACGGTGATGGCTTCGCTGGTCGCTGCCAACGCCTTTTTCCGATTCTGGATGAAATTCATGTGATACTCCACCATCGGCTTGTCCTCGGCGGAGATATAGTACACACCGCTTCGGTACATCGACCCTTCGCAGTTCCCCTGCTTATCCTTCACATAAGGGTCAACGACGGTAAAGAGGATGTCCATCAGTCCTGACAGATCCATCCGCTTCGGGTCAAAGGAGACCTCGATCCCCATCGCCGCGCCCGTAGCGCCCGACAATACGTCCTCATGGGCAGGATTCGGCACCGTCGAATTGATATACCCGGCCACGACGTCCGTGACGCCGTGGACGCGGGAAAACACCTCCTGAAGTTCGTAAAAGCTCCCTCCGGCAAAATAGATCTTCTTTGTATACAAAGTAAGACCCTCCCGTATCAACGCCTGTCAGCGTCCGTTTTCCGGGTGGAAGACATCGACATGGCGCTGCGTCGCCCGCTGGACATCGAAGATATGGATCAGCTCCGCCACCGCCTGTGTGGGCGAGATGGCACCCGTCAGCACCGCTTCCCTGATCTCCGGCATCCGGCCTAAGACCACCGGGTCATCGAAGAAAAGGTTATGCAGATGCTCGTCGATCATGCTGTATACCCAGTCCAAAAGCTGGCTGTCGCGCCGCCGCTGGAAAACCCCGGAATCGTGGGTCACCTTGTCAAAGGCGCGGATAACGTCCCAAAGCTCCTTGAGGCCGGTCTTTTTCACCGCAGAGGCTAGGTAGGCGTGCGTACGCCATCCCTCCGTCGCCGGTCGAATGAACTCGATCATGCGTTCATATTCGCCCCGCGCCACCTTCGCTTTCAGATAGTTATCGCCGTCCGCCTTGTTGACCACGATGGCGTCCGCCAATTCCATAATGCCCTTCTTGATGCCCTGAAGCTCGTCCCCGGCACCCGTCAAAACGATGAGCATAAAGAAATCGACCATGGAACGCACCGTCGTCTCAGATTGCCCGACGCCAACGGTTTCCACTAAAATCACATCGTAGCCGGCCGCTTCGCAGAGAAGCATGGTTTCCCGGCTCTTTCGCGCCACGCCGCCCAAGGTTCCCCCGGCGGGCGAGGGGCGAATGAACGCCTCCTCGCGCCGCGACAGGGTTCCCATGCGCGTCTTGTCGCCTAAGATAGAGCCTTTTGTCACGGAGCTGGTGGGATCCACCGCTAAGACCGCGACCCGATGCCCCAAATCGCAAAGCATATTGCCAAACGCTTCGATGGTCGTACTTTTTCCCGCCCCCGGGACGCCCGTGATGCCGACGCGAAGCGCCTTGCCAGTCCGAGGCAGAAGTCCCTGCAAAACCTGCTGTGCCTTGCTGAAATGGTGCGGGTTATTGCTTTCAATGAGCGTTATCGCTCGCGCCAGAGTAACGCGATCACCGGCACTGACCCCTTTGATGTAATCCTCCACGCTCAGGATCATCTTGCGCTTCGGCTTCATCGTCCCGTCTTTCAAAGCCGGATTCAGATTGCCGACCGTCGTATCGGTGATCCCTTCGATGCCGCTCATCACGCCGCAAGCGAAGTTGCTATCGTCCTCCTTGGGCGCCCATTCCGGTTTAGAAGTCGTATACTCTGCCATCGCATACCTCTCAGCCGATATCCGATGCTTCCGCCTTGGCTCTGTCGATCAGAAGGTGGAGCAGCTTGACACCCGCCTCGGGAATGTTCGTCCCCGGGGCGAAGATGGCGACGGCGCCTCCTTTATAGAGGTGATCATAATCCTGCACCGGGATGACACCGCCGATGCAAACCATAATATCGTCGCGGCCACGTTTTTTCAGCTCTTCCACCAGCTCCGGCAGAAGGGTGTTGTGTCCGGCGGCCAAGGAGCTGAAGCCGACCATGTGAACGTCGTTGTCCACCGCGTCCTGCGCAGTTTCCGCCGGCGTCTGGAAGAGCGGCCCCACGTCAACGTCCCAGCCCATGTCGGCGAAGGAGGAGGCGATAACCTTCTGTCCACGGTCATGACCGTCCTGTCCCATCTTCGCCACGAAGATACGGGGACGGCGACCGCTGAGTTTCTCGAACTCATCTGCCAAGGTTCTGGCCTTTTCCAGCTCCGTCTTATCCGTGAACTCGGAGGAATACACGCCGGAAATCGTGTGAATGACCGCCTGATAACGGCCGGAAATCTTCTCCACGGCGTCGGAAATCTCGCCCAAGGAGCAGCGAACGCGTGCCGCTTCGACGGCGCACTCCAAGAGGTTGCCGTTGTCGCGGCTCTCCGCCGCCTTCGTGATGGCTTCGAGCGCGTTGCGCACATCGTCTTCGTTGCGCTCCGACCGAAGTTTCTCCAGACGCGCCACCTGCGAGTTGCGCACGGCGGTGTTGTCGATGGCCAAAATTTCCAGCGGATCCTCTTTCTCCAGACGATACCGATTCAGACCGACGATGGACTCGTTGTTGGAGTCGATGCGAGCCTGACGGCGCGCCGCCGCTTCCTCGATGCGCATCTTCGGCAAGCCGGTGGGGATGGCCTTCGCCATACCGCCCAAGGACTCGACCTCCTGAATGTGCGCCCAAGAACGGCGAATGATCTCGTTCGTGAGGGCTTCCACATAGTAGGAGCCGCCCCACGGGTCGATGATCTTGCAGACGCTCGTCTCGTCTTGGATGTAGAGCTGCGTATTGCGCGCGATACGAGCCGAGAAGTCCGTCGGCAGCGCGATGGCTTCGTCCAGCGCGTTGGTGTGCAGGGACTGCGTGTGCCCGAGCGCCGCCCCCATCGCCTCCATCGCCGTGCGGGCGATGTTGTTGAAGGGATCCTGCGCCGTGAGCGACCAGCCCGAGGTCTGCGAGTGCGTGCGAAGCGCCATGGACTTGTCGTTCGTCGCCCCGAAGGACTTGACGATCTTCGCCCAAAGGACGCGGGCAGCACGCATCTTCGCGATCTCCATGAAGTAGTTTTTGCCGATGGCCCAGAAGAAGGAGAGCCGCTTGGCAAACGCATCGACCGGCAGTCCGGCCTTGATGCCCGTGCGGATGTACTCGAGACCGTCAGCCAGCGTGTAGCCCAGCTCGATGTCCGCCGGCGCGCCCGCTTCCTGCATGTGATAGCCGGAAATGGAGATGCTGTTGAACTTCGGCATGTACTTCGTGGTGTACTCGAAGACATCGCCGATGATGCGCATGGACATATCCGGCGGGTAGATGTAAGTGTTACGAACCATGAACTCCTTCAGGATGTCGTTCTGGATCGTACCGGCCATGATGGCCTTATCCACGCCCTGCTCGACGCCGGACTGGATGAAGAAGGCGAGGATCGGCAGAACGGCGCCGTTCATCGTCATGGAAACGGACATCTGATCCAAGGGAATACCCGAGAACAGAATGTTCATGTCGAGCATGGAGCAAACGGAAACGCCCGCTTTTCCCACGTCGCCGAAGACGCGAGGATTGTCCGCATCGTAGCCGCGGTGCGTCGGCAGGTCAAACGCGATGGAAAGACCTTTCTGACCGGCGGCCAAGTTACGGCGATAGAACGCATTGGACTCTTCCGCCGTGGAGAAGCCGGCGTACTGCCGAACCGTCCACGGACGGAAAACGTACATCGTGGAATACGGCCCGCGCAGGCAGGGCGGAATGCCGCTGGCGAAATCAAGATGGGTCATGTGGTCATACTCATCGTGATTGTAGAGGGAACGCACCTTGATATGCTCCATCGTCGTGTTTACGATGTCGTCATAATTCCGATGGGCTTCCTCCGCGAGGCGTTTTTTCCACTCCGCTTCGCTTTGCGCCGGCGCGGTTTCCAGTTCCATCTTAGTGAAATCAGGATTCAGTGCCATCAATCAATCATCCCTTTCTTCTTCTGCAGGAACCGCAGAATTTCATAGCAATTCGCCTTCACGGAAATGAAATCGTCAACGCCCGCTTCACGGTAAACGGGTTCCAAATCTTTCGGAGCCGCCCCCGCCAAGTAGATCGTCGCGTTGGGGAGTGCCGCCCGAAGCTTCGGCGCCAGATCCGGCACGATCTCCGGATACGTCTTATCCGTCGAGCAGATGACCGCCACGTCCGCGCCGGATTCCTTCGCCGCCGCCGCCGCTGCGTCCGTCGTCTCAAAGCCGTTGTTGCCCTCGACGTTGAACTCGCCCACCTGCAGGAAGCTGGTAGAGAAGTCCGCCCGCGCCTTATGCTGCGGGATCGGCCCCATGTTCGCCAAGAACACCTTCACATTGTCGCCGTCATGCTCTTTCTTGTACTTCTCCGTCGTGAGGCGCAGATCCTCAAAGCGCTCGCTCCAGCGATGCGGCTCGATGGTCTTCACCGTCTCGGCCTCGCCGCCCTTATTGAGCGCCGCCCGCACCTCGGCGATGGTCGCGCCGGCCTTGACCGCTTCGATGGCCGCTTCGACCACTTCATCGGCCGCAGCGCCCTTCAGCTTGGCGAGGCTGTCCGCTTTATATTTCCCATCGATGTCCGAAAGGTAGGCATCGACGTCCGCCAAGCGCTGCTTCTTGAGCGCAGCCACATCCTCCGTACGGGGATCCAAAAGCTCCTCCGTCATGTTCGGGTACATGTTGCTGCCCACGATGCGATCCTTGCGCAGCTCCAGCGCCTTAAAGCGCGCGTTCAGCGTCGCCTCGATGGCTTCCTGCGGATAGCCGTCCTTGAGCGCCTTGACGATGCCGCCCTTGGCTTCAATGTTCTGGAACTCGGCCCAGATCTTCTCTTTGATCTGCTTCGTCAGCGTCTCCACCGCCCAGGAACCGCCCGAGGGGTCGATGGGCTGGAGCATACCGAACTCTTCCTGCAGCATGACCTGCACGTTGCGGGCAATACGGCGGGAGAATACGTCGCCCTTGCGGATCGGCGCGTCAAAGGTAGAGTTTTCATAGGAATCAAGGCCGCCAACGACGCCGGAGAAGATTTCCGTCGTGTCGCGGAGCATGTTGACGTACGGGTCGAACAAGGTCTTGAAGAAGAGCGCCGGACGACCGTGAACGTGCATGGCCTGATCCGCCTCGTCTCCGCCGAACGCCTTGATGATGTTCGCCCAGATGGGACGGGACGCGCGGAGTTTCGCGATCTGCATGAAGAAATTCGCACCCATGGAGACGCCGAAGAAGATCTGGCTGGCCGCTTCTTTAATCGTCAGGCCGCGCTCCATGAGGGCACGCAGGTATTCCACCGCCATGGCCAAGATGTACGCCGTATCCTGCACGTCGTTGGCTCCGCCCCGGCTGAAGACGTCGTCCCGCACCATGACGGTGCGCAGACCCGGCGCGTTCTTGACCGCCCACTTGGCGCACGCCGCCATCTCATCGTAAAGCTGCGCCAAGGTCGCGTAATTCTTCCCGCGGCGCACCATCTGACCGATGGGGTTTGCGCCCACGAAGCCCGTGACCTTCTCCATCGTCTTGCCGGAGGACTGGACAGCCGCCGCCGTCATCGCCAAAAGGGGCAGCGAAGAAGCGCCGCCGTACATGTAAAGCGGATACTCCTCCAACTTGAGGCCGTCCAAAAGCTGGTGCATGTCGTCGAGCGTCGTGATGCTGCACCCGTCTTCGCCAACCTTGTCCGCGTCCTTGACATCCTGGTTCTGCAAAGTCGCCGTGTCGAGGCGAACATTGTAGACCGTGGAGCCCTTACTGATCTCGAACTTCAAAAGCTCGTTGTTTTCCTTGGGGAGCGTCTCATCGCAGGACTGTGCGATACCCCAAGGCTTACCGACGTACCCGCTGACATTGGCGCCGCGGAGATAATCGCCCATGCCGGGGAACGTATCCCGCGGCAGGATGGCATCCGTGTGCTTATAGGTATACATCGGCTCGAAGGTGATCCCCTCGTACGTCTTCGTGTACATGACCTTGTCGAAAGGCGCGCCCTTCAGCAGCGCCTCGCAGGCCACCTTCCATTCCTCGTCCGTCGGCGGCGTGAACTCGTCGAACGACACCTCCGGGAAGTCCGTCTTGCTCTCTGCCTGCTTCAAGATCGCCTGCAGATCAAGCTCGCCTTCCTTCTTTGCCTCTTCCATTAGAACCCTCCTTTTTTTAATAAAAAATCGGTCCGCGAAAGGTGGGCAGATCGACTGACAGTGCATTGGAGCCCATTTTCAGGCAAATAAAAATCCGGCTCTAACCCCTGAGCCGGAGACCTGCGCTATGCCAAAATGATCGCTCGTACACAGCGTCAAATCTCCTCCCCATCTTTCGCAGGTGCAAGCGCTCCCGAAGGAACGCTAACGGCGATTGCTGAGATGGGCAGGTCTCCTGGCTCAGGTTCCTCATCTTTCGCCGCCTTCCCAGAACATCCGTTCCAGTGGCCTTCTTGGCTAAGACTCCCCTTACAGTGGCGGGACCGCTTCGGCTTTCCGAATTCCCTTTTCGTCGCGAACGACACCCATCCCCAACCTTATTCTGTTGTCACCTTAATCTTAGCGTCTCCACTGAATTTTGTCAATAAATATCTATATTCTCGTTCAAAAAGTCGCGGTTCAAAAGGAACCATTTTTCTTTTGAATAAAACCAATACAAATGCACAATACCATTCTGTTTTTTATTCACCTTTCACCTTCCCCCTCATGCTCCTTTTCGCCCGATAAGGAGCCTCGAACCGCCCAGCCATAACCCCTTCGCCTCTGCGGCATCAAGGAATTTCCCCTGCATGGTATCCATGAGTTCCACACGCTCGTACCCCGCAGCGGTGAGCGCCTCCACCCACGCCTCTAAATCTTTATAGTACGCGGGGGATAAGAGATCATGGATGGCGAAGGTTCCCCCTTTTTTCAAGACGCGCAGGGTTTCCTCCAAGAGCTTTTTTCGGTCGATGCCATTGATGTTATGGTAGACATAGTTGCTGGTCACCGCGTCAAAGGTTTCGTCAGCAAAGGGAAGTTTTCGGGCGTCGCCGGGAAGAAATTCCGTCCGTTCCGCGACGCCCTCCGCCTCGGCGTTCTCCTCGCAAAGCGTTTGACTAAAGGAAGCGTACTCCAGACCCCAGCGATCAACGCCCACTATCGTCGCCTCGGGATTGCGCTTGGCGCAGGCAATCGTCAGCGCGCCGCTGCCGCAGCCCACGTCCAGCCCTTTCCCCCCGGCGGGAAGGGCGACATACGCGGCTACCCCTTCGACGATCCGCTGTGAGAGCCGCTTCTCCCCATCATAGGAAAAAGCGCGATAAAGCCGCGTCAGGCTGACCGACCCAAACAGCCCCGCAAGAAGCAGCACCCCGAAAAAAGCTCCCATCCCCATGCGCCAGAGCCCTTCCCATGACGTCACCGCCCACACCAGCAGCCCTAAGACAAGACCCGTCGCCCCGTAGACGCCCCATAACATGCCCTTGGGTACCCAATTTTTATAATTGGCTTTCATTTGTCCCCTCCGTTTCCGCCATTTTCCGGCCAGTCACCGCGACGCGATGGATCTTTTCGTCCACGTCCGCCCGAATATCGACAAACCCCACCCGCGCCATCGCGCCGCGAATATCCGCCACGGTATGCGGTGTCAGCCCGTCGATGACCTTCGCGAAGGCTTTGATCGCCTCGTCCTCCCCCGTGGACTCATTGGCGACCAAGAACACCCCACCCGGGCGAAGCACGCGATAGATCTCGGCAAAGCACCGATCCAGCCCCGGCCAAAAATAGACGGTCTCAAAGGCCGTCGCCACATCGAACCGGTCGTTCTCAAAGGGCAGCGCCGACACATCACCTATCAGAATCTCACACCGACCATGGCGAATGGCTCCCTCATTATAGCTGCGGGATTTCGCCACGCTCACCTCGCTCACGTCCACCCCCGTGACGTGTCCATGGTCGGCCAGCGCGAGGAGCCGCCGCACATTCGCACCGCCCCCGCAGCCCACGTCCAGCGCCGACGCGTCCGGCCGCACCGCGATGTGTTCGAGACCCCACTTCGCGAGCGCCGCGTGCGGCCCATGGTTCATCATCGCCACAACCAGCTTTCCGCCCCACCCCTTCGGGCAGGCGCAATTTTGAAACAACCCTTTCAGCAGCATCGTGCTTCCTCCCGTCTATCTTAGGCATCCATGCCCATTCGCCGCACCGTAAAATCTTGCCGTCCATGTACAGTGAGATTTATTGAAAATAATTATCAATTACATGGAAATTATACCACAGTCTGTGCGAAAAAGAGATTGATTTTTTTCTGCGCCGGATTTTTTCCCTTACCTTACGGGCAAACGTCCTCTTTCCGCCGACAAGCTTTCATGATACACTATGGAAAAGAGAACCTGCCAAAGACAAATTTCATCTTCAGGAGGTACCCGCCATGACCGTATGCTTCACGAAAAAAATGCGCCGCCTCAGTCTCTTATGCACCTCCCTCCTCCTCGTCGTCCTGGGAGGCGGTGCAGGCTGTGCGCCGCCTCCCCCGGGTGCGCAAATCCCACGCGAGTTCCTGCCGGGCGCAAGGCGTTCCCACACGAATCCCAACGCGCCGCGCACCGTAGAATCCACCGAACTTTGTTCCTTTTTCGCCAGCTTCTTCTATCGAAACCCTTACATCCGGGAGCGCTCCACCAACTACTTCGTTACCTTAAAGAACGAAGACGGCGCTTGGCGCTTGGATCGAGGCGGAAAGACCATCACCATCACGCAAGAAGAGGTAGACGAGTTGGAGCAGCTGATCCGAACGTACGATTTAGCGTCCCTCAATGGGATCAGCGAAAATGTCAACGGCTTGCCCCCGACGCTTGGCGGGTACGCCTTTTCCGCCGCCTACGCTTCCGGCGAAAAGATTTCCGCGAGCAACAACCAAGGTGCTGCACCCGCTTGGGGCGCCTTTCGCCGACCCTTCGTCCGCTATCTCGACAGGCTCTTCATCGCCGCCGGGTATCAGGAATTTGCGTATCCGCCGGAAGTCTTTCAGATCGAACGGTTCAGCATGGAATTTTGTTTCTTGGACGGCGAAGACTTCCTGATTCGCTCCATCGTCTTACTCAATCGGCAGGTCAAGGGCAGCGCCTACAGTCTGCAGGAACTCGCCGAAGAGAAAATCGACGAGGAGGATTTCGCACTTTTCCTCATGGACGACACCATGCGAAAAACTCCCGACGGAAACTTGATCCATGAAAGCACACGCTATTTGCCCTATGATGAAGCGCTGCTGAAGAGCTTATCGGACGTCATCGAGGAAGAAGGCTTAGCGGACAGAGCCGAAGAGGGCTGGCTGCACAAAAGGCACGAGGGAACGCCGCAAAAAAACGAGAGCGTGACCATCAATGTCGTCTACAAAAGCGGCCGCGCCTTCCATTTTGAACACGAAAATGAAACCCAGCTTCCACGCGAAGCCTTTGTCCCCGAACGCATCTTGACTTGGGCGGATACCGTATTCGCCGACGCAGAAAACGAAGCCAAACCGTTTGAAGACTAACGCTTGTCTTTTAGGAGGCTGAATCCCATGGACATCTCCTGCACAAAAACAGTGCGCCACCTCAGTCTTTTATCGACCTCCCTCCTCTTCTTCGCCATGGGGGGCAGTGCAGGCGGTGCGCCGCTCTTTCTCAGCGCCAACGGCTGCGAGATTCCGACGAATCTGACGGAGGCGTATCGCGCCCAGACGGATCCTAACGCGCCGCACACCGTCGCCTCCACCGAACTTCGTTCCTTTGTCGCCGACTTCTTCTACCGCGACCCATACATGCCAGAGCGTTCCGGCCTGTACCACTTTTCCCTGCAAAAGGAAAACGGCGCTTGGCGCTTGACGCGCCGCGAGGCAAGCATCCCCGTCGCCCAAGAAGCGGTAGACGCCTTGGAGCGGCTGATCCGGCAGTATGATGTAGCGTCCTTAAATGGCGTGAACGAGCAGATTGGCGGCTTGCCCCCAGAGGCGGGCGAATACGCTTTTTCCGCCGTCTACGCTTCCGGCGAGGAGATTCACGCCAGCGATAACCGGGGGACATCCAAAACGTGGGCAGCCTTTCGCCGCCCCTTGCTTCGCTACATGGACGACCTGTTCATCGCCGCCGGTCATCAGGAATTCGCCTATCCGCCGGAAGTCTTTCAGATCAAAGCATTTTCTATGGAGTTTCATCGCAGGAATGGAGCGGACACCCTGATCCGCTACATCGAATCCACCGACCGGCAAGAGGTTGATGCCGATGGCCGCCCTACTGACGTTCCCTGCCTGATGGATACCACCATGCGAAAATTCCCCGACGGGCGATTGAAAAACGAGAGCGAGCGCTACCTGCCGTACGATGAAGCGCTGTTAGAGCGCTTAGCGCGCGCCATCGAGGAAGATCGCTTAGTCGAACGCGCGGAAAACTACTTGGATCTAATCCATCCACAGGGAGACGCCGCAGACTGCGACGCCTTTACCATCCGTGTCGTCTATCAAAGCGGCCGCGCCCTCGATCTCGACCAGAAAAACAAGACAAACATGCCGCGTGAAACCTTTTTGCCCACCGGCATCTTACAATGGGCAGATACCGTATTCGCCGACGCGGAAAACGAAGCCACAGAATAGCCGCCGCAAAATTTTGTTGTGTCGGTTCCACACATAAGAAAAAAGCCGACAGAGTTCATCGCTCCGTCGGCTCTTTCCGTATAGAGATTCAGTTCGCCAACTTCCAGTCTTTCGTCAGCCAGTAATAATCACAGGTCTGAATATCAGCGTTGGCAATATCTTTACGGCTGACGATATTCGTCGTCGGATAGCCGAAGATGATGGTCGCCGCGTCTTCCAAGAGGATCTTCTGCATCTCGATGAGGATCTGCTTGCGCTTGCCCGCATCGAACTCGGCAGCAAACTGATCGGCCAGCGCGTCGAACCGAGGATTTGAGTAGCCGGATCCATTCTGCGGATTCTGTCCATCAATGTTGCTCTTCCAATACATGGTGATGAAATTCAGCGGGCTGCCAGCCTGCTCTGTCATGATATTGGAAATCAAAAGATCGAAATCTCCACGGACGCCAATGCCGTCCACCGCACCGTAATCCACGTTCTCGGGAATGATCTTGATGCCGACTTTGGCGGCATCCGCCTGCGCGGCTTCGACGAACATCGGCAATTCTGCCCGACTGCTGTAATAGGTGAATTTAATGGCCAAAGGTTTTCCGTCTTTCTCCAAAATCCCGTCGCCATCCGTATCTTTCCACCCGGCTTCGGCCAAAAGCTGTTTGGCGCGCTCCACATTGTACCCATTGGGATCTTTTAGCTCCGAAAAGCCGAAGTCCAGCGAAGGCGGCATGGCCGGACCTCCGGGGATAAAGGTCTTTTTGAGCAGCACGTTGCAGTAACTCTCTCGATCCAGCGAGGAAAGGAGCGCCTGCCGCACCTTTTTATCCGCCAAAACGCGGCCTTCGCGAACGTTGATGCGCGCCAGCACATCGCGGATGGACGCCACTTCACTGATCCGAAAATCCGACTTTCCGCGGAAGAGATCCATATCGCCGAAAGCGATATTCACCGCCACGTCGATATCGCCCTTTTGCAGAGCCATGGCTCGGGTATTCGGGTCATCAATGGAGGTAATATCTACCGTCTTAAAGGGAACCACGCCATCCCAATAGTTGGGATTGGCGTCCATAACGGTCTTATCCCGGCTGAAGGAGCGAACCGTATAGGGGCCGGTGCAAATCGGACCCTGTTTGCCGTAATCCCGATCAGTAACCGTCGTATCAAGAATGACGAAAAAGGGATCCCCCATGACCCCCGGCAGACCGGCCATCGGCTGATTCGTCGTGATGGTGAGAGTCTGTCCCTCCGCCTTGATCGAGGCGATGTTGGCCCAGTTTTTCGCTTCCACGGATTTCGTTATCGCCCGTTCAATGGCTGCTTGACAAGCCGCCGCTGTGACCTTGTTACCGTTGGAAAATTTTGCCTTATCGCTGATCTGGAAGGTCCACGTCAGTTTATCATCGCTTACTTTCCAGCTTTCCGCCAGCCACGGCACGATGTTCATCTGCTTGTCAAATTTCACGAGGCATTCACCAAGCCCGTAGCGCACCACGGCCCAACCGATGGCATGGTTCGTAGGCTCTAAATTGTCAGCAAAATTACTGACCCCCACCTTCAAAATTTCCTTTTTCTCCGCAGGTTTATCCCCGCCGCCGCAGCCCGCCGTCACGAGCATAAGCCCGGCGATAAGAGCCGCCGTCAAGGTCTTCCAGTGCAATCTCATCCCGATATACCCTTCCCTTCATTTAGAGATTTATCGTCAAGCAGAATAAAACTCTGACGATATTTTATTACATGTCGTAATTATATCGTTCAAAGTATCTCCTGTCAAGGTATGAGAATGAGCACCAATGAGGCGACAGCCAAAAACAGAACCGACCTCAAGATGCCCCCGCTTTCTCTAAAACATGAATGTCACCTTGCGAATACAATCCGCGCAAAATAACGGTAAGATAAGCGACATACTGGGGCAGAAAAGAGCGGGTACCATAACCGACATCCGAAAAAATAGCAATACCCTGCGCCGTTTTATATTCGACACTGGCCGGATAGAGCGTCATGGCGTAGCTGTTTTCAAACTCGACAAAAGCCGCCGAAAGTCTCGCATCCATCCACGGCAGTACCCGGCGGACGATCGCACCCAGCCGCAAAAATTTCTCATGGATAGCGGCGCGAAATGCCGCATGTGCCTCATCGTCTGCCCCCCGCAGGAGGATTGTATTCACGATGCCAAACAGCGACATCATCCGCTGATGACGCATCATGAGCGCCCCCCAATCTGCAGCAAACACCGTCAAGTCGTTTTCTGGCGCGGTAAAAGAGACCGCCGCATCTTGAACCATCGCTTCAATATCTCGTCTTAAAATGAGTAAAAAAATATCTTCCTTGCCGCGAAAATAATTGTAAAGATTGATCCGGCTAAAATCAAGACCCCGGCCGATGGTGCTAAAGGTCACGGCATCGTAGCCGTCCCGATCATAGAGCGCCGCCGTCACATCGACGATCTGCCGGATGCGCTCCTCCCGCTGCGTTTCTCCCTGCTTTTGTCCCTTGTCCATCCTCTCACCCCAGCCCTAAAACGTACCTTATCGGAAAAACCTATCGTGTGGGGAATTATAGCAAACCATCCCCCAAGGTGCAACCATGATCCGAAATGCATTGCGTCGTCCCCCTTGCCTTTACTCCCACCAGCCGCGTTCGCGGTAGCGTTCCACGCGCAAACGCGTCCCGTCGGAACGAAAGACGATGGCGCCGTCCTCGTCGGTGCGGCAGATCTCGGCGCCCGCCTCAATCAAGCGATCGACGACTTGCGGGCAGGGGTGGCCGAAGGGATTGTCCGCGCCTACGGAGATGACCGCCCACGCAGGGCGAACGGCGGCGACGAAGGCGGGGGAACTCGAGGTATCGGAGCCGTGGTGACCGACTTGGAGAACCGTACTTTGAAGGCTTTGCTGTTTTTTCAGCACCTCTGCTTCCTGCTCCTTGATCAAATCGCCGGTGAAGAGAAAGGACGTCGCACCATAGGAAACGCGATAAACATTCGACGCCTCGTTGCCGATGGATAGGCTAAGATCCACCGGCGCGTGGAGGACTTCCACCCGCACGCCGTCCACGTCAATGACCGCGCCCTCTCGCGCGGGGGCGAGCTTAGCAAGCGCCGGCGCCTGCACCTCGGCGCCAAGGCTCTTGGCGTACTCGGCGCGAGGCTCGTGACCCGTCCAGACGAAACCCACGGGGATGCGCGTGAGGAGGCTCCCCGTGCCGCCCGCATGATCCTCATGGGCATGGGTGAGGAGGATGAAGTCCAGCGCCCGCACCCCATAATGTAAAAGATACGGCAAATCGACCCGTCCCCCCACGTCGAAGGCGTGGTCGCGCACGCCGCCGGTATCGATCATGAAGGCGCGTCCGTGAGGCGTCGTGACGAGGGCGGCATTTCCCTGATGAACGTCGATGAAGTGGACGGCCATTTCCGCTGGCCGTGAAAACTGCCAACCGAAAAAGGAAGCGACCAAAAGCGCCGCCCCGACGCCGACCCCGCGCCCATGCGCCACGAGCCACGCCCAAACCGCCTGCCGCCGCTCCGCCGCCCCGCACCAAAGAAACAGACCCGCGTAATAAAGTGCGCTGACGCCAAAGCCCATCGTCGGCACATAGAGGACGCTCCCCGGCAGACGCGCCATGAAGCGAGCCATCTCGTAGACGATCCCCAACAGCAGACTGTCCACGGAAAAAAGAAAGTGTCCGGCGAGGGGCAGGAAAAAAGCGACAATCCCCGCGAAAAGCGCCGCCATCATCATAAACTCCAAAAGCGGGACGATGGTGAGATTGGCCAAGAGCGAACTCAGGGACACCTGATGGAAGTACCACGCCAAAAAGGGGAGCGTCGAGAGCTGCGCCGCCAGTGTGATGGAAAGTCCGCCGCGGAGAAATTCCGGCCAACCGCTCAGGATGTCCCGAAAGCGCGGTGCAAGGTAGAGCAGCCCCGCCGTGGCAGCAAAGGAAAGCTGGAAGCTGATGTCAAAGAGAAGGAGCGGGGAGACGAGCAGCAAGGAGAGCCCCGTGATGGTGAGGATCCGCTGCGCCTCCTTTTCTCTCTCCAGCGCCACCGCCAAAAACGTCAGCCCGCCCATGAGCGCGGAGCGCAGAACCGGCGGAACGAGACCCGCCAACAGGCTGTAAAAGGCGATGGCGAAGATAACAAGCGCAGAAACGAGCGCCCGAGGAAGGCGCAACCACGTCCCAAGCCACGCCATGACGGCAGCCAAAAGGCTGATGTGAGAGCCGGATACCGATAGGATATGCACGACCCCCGTGGCCACAAACGCTTCGGTCAGCTCCGGCCGAATCCCCTCGTAGCCGCCAAAGAGCAGGGCAAAGAGCGCCGCCGCGTCGCCCTTCGGCATAGCGGTGGCCATGCTTTCTCGATAATGCTGGCGCACCGCCTCCGCCCAGCGCCGAAGGCTCGCCCCCGGCACTGGCTCGATCTTTAGGCCGGGCGCTCGAGCGGATAAACGCGCGGTAATCCCCTGACTCAGGAGGCGACGCACCGCGTCGATCTGCCCCGGATTTTGATAGCGGCCGGGGAGCCGTAGCTTCCCTTCCGCCCGCACGCGATCCCCGGCGCGCGCCGTGGGCGCATCCGCCCCCTCCGGCAAACGATCATGGAGATACAGCCCCCCACGAACGGAATGAACGCGACCCCTGTCATCGCGAAAGGACGCGGCCTCCACCTCGTAACGCACCCGACACTCCCCACGCGCATCCTCCGTCACGACCGGTGCCGTACGCAAAACACCCGTCACTTCGCCGACTTCTCCTGCGTGTCGGGCGATGTCCGTCGCGGGGAGAACGTTCGCCATGCCGCCGCGAAGCGCTCCGACGAGGAGAAAGAGAACGGCCAAAGCAAGCCATGTCCGCGCGCTCCTCCGCCACCACAGAAACGCCACAACAAAAAAGGCCGCTGCCGAGAAGAGCAGCAACGGCCAAATGGGCAGCGAAAAAAGGCCGCCTGCGTAAATGCCCGCCGCCAAGACGCCCAAGAGGAGATTCAAAAACATCTCCGGCCACGTCCCCATGCGGTTCATCATAGCGCCGCCTTATCCTTGAGCCGAGAAAATTTCACCTCGCCGATCCCCCGCACGTTCTTCAGTTCTTCTATCGAAGAGAAGGCCCCGTTCTCTTTTCGGTACGCCACAATGCGCTTCGCCATCACCGGCCCGATGCCGGGAAGCGCCTCCAACTCCTTTTCATCCGCCGTATTGATGTGAACGAGTCCATCCGCTTTCGCGTTCGTCGCGGCTTCTGTCCGGTCTTCTTCAGAAAGCGCCCCCGGCACAACGATATGCTGCCCATCTTTTAAGGGCATGGCCAAATTGATTTTCGCCAGATCCGCGTTGGGCGTCGCGCCGCCAGAGGCCGCCACGGCCTGTTCCACCCGTCCCGCAGGGAGCGTCACCACTCCCGGGCGGCGCACCGCCCCGGTGACGTACACCGTCACCCGCTCTTCGGTGGCGGTTCCCACGTCCAAGGGGAGCGTCGTCGCCGCGTCGTCCTCTTGCGCTAACATATACGCCGTCACGCCCATGGCGGAGAGTGCCATCACCATGAGAATGAGCAGCGACCGCCTTAGCATCGGCATCCCCTCACCTCAATTCTCAATCCCCCGCCGCGCCCCGACGCCTTTGGTGTAATAATGGCGCACTTCCTTCATCTCCGTCACCAAATCTGCCCGCGCGATGAGCCAGTCCGGCGCCCCCCGCCCCGTCAGCACCAACTCCACCGCGGGGGAAATCTCGTCCAGCAATCGTTCCACCGCCCCGCGGTCGATGAGCCCAAAGAAAAGAGCCACATTCAGCTCGTCCAAGATGACCACATCATACGCCCCCGACAGCGCTTCCCGCGCCGCCTCGGAGAACCCCTCCCCCAAGAGCGTCACATAGTCCGCTGGCGGCTTTCCCGCAGGGAAAACGACCACTTCCTCCCCCCACGCTTCTCGCTCCTCCGGCGTCAGCATCCCCTCCTGCGCCACAAAAAAAGGCTTGCCCGTAGTGGCGAGACGAAGGTTAGGCGAAAAGCCCCGCAACACCGTCTGCTCACTATAAGCCAGCCCTTTCATGAACTGCATGATATAGACTTTTTTCCCAGCGCCAAGGGCGCGGATGGAAAGTCCGATCGCCGCCGTCGTCTTACCTTTGCCGTTTCCCGTATAGATTTGCAGCATTCCCCTCCGCCTCGCTCACTTGACGATATTGACGATGTTGTCCGCCGACGCCAACACATGCGGCGGCGTAAACATCCGCTTATAGCCGAAAACCCCGACGCTAAGCGGCTCATACCCGGCGGGAATGCTGAGCTGCTCAAGCACCTTCTGCGTCTCCGGGGCGCGGAGCAGTTCCGGCGCGGACGTCAGCCAGCAGGAACCGATCCCATACTTCTCCGCCACCAGCATCATCCCACCAAAGACCATATTCGCCGCGTCTTCCGCATATTTGCTGTCCCGATGCCCCGACACGATCAAGAGGAGCGCCGACTCCACCAAGATCCGCCCCGTCACCGCCGGATCGCCCCAGATGTCGCCATGCACGCGCGCCACCATCTTTTCATAGCTCGCGCCAAGCTGCTTCATCAGACCGCGATTTTGCAGCACCGTGAAGTGCCATTCCTGATTGCGAGCCGCATTGGAGAGCATTTTTCCCTCTTCCAAGATCTCCATCAGTTCCTCGTCTTGGATGGGGCGCATATCTAACTGCGACGTGCTGCGCCGCATGAGTACGTTGCGCAATATATTATTCATATTCGTTCCTCCGTTTTCTCTCCCGCTTGCTCGGACTCAGCGGTTATCCACCCGATCCATGCCCGCCATATCATGCCGCCGAAAGCGCTCCTGCGCCAGCCCTTCGTACTTCGTCCCCGGCCGCCCATAGTTCGCGTAAGGATCAATCGAAATGCCCCCGCGGGGGAGAAATTTCCCCCACACTTCCAAGTAGCGCGGATCCATGAGCTTGACAAGATCCTTCATGATCAGATTTACCACGTCCTCGTGGAACGCGCCGTGACTGCGAAACCCGAACAGGTACAGCTTCAGGGATTTACTCTCCACCATGCGGACATCCGGCACATAGGAAATATAGAGCGCCGCAAAATCCGGCTGCCCGGTGATGGGGCAAAGGCTGGTAAATTCCGGGCAGTTGAACTTCACCCAGTAATCGTTTTCCTGATGTCGATTGACAAACGTCTCCAAGACCTCCGGCGCATACCCCACCGGATAGGTCGTCCCGCCACGCCCTAAAAGGGTCAGCCCCAAAGCCTCCCGCTCATCCATTCGTCGGCTCCCTTCCCATGTACTGCCGCTCAAAGTCCTCCTCGGACGCTGGGCGACCGAAGAGATACCCCTGAATGAAATCCGCCCGGCAATCCTTCGTCACGATGTCATACACCTGCTCTTCCTCCACGCCTTCCATGCAGACCTGCATCCCCACGCGATGACACAAGGTTACCGTATATTCCACCAAATGCCGATCAAAATCGTTACTCGTAATGTGCCGGACAAATTCCCGATCCACCTTCACCACGTCGCAGGGCAGCTTCTTGAGATACGCGAGCGACGAATACCCCGTGCCGAAGTCGTCCATGGCAATACGGACGCCGCGGTCGCGAAACTCCGTAAACTTTTGATAGAGAAACGCCCAGTCGGAAACGATCATGCTCTCCGTCAATTCCAAAGTCAGCGCCTCCGACGGCAGAGATAGATTTTCGAGCGTTTCAAAGACGAAGGGGAGAAAGGTGACGTCCTTGATCTGCGCATAGGAGACATTGATGCTCATATGAAAATCCGGCACGACCTCCCGCCATTTCCGACACGTCTTGAGCGCTTCCTCCACGATCCACTTCCCCAAGGGCAGGATCATCTTCGTCTCCTCTAAGATCGGGACAAATTCCATGGGCGACACCATGGCACCATGGGGATTGCGCCAGCGAAGCAGCGCCTCCGCCCCGATGAGCCGCTGCGTCGCCGCCTCAACCTGCGGCTGGAAAAAGAGACAAAACCCCTCACAGCCGTTCTCCACGCTGTTCTTTAAGGTATCGCGCATGGCCAGCGCCCGCATCCAGCGATTGTACTGCTCGCGCGTGAAGATGACGTTGCGGTTCTTCCCGTCACGCTTCGCCAAATCGAGCGCCGCCTCCGCGCGCTTATGGAGAACCAAATAGTCCTTGCCCCCTTGAGGGTAGCTGACGGTTCCCCCCGAGACCGTACAGAAATACATTTTTCCGTCAATGAACTGCTGGCGGGACATGCAGATCTGAATGGACTGGAAAATGGCATCCGCCTCCGCGGTAGAAACGCCCGGCATGATGATGCCAAACTCGTCGCCATCCAATTTGTACGGCAGCATTCCTTTCGGCAGGATATTGGCAATCTGCTCCGCCGCCGCGCGCAGTACCTGATTGCCAAAGAAACGATTATACGTCTCATTGACCACCTTGAAATTGTCCAGTCCTAAAACGAGAATGACCCCGCCCACACCGCTGCGCCGGAAATCCTCTAAAGCCGCCCTTACGCCACGCTCAAACTGTGAACGGCTCAAGAGACCCGTCACCGTATCCGCTTCATTGAGATGCTCCATGCGCACCATCATCCCAGCGGAAAAGTAGGGACGCCCCGATGAATCGTAGAGACGCATCCCCCGGCGGCGCACCCACACATAACGGCCATTCTTGTCGCGCACCCGCTGCGCCACATCCACCTCGGGGATAAAATAATCCACACCGCTGGCGCCTTGATCGTCGGGATGCACACGCGACGTCCACACCGCGTCCATATCGCCGACGATCCGGCTCGTGAGGGCAAAGTCTGTCACCCAGTTTTCGGAAAGCAAGGTCTCTTTTGCCATCACATCGGTCACAAAGAAATATGCGTCGCTGGATTTCGTCAGGATATTAAAATAAAATGCAATTTGCTGTAAGAGTGGCGACAGCGCCTTGCCCCACCGTCCGCCACGTTGCTTCTTCGGCGGACGCTCGACCCGAGATCGACCATCTCTCATACTGTTCACCTGTTTCTCACCCCACCCCGGCAGGCTTTTCCCGTTGCCCAAAGGCAATCATCTATCCTTTGCCTTATGACAGCATTTACAGAATTATTATAGTAGATTCCATCGACAATAGCAAGGGACGCCGCATCACAAAGCCGCCGCCTCACAGCGTGTCATGGAGCGGGTACCAGAGAAAGGCGTGGCGCTTCGTCCCGTACCGATCATATTTTCCATCATTTTGTAGCGGCGGGAATACGAGAGGCGTATCCCCATCGCCCCGCACCGTGACGGTAATCGGAATATCCGGCGCTACGTCCATGGCCGGAAAATCCAAAACGACTCCCACGCGCTGCCACGTCGTCCGTCGGCCGATGTCCGGCTCGATGGAACGCTGCAAATTCGCGTAGCGGATGCGAGAAGGCTCCAACACCCGCTCCCCTTGGGTCACGCGAATCACCGCGTTCAAAAAGCGTTCCCGATCAAAATTGCGAATATTGAAGAGAATCCGCAGTTGACAGGAATCCCCTGCCCAGTGAAACGCGCCGAAGTCTCGCCGCCCGCTGCGCGTCTGCTCCACCTGCTCGTTGATGACCCGCGGAAAGGGCGTGATCCAGTAAATGTCGGCCGCCGTCCGCACATCCCCGACGATAAAATGCCCGCCGGTGACAGGTCCTGCCGACGCCATGGAACGATACGCGAATACGATCGTTGGATCGGGGATGAGCCGATTCGCCTTCGTCTGTGCTTCGCTGATCTGTTCCGCCGTCAAAGGCGTCATCGCCATGGCCACGGAAGCGCTCCACAAGAGCGCGGCAGCCACCGCCGCACACCAAAAACTTTTTCCCGTCACGAGACTCCCTCCTCATCCATCCTCGTCCAGTAAAAAGGCGCGAAAGGCCACATTTCCAAGCTTCATGCCCCGTTCTGTCAGGCGAATATACGATGGCGACACCTCCAACAGCCCCTGCGCCAAGAGCTTCTCCACCACCGCACCGTAGACGCTTTCCAGCGGACGCCCGAAGGCGGCGGCAAATTGCGCCAGATCGATGCCCCGCGCCGTCCGCAAGGCCAAAAAGCAAAACTCTTCCATCCGATGCTTTCGCGTAGGTGGTTCTTCTTCGCTCGCGGGAGAATGCCCGCCCTCCACCATAGCGATATAGCGAGCGACATCGGGCTCATTCGCCGTGCGCCGCCCCGCCCAATAGCCGTGGGCGGCCGCGCCGAAGCCCACATAAGGGACATCCGTCCAATAGGAAAAATTGTGACGGCTCATGAAGCCGGGGCGGGCGAAATTCGCGATCTCGTAGCGGGCGAAGCCATAGCGGGGCAAGATGTCCGTCAAGTAATCGTACATCGCCTCGGTCTCTTCCTCGGCGGGAAGATCGAGCGTCCCCGCCGCTTCCTCCACCGCAAAGGGAGTCCCCGCTTCCACCGTCAGGCCGTAAACAGAGAGATGGGTCGGGGCTAAGTCCATCGCCGTCCCCACGCTGCAGCGCACATCCTCCAATGTCTGCCCCGGCAGACCGTACATGAGATCGAGGCTCACATCCGTAAACCCTGCCGCCCGCGCCCACCGCACCGTATCTCGGATCGCCTGCGCCGTATGGATGCGCCCGATCCGCGCCAAGAGGCGATCCGAAAAACTCTGCGCCCCCACGGAAAGCCTCGTCACCCCAAGCGTATAAAGCGCCGTAAGCGTTTCCAAATCCACCGTGCCGGGATTAACCTCGACGGTCACCTCCGCCTCCGACGAAAACGGCAGCGCCCGTTTCAATGTCAACAAAAGGCGTGTCAAGAGGGAAGTCGAAAGCGCCGTCGGCGTTCCGCCGCCGATGTAGCCCGTCGCCGCCGCGCCATGCGCCGCGATCATCGGCCCTCTTTCCTCAATCTCTCGGCAGAGCGCCGCCGTATAAGCCGCCATCTGCGCTTTCGTCCCCACTTGCGACGGGAAATCACAGTAGGCGCACTTCTTTTGGCAAAAGGGAATATGAACGTAGACCCCGTACGCCATCAGTGCAGCTTCAAGACCGCCATGAACGCTTCCTGCGGCACTTCCACACTCCCCACGGACTTCATGCGCTTTTTCCCTTCCTTTTGCTTTTCGAGGAGCTTGCGCTTTCGAGAAATATCGCCGCCGTAGCACTTCGCCAGCACGTCTTTTCGGAAGGCCCGCACGTTCTCTCGGGCGACGATCTTGCTCCCCACCGCGGCCTGAATGGGAATCTCAAACATCTGCTTGGGGATGATCTCCCGCAGCTTGGCGGCCAAGAGCCGCCCCCGATACGCCGCCTGCTCGGCGAACACGATGGTGGAGAGGGCGTCCACCGGCTCGCCGTTCAGGAGGATGTCGAGTTTCACCAGCTTCGCCGTCTGATACCCGGCCAATTCGTAGTCCAGCGACGCATAGCCGCGGGTCTGAGATTTTAATTGATCGAAATAATCGTAAATGATCTCCGAGAGCGGGATGTGATAGACCAGCATGACCCGGTTCACATCAAGATAATCCATGCTCTTATATTCGCCGCGCTTATCTTGGGAGATCTGCATCACCGCCCCGACATAATCGTTCGGCACGATGATCGTCGCCTTGACATACGGCTCCTCGAGATGATCGATCTTCTGGGGCGGCGGCAGTTTCGCCGGATTATCCACGGTGATCATGGCGCCGTCGGTCTGATACACGTGATAGATGACGCTGGGTGCCGTCGTGATGAGCTGCAAATGGTACTCCCGCTCCAAGCGCTCCTGCACCACGTCCATATGCAAAAGCCCCAAAAACCCGCAGCGATACCCAAAGCCCAGCGCGACGGACGTCTCCGGCTCAAAGACCAGCGCCGCGTCATTGAGCTGCAATTTCTCCAAGGCGTCCTTGAGGCTGTCGTACTCCGCGCTGTCCACAGGATAGAGGCCGCAGTACACCATCGGCGTCACCCCACGGTACCCGGGCAGCGGCTCCGCTGCCGGAGCCTCCGCCGTCGTGACCGTATCGCCAACGCGCACATCCCGCACATTTTTGAGGCTCCCCCCCACGAAGCCGACATCGCCAGGGCCAAGCCTCGGCACTTCGGTGAGCGCCGGGCGAAAGTACCCCACATCCGTGACCTCAAACACTTTCCCTGTCGCCATCATCTTGAGCGCCATCCCTTTTCGGATCTCGCCCTCCATCAGGCGAATGTGGGCGATGACCCCTTTGTACGAATCAAAATAAGAATCGAAAATGAGCGCCCGAAGCGGCTTCTCCGCCTCGCCCGTAGGCGCAGGGATACGGGCGACAATGGCCTCTAAAATATCGTCGATGCCAAGCCCCGTCTTGGCCGAAGCCAGCACCGCGTCGGACGCATCGAGTCCGATGACCTCCTCGATCTCCTGCTTCACCTGATCTGGATCGGCGCTGGGGAGATCGATCTTGTTGATGACGGGAATGATCTCCAAATCATGCTCCAAGGCCATGTAGACGTTCGCCAGCGTCTGCGCTTCAACGCCCTGCGTCGCGTCCACGACCAAAAGCGCCCCCTCGCAGGCCGCCAAACTGCGGGACACCTCGTAGGTAAAGTCCACATGCCCCGGCGTATCAATGAGGTTCAGTTCGTAAACCTCGCCGTCCTTCGCCGTATATTGAAGGCGCACCGTCTGCGCCTTGATGGTAATGCCCCGCTCGCGCTCCAACTCCATGGAGTCCAGCACCTGCGCCTCCATCTCCCGCGCCGCGATGGCACCCGTCCGCTCGATGAGCCGGTCAGCCAGCGTGGACTTGCCGTGGTCGATGTGGGCGATAATGGAAAAATTTCGTATGTTCTTCTGTTGCATGGAAAATTCAAATCCCCTTCTCGTGGTCAATCAATGGCGGTTCATTATACCATTTCCCAACGTCTTTCGGCAAGAACGGAGACCTTCACAAAACACACATGCCAATTTTATTCTTCCATGCACCGAATGCAGGAACATACAAAATAGGTATTTTAGCCTGATTCCCAAAACCCTAGGGGGAGGTTGATAAAACACGGCATATATTTTAAGATTATATCCATAAAATCTCATACTTAAATTCACTGTTCAGAAAGGCGGTTTATCATCCCATGAAACCAATCAAGCGAAAAGCCCTGCTCGCCAGTCTCTTAGCGGGCGGTCTCTCTTGCCTAGCCATGACAAATGAGGCTGCCGCAGCAGCGGAGGATCCCGATCTCCTCTACACGCTGGATCCCATCGTCGTCACGGCATCGCGCTATGAGACAAAGGATTTGGACGTCCCGGCGACCACCAGCGTCTACAACCACAAGCAGTTAGAGGCCACCGGCGCGACCACCGTGGAAGGTGCGCTGCGCTATGCGACGGGCATCGTCTATAAAGCGGAAACCGTCGGTTCCGGTGGCGGCGAGTTTTTGATCCGCGGCAAGCGCCGAGGAACACTTGTCATGGTGGACGGTGTCCCGATCAACGTCCGCACCGGCTATTACGATTTAGACAACATCTCCCTAAACGACGTCGAGCGAATCGAAGTGATTCGCGGCGGCGGTGCTGTCTTATACGGCAGCGACGCCACCGGCGGCGTGATCAACATCATCACGCGGGAAAAGAAGGCCAATACCGCCAACGTCTCTTTCGGCAATTTCGGGCAACAGAAACATTCTCTCTCCATACAGGAAGGAAAATTCGGTGTCGGCGTGGCCTACGAGAAAATGGGAGCGCGCGACCACGTCAGTCTCCCCAGCATGGGTACGAACAAATACAGCGCAAAATATTTCAACTTCGAGGGTGGACACAAGGAGATTGTGTCCCTCGCCTATACGTTCGACGATGCGCTGAAACTCCAGGCGGACTATGCCCGCCACGACTACGAGCGCAGTTATTATTATGCGAATAAGCCAACGCCCGTCATTTACGATTACCGCGACATCAGCGATGACGAATATAAGCTCCGCCTCCACTACGTGAAGGACGGCTGGAAGGCGAACCTGTTCTATCATAAAGCGCATGACACCACCGACTACACCTATTGGGATTATGCGGCGTGGAACTCCTCCGTTTTACTTGGAAAATTGAATAAGACCTATGTGGCGGAATCGACCGACAAAGTCTTTGGCTTCGATGTCCAGAAGGAGGTTCATGCCGGGCGTGATACATATCTCATCGGCTTAAATGCGTATCGCGAGTCCTATGACCATTCCGAAACAAATAAACCCCAGTTCAACTCGAAAACCGGCAAATTCACGAAATATTACGCGCCGACACGTGTCGATTACGCCCGCAACGTATCGTCGTTTTTCGCCTCTTGGAGTCATCCCTTTGACGAGCGCAACTCGACGGTCGTGAGTGCCCGAGAAACCTGGACGAGCGGCACGCCGGGCGGATCGGAGTACAGCCAATTCACCCCCCAGATACAGTACCTCTATAAAGTGAACGACGCCACCAGCCTGTACGCCAGCGTGAGCAAATCCTTCACCCTGCCCACGATGAGCGACATGTACGGCAAGGGTTCCACCGCTGCCAATCCCGGCATACGACCGGAGATCGGCTGGCATTACGAGACGGGGATCAAGCGGGTGTCCGGCGGCCACCAATGGAAATTGGCGCTCTTTAAGAGCGATGTGAAGGATTTCATCCGCTTGAAGACGGTCAAGGTCAAAGGCATGGACGTAGATGTCGCCATGAACGAAGATACCCGCAACTTGGGGGTGGAGCTGACCTGCGACATCGCCGGGAAAAACGGCTGGAGTACGAATTGGGGCGTATCCTACAGCAATCCGGAATTTTATTATGCCGCCGAAGCCGCGAAAGGCTGGCAGAGAAGCTACGGCCGTCTCCACCTGACCGGCGGCGTGCAGTACCAAAAAGGGAAGTGGAGCTGTGCGCTGAGCGGCAGCTATCTCTATGACCGCGTACTGCAAAACTATCAGACGCCTCTGCGCCCGCTCTTTATCACCGGGCTAAGCCTCTCCTACCGCCCCCGCGCCGATCATGAGGTCTACCTGAACGTCGATAACCTCTTCAACCGAGAAGACATCACCTCGCACGTTTTGTCCCGATACGTCGCCCTGTCCACCAATTTCACCTTGGGCTATCGGATACGGTTTTAAGGAACGAGGGCAAAGGAAAACCGGCTTCCGCCGCAGGGAATGTCCTGTCAGGCGGCAGCCGGTTTTTTTCCAAGAAACGAGGTTTTGACCACCACCGTCGGCAAAGAGCGAACAGGGGCGTTCGCCCATGTCATGCGCCCCCCTTTGTACGAGCGCCCAAAGGATGCCTCAGTCGATGTCAATGACGTCCAAGTCGTCCGGCACATAGACCACGCCGTGATAGTAGGTTTGCGCCTCCTCGGTATAGCGCGCCTTCCTCTCTGGCAGCGTTTCATCTTCCGTGTGATAGAGAACTAAGTGTTTCACTTGCAGAAGTTCCGCTTGCTGCGCCGCTTCCTTGACCGTGCTGTGGTGCCTCTCCTCGGGCTGAAAGCGACCACGATCCGCCTCGCGGCAAAAAGCCTCAGAAAGCAGCCAATCCGCCCGTTCCACATAGATGCGATTATGTTCGTGATAGGGCGCATCCCCTAAGCAGACCAGCGTCCGACGATTGGGGAACCGCAGCCGATAGCCGAACTGTTTCGCCTTTTCAGACATGACGTCAAAGGCCGTCAGCTTCATGCCCAAGAAACGCACCTCTTCCCCGTTTCTCAATTCGTGGAGAAAGATGCGCTTTCCAAAATGCGCTAAATCTTGCTTCGTCAAGAGAAGCTGCGCCATCATCTCGATGATCTGAAGCGCCACGCTGTGACAGTAAATGTGGAACTCGCCACCGTAAATGTCCTCGTTCATCAGGGCGGCGATGCGACGCAGCACCCAAACGACGCCCAAAACATGATCCGTATGACCATGGGTGACGAACATGTAATGGAGATGTTCAAACTCTGCCCGCGCCCGCTTCATCTGCCGCAGGATGCCGCTCCCACCCCCGGCGTCGGTAAGAAAATATTCCCCCTCTGGGGTTTTCACTAAAAAACAAGTGTTATAACATTCCGTAGCCATCGCTTCCCCGGTCCCCAGCAAGATGAGCTGCCTATGTTCCATGTCCTGCCTCCTTCCAAAAGAAAAACAAAGCCCGCAGAAAAGCGCCGATCCCATCCCACACCTTGCGTGACAAGATCATGCGCCGCCTCTGCGGACTTTTCTTCTTCAGCACGGCACGGGTACGCGCCCCGCCCTCACCGAATGAGTTTTTCCAACGCTTGCTGCGCTGCGTGCTGCTCCGCCGCCTTCTTGCTGTGGCCGATTCCCACGCCGTAAGCGAGACCGTTGATACGCACCGCCACCTTAAACTCCTTGGCGTGATCGGGCCCCACCGCTGCCAAGAGTTCATAGACGATGTGCTGGCCGGGGTGGCGCTGGATATTCTCCTGCAAAGCGGTCTTGTAGTCCTTGATGTTCTGCCCGTGCTCGACTTCCAAGAGTTCCTCTTTGAGCTGGGACACCACATAGCCGGACGCTACTTCCCACCCCTGATCGAGGTACAGCGCGCCGATGACGGCCTCGAAGGCGTCCGCCAAAATGGAGGGGCGATGATTGCCCCCCGTGACCAATTCGCCACGCCCTAAAAGCAGATAGTCTCCTAAATTCACTTCTGTCGCCCGTCTATGAAGCGCCGCTTCACAGACGACGGACGCCCGCGCCTTGGTGAGATCCCCCTCAGGCATCTCAGGGAACTGCCGGTACAGATAGGTGCTGGTCGCTAACTCCAGCACTGCATCCCCCAAAAATTCCAAGCGTTCATTGTGTGCCACTTTTTGGCGAACGGCTTCATTGGCGTAAGAAGTATGTGTCAGCGCCTGATCTAAGAGAGGCAACGCCCGAAACGCGATGCCCAAGCGCGCGGAAAGTTCCTCTAACGCCTTTTGCCGCTTCGCCGTTAGCCCCCGTGCCATGATTACTCCGCAAACTTTTTCAGGACGAGGCAGGCGTTGTGTCCGCCAAACCCGAAGTTATTGGAGATCGCCGCCCGCACGGTATGCGCGCGCGCTTGGTTGGGTACGTAGTCTAAATCCAAGCCCTCTTCTAAATCCGGCTCGGTGAAGTTAATCGTGGGGGGCAGCATGTCATGCTGCACCGAGAGAGCGGTAGCAATGGCTTCCACGCCGCCCGCAGCGCCTAAGAGATGACCCGTCATGGATTTGATGGAACTGACGGGCACGTCCTTCGCCCTCGAACCAAAGACCGTCTTGCACGCCTCTGTTTCGCCTAAATCATTCATATGGGTAGAAGTGCCGTGCGCATTCACATAGTCGATGTCGTCCGGCGTCATCCCGGCATCAGCAATGGCCATCGCCATGCACTTCGCCTGGAACTCTCCATGCGGCGCAGGGCTGGTGATGTGATAGGCGTCGGAATTGATCCCGTACCCCGCCACTTCCGCGTAAACTTTAGCCCCTCGCTTTTGCGCGTGCTCCAATGTCTCAAGGACTACGACCCCGGCGCCCTCGCCCATGACAAAGCCGCTGCGCCCCTTACAGAAGGGACGAGACGCATGCGCCGGATCGTCGTTGTGATCGGTGCAGAGCGCCTTCATGGACACAAAACCAGCCACCGCCGCCTGCGAGATGCTGGCTTCCGTCCCGCCTGCCAGCATGACGTCCGCCGCCCCCGCCTGCAGCACGCGGAAAGCGTCGCCGATGCAGTTCGTCCCCGTGGCGCAAGCCGTGACATTACAGCTCGACGGTCCGTGGAGCCGGAAGGCAATGGCGGTGTGCGCCGCCGCCATGTTCGCGATCATCATGGGGATGAAAAAGGGACTGATCATGCGCGGCCCCTTGGAAAAAAGCTTTTCATACTGCGCGTGCATCGTTTCGATGCCGCCGATGCCGGAGCCGATGTAGGTGCCGATCCGCTCCCGGTTCTCTTGCTCCAAGTCGAGCGCCGCATCCTCGATCGCCATGGACGATGCCGCTAACGCGAACTGCGCGTAGCGATCCATGCGCTTCGCTTCTTTTTTGTCAATGTACGCCGCCGGGTCGAAATCGCGCACTTCCCCAGCGATCTGTGCGCCGTAATCGGCAGCGTCGAACCGACTGATCCGCTCGATCCCGTTTTTCCCCGCCAAGAGCGCCTGCCAGAACGTGTCCCGGCCGGTGCCGATGGGCGTGATCACGCCGATGCCGGTCATGACTACCCGATTCGCCAATCCAAACACCTCTCCTACTCTAATTCGCCGCGTCAATTTCTGCCAAAAGCTGGTCAAAAATTTCCTTCACCGACAGGATCTTCTTGATTTTGGAAATATATTCTCCCGTAAAGACCAGCCCCGTATCCACATCGCCCTGCTGCGCCCGAATGAGGGAGCGGATGATGCAGAAATTGTGCTTACATGCCTTAAGACAGTTGTCGCAGACCTTTGGCGGCACATTCCCCACCATGATGCGCTCTGCGAAGGGATTGCGCACCGCCCGCCCCGGCAGCCCCACCGGGCTGTGGATGACGACGACATCCTCCGGCTTCGATTTCAGATAGAATTCTTTCAGCATCGGGGCGGAATTGGCCTCGGCGCTCGTGGCGAACCGCGAACCCATTTGGACGCCGTTCGCTCCCATTTTTATCAGATCAACAACGTCTTGCCCATGGAGTACGCCGCCGGCAGCGATGACGGGAATGTCGACCGCCGCGCGGATGTCGGGAATCAGCTCTCGTACCGAAGAGGATGTCCCCAAATGACCTCCGGCTTCCTTACCTTCGACGACGATGGCCGCCGCACCGAGCCGTTGTGATATTTTCGCTAATTTAACGGAGGATACGATCGGAACGATCGGCGTCCCCGATTCCTTACCCAGACCGAACATGTCCCGGGAAAATCCAGCCCCCGCCACGACGAGATCGATGCCTTCGTCGATGGCCGTCTTGACGACGTCGTTGAACTTGCTCGCCGCCACCATGATATTGATTCCAACCATGCCCGAAGTCAGTGACTTGGCAAGCCGAATCTCATAGCGGAGTTCATTCTCGGACATCCCGGAGGCCGCGATGAGGCCAATGCCTCCTTCATTCGCCACCGCCGCCGCCAACCGCGCCGTGGAGAGGCGAATTGCCATACCGCCCTGCACGATTGGCACCTTGGCGACCTTACCGCCGATCCTGAGCTCTGGAAGTTTCAAGTGCAACTCCTCCCATCCGTCCGCCCTCCCTCGGGTAGCACGGAAGCACGCAGCAGCGCCGTCTTGACGCCTCTTTGTCTCGCCTATCCGCCAGACTTTCGCTATCCGTGCGACCTTAGAAAGTCCCGTGAAGTAGCCTCACGGGACTTTCTATCAGGAAGGAACGGGAATCAGGATCATTTTTCCTTATTCTGATCAATATAGTTGACTACATCCTGAACCGTTTTGATTTTTTCCGCTGCTTCGTCGGGAATCTCGATCCCGAATTCTTCCTCGAATGCCATGATAAGCTCAACAATATCCAAAGAATCAGCGCCTAAATCATCGATAAAGGTGGATTCCAGCGTGACTTCATCCGCCTCGACCCCTAATTGCTCAACCACGATGTCTTTGACCTTGTCAAAAGTCGCCATGTCGTTCACCTCCCTCCGGGAAATCTGTCACTCCTGTTATATCACATAACCATGCCGCCGTCCACCTGAAGCACTTGCCCCGTGATGTAGGCCGCCTGATCAGAAGCTAAAAAGAGCGCCGCCTTGGCGACGTCGTCCGGTTCTCCGGCACGACCGAGCGGGATCCCCGCCAACATGGCTTCCTTCACCTTGTCCGGCAGAACGTCCGTCATATCCGAATGGATGAAGCCCGGCGCGATGGCGTTCACCGTGATGCCCCGACTAGCCATCTCCTTCGCCATAGCCTTCGTGAAGCCGATGACCCCGGCTTTCGCCGCCGCATAATTCGCCTGGCTGGCGTTGCCGACGAGCCCCACCACGGAAGCCATGTTGACGATGCGCCCGTAGCGCTTTTTCATCATGAGCTTCGAGACCGCTTTCGCGCAGAGGAACACGCCTTTGAGGTTCGTGTCGAGCACCGCATCCCAATCCGCTTCCTTCATGCGAAGGAGCAGACCGTCGCGCGTGATGCCCGCATTGTTGACTAAAATATCAATCCCACCGAAGGTCTCGGCCACCGTCTTGACCATGTCCTCCACTGCGGTCTCGTTGGAGACATCCGCAGGCACGAGAAGGGCTTTCCCTCCGCTCCGCTCGATCTCCCCTTTGACCGCTTCTGCCGCCGCCACATTCCCGGCGAAATTCAGCGCCACGGAGGCACCTTCCGCCGCTAAGGCCAAAGCCACCGCGCGGCCAATGCCCCGAGAAGCTCCCGTCACAAGGGCGTATCTGCCATCAAGAAGCATATTATCTGACCTCCTTCAAAGTGTCAAGGGTTTTTTCCAACGAAGCAAGATTTTCCACATTCATATTTTTCAATTTGCGATCTATCCGCTTATTGAAGCCGCAAAGGGTCTTGCCCGGTCCCGCCTCGACGAAATGGGTCGCGCCGAAAGCAACCATCGCCGCCACGCAGTCCTCCCATTTCACGGGATGATCGGCCTGTTTGACGAGATTTTCCTTGATCTCCGCCGCCTTGCTCTCCAAGGCACCCGTATAGTTTGAGACCACGGGGAAGGACGCATCCCGAATCTCCACTTTATCTAATTCCCCCGCCAATTTCTGCGCGGCCGGCGCCATCAGCGTGCTGTGGAAGGGAGCGCTCACCGGCAGGAGGACGCACTTTGCCGCCCCGGCAGAGGAAAGAGCGTCCACCGCCTTTTCCACGCCCGCTTTCGCCCCGGCGATAACCGTCTGCCCCGGGCAGTTGAAATTCACGGCCTGCACGGGGGAGGATTGGGAAATCTCGTCGCAGATCGCCACGATCTTATCCCGCTCTAAGCCGAGCACCGCCGCCATGGCGCCTTCCCCCACGGGAACGGCCTCTTGCATGAACGCACCGCGCTTGTGAACGAGCCGCACCGCGTCCTGAAAATTCAATACGTCCGCCATGACCAAGGCGGAATACTCCCCTAAGCTGTGCCCCGCCGCCACCTCCGGCATAACCCCTTGTTCCTTTAAGAGCGATGCCGCAATGACGCTCACCGTCAGGATCGCCGGTTGGGTATTCGCCGTCAGCGTCAGTTCCTCCGCCGGTCCTTCAAAGCAGAGCTTGCGAATGGAATATCCAAGCGCTTCGTCCGCTTCATCAAAGAGTTTTTTGCCAAGGTCGTACCGTTCGTAAAACTCCTTGCCCATGCCAATCGTTTGAGCGCCCTGTCCCGGAAAAACAAACGCTAATTTTTCCATGCTCCATCCTCCTTGTCCGTGGCCAAAGTTATCGAAAATTGCCCTGTGCCTCTTCCCATGCAGCGGGAATCCCCTTCACCAACGCCTGAATAATATCCTCGACCGTTTCGATGGAAGAAAGCATCCCCGAGATCTGCCCGATCATGACCGATCCCATGTCCACGTCGCCTTCCCGCGCCGCCAAGCGAAGCGTGCCCAAGCCCAATTTCTCCAATTCTTCGAGGGACGCTCCATGGCTCTCCCGATCCAGATAGATGCGCGACAGCTTATTTTGCAGCACGCGCGCCGGATGCCCCGTAGCTCTTCCCGTAATGACCGTGGAGCGATCCCGCGCCTTTAAGACCATGTTTTTATAATTTTCGTGCGCGATACACTCCTTGGAAAGGACAAAGCGCGACCCCATCTGCACCGCTTTCGCACCTAAAGCAAAGGCAGCACATATCCCGCGGGAATCGCCGATCCCGCCGGCCGCGATGACCGGCACTTCCACGGCATCCACCACCTGCGGCACCAAGGGCAGCGTCGCGATCTCGCCGATGTGACCGCCGCTCTCCATGCCCTCGGCGATGATGGCGTCGACCCCGGTGCGCGCCAACCGCTTCGCGAGCGCCACCGAAGCCACCACCGGGATCACCTTGGAGCCGATGGCCTTGAGCGCGGGGATATACTCTCCCGGGTTCCCCGCCCCCGTCGTCACCACCGGCACCCGTTCGTCCACGACGACCTGCATGACTTCCTTGACGAAGGGGGACATGAGCATGATATTGACGCCGAAGGGCTTATCCGTCCCCGCTTTTGTCTTTTGGATCTCCGCCCTGAGCACGTCCGGCGGCATGTGCCCCGCCCCGATGATACCGAGTCCCCCTGCATTGGATACGGCAGAGGCTAATTCCGCCGTCCCCAGCCAAGCCATGCCGCCTTGCAGTATCGGATATTTGATTTGCAGCAGCTGACAAACCACGTTTTCTTCAAACATTATAAATCCTCCTTAGCCCACTTCATTATGCAGGATGCCCAAGTCAGCCCGGCACCGAAGCCGGCCATGGCGACGATATCTCCCTTTTTGAATCGTCCTTCCCCTGCGGCTTCTGCCAACGCCATGGGAATGGATCCAGCCGATACGTTGCCATATTTTTCAATGTTTATTATAACCTTTTCCAGCGGCATGGCAAGCCGTTTGGCCGCCGAATGGATAATGCGCGTATTCGCCTGATGGGGGACAAGCCAGTCAATGTCCGACGCCTCTATCCCCGCGCGCTCGAGGGAGCGCAGGAGCGTCGCCGGCATGGCACGGACGGCGAACTTAAAGACCTCCTGTCCTTCCATGTGAATGCGGTTGAGACGCTTTTTGATCGTCTCCTCCGTGATCATACAACGACTGCCGCTCGCGGGGATACCCAAACAATCCGCCCGCGAACCATCGCTGCCCAAATCGAAGGAAAGCATCCCATACCCCGCTTCCACAGGGCCGTACACCGCCGCCCCGGCGCCATCGCCAAAGAGGACGCACGTATTTCTATCCTGCCAATCCACATATTTCGACAGCGTTTCCCCGCCGATGACGAGCACCCGGCGGTACGCCCCCGAAGCGATAAACTGCGCCGCCACCGTGGAGGCGTAGACAAAGCCGGAACAGGCCGCCGAAAGATCAAAGGCCGCCGCATGTTTCGCCCCCAAGCGGTGCTGCACCACGGAAGCAGCGGACGGGCAAACGCAATCGGCCGTAAGCGTCGCGAAAATGATGAGATCCAAATCCGCCGCCGCAACCCCCGCGTCAAAAAGCGCTCTCTCCGCCGCCTGACACGCCAGTTCCGACACCGGCACATCGTCCGCTGCGATGCGCCGCTCCCGGATCCCCGTGCGCTCGACGATCCATGCGTCGCTGGTATCCACCATTTTCTCGAGATCAAAATTCGTCAGGACACGCTCCGGCACATAGAAGCCCGTTCCCAAGATTCCAGCGTCAATTTTCTTCGACGTCATTGCGCAGCATCTCCTCCTTTACGATCGCATCGCGTATCCTGTCCAACACCTTGCTCTTGGCAAAATCGTTCGCCACCCGGATCGCGCTGCAAATCGCCTTGGCGTTAGACGAGCCGTGACTGATGATACAGCAGCCGTCCACGCCCAAAAGGGGGGCTCCCCCATACTCCGTAACATCCAATTTTTTCGCCAATCGCATGAGCGCGGGCTTGATGAGAAGCGCCCCCACCTTTGTGAGGAAACCGCTCCCCTTCACCTCATCCTTGACTAAGCGGCCAATGGTTTTCGCGAGTCCTTCGCCAAATTTCAGCACCACATTGCCCACGAAGCCGTCACAGACCACCACGTCGAAATTGCCCTTCGGCACGTCGCGCCCCTCGGCGTTGCCCACGAAATTCACCGTGCTCATCCCCTGCAACAGGGGATAGGTTTCCTTGACCAGCTCGTCGCCTTTCGTCTCCTCCTCGCCGATGTTGAGGAGCCCCACACGAGGGGACTTCGCGCCGAAGATCAGTTCGGAATAAATGGAGCCCATCAGCGCGCTCTGCAAAAGGTGCAGGGGCTTGGAATCCACGTTCGCCCCAGAATCCAAGAGCAGCGTCACGCCTTTTGGCGTCGGGATCGGCGTGGCGATGGCGGGGCGCTTGATCCCCCGAATGCGCTTCAAGATGAGCTGCGCCGCCGTCACCGCCGCGCCAGTGCTGCCAGCGGAAATCACCGCGTCGCAGACGCCTTCGCGCACGAGGCGCGTCGCTACCACCACGGAAGCATCCTTTTTCTGGCGAACTGCGTCCGCCGGATGTTCCTCCATGCCAATGACTTCACTGGCAGGATAAACGGTGATGGCGCGTTTCTCCCAGTCTTTCTCCTTATCGAGGAGAGCGCGCAGCCGCGCTTCCTCCCCCACTAAGACGATCTCACAGTCGATGGTCTTGGCGGCGCGAAGCGCCCCGAACACGATCTGTTCCGGCGCGAAATCCCCGCCCATAGCGTCTACCGCAATCTTCATCAAGAATCCCTTCCGTCCCCTTTATCCGTTGAAAAAGTGCCGCCGCTTCCGCGCAAAACCATGACGGGCAAGGCTTCTCCCTTCCTCTTTCGGGAATCATAGTGAAATATTATACTGTCTTTTCAGAGAAAATGCAAGCAAAAGAGAGCAGGGGACGCCCCTGCTCTCTTTTGATCAAACTCATTCACCTTGAGCAATAACTTCTTTGCCGTCATAATAACCGCACTCCATACAGACGTGATGCGGCATTCTCGGCTCATGGCACTGAGGGCAAAGCACATAGCCCGGCGCAGTCAATTTCCAAGTCGAACGGCGCGAATCGCGGCGAGCCTTCGACAGTTTACGCTTTGGCGCTGCCATTTGGGGTACACCTCCTTAAACATCTACCTATCTTCTTCATCGTCTTTGTTCAGTAAACCCGCTAACGCCGCCAGCCTTGGATCCAACGAGCGACGGTCACAGCCACACTCGCCCCGGTTCAGATCCGCGCCACAACGAGAGCAAAGCCCTCGACAGTCGTCGCGGCAAAGATTCGAGATCGGCTGCGCCGAGAGAATCGTATCCCGCACCAAAGGTGCGATATTGATCGCATCCTCGGAAAACCGCTCCGCCTCGTTCTCTGCCAAAGCGCCATCCCCGTCCCGCACAAAGTCTTCCGCAAAGGAATAGACCTGCGGTGCGGAAAACGCGCCAAGACAGCGATCGCACACAAAGGATCGAAGCACGCAAACCGTACCCTCAACGCGATAAGCCGAACCCGTATGAACGCACGTCCCGGATATCGCGATCGTCCCTTCCATGACCGCGTTCTCCGGCACCGCATCCAACGCCTCGGCCGTCGTCTGAAAGTGGAACTCCGTCTCTGCGCCCAAGGGCGCTAAAGCCCCACCAATCTTGATCCACATACCCATCCGGCATCAACCTCAATCTATTATAGCGACCGCATAAAGCCTTGTCAAGCAACTTTATCGGCGCGGCTCCGCCCATGTCGCCGCTTTTCAAGGCACAGGAGAGCGCCGTCATCCGTGCTTTTCAATGGATGGCCTTTTTCCGTACCCGACCACCCACAATATCATGAATCTGGTGGACGGTAACAAAAGCGTCCGGATCTTCTGTTAAGACTACTTCCTTGAGCTTTCCCAATTCCAGCCGCGTGACCACGGAGTAAAGAATCTCCCGATCCTCGCCGGAATAACCGCCCGCCCCATGGAGGATGGTCACGCCGCGCCCCAGCCGGTGCAGGAGCGCCGCCGCCACTTCGTCGTTATGGTTCGTTACGATCATGACGGCGTAAGATTCATCGAGTCCCTTCAAAACCACGTCGATCATTTTAGCGATGACAAAATAGGCCACAAGCGAATACATGGCTTTATCCCAACCAAAGAGAAACCCCGCCGCCGAGAGGATGAAGAGGTTGATGAACATGACCACTTCCCCGACGGAAAACACCGTCCGGCGATCTAAAATGATGGCGACGATCTCTGTCCCATCGAGAGAGCCGCCGGCACGCATGATGAGTCCCACCCCAATGCCATCAATGATCCCGCCGAAAACGGCCGCCAAGAAGAAATCCTCCGTAATCCGAGGAATCGGGTCAAAGACCTCCGACCAAATGGACAGACAGAGAATCGCCACCGTCGTGGCCACGACAAAACTTTTTCCCAACTGCCGATAGCCAATATATAGGAAAGGAAGATTCAGCCCCACCAAAAAAACGCCCAACGGCATCCCAGTGATCGCCGACATCATGATGGAAACACCCACCACACCGCCGTCGATGATCTGATTCGGAATGAGGAATATCTCCAATCCGATGGAGGCGATGATCGCCCCCACCAAAATCGTCAAATACTTTCCAATGTAGCCCCGCAGGGTATGACGCGGCGGTCGTTTAGCCCCCACCGTCAAAAAAGTCGGTGTGGCGGTCGCCGCTGACGTTGCTTCCATACGTTCTGCCTCCTTTCAAGACTTCATTTGCACTCCCCATCCGGTACCCCATGAGATCTATTGTCACATAGGAAAATCCGATCTTTTGGAGTGCGGCCACAATCTCCGCCCGGTGTTCGAGCAAGCACGGCAGCGCTGTCGCCTCAGCCTCGATCCGCGCGATGGCACCATGGTGCCGGACGCGAAGCTGCCCCTCGGCAAACGGGCGCACCGCCCGCTCCGCTTCCTCCACCATCGCCAGCCGCCGAGCTGTCAGGGGAATGCCATACGCCACGCGGGAAGCCAGACAAGCCGTGCTGGGTTTGTTCCACACGGAAAGCCCCCACACCTTTGCCTGTTGCCGAATTTCCGCCTTCCCCCACCCCGCATCTAAAAAAGGGGACACCACGCGAGGGAAAAGCGCGGCAACGGCACGCATCCCGGGGCGATAATCCCCCTGATCGTCCACGTTGCTTCCCTCAGCCACCGGGGCGAAACCTTCCCGCTGCGCCCAGAAAGAGAGCGCTTCAAAGCGATCTCTCTTACAATGGTAACAACGCTCCTCATCATTGACCGCCACCAGCGGATCCATCAGCTCCCGCACGGCAAGCTCCACCTGACGAATCCCCATGGCTGCCGCGATCTCATGCGCCGCTCGTCGCTCTTCCGCCGACGTCAGCACTGACACCGCCGTGACCGCCACCGCTCGATCTCCGAGCGCCAAAACTGCGGCCTTAGCTAAGGTCGCGCTATCCACCCCGCCGGAGAGAGCGACCGCCATCTGCCCGTACCCTTGGAGCCGGAGTAAAAATTCTTCCGCCGTATCCATCCCGTCACGCGCCCAAGCGCCGGTGCATTTCCACGAGCGCCGCCTGCCGCACCACTTTTAAGGGGACGCCTTTTTCCTTCGCCAAGCGGCGGCAATCCGCATATTCTGCGGACACCGACACGACAGCCCCATCATAGGTACTGATCTTGCAGGACACTTCGCCATACATCGTCTTGACCGTCCCCATGCGCCGTGACACTTCAAGGCGTTCAGCCACCGGCATCACCCGCAGCCCCAGCGTCGTCGTTTCTCGAAAGAGAATCCCCTCACAGCGCGCCCGGCACGATGCATCGGTCAGAACCGACAGCATGACCGCCGGCCGTCCCTTCTTCATGATGATCGGTGTCAGCCAAACGTCTAACGCCCCCGCGTCAAAGAGCTGTTCAAATACATACTCGTAATTTTGCGGGTTCATATCGTCGATATTCGTCTCTAAAATACAGCGCTGTTTCCTTACCTTCTCTTCATAGGTGCCCACATAGACGCGCAGCACGTTCGGCGTCTCAAGCGCCCAAGTCCCCGCGCCATAGGCAATGGTCTCCGGCTGAAAGCCCATCGGCAGATTGTCCGCGTACTCTGCCAAGGCGCACACCACCGCTGCCCCGGTCGGCGTCGTCAGTTCGCGCGTCTCCTCGTTATGGTAAAAGGGGATCCCACGCAAAAGTTCCGCCGTCGCCGGCGCAGGCACCATCATCCGCCCGTGGGCACAGTCCACATACCCGCTTCCCGTATTGACCCGAGAAACAAACACCTTTTCGATCCCCAGATAATCGAGCGCCAGCGCCGTTCCCACAATGTCAACGATGGAATCCACCGCCCCCACCTCATGAAAACGCACCTCGTCCTTCGGCAGGCCATGGACTTTTCCCTCCGCCTCAGCGAGGCGAGAAAAGATAGCCAGCACCCGTTCCTGCACCGCCGCTTTGAGGGACGACGACGTCAAAAGTTCCCGGATCTCCCCCATGGTACGGTGGGGATGCCCCCCCTGTCCGCCATGATCATGATCGCCATGTCCCCCATGATCATGCGCACACGAAAGATCCTCCACTTCCACATAGGTCGCGTCTATCCCGCAGCGCGGCACGCGAGAAACGTGAATACGAAAGGCTTCCCTGCGAAAAAGTTTTTGCAGTTCCCCTTCCAAAAACGCAAGCGGCACACCTGCCGCCAAGAACGCACCTAAGAGCATATTGCCGCTGAGGCCGGAAAAACAGTCCAAATAGAGCGCCTTCATGATCTCACCTCATCTGATTGATCCGGCTGGCCAATACCCCGGCGCCAAAGCCGTTGTCAATGTTCATCACCGCCACCCCGGCAGCGCAGGAATTGAGCATCGCCAAGAGCGCCGACAAGCCGTGAAAACTTGCACCATAGCCGACGCTGGTGGGAACGGCGATGACAGGTTTTGCCGTGAGGCCGCCCACCACACTCGCCAGCGCACCTTCCATGCCCGCCACCACAACGAGGACATTCGCCCTGCGAATCTCCGCCTCATGGGCGAAAAGGCGGTGGATCCCCGCCACGCCCACATCATAGCAAATGTCCACAGCATTTCCCATCAGCTCCGCCGTCAGCGCCGCCTCAGCCGCCACGGGTATATCGCTGGTACCAGCCGTCAGGACAAGGATCCGCCTCGTTTCATCGACCGGTGCGGCGACCCGCCGAACATAGGCGATGCGGGACACCTCGTCGTACACAACCTGTGGCAAAACCTCGCGCACCGCAGCCGCCTGTGCGGGCGATACCCGCGTCGCCATGACATTCCCCTGAGACGCTGCGGCCAGCCGCGACAAAATAGCCGCCACTTGCACCGACGTCTTCCCCTCCGCATAGACCACCTCGGGAAATCCCTGCCGCGCCTCCCGCTGATGATCGATATGGACAAATCCTAAGTCCTCTGCCGCCCCTTTCAGAAGAAGATCCACGCCCTCCTCGATCGACACCTCGCCCTTTTGACAGCGCCGCAAAAGCTGCCGAAGGTTCTCTCGCTCCAAGACGATCCCCCGCCTTTCCCCACGCGTCCGCGAAAGCACACAGGAGGGCTGACCCGCAGCGCCTCGACCGCCGAAACGCTCGACGGCACGAAACCTCCTAAACGGATCAAGCCCCCCTGCCTTATGTAGTATACCGATATGGCTGCCGCCCCGCGGCTCAGTTCTCCCCCATCGCCTCGGAAAGCGGCACTTCCGCTGGCTGCGGCACCGCCGGCTGTACCGGCGCTTGGTTGAGCGCTGCCTTGGCCTGTTGCAGCGTATCAAGCCCCTGTTCCAAAGTGGTAAGCGAATTTCCCAAATGCGCCAAGATATGCTCGAATACCTGATTCGCGTACTGGTTCGCCTGATCACAGCGCTGCTGCGCCGTCTCCATCGTCCGCTCCATGATCTCTTTTTCCTGCGCCTTGGCTTGCGTCAAAATCAGCGCCGCTTTCTCCTGCGACTGCTTCACCACGCTGCTTTCCTCTACCAACCGATTCGCGTACTCCTTCGCCTGTTCCACGATGCGCTGCGCTTCATCCCGAGCATCCGACAAAATCGTATCCTTCTCCTGCATGACCTGCTCCGCCCGCTGCAGTTCCAAGGGCAGTTCATTGCGCAGATCATCCACAAGACGGACAAGATCCGGCTCTTCGATAATGCTCTTGTTCGTGAACATGATATGTCGGCCATCCACCACTAAATTCTCAATATCATCCAAAATATTGCTTACCGTCATCGCTCACCAGCCCACTTTCCTATTTTGCTTTTTGCGGCTAAACGCCGGTCACTTACGCCTCTTTTACTCCGGCTCTGGCGCAAATGGCGTCCTCGACGCACGCCGGAACCAATCCATGCACATTCCCGCCAAAGAGCGCCAACTCTCGGATCACCGAAGAACTGACGAAATAATATTCCTGACTTGTCAAAATAAAGATCGTCTCTATTTCCTTATCGAGATGTTTCAAGGTCTGCGCCTCCTGCATCTCGTACTCAAAATCCGTCACCGAACGCAGCCCCCGCACGATCACGCTGGCCTTCTCGTCCCGCATGAAATCCGTCAATAGCCCTGAAAAAGAGCAGGCGCGAAGGTTCGGTATATGGCGCGTCGCCTCGCGGATCAAGCGCACGCGCTCCTCCACCGGCAGCCACGGTTCCTTTCGGATATTGTGAAAGACGCTGACGATGATCTCATCGAACATCTTACTGGCACGCTCGAAAATATCAATGTGGCCGCAGGTAACGGGATCAAAACTCCCGGAACACACCGCCCTGACCATCGCTACGCCTCCTTTTCCGCCGCACACGGCTCAAACATGAGGATCTTCGTCGTTCGCCCATACCCCACGGCTCGCCGCAACGAGAGTGCGGAAAGGGGCGGTATCGCGCTCTCCCCCGCGCCGCACTCTACCATCAGCAGCGCACCCGAGGAAAGGAGCGGCGACCCATCCAGCGCCGACAATACCCGCTGCCACAATCCCTGCTCATATGGCGGATCGCAAAAGATCAGATCAAACCTCTCCCCCGCCGCCGCCAAAAACGAAACGGCAGAAAAGACATCCTGCCGCAGGAACCGAGCGTTCTCCAAAAGATGGGTATGAGCCGCATTGTCCCGAATCAAGGGAATCGTCGCCCGATCCACGAAAACCGCCGCAACCGCGCCTCGAGACAGCGCCTCCAATCCCAAGCCGCCTGTCCCCGCGAAGAGATCCAGCACCCGAGCGCCCCGCACCCGCTCTCCCAAAATACTGAACAGCGACTCCTTGACGCGATCCGCCGTAGGGCGCGTATCGATCCCCTTGGGCGCTTTCAGGCGAGCGCCCCGGGCCGTTCCCGTGATGATCCGCATACCGCCCCTCCGCCCGGCAAACTCATTTCCATGAAATCGTTATTATTTTAACACACTTTTTTCATTTCGTGAACTATCCACAACGAAAAACCACCCTCTCCCCCATCAATGGTTGTTATTTACCTTGGACAGCCGACAAACCTCGCGGAAGATCAATGGCTCGCGGTACGAACGCCGGCATTTAAGGCGTAGTTTGAGGGTTGGGAAGAGAACGTGACAGTGCGTGAAATTCGCGACCTTGTTCCATCTAAGATTGTTTTGACAGGCAAGCCAAGCGAAAACGAATCCTCCATTCGACAGGAATCAGTGATATTCAAATCTACGAGAAAAATAAAAAGACGCTTCCTCTCAACGTATCCGGGTTAGTGACCCGGGCGAAGAGAGAAAGACATCTTTTATTGATGACAAATTAGCAAAATTCTTTGATTCTGTCAATAACGTTTCCAAGGTCGTTGATGAGAACGAGGGAGCCGCTGTTAGTGTCCCGCGGGACTACGGGCGAAAGTTTTGCCGTTTTTGACCGTATTGATGATCCATCAGTGAACTAAAACTGTCAAAAATGACCAAAGAAACCTCTTTGTGTATCCGTTTATCAATATCCATCAGTGAACTAAAACGCTTTCGTGATTGTCCCATACGATGACCTCGTATCCGTTTATCAATATCCATCAGTGAACTAAAACAATCTGTCACGGCATATATTGTAAACGCCAGTATCCGTTTATCAATATCCATCAGTGAACTAAAACTAATCTCCGACATCAGCCTTGCCGCCTCGAGTATCCGTTTATCAATATCCATCAGTGAACTAAAACTAAAACGTGTCGAAGGAAATTGATTTTGAAGTATCCGTTTATCAATATCCATCAGTGAACTAAAACGCGGGATGAAGCGTGTATTTCGATGGGCGTGTATCCGTTTATCAATATCCATCAGTGAACTAAAACCTATCTTATGATGGGCATTGTTTCCATGATGTATCCGTTTATCAATATCCATCAGTGAACTAAAACCTTAACTTCAGTATACCAGAAAACCATCAAAATTCAAGGATGTCATTGTCTTTTAATAGGTGTTCCGTGGCCGTCCTCCTTCCCAATAAAATATACATCGAGGCATATTGTTTTTCCGTGACCAAAAGGGCGCGGACAGAACCAGCGGGCGGGAGATGGCAGCGGATATGTGACAGATGAACATTCGCATCGTCGTGGTTGGCCGTAATGCGGCTGTACACCGAGTATTGCAGCATATCATAGCCATCTTGAATGAGGAACTTTCTAAACTGCGTATACGCTCGGCGTTCTTTTGGCGTTGCCGTCGGCAAATCAAATACACGTTTTTCTGTCCCGCCACTTTTCAGGACGAGCCAATTCTCCCGCTTAATCAATCGTTCTCCGGTATGGACGATAAGGGTACGCTGCATCTGATTTCGCCCCCCTTATGCCCCAATAAATCTACGCTGTATTTCTTTATCACGCCTTTTGTTTTTAGTTTAACAACAGTACTTTTCTCTTCATTGCCACACTTAAAACTAAAGCATTGTTTCTTGATTGAGTCCACCGAGTAATACGTCCCCCGTAAGTAGCACACCCCTTTGCCATCAAAAGCTTCAATATAGTCTCCGGCAAACAAGTACATGATGTGCTTTTCGTATCCTGCCGGCGGCTCCTTCTCTTTTAGGTACAGCTTTTTACCCTTCTTCACAAGATCAATATACCGAATGCCTCGAGAACGGGTTTTCCCTTTGATGTCCCGGTATATCTCCACACAATAATACTTTAAGTCTACCAGTACGGTATAATTCTCCGCCGAAATCTGTTTCCTGTAAAAATTACTGATGGCATTCCCTAACAACGAAACTTTATGAACCACGGTGCCGTTCGGTAAGGTAAACACGGCTCGCCCCTGCTCTTTCAGATAGTTTTCTATGGTATAATTTTCTTTTTTCCCATCCAAGATCTGAACGAGCGTATCTTTCAATAAGCGATCATGAGAATAAAGTGTATTCAAATCCTTCTTCTCAATGCTCAAAATTGACTTGCGCGAGATCTTATGCGGCACGCCGTCGATCTCGCGTACTTTGATCGGATTGGCAGGCGCGATCTCGCCCCGATAACGACGTTCCGCTTTATGAGAAGTCAGTGGCAGGTGCGGCGGGACGAGAAAATGTGCGCTATCTCCGTAAAATTCCTTCACTTGAATAGCAAATCGCTCCGCGTCTTCATCATTAAAGCGGATATCGACTTCCTCTCTCAACCGGCGCACAAAGGACGGCACCCGGTCATGATACCGAAGAAGGGAGCGTGTGTATTCCTCCGAAAATCCATAATACATTTTCATTTTCCGAACGGATCGTTCCATGTAATCCGTATATTCCGCACTTTCGCTCTGATGATAACGGCGGAAAATCTGCTGCAGCCGCATGTTATCGGAAGCAATTTCAATGTAAGCCGGCGTCAAATTCGCCAGCACCACGGCATCCACCGCATGATGAAGATGGCTCTTCCGATCTTTCTGTCCTCCCCACGTTTTAGGGTTCAGCCATGTCTTGCGAAATTTTGCCGTGATGGCGCCACGAATGGCATGCACATGAATGGCGTTCTCCCCTTTTCCATCTTCGGAAAATTGTAAATAGCGCTGAAATAAATTGAACACATACTTGGTGATGTAGCGCATATCATTGATATTGCGCGACTTCCACGCGTCAACGAGCTGCCGGGCTTCAGGCGTATCCAAAGCCTCTTGCAAGAGATATTCATATTTTCGTTTGCTCCACGGGCTGCTTTTTTTATTGAATATACCGTTCACCCGTTCCAAGAAAGCGGCCTTTTGTGATCCGACCATATACATCAGCGGTGTACGCTGTCCTTTCCGTTGATTTTCTCCCCACTTGACTAAAACCTTATTATGCAGCGTGTTATCAAGAATCAACGAATATGGGATGATGTGGTCAATTTCGTAAGCGCCGCTCGGATTCAGCGCTTCTTGAAGATCAATTGGCTCCCCGCTGTATAGGCATTTCCCGTCCTGCTCCTGATAAAGACGATACCGTTCCACCTGTATCGGCTTGACCTTATCCGCCTCGCAGTGTAAATGCCTGGCAATCGCTTCCACCGCCTTATTCCTTTTCTTTTGATTGTCGTCATTCTGCTTTTTCCACCGCTGCCGATCTGCAAAACTGCGCCCCAAATCACGGCCTACCTCAACATTGATATATTCCGGCGCACCATAGAGACGGACAATGGCGTTCACCACCCGTCGCGCCTCGTTGATAGCGCGATACACAACCGGATTGTCCCGGATATCCTCATCTTTCTCCAGCAGCCGTGCCGGAAGCTGTGCATAACGCTCTCTTTGCGGAGCGGAAGTTTCGTTTTCTTCTTTTATCCGCCGCGCTTGAAAATCGCCGTATATCTCGCCGGCCATAAAAGCTTCAATCGCATCATGCATGTAATGATAGGAACAAGCGGAAGCCCCGCTGAAAGAAGTACCGGCCAATTCCTTACGGAAACCTTGATTCCCCTCTATGGTCGTCCCGGTAAAAAGCTTCTTGAGCTCGTCGTCTCGGTACCGCGGCGTTTTGTATTTTGCCAACACTTCCCCAATCTGATGGAGAAGCGGCGGATCTTCCATGCTTAAAGGATTATCCCCCAACAGGGACGTCCAGGCGATGCCCGCTTTTTCGGCAATCCGTTTCATAGGGCGTAAAAATTTAATGGCTTTTCCCAGCGCTGTTTCGTCAAGATAAGCGCTTTTGAACAAGTATACTTGATGCTTTTTCAAGATGGCTTTGGCCACCTTGAGATTCATATTCCCGTCCCGAAGCGTGGTCTCCACAATCTCCCGCGCCGCCGGGGAGGGAAGTCCCGAACTCCCGTCCTTCCCTTGATACCGATACTGGGATAAAGCATTCGTGACCGCATAAATATCCGCCAATACCGTATTGCGAAACCCTCTTCGTTCCGTCGGATAGAAGGGGCACATCCCCAACTTATCCAAGAAACCCGTATAGCGTCGTGTTGGATCATTCTTATTGCCCGGCCCATCTTCAAAAAACCGCTGTGCAAAAATGATGGACGGAATGATTTCCCGCACCGACGCTGACAACTCCTGATAAAAACGCCCCTGCTGCGCCAAAATCTTTTTCGTTTCCTCCTCAACATGACAACGGCGAATGAGCCGCAGAACGCCTCGGTGCGACCGATTGCGAAAATCCACTTGGCCAGCATCATTACGGCAATGTTTCCATAAATATTCTGAAATGGTGCGGCAACCGCTGGCGGCAAAATCCCGATCAAAGTCCTGCGCCGCTTTTTTATTTACTCGCGTTTCTTTCTCATCTTCCAAACTATCCGCATCGGAAAAAACATCGCTGTCTGCCTCATAAAAATCACGGTAGCCACGATGATTCGCACTATGCAAAAGGATCTGCAAAAGTTCCGTCGGGCGCACCTTTTCTTCCAACGCCCGAACCTTTAACGAAAAAATATCTTGGCAGGGCGCTTTTCCCATCTCCTCAATCTCTCGCCGCGTCAAAAGCCCTAATTTGATAAAATATTCCTTCAGACGTTCCTTGCGCCATTTACGCCGCCGCTCCAACCGCCGCACGCCGCGAAAGGATCGGCGTTCTTGGCTCGTGCGCTCTCTTCCTTTATTCAATTCCCCGGATACGAAAATCCGCGAACCGAAATCTTCAATCCGAGCATCCTCACGGTTCGTATAAGAGATGACCGCCCACCCCACCGATCCGATCCCAATGTCCAACCCAATGCGAAATTTTCGCTCTCCCATTTTCCTTTCCCCCTTGCTTTTTTTCTCCTTTTCCTTTATGATGAATAGGAACTTAGACGTGATGATATCCGCTTATCAATATCCATCAGTGTGCATAGGCTCGGTAAACGTATCCGTTTATCAATATCCATCGTGTTCTAAGATAAGACTCTGCCTTCGGGCAGCGGGTCGTGGGGTATGGCGGTAACCCGTTAATCCGCCTTCGTAAATGGCGCCATTGCCGATCGGCAATGGCTTTTTTATTTATAAATTTTCTATTAACATTTCATTTCGCTGCGCCGTGAAATTCTCCTGCCAAAAACGTTTCGTCAAAACCACATCATAATGTACAAACAAAAACGCTTTCCGTTGTATTTTCCCACAACAGAAAGCGTTTTTGTTTGTACGGTACGATCCGCAAGATGATTCGAGCCGTTCCCCCTCGCTCAAGCCTATTTCGCGCTTGCTTCTCGTTTCCCTTGCAAATAGTCGTCGATCGCCGCGGCGGCTTTTTTCCCGGCACCCATGGCTAAGATGACGGTGGCCGCGCCGGTTACGATGTCGCCGCCGGCGAAGACGCCGGGTTTGGTGGTGGCACAGGTGGCCGGATCGGCGATGATGTTGCCCCGGGGATTTGTCTCCATGCCCGGCGTGGTGGAGGCGACGATGGGATTGGGGCCTTGGCCGATGGCCATGACGACGGTATCCGCCGGAATTTCCGCTTCGGATCCGGGTACAGCCACCGGGCGGCGGCGACCCGAATCGTCCGGCTCGCCCAATTCCATGCGGACACATTGAAGCGCCCGCACCCATCCCTCTCCGTCGCCAAGGACGGCCACGGGAGTATGGAGGAGCCGAAACTCGATGCCCTCTTCTTTGGCGTGGTGTACTTCCTCTTGGCGCGCCGGAAGCTCCTCTTCCCCCCGCCGGTAGACGATAGAGACCTTAGCCGCGCCTAAGCGGAGCGCGGTGCGGGCCGCGTCCATGGCGACGTTGCCGCCCCCCACCACCGCCACACTTTGCCCCACCCGAAGGGGCGTACCGTACTCGGGGAAACGGTACGCCTTCATCAGGTTGCAGCGGGTCAAAAATTCATTGGCGGAGTAAACGCCGTTGAGGTTTTCCCCGGGAATGCCCATGAAGTGCGGCAGTCCCGCCCCGGTGCCGACAAAGACGGCGTCGAAGCCTTCTTCCGTCAAAAGCTCGTCCACCGTGTAGAGCTGCCCCACGACGCTGTTCAGCTCGATGGCGACCCCAAGCGCTTTTAGGGATTCAATCTCTTTTTCGACGATCGCTTCCTTGGGCAGGCGAAATTCGGGGATGCCGTAGGACAGGACGCCCCCCGCCGTGTGGAGCGCCTCGAAAACGGTGACGCGATAGCCCCGCCGCGCCAATTCGCCGGCCGCCGAAAGACCCGCCGGCCCGGCTCCGACGACGGCGACCCGCTGGGCGTCCCCTGCGTACGTTATCGGTGGTATCGTTTTTTCCCGCGCCAAATCCCAATCGGCGGCAAAGCGTTCCAACCGTCCAATGGCGACGGCTTCGCCGCGCTTTCCTAAGACGCAGTTTTTTTCGCACTGGTTCTCCTGCGGACAGACGCGCCCGCAGACCGCGGGGAGCGCGTTCGTCTCCTTGATGACGGCGATGGCTCCCGCGTAATCGCGCGCCTTGATGCGGTCAATGAACCCGGGAATATCGACCCCGACGGGACATCCCTGACGGCAAAGGGGAACCTTACAGTGCAGACAGCGCTCGGCCTCGGCCACGGCGGTTTCTTCGTCGTAGCCCAGCGCCACCTCGGCGAAGTTGTGCGCGCGAATCGCCGGTTCCTGCTCCGGCATGGGGTGTTTCTTCAAGGGCAGCGCCATACCCGTCACCTCCCCAGCCCGATCCGGCAGACATGCGCCCGTGCCGCCGCTTCCATGGCCCGATACATGCCTTGCCGGGCGGAAAGTTCCTCAAAATCCACGACAGCGCCGTCAAACTCCGGCCCATCGACGCAGGCAAATTTCGTTTTTCCCCCCACTTCGACGCGGCAGCCGCCGCACATGCCGGTTCCGTCCACCATGACGGGGTTCAGGCTGACGATGGTCTTGACGCCCCAAGGCCGCGCCGTTTCCACCACATTTTTCATCATCGCCACCGGCCCGATGGCGTACACGAGGTCGATCTTTTCGCCCCGCTCGAAGAGCTCTTTCAGCGCCGTGGTGACAAAGCCCTCGATCCCATAGGAACCGTCGTTTGTCGTCACGAGTACCTCGTCGCTTGCCGCCCGCATTTCCTCTTCCATGATGAGAACCTCGCGGCTTTTTGCCCCCAAGATGGAAATGACCCGATTGCCGGCCTCCTTCATGCCCCGGGCAATGGGGTACACCGGCGCGACGCCGATGCCGCCGCCAACGCAGACGACGGTTCCCATCCCAGCCGCAATGTGGGAGGGCTGTCCCAATGGCCCCACCAAGTCGAGAAGGTCGTCCCCTTCTTCCATCCGCGCCAAAAGCTCGGTCGAAGCGCCCACCACTTGAAAAATCACGGTAATACTGCCCTGCTCGCGGTCGAAATCCGCCACCGTCAAGGGGATGCGCTCGCCTCGTTCATCCCCTCGAAGAATGACGAACTGCCCCGGCTGCGTCTTTTTTGCCAGCCGGGGCGCCTCGATCTCATAGCGGTAAACGCCTGACGACAGACATGCTTTTTCCCGTATCGTAAACATCGCGGTCACGCCCCCTTCACCGTCCCGCGCCTTACACGAAAACGCCCGACAAATACGCCGTCAGATCCGTTCGGATGGGCATGAGATAGACGCTCTCCCCCCGGCTTTGGGCAAAGGCTCGCACCTCGCGGGCAAAATCAACGCTCCACGCCAAGGTCGCCGCGAAATTTTTCGGGAACACCACATGATTTTTCAGTTCCCAATAGCTTTTCGCCCGCTCCGACTCGACGGGGGATACCCCCCAATAGACCTCCAGCCCCTCCAACATGTCGGCGTACATCGCCAAGAGCCGCAGATCGAAAAACGGCTGGGTGAAAAAGCCCGCCGCCCCGGCCTGCAATTTCCGGCGAATGCGGTACTGCTCCTGCTGCATACTGCCCCGATACTGATCGATTCCGGCATACACCAAAATCTCCGGCAATTCCTCCCGAAATTTCCGAATGACATCCGTCGTCACCGTCGGATAAACGGTATGCGCCATGTCCTGCGGCGGATCGCCCTCGATGATGAGCACTTCCTTGATCTCGTTTTGGCGCAGATACTCCCCCATGGCAAGCGGCCGCTCCAAATCGACGTCCATCGCCCGAATGTGGGGCATCGCCGCCGGGAAATATTGCTGCGCCAGCGCCGCCCCCTCCCAGCTTCGCGTGGGAAAGCGCAAGAGGTCGGGGACATTGATCAGATCGACGGCAAAGCCGCCTTCCTTGAGCGCCGCCAATTCCTCCCGCAAGGTGTCCCGGGGTACTAACTCTACCGATATGCGTCCCATTTGCCGCGCCTCCTTAAAACAGCCCGACGATACGGCCGTCTTCCGTGATGTCCATGTTTTCCGCCGCCGGATGCTTCGGCAGCCCCGGCATCGTCAAAATATCGCCGGTGAGCGCCACGATGAAGCCCGCCCCGGCGGAAAGGCGCAGTTCCCGCACCGTGATCCGAAACCCTTGGGGACGTCCTACCTTCTTCGGATCGTCGGACAGGGAATATTGTGTCTTCGCCATGCAGACGGGCATTTTGTCGAGTCCCAGCGCCTCGATCTCCGCCATCGTCCGGCGTGCTTCATCGGTAAAGTCCACGCCCTCCGCCCCGTAAATCTTTCGGGAAACCGCTTCAATCTTCGCCGAAATCCGTTCCTCCACCTCGTAGAGGGGGTGAAACTCCGCTTTCTTTTCCATGGCCGCCGCGACCTTTTCCGCGAGCAAGAGGCCGCCTGCTCCCCCCTTCGCCCAAACTTCGGATAGCGCCACCGCCGCGCCGAGTGCCTCACACGTTTCCTCCACCAAGGCCAATTCCTCCGGCGCATCCGTGGGGAACACATTCACCGCCACCACGGCGGGAAGCCCGAAGGCGTGGATATTCTCAATATGCTTTACGAGATTGTCCATGCCCCTTTTCAGGGCGTCCTCATCGACCCGCGCCAGCGCCTCCTTCGGCATACCGCCGTGCATTTTCAGCGCCCGCACCGTGGCCACGATGACCACGGCATCCGGGTGAAACCCGGCGAAGCGGCACTTGATGTCCAAGAACTTTTCCGCCCCCAAGTCCGCGCCGAAGCCCGCTTCGGTGACGACGTAATCGGCGAATTTCAAGGCGAATTTCGTCGCCATGATGCTGTTGCAGCCGTGGGCGATATTGGCGAAGGGGCCGCCGTGGATGAACGCCGGCGTGCCTTCTAAGGTCTGCACCAAATTCGGCTTGATCGCGTCCTTGAAGAGGAGCGTCAAGGCGCCCGTGACGCCTAATTCCTTCGCCCGAACGGCTCGCCCCTCGAAGGTATACGCCACCACGATCTCGCCCAAGCGCCGCTTCATATCCGCTAACCCGTCAGCGAGGCAAAGAATGGCCATCATCTCCGAGGCCACGGTGATGTCAAAGCCCGTTTCCCGAGGGACGCCATGCGCTTTGCCGCCCAACCCGATGACCACATGGCGCAGCGCCCGATCGTTGAGATCGAGTACCCGCTTCCAGACCACGCGGCGCGGGTCAATCTGAAGCGCGTTCCCCTGCTGCAAATGGTTGTCCACCACCGCCGCCAAGAGGTTATGCGCCGCGGTGACCGCGTGAAAATCCCCGGTGAAGTGAAGATTGATGTCCTCCATGGGAACCACCTGCGCGTAGCCGCCGCCCGCCGCCCCGCCCTTCATGCCAAAGCACGGCCCAAGCGACGGCTCCCGCAGCGCCACCGCCGTCTTTTTCCCCTGCCGATGAAACGCGTCCGCCAAGCCGACGCTGGTCGTCGTCTTGCCTTCTCCCGCCGGCGTGGGGTTGATGGCCGTCACCAACACCAACTTCCCATTGGGACGGTCTTTCACCCGCTCCCACGCCGCTGACGCAATTTTCGCCTTGTAGCGGCCGTAAGGCTCGATCTCGTCCTCCGTCAAGCCCAGCGCCGCCGCGATCTTGCCGATAGGCTGTACCGCCGCTTCCTGCGCGATCTCCACATCCGATTTCATGTTGCTGCCCCCTCGTCCCACATTCCCTATTCACATGGGTTCTCTTTCATCGCGGCTGGCTCTTTGTCAAATGTTGTGGATGATATTTTTGTCATACCACAACATTTATGATAGAGCCCTAATTGAACCATTACCCTCACAACCTATAAGTTATCGTGGTAATTTTCTATCATACGTCATCGGCATTCTCACTTTCCGTCAAACACAACCTTAGCTGCTCTATCAAAATTGGTAATTCTTCAAAAACGACTTCCGCTATAATATTCCAGTTTGTTCCATCATAATCATGCACAAGACGATGCCGCAAGCCTGCGATCATCGCCCATGGAATCTCACTATGTTTCGCTTTATACTCCGGGGGCAAATTATGGCTATGCTCCCCCATATTATATAGCGGCGTTGTGACAAGCCACTGCAACGGCAACTGTGTCATCAGTGCTTCTTTTTCAATGCTATTTTTTAGGATATATTCCTGCAGGCGAGCGGCATAGTCATATATCTTTTGAACTCTTTGTCGATCGGAATACTTCATGCCACCAAAACCTTTTCTTTCATAATTGTTTTGTAGAAATTACTGTCCGGGTTGACTTCACCTATCTCAAAAACATCTACTTTTTTCTCTAACGTCTCTCGCAAATCCTCTGCCAGAGCAAAAATCATCGTTCGCTTAAACTTTTCTCCACCGTAAACCAAAAAATCCAAATCACTATTTTCGTCTGCTTCACCTCTCGCATATGAGCCAAACAAATAAATTTCTTTCACACGGTATTTATCAGCAAGTGGTTTTACCTTCGCAACAATATGTTCCATTGTAAACACAGGCTTCTGCATCATAATCCCTCCTGTTCACTCATATCATTATATCAGATAACCGCGCAGCTTTTCCTCTGATTGCCTACGATGCTGGCAAGAACCACGATCAGAGTACTCTTGCTTCATCCTGAAAAGTTAGGCGGCATTTCGTCTATCATCACATTGTATCGTTATCGACGTTACGTCGTTATATGCCGCGCCTATTTCTCTATTTGGCGCTCTGCCGCCGTCACCGTGTTCTGCATGAGCATGGCGATGGTCAAAAGCCCCACGCCCCCCGGCACCGGCGTGATGGCGCCCGCCACCTCTTTCACCGCCGCAAAATCCACGTCGCCCACCAATGTTTTCGGCGCGATGCGGTTGATCCCCACGTCGATCACTGTCGCGCCGGGCTTCACCATATCGGCGGTGACGAAGTTCGGCCTGCCCACGGCCGCCACCAAAATATCCGCTTCCCGAGCGATGGCGGCAATCTCCTTCGTATGGGAGTGGCAGACCGTGACCGTGGCGTTTTTCGAGAGGAGGAGCGCCATCATGGGCTTGCCAACGATATTGCTGCGGCCCAAGATCACCGCCCGCGCCCCGTCCATGGGAATGTCCGCCAACTCCAACATGCGAAGGCACCCCGCCGGGGTGCAGGGCACCAAAGACGGCACCCCCACCGACAGCCGCCCCACGTTCACCGGGTGAAAGCCGTCCACGTCCTTCTCCGGGAGAATGCGGTTCAACACCTCCGGCTCTGCTGCCGCCAAGGCTTTCGGCAGAGGAAGCTGCACTAAAATGCCATGCACACGCTCGTCGGCGTTCAGCTCGTCGATTTTGGCCAAAAGCGCTTCCTTCGTCGTCTCCGCCGAAAGTGTCACCGCCGCCGAATACAGCCCCAATTCTTCACAGGCGCGGTGCTTGTTGCGCACATACACCTCCGAGGCCGGATCATGACCCACAATGACGACCGCCAAGCCCGGGCGGACGCCGGTGCGCCGCGTCAGCGCCTCCGCCTGCCGCTTCGCATCCTCCTTAATGCGCTGGGCAAATTCTTTCCCCGATAAAATTCTTGCCGTCATCTTCGCCACTCCATTTCATCTCGATGGAAAAATCAAAAATAATAGCTGATCGCCGTACAGAGCGCCATCGCCACGGCGACAATCCCGTTGCGCATGAAATACCGCTGCGTCAGCCAGCGAAAATCCCGAATGTCCACGATACGGTGCTGATAAAAAAGCGTCGCCGCCGCAATGACCACCCCGATGTAGTAGGGGAACGACAGGTGCAAAAGCGCCCCCAAGGCAGCGAAGCAAAGGAGGCAGAGGACGTGTCCCGCCCGCGCCAGCGCCACCGCCCGCACCGGCCCCACCGCCGTGGTCAAAGAGTGCAGTCCATGGGTGCGGTCAAAGGCTTCGTCCTGCACGCCGTACAGCACATCGAACGCCCCAATCCAAATGCCCACCGCCGAGCAGAGAAGCAGCATGGGGAGATCGATGTGTCCCCCCGCCGCCATCCAGCCCCCCGCCGGCGCCATGGCGATGGCGACGCCTAAGACGGCATGACATAGCCCCGTCACGCGCTTCATGAAGGGATAGATCACGAACGGCAGCGCCGCCAGCGGCAAAAGGCGCAGGCAGACGGGGGGGAGCTGCGCCACCGCGTAAAGGCAAAGCGCAAGGCTCGCCGCGATGAGGAGGAGCGCTTCCCCCCGCGTCACTGCCCCCGTCACCATGGGGCGCTTCGTAAAGCGCGGATGCACCTTATCGTATTTGAGATCGACGAAATTATCAATGGCGAGCGCCGCGCTCCGCGCCCCCGTGACGGCCAGCGTGATCCAGAGGAGCGTGTCCCAGCCGGGGGCTCCCCCCGCCGCCAAAAAAGCCCCCATGTAGGCGAAGGGAAGGTCAAACACGGTATGATGTATGGCGATATTTTCGAGGTGCGCCCCGATTTTTCCCCTCATGAAAACAGTTCCTTCCACCGGCGCGTGACCCGATCGCGCATTTCCTCCGTCATGACGATCTCGTTCGGCCATTCCCGCGCATGTCCCTCCTCCGGCCATGTCCGCGTAGCGTCGATGCCGAGCTTCGTCCCCCACTTCGGCATGGGCGACGAATGATCCAAGACATCCAAGGGGCCGTCCGTCAGCACCAAATCCTGCCGCGCGTCGATGTTGTTAAACACCCGCCACCAGACTTCCTTCTCGTCCTGCACGTTGACGTGGGCGTCCACCACGATGATCATTTTCGTGAACATCATCTGCCCCATCCCCCAGATGGCCTGCATGACCTTCTTCGCCTGCTGGGGATACGATTTTTTGATGGACACCATGGCGCAGTTATGGAACACCCCCGTCAGGGGCAGATTGATGTCCACGATCTCGGGGATCATCTGCTGCAAGAGGGGCAGGAAGATCCGCTCCGTCGCCTTGGCGAGGTAGCAGTCCTCCATGGGAGGCCGCCCCACCACGGTAGCGGCGTAAATGGGATGGCGGCGATGCGTCACGCAGGTGACGTGAAACACCGGGTAATCGTCCGCCAGCGAATAGTACCCGGTGTGGTCGCCGAAGGGGCCTTCCCGGCGGCGCTCGTCGATGTCTACATAGCCTTCCAGCACGATCTCGCTGGTGGCCGGCACTTCAAGGTCAACGGTCACGCATTTCGTCAGCTCGACCGACTTATGGCGCAGGAAGCCGGCGAACACCATCTCGTCGATGTCGCGGGGCAGGGGCGCTGTCGCCGCGTACGTCACCGCCGGATCCGTGCCGATGGCCACCGCCGCTTCCAAGCGGGTCATGCCCTTCGCCTTGGCCGCCCGATAGTTCTCCGCCCCATTCTTATGGATGTGCCAGTGCATCCCCGTGGTGGTCGCGTCGTACTTTTGCAGCCGGTACATGCCGACGTTGCGCTTATCCGTCTCGGGATTTTTCGTAAAGACCAAGGGCAGCGTCACGAAGGGGCCGCCGTCCTCCGGCCAGCATTTCAAAATCGGCAGGATGTCCAGCGACGGATTGTCCTTTTCGATCACTTCCTGACAGGGCGCATGGCTCACATACTTCGGGAAATTGATGGCCTTTCGTGCCATGGGAATGAGGGAAATCAAGTCCATTTTATGCGAAAAGGAGATGTACGGCAGGCGCATGAGGGCGCGAATCTCCTCGGCAATGTCGTCTAATTTTTCCACACCCAAAGCGAGCGCCATCCGCTCGTAGCTTCCGAACGCATTCATCAGAACGGGCATATCGTAACCCCGAACGTTTTCAAAGAGGAGGGCGACGTTATCCGCCCCCGTCATCTTGGACACCCGGTCGGTGATCTCCGTGATCTCTAATTCCGCGTCCACCTCGGCCTTGATGCGCCGAAGCTCCCCGCGTGCCTCCAAGGCGGCGATAAATTCCCGCAAATCTTTATACGCCAACAGGACTTCCTCCTTTTATTTCCGCATGATGAACCGCACCGTGACGTAGCTGATCTCATACAGCACGATGAGCGGCAGGGCGATCATGGACTGATTGAAAATATCCGGCGTGGGCGACACGATGGCGCCCACCACGAACGACAGAAAAAACACGAGCCGCTGCTTGCGGCGCAAAAAATCCGATCCGATGAAGCCTAACCTCGCAAAGACGATGATGAAGAGGGGGAGCTCGAACACCACCCCGAAGGGCAGGACAAAGGACAAAACGAAATCAAAATACTGGCGCAGGGTAAACATCGGCTGCAAATTCTCCGTGCTGAACCCAACGAAAAACTTAATGGCCGCCGGAAGCGCCAAACAAAACGCGAAGGCGATTCCCGCGAAAAAGAGAAGCACCGACGCCGGTACCAAGACGGCGACGACGGTTCGCTCCCGGATCGTCAGAGCCGGCAGCACGAATTTCCAGATCTGGTAAAACACCACCGGCAGCGCCAAAAGAAACCCCGCCGCCAGCGCGATCTTCAAATAAGTGAAAAAGGCCTCCGCCGGCTGCAGGTAGTAGAGGCGTCCCGTGGGCATCGTGAGGAGCCCCATGATGTCCTCAATATAATAATACGCCACGCAGGAACCGATCCCGATGGCGATCAGAGAGCGAATAATCCGTTGGCGCAGTTCCTCCAAGTGGCGGACGAGAGACATATTGCCCTCGACCGTCTCATCCGCCTCGGACATTCCCAAATCAGGCGCCGCTTCCCGCGCCTCTGCCGCCTCTTCCTCCGATGGCGAAGGCGCCTCGCCCTCTGCCGTAGGAGCCTCCGCCCCGTCCATCGACATAGCCTCCGGCGTGGGAGCGCCGCCCTCGCCTGCCTCTCTCCCCTGCATCTTCGCCGGCCGCGCCTTCTCCTTATCCTCCGCCATGGGTGAACGCTCCCTTACGCCTTCTCATCATGGCTCGGTTTTTCCGCTGCCGCCCGAGGGGCAGGACGCTCCTCCCCGACGCTCGAGGTCGCCCGCTTGAACTCGTTGAGGCTCTTGCCGATGGCACGTCCCACCTCCGGCAATTTCCCGGGACCGAACACCACCAGCCCGATGATCAAGATGAGAATCAATTCCGGCACACCAATCCCAAACATAACGCTTCCTCCTCAGAAATCCCGCCGGCTGATATAATCCGCCGCCTGCATGAACGCCTCACGAACCACCGCCGGAATATCCTCCGGCAGCGCCTCCTTCGCTTTTTGGATCTGCTCGTTTGCCCGTCGCTGCGCAAAGTCTACGCCGTCCGATGAGCGCACGATGGAAAGTGCCCGCGCCACCATCGCCTCGGACATCTCGCGATCCTCTAAGATGGCCGCCAATTCTTCCCGCCGGGGACTCACCTCGAGCGCTCGGATCACCGGCAGCGTCACCACGCCCTGGCGAATATCGTTCCCCGCGGGCTTTCCGATCTTCGCCTCGTCCCCCGTAATATCCAACAGATCATCGGTGATCTGAAACGCCATGCCGATGGCGTGACCGTAACGGTAAAGCCCCTGCGCCACCTCGGGCGCCGCCCCGGACACGATGGCGCCCATCTCACAGCAGAGCGCTAAGAAGTTGGCCGTCTTTTTCTCTATGCGCTGCTCATACGCCAAAAGATCATGTTCCGCCTGAAAGAGCGCCGAATCCTGCAAGATCTCACCGCTGGCGAGTTCCCCCACCAACGTCGCCAGCCGCAGAGCGATGACCTCGCCGTAATGCTGTCCCGCCACTAAAGAAAACGCTTGGGCGAAAAGGTAATCGCCGCTCAAGATGGCCACCTGATTGCTCCACTTCGCATTCGCCGTAGGCGACCCCCGACGCGTATCTGCGCTGTCGATCACATCATCATGCACCAGCGACGCCATGTGGATCAATTCCAGCGCCACCGCCAACGGCATGACCCTCTCCCGATCAAAAGCCGAGCCGCTGCGCGCCGCTAAAAGAAAGAGCGCCGGACGGAGCCTTTTCCCTCCCGACGTCACCAAATGCGTCCCCACGTCTTGGATGAGCGGCACCGGCGACGCCACCGCCGCCAAGAGCGCCTCTTCCAAAACCGCCAAATCCGCTTTGATCACCCGAAACAACTGCACCTCAGCGAGCCGCATACCAACCCTCGCCCCCAACCCACGCGATTTTCATTCTCCTCCGCCGCCTTCTCCCCGCTTTTTTCACGTCGCTTGGCACCCTTTTTCAGCGGTCGTCATCTCCTGCTGCCAAGCCACCAAATCCGCCAAGGTCACCTCATGCACAACCTTCTGCACCGCCGCGTCCACCCTCTCCCAGAGGCGCAGCGTCGAACAATACCCCTGCCTAGGGCACTCGTTCTCCTCCGCCTCGAGGCAGGTCACCGGCGCCAAACTCCCCTCGATGATCGTCAATATCCCACCCGCCGTATACTCCTCCGGCGTTCGGGACAAGCGATAGCCCCCCTGCGGTCCACGACTGCTGCGCACAAAGCCCGCCTTGTGCAAAACGGACACGATCTGCTCCAAATACTTCTCCGAAATCATCTGCCGCCGCGCAATATCCTTAATGCGTACCGGCGCGCCGCCGCTATACATCGCGATGTCAATCATCATCCGCAGCGCGTACCGCCCCCGCGTAGAAATCTTCACATCCTATGCCTCCATCAAAACCGCCGCTCTCAGATCGTGCCGCCGAAGCCAACGCCCGCAGCGAAAAAGCGGTGTACTCCCGTCCATTTCACCATAACCACTAAATTCAGCCGGCACTGCGCTTGCCTTTGTTAAGTGTTCCGATATATATTCTCACTAAACTCGTACTCCCTCTAGTCGTACTCGTTAAGTGTTCATATTATATCATACTGGCACGGGCGGCGATACCCACCACGAGGAAAACCGCGGATTATTTCACAAATTCTGCCGTCATGCAGCCTGTTCTCGCCAAACCCGCGAATCCCTTTCCAAACGTCACGGTCTGCGCTATAATGGGAAGGAACATTCATCACGAGGAGGCATTTTCATGAGTATGCACATCGCAGCCCAGCCGGGGGAGATCGCCAAGCGGGTGCTGATGCCCGGCGACCCGCTCCGGGCGAAACACATCGCCGAACATTTTTTAGACGGTGCCAAAGAATACACCCACATCCGCAACATGTTGGGCTACACCGGCACCTACAAGGGCGTCCCCGTTTCCATTCAAGGCTCCGGCATGGGGATGCCCTCCATGTCCATCTACGCGAACGAATTGATCGCCGAATACGGCGTCAAGCGGATCCTGCGCATCGGTACCTGCGGGGCGCTGCAAAACGGGATCGCCGTGCGCGACCTCGTGTTTGCCCAAGCCAGTACCACGGATTCCAGTATGCTCCATAACACGTTTGGCCACGGGATCCACTTCGCGCCCACGGCGGATTTCAGCCTCTTGGAAAAGGGTGTCGCCGCCGCGCGAGCGCTGAACGTCCCCTTTCACGTCGGCAACGTCCTGTCGCAGGATCGCCTCTACGACGACGAGATCGACCTCAAAAAGCTCTCCGCCTACGGCGTATTGGCGGCAGAAATGGAAACGACGGCGCTCTACCTCGCCGCCGCCAAGCACGGCGTAGAAGCGCTGGGGCTCTTCACTGTCAGCAATCACATCCTCACCGGCGCGGAAACCTCGCCAGAGGAGCGGGAAACCTCCTTTAACGACATGGCGCTGGTCGCGCTGGACGCCGCGACCAGCGACTGAGCATAGGGCAAGAAAATTCCGGCGAAGCCTCCGCTTCGCCGGAATTTTCTTGCCTTTTTCCTCTTCGCCCTATCACTTGCCGATGATCTCGCCAAAATCATGGTCGACGCGGGTCATGACCCCGTCTTTTACCTCGATCTCCTCCACCGCACAGGCATTCAGCCCAATGACGAACGCCGCGTACTGCTCCCATTGCGGAAGATACTTCGCCAACGCTTCCCCGCTCCGCGTCCGCACCGGGTCGGCGGTTCCATCGTCTATCTGCCCGGAGATCATGACCAAATAATAGCGCCCTGCCGGCACATCCTCTATCGCGTAAGCGCCGTTTTCCTGCGTCGTCGTCAAAAAAATCGGCCAGCCTGCCGGTGCGATGTCCCTCTGGTACCAGTCCTCAATCTCCCCTGCGGTGAGCGCCGCCATGTGCAAATCGCTGGCAATGAGCTGCACTTTCCTCGCCCGTGCGCTCCGCGCTCCTCTTTCACCGTCGAGCGACCAGCCGACGCCGACGGCAGTCTCCCGCTCTCCGCTTCGCGTCGCATTGCTCCCCATCACCGTAAAATTTAGTTCCGACCGCAGCTTGATGAACCCGTTCACCCCGCCTGCCGCCTCTGCCGTCGAGATCGCCAGCGCCAGCGAAACCGCCAAAGCCGCCATCCATTTCCTCATCTCGTCACCTCCATCGCACTGCATTTCCTTATCAGAATACTTCGACCAAAAAGGAAAATTTCCTTTCCTGTCTGTCCCTCAAATCTGCATTTCTCAGCAATACTGATGGTCAAAGTGGATGACGGCCTGATAGCGGGGGTGCAGGGCTTTTAGCTGTTCGCCTACGGCGCGGGCGATCTCTTCGTCGCGCAGGGAAACGCCGTGGGGGACGACGATGTCAAAGAGGAGGCTGCGGCCGCCTTCTGCCGTTTTCGTGAGGCGAAAATCGTGCATGGTCAGGGTCGGCTCGATGGCCTGAACGATATTGTCCGTCAAAAAGCGCAGGCGGTTCGTTTCCGGATCGTCGAGAATGACGGGATCCATGTGTACCGTCACCGCCACATGGAAATGCGCTTCCAAGCGCTGCTCCAAGGCGTCGACGGCGGTGTGCGCCGCCATGATCTCCATATTCCCCGGCACCTCGGCATGGAGTGACGCGAAGACGCGTCCGGGGCCATAATCGTGAATGATGAGATCATGGACGCCGATGATGGGCGGCGTGGCCAGCACGAACTTTTTGATCTCCGACACCAGCGCCGGGTCGGGGGCTTCTCCCATGAGGGGCTGTGCGGTGCTTTTCACCGCCTCCCACCCGCTGTAAAGAATGAAGAGCGCCACAAAGACCCCCGCCGCCCCGTCCACGTTCCAACCCGTCCCCACATAGAGGAGAAGCGAAAGAAGCACCGCCGCCGTAGACAGGCAATCGCTCCGGCTGTCTGCGGCGGCGGCTCGAATGGCCGCCGATTGGATGCGATCCCCCACGGTTTGGTAAAAATGCGCCAAGGCCAATTTCCCGAAAACGGAAAGCAGCAATACGCCTCCCGTCACCCAGTCCACCGCCAGATCTTCCGGGTGCAGGATCTTCATGACCGAGGATTGAAGGAGCTGGAAGCCCACAAAGAGGATGACAACGGCGACGAAAAGCCCCGTCAGATACTCCACGCGGCCATGTCCGAAAGGATGCTCTGGATCTGCCGGGCGAGCGGCGATGCGAAAGCCCAACAGCATGACGAGGGAAGACCCGGCATCGGAAAGATTATTGAGGGCGTCGGCCACGATGGAAATGGCACCGCTCATGAGACCGATGGCCAATTTCGCCGCAAAGAGCAGCAAGTTGACCCCGATCCCCACCCCGCCGGCCCGCGCCCCGCACCGCTCCCGCACCGCCGGGGCAGCGGGATCCGCCTCGCTCGGAATAAAATACCCCCAAAAACCGCCCATGCGCCTCGCTCCTCTCCGTTGAAAATGAATACAACTGACGTTTATCAGACCATAATAGGAATGCCTTCCTCAAAGCTGAGGAAGGCATCATGTATTTTCATTAAGTATATCGAACCATGGCGAAAAAGTCAAACGAAAAGCCACCGAATCGCCATTTTAGGGTACCCGACAAAGAAATCGCCCCGCGCCGTCACAGCGTTTCTAAGAGCGCTTTGACCCCCGCCAAGTAATCCGCCGCCGAAAACTCCTTCACTTCGCCGGTGCGGCGCACCCGCACTTCCACCTTATCCTCCTCGACGGCTTTCGGCCCCACCGTCACGCGGAGGGGGTAGCCGATGAGATCGGCGTCTTTGAACTTCACCCCGGCGCGTTCCCGGCGATCGTCCAAGAGTACGTCGATCCCGGCCGCCTTCATCTCCCTGTAAAGCTTCTCCGCCACGGCAAGTTGTTCGGGTACTTTGGCGTTGACGGGAACCACCACCACCTCAAAGGGCGCGATGGCGCGAGGCCAAATGATCCCGTCCGCATCGCTGCTCTGCTCGATGGCCGCCGCCATCGTCCGGCTGACGCCGATGCCGTAGCAGCCCATGACCAGTGGCTTTTCCTTGCCGTTCTCGTCTAAGAACGTCGCCCCCAGGGCTTCACTGTACTTCGTCCCCAACGTGAATACCTGCCCCGCCTCGATGCCGCGCGTCATGCGCAGGGGCGCACCGCAGCGCGGGCAGGGATCGCCCGCCGCTACCAGCCGGATGTCGGCCACGGCAACGTCTTGGAAATCCCGCGCGGGATTGACATTGACGTAGTGCACGTCCACTTCGTTGGCGCCGGCGACCGCGTTATACATCGCCATCACCGTGGCGTCGACGACGATCGTCGGCTCTTTTTGAAGGCCGATGGGACTCATGAAGCCGGGAACCCCTCCCACGGCTCCTATCGCCGCTTCTTCCGCCATGCGAAGCGCCAAGGCGCCGGTGACGTTTTGCAGCTTGACCTCGTTGACTTCGTGATCCCCTCGCACGAACGCAAGGACGAGCTCGTCCTTTTCGTTTTGGTAGGCGACCGCCTTGATCGTCCTTTCCACCGGAATGTCCAGGGCAGCCGCCACCAACTCGATGGTGTGCGCCCCCGGGGTCGATGCCTTTTCCAGCGGGCGCATCTCCTCTTCGGGGGCTACGATCTGTTTCAGCTCCGCCTTCTCATCGCTGGCAGCATACGCACAGGCTTCACAGTAGACGATATTCGACTCCCCTGCCTCCGCTAAGACCGTAAACTCATGGGAATGTGCGCCGCCGATGGCGCCGTTGTCCGCCTCCACGGGGCGAAAGCGCAGACCACAGCGCGTGAAGATACGGCTGTACGCGTCGAACATTTTCTGATAGGAAACCTGTAACCCTTCCTCGTCTTTATCGAAGGAATAGAGATCCTTCATGATAAATTCCCGCCCCCGCATGAGGCCGAAGCGTGGCCGGATCTCATCCCGATATTTATTCTGTATCTGATAGAGCATCAGGGGGAGCTGCTTATAGGAGCGCACTTCGTCCCGCACCAGCGACGTGACCAATTCTTCGTGGGTAGGCCCCAAGCAAAATTCGCGGTCATGACGGTCGTTCAGGCGAAACATCTCCTCGCCGTAAACCGCCCAACGCCCCGTTTCCTTCCAGATCTCCGACGGCTGCAGGATGGGCATGGCGATCTCCTGCCCGCCCGCCGCGTCCATCTCCTCGCGGACGATGGCCTCGATTTTCCTCAGCGTGCGCCAAGCCAACGGCAAATAGGTGTAAATACCGCCCGCCGCCTTGCGGATCATGCCCGCCCGGAGCATCAGCTTGTGGCTGATCACCTCCGCTTCCGCCGGTACTTCCCGCAGCGTGGGCGCATAAAGCTGTGTGGTACGCATAACATCCTATCCCTTCCTCATAAATTGCCGCCGACTCGACGGCGAGATCCATCCCTCGATGAACCGAACGAAAATGACGCAGGAAAACGCTCCCTCCCACTAAAGGTTCCCGTCTGCCGCAAGGATCGCGTCGATCTCCTTAAAGAGCTCCGCCACCAACCGATCTTCCGGCACCTTGCGCAGGACGACGCCCTTCTTAAAGACCAGCCCTTCCCCGCGCCCCCCGGCGATCCCGACGTCGGCTTCCCGCGCCTCGCCAGGGCCATTGACGATGCAGCCCATGACCGCCACGCTGAGGGGACGCTTGACCCCCGCCAACCGCGCCTCGACTTCCGCCGCGATCTTTGGGAGGTCGATGGCGGTGCGCCCGCAGGTGGGACAGGCGATGAGGGTGGGGCCATATTCCCGCAGCCCCAAGGATTTTAAGATCTCATTGGCCACCTTCACTTCCACCACCGGGTCGCCGGTGAGGGAGACGCGAACCGTATCGCCGATCCCTTCCGCCAAAAGGGCGCCGATGCCCACGGCAGATTTGATCATCCCGCTCTGGGGCGTGCCCGCCTCCGTGATGCCCAAGTGGAGCGGATAATCGACCCGCTCGCTCATCAGCCGGTAAGCGGCCAAGGTCAGCGGCACGTCATGCGCCTTGAGGGAGATCTTGATGTCATGGAAATCCTCGGCTTCCAAGAGGCGCACATGCTCCATGGCGGACTCCACCAGCGCCTCCGCCGTCGGATGCCCGTATTTTTCCAGCAGCTTTTTGTCTAAGGAACCGGCGTTTACCCCGATGCGGATGGGGATGTGCGCCGCCTTGGCCGCCGCTGTCACCGCCCGCACCCTGTCTGCGCCGCCGATGTTGCCGGGGTTGAGGCGCAGCCCCGCGACACCCTGCTCGATGGCGATGAGCGCCAGCCGATAATCAAAGTGGATGTCCGCGACCAACGGGACATCCACGGCACGACGGATCGCGCCGAGATTTTCCGCCGCCGCCCTATCCGGCACGGCGAGGCGAACGATGTCGCAGCCCGCTTCCGAGAGCGATCGAATCTGCGCCACGGTGGCCACCGTATCCGTCGTCGGGGTATTCGTCATGGACTGCACCGAGATGGGGGCGCCACCGCCGATGGGGATCGCCCCGATATGAAGTTGCCGTGTCTCTCGTCGCTTCATTGGCATCGGCTCCTAAAAAAACAGATCAAACGAAATCCGTCCGATTGGCAAAGCGGAAGGTATCCGTGCGTGCTAACTCCCAAAGAAAATGCGCACGATGTCGTTCTTTGTGGCAAACAGCATCAGCATGACCAAGAGGGTGATGCCCGCCATCTGGGTGTAGTACAGCGCTTTCGTCCCCAAGGGCTTTCCCCGAAGCTTTTCGATGGCAAGATGGAGGAGATGTCCCCCGTCGAGCGCCGGCACCGGCAGAAGATTGAGGATCCCCAAATTGAGGCTCAAGAGCGCCGCGAAATTTAAGAGCGCCGCAAAGCCGATCTGCGCCACCTCCCCGGCCATCTGGGCGACCCCTAAAGGCCCTGCCAATTCCGCCTTCGCGCTGCCGGTGAGCATCCCCCAAAGCCCTTCGAGCATCTTGTAGATGATGTAGCCCGTCTTGTAAAACGCCAGACCGATCGCTTCGAAAAAGCCCGGGTGACGAAAATCCGACGAGCTGGTAATCCCCACCAAGGGGCGCTCGGCGCTCTTATCATAAACGGGGATCAGCGTCGCCGTCTTTTCCGCCCCGTCGCGGCGGAACTCCACCTTGATGGGGTGTTCCCCTTCTTTTAAGATGATGTTGACAATATCCTCCCACTTTTCCGTCGCCTGACCGTTCATCCGCTCGATGACATCGCCCTTTTTCAGCCCGGCGGCGGCCGCCGGCTTATCCGGCAGAATATCCCCCAATTCGGGGCGATCCGACGGCGTACTGACCCCCACGGCTAAAAAAAGGCCGAAGAAAATCACCACCGGCAGAATGAAGTTCATCAGCGGCCCCGCCACAATGGCCATCATCCGCTTCCACACCGGCTTTGCGCAGTAGCCGCGCTCGCCGGCGTCGTTCTCCTCGGGATCCATCCCGGCGATGTCATTGAAGCCCCCCAAGGGGACAGCGCGGATCGAATACACCGTCTCCCCGTAAGTATAGCTGAAAATCCGAGGGCCAAAGCCGATGGCGAACTCATCCACCCGCATCCCCATGGCCTTCGCCATGAGAAAATGCCCCAACTCATGAAAAAGAACCAATAGCCCAAAGACAAAAACCGAAGCCAAAACCGTCAGTAACATACGTTCCCCCTATTGTCGCGCCGCGATGCGCTGCCGAGCGTACTGCCGCGCCCACGCATCCTCTTCCTGCAAAATCTCAAAGGTGACCGTCTGCCGGACAGAACGGGCGGTCAACGTTTCTTCTATGATACGGTAAATATCTAAAAATCCGATGAAACCACCCAAAAACGCCTCCACGGCAACCTCATTGGCCGCGTTCATGACGCAGGGCGCTGTTCCCCCGGTGCGCCCCGCTTCAACGGCAATCGTCAGCCCGCGGAACGTCTCGGTATCCGGCGCGGTAAAGATCAAGGTGCCAAGGCGGGAAAAATCGAGGCGCGGAAAATCCGACGCGATACGCGCCGGGTACGTCAGCGCGTACTGAATGGGGAGCCGCATATCCGGCGTCCCAAGCTGCGCCATCACCGCCCCGTCGCGAAACGATACCATCGAGTGCACGATGCTCTGAGGATGGACGACGACGTCGATCTTATCGTAGGGCATATCGTAGAGCCAATGCGCCTCGATGACCTCCAGCCCCTTATTGACCAGGGTCGCCGAGTCCACCGTGATCTTCTTCCCCATCGCCCAAGTGGGATGGTTGAGGCAATCCGCCAAAGAAACCGCCGCCAAGTCCACCGTCTTTTTCCCGCGAAAGGGTCCCCCCGAAGCGGTGAGGATGAGACGCTCGACGGCGTCCCGCTTCTCCCCTTGCAGGCACTGGAAAAGCGCACAATGCTCGCTGTCCACCGGCAAGATCGCGACGCCGCGCGCCTTGGCCGCGTCCATGACCAGCTCTCCGGCCACGACAAGCGTCTCCTTATTCGCCAGCGCGATGTCTTTCCCCGCGTCGATGGCCGCCAAGGTAGGCGCCAGCCCCGCAAACCCCATCAAAGACGTCACCACAGTATCGACGGCGGGAAGCTCCGCCGCCGCCAAAAGCCCCTCCGCCCCGCTCAAAATCTCCGTCGCACCATGGTAACGAGCGCGAAGCCGCGCCGCCGCCTCCTCGTCCGTCAACACCGCCACCGCCGGCGAAAATTCTCGAATCTGCGCTTCGAGCCTCTCGTCGCTCTGATGTGCCGCCAAGGCCGCAACGCGAAACATCTCGGGATGGGCGCGCACCACGTCGAGCGTCTGCGTGCCGATGGAGCCGGTGGAGCCTAAGATCGCCAAATTTTTCATGATATTCTCCTATGATCCGCGTGTCATTAATTGATCAGCAAAAGCGAAATAAACCACGAAACATAATACACGAAGGGAACCACGAACATCACGCTGTCAAAGCGATCCAAGACGCCGCCGTGGCCGGGGATGAGGACGCCGGAGTCCTTGATGCCCGCATAGCGCTTTATCGCTGACTCCACTAAATCCCCCACCGTGGCGAAGAGGGCGATGGCGACGCCCAAGAGGGCCATGGGCAGGATCGGCCACGAAAGCGCCGCCCCCAGCCCTGCCACGGTCGCCGCCGTGCCGACGAGGCCGCCGACGAACCCCTCGACGCTCTTCTTCGGGCTGATGGCCTCGCAGAGCCGATGACGTCCTAACGTAACGCCGGTGAAATAAGCGAAGGTATCGCTCGCCCACGTCCCGATGAGCGCCACCCAGAGCCAGACGCAGCCTATCTCCATTTTTCCCAACGGGGTATCCACCGACCACCATGAGAAAAATGGCATCCGCAGAAAAATCAGATGGGGCAGCGTAAAACCGACGTAGGCGATACCGGCGACAGACGCCGCCGCCTGCGGCACCGAAAACGAGCGATGGCGAAACACCGAGAGCGCCAGCACCCAAAGAATGGACGCCAGCGCCGCCCCGAGGAAAAGTTCGCGGTTTGCTATCGAGGCCGCGCCGCCCAAGAGCAGCATGGCGCCAAAGCCGCTAAAGTATGCCAGCGGCTGCCCCATCCGAGAAAACGCCTTCGCGTACTCGTGCCAGCCGATCATCATCAAGGCGACCACGGCCACGCAGAAAACAGCGCCGCCGGTCTGAATGACCGCCGCCGCTATGGCGATGCCGACGATCCCCGAAAGAATACGAGTGAGCAAAAGGACTCTCCTCCCTGTCGTCTATTCGTTCTTCAACCCGCCGAACCGGCGCTCGCGGCCGCCAAACGCCTGAAGCGCCGCCACGAAATCAGCAGGCGTGAAATCCGGCCAATTCGTTTCCGTAAACCAAAACTCCGCGTAAGCCGCCTGCCACAAGAGAAAATTGCTGAGGCGCAGATCCCCGCTGGTGCGGATCACGAGATCCACCGGGGGCAGCCCCGCCGTATCGAGGGCAGCCTCCATCTTCGCCTCGTCGATCTCCTCGGGCAGAAGCCGACCCGCCGCCGCTTCCTCCGCCAAGCGACGAGCCGCGCGGAGAATCTCGTCCTGCCCCCCGTAATTCATCGCCACATTGAACTTCACGCCGGTGTTCCCCGCCGTCCGCCGCTCGGCCGCCTGCGCCTCTTGTTGCAGGCGGGGGGAAAGATCCTCCATGCGCCCCAAAAACCGCAGTTTCACGTTGTCCTTATCCATCTCGTCGATCTCTCGCGCCAAATACTCAGAAAAGAGACCCATGAGAAAATCCACTTCGGCGTGGGGACGCTTCCAGTTCTCGGTGGAAAAAGCGTACACCGTCAGCGCGACGAGTTCCAAATCAATGGCCACCTTCAACACCTGCTTTAAGGCAGCCACCCCCGCCGTATGCCCGGCAGTTCGCAAAAGGCCGCGCCCCTCTGCCCAACGCCCGTTGCCATCCATGATGATGGCCGTGTGCTGCGGCAGTCGCGCTTTATCCACGGTATCATATAAAGCATTCTCGCCCGCCGCAGCCACCGGCGGCGCACCGCGAAACCACTTTTTCCACATAACCCCATAACTCCCATACTCAGCCGTCTCGTCCGCTCCCCGATGAAAAAGACCCCTCTCCGAAAGGAAAGAGGGGTCTTTTCCATCAGGGAGCAGAAATCGCCCCCACGGGACATTCCGCCTCGCAAGCCCCGCACTCCACGCATTTTTCGGGATCGATCTCATAGTGCGCATCGCCTGACGAAATCGCGCCCACCGGACAGGTAGCCGCGCAGGAACCGCAGGAAATGCAGCTTTCGCCGATCTTATAAGCCATCTTCAGACACCTCCTTTCGCTGTTTTCCCGCCAATGTCAACCGCCATCGGCTGTCAGCCAAAAGCACCTGACGCACCACGTAAAGGCAGCGATCGTCCACGGGAAAGACGTGCCTCGTCGGGCGCGTCATCTCCTCCGCAAACGATTCTCCTGCCGTGCGCAAAAGGCGCTCGGCCTCCTCTTTGGTGCGCCCCACGACATCAGGAGCCGCCATCAGATCTCCATGACCTCTTTCTCCTTAGCCGCCTTGGCCGCATCCACCAATTTCACATACTTATCCACCAATTTTTGGGCGTCCTCCTGCCCCTTTTTCGAGTCGTCCTCGGCGATGCTCTTCGCTTTTTCCAGCTTCTTGATGGCGTCATTGGCATCCCGGCGCAGATTGCGCAGCGCCACCTTCGCCTCCTCCGCCTTCTTATTGATGCTCTTCTTCAGCTCCTCCCGCCGCTCCTTCGTGAGCTGGGGGATCGTCAAGCGAATGGCTGCCCCGTCCGAATTTGGCGTCAGCCCTAAATCGGACTTCATCAGCGCCTTCTCGATCTCGTGCAGCATCGGCTTTTCCCACGGCTGAATCACGATCATCCGCGGCTCGGGAACCGCGATCTTCGCCACCTGATTCACCGGCGTCGGCGTTCCGTAGTAATCCACCATCACTTTCTCGAGGAGCGCCGGTGTCGCCCGCCCCGCCCGAAGCGAAGCGAACTCCCTTTTCAGCGCCTCCAGCGTCTTTTGCATCCGTTCTTCGTGTGACGCCATAATCTCCTTGATCATTGTTTCCGCCCTCCGACCGTCGTTCCGATATTTTCGCCCAGCGCGGCCTTCACCAAATTCTCGTGCGGATCGATATTGAAGACCACGATGGGAATTTGATTGTCCATGCAGAGGCTCGTCGCCGTGGAATCCATCACTTGGAGCTTCCTCTGCAAGACCTCCATGTACGCCAATGCCTCGAACTTCTTCGCGTCGGGGTTCTTATTCGGATCGGAATCGTAAACGCCGTCCGTATTCTTTTTTCCCATCAAGATGACGTCCGCCTCAATCTCCGCCGCCCTGAGCGCCGCCGTCGTGTCCGTGGAAAAATAGGGATTGCCCGTCCCCGCCCCGAAGATGACGACCCGCCCCTTTTCCATGTGGCGTATCGCTTTGCGCCGGATGTACGGCTCGGCGATCTGCCGCATGTCGATGGCGCTCTGCACGCGGGAAACCACGCCCTGATTCTCCAAGGCGTCCTGCAGCGCCAGCGCGTTCATCACCGTGGCCAGCATCCCCATGTAGTCCGCCGTCGCCCGATCCATGCCCTTGGCGCTCCCCGCCAGCCCGCGCCAGATATTGCCGCCGCCGACCACCACCGCACACTCGATGTCGTGGCGGCGAATCTCTTTGATCTGTACCGCAATATCCTCCACCACGTCAGGATTGATCCCAAAGCCCTGCTCGCCGGCCAGCGACTCGCCGCTCAACTTCAATATGACCCGCTTATATTTTCCCGTCCCCAAGCGATGCCCTCCATTCCACTCTTCGCAGCCTCGTTCAAAATCTTCTTAGACAGTATAGCACCGATGAACCCCTTTAGGCAATCAGCCCCGACCACTTCGCCACAAAAATCTTCCTATAACGACACCCCTATCCATGCTCCTTATAGCCATAGATAGGGGTGGCTGCTACCTGCCTCGTGTTACGGCGCGAAAATCCGCGCTACGCTGTCGCCAAAAGATTCCTCACTTAAAGGTCTGAACGAAAGAATTCAGCCGCTCCGCCGCCTTCTTTACCTCGGACAGATTCACCGTGATCTGCTCCGTAGATGCGGCCTGCTCCTCGCTGATCGCCCCCGTCGTTTCAATCGACTTAGAGATCTCCGCCACGGCACGATTCATCTCCATCAGCGTGGCTTGAATTTTCTCCGTCGCCTCGCGCGACTGCTCCGCCAACTTTCGTACTTCCTCGGCGACGACGGCAAAACCGCGCCCCTGCTCGCCGGCTCTGGCCGCCTCGATGGCAGCGTTTAGCCCTAAGAGGTTCGTCTGCTGGGCGATGTTGTTGATGAACTCGATGACCTTGATGGTATCCGCATTCTTCTCCTTCAGCACCGCCGCCTGCGCGACCGACTCCTGCCCCGCCTGCGCCAACTCGTTGGCGCTCAGCGAGACCTCCTCCACGGACGTGTACACCGTCTGGGTCAGGCGGGAAATCGCATTCATGGAGTCCACCAATTCCGCCGTGTCGTTGACGTTCAATACGGCGGAAATCATGCCGATCACCTCGCCGCGCACCCCGTGGAACGGCGCGTTAATCACCTTGATGGGAATGCCATACTTCGCCTTCTCCACCTCATAGGTATCAACCCGATCCTCCTTGAGGCAGCGCGCCATCCGCGGTGTGATCGGCGTGCCCACCGCCACGCGAATATCGAGCACCCGCCCCGGAATGTAAGAGAGGACTTTTTCCCTATCGGTCACCCGAATCGCCGCATCCTCCCGAAAAATGGAGCCAACATAGAGCGCCGCCACCTGCATGGCGCGCAAAACATCCTCATTCGTGTTAATCCCTGCCGGTAAAGCCATAGCCCACTCGCATCCTTTCAATTCCCATGTATAGCGACCAGATGATACCTTCCTCCTGCTCTGAAAAATATTCTTCGACACAAAGCCATAAACTCCTTTTTCCCCGCCGAGAAAAATTTTGGAGATCCTCGAAACATCCTATGATTCTTTTCATTCACCATCGCGATCTTTTGATCCATGGTAGCTGTCAGCGTCCGACCTTTGTCCGACAGCCCCAAGGCATCGGCAATCAACATGATCCTCGCCTTTAGCTCCTCATAGCTGTTGGGGATCCCCAAGGGGACGACGTTTACCTTCATGTCGGCCAAAAGATCCGCCTGCGCCCGAGAAAAGACGACGGGCATCAGGACAATATCCGGATCGAGGGCGAGCAGCTCCTCCGTGCTGGGGCGCTCGGAAACCTCCCCTGCGACCTGTCGTGCCGCCTGCGCCACTTCGGGAATCGGAGAATTTTTACTGGAAGCGCTCACCGCCACGATTTGCTCCGGCGGCGCTAACGCCAAGACAATTTCTTGCAGCGCCGGGCTGACAGCCAAGATCCGTCGGTATTGCGACATCTCCCGTTCTTTCCTGAGCAAAGGCAGCGGCTGCGACCCAACCGAGCGCCAAAACCAAAGACCGCCAAAAATCCCGAGGATCAAGGCCAAGGATCCGCCGATGGCAAGCAAACGCTTTTTCCCGTTCATCTGTCCATTCTCTCCTCAACGCACAAGAGAGGGAATGGAATCCGTCCATCCCCTCTCTTTCTGTGCGCGCTGCCATGAGAGCAGCACGCGCCATATCATGAAAAACCTTTCCTTCGCTTCGTCTCAGAAGCCTGCCGCGCCGTCAGAACGTGCAGGTGTACGTCATCGACCAGTTAAAGGGACGCGCCAGATTTTCACTGACGTTGATGACGTTTTCCCGGTTCAAGAGGTTATAAAGATTGAGCTTAAAGCTGCTATGCTGATCCGGCGTATAGGTTAAGACCGCATTTAAGTCCACCTTATCCCGCATGGGGTGATACTGTCCCGCGATCTTTTTGCTGGCATCCTCTCTGTCCCCTGCCCAGAAGAGATTCAGGCTGGACTGGAACTTCCCTCTGCCATACTGCACGCCCGTCGTCATCTGCCAGCGGGAAGACTCCTGCACCCATACGCCGGAATCCTTCGCCTGCGGGTTCTGCACCGTAAAGCCGATGTTATAGTTCCACTCTTCCCCTACGCGCTGGGTATATTCTAGTTCCAACCCGGTATTTCTAAATTCTCCCAAGTTCACCTGAATGTAGCTGTTGGCGTCGATGCCCGGCGGCGGCGTCAGCCCTAAATCTACATATTTTCGCCAAGCGAATTTATTGTCCATCTTCATCGTAAACACAGCCGCCTTGAAGGAGCTTTTACCGGTGACGCGCTTGATGCCGGTTTCGTACGACCAGCCTTCCTGCGGCTTCAGACTATCGTTATAGGAGGTGCCGCCCATGCTGTAAAGAGAGTTGATCGCGGGCATCTCAAACGATTTGCCGATGTTCGTGTACCAGCTCGTTTGCTCGTCGATTTTATAAAGCGTTTGCAGCTGAGGCAGATAGGCGGTTTTTGAGGGGCCGGCGGCATTGCCCTTGACGAATTGCGTCCGCATCCCCAAAACGGCCGAAAATTTATCGGAAAAATCATGGCTGTATGACGCGTAAAGCCCCAAGCTGTCGCGGGTAATCTCATGAGAACGGTCAATGATCTCCGCATACTGTTCGCGATCCGCCGTGAACCCGGTGACCAAGGAACCTTGCTGGGAAAGCTGCCACTTTTTCGTCGTGTCAAAATTGATGCGGCTCAAAACGATGTTGCTGCTGCCGCCGCTGCGGCTGACCTTCCCTTTGGTATCGATCTTCTGCCCATCGATGCGGCGGCGATTATAGGAAAGGTTCGACGTCCAGTCGTGTTCCTTGTCGGAATAAATCAAGGCCACATTATCACGCTTATCGTCATACTGATAGGCCATCTTTTTCCGAACGCCCTTCGCATCCAGGTAGTCCATCCCCGTTCCATACGTCTTTGTGTTCATGTAATTGAGGGTCAAGTTCGGCGCAAGATTCAAGCTGGTGAAGAGCTCATCTTTGTGAAATTTTTTGCGGATGGTTTCATACGGATTGTTGTAGCGAATTTGAGAATCATGGAACGTGCTGAAATAGGAACGACCGACGGAAACGAGATACTTGTCGCCCCGGCTGGTGAGTTCGCCCCCGGAATTCACATCGCCTACTGTGACCGAAGCCGTGTGCTGGGCGCGGCCGCCTTGCTTCGTAATGATATTGACGACGCCGCCCATGGCCTCGCTGCCATACAAAACGGAATTGGAGCCCTTGACGATCTCAATGCGCTCCACCGCCGAGATGGGAATCCCAGCCGTGGAGTTATAATTGTTTAAGTTGACGGGCGCCCCGTTCACCAAAATCAGCGTACCTTTGTCCAGCCCCCGAATGTAGACGCGCCCGGTAGAGCTGCCGTTATCGCCCTGCCCGCTGGAATAGTTGTAGCTCGTGATGCCAACCGTTTGATCCAGCGCATCAAAAACGCTGAGATACCCGCGGTTCTCAATATCCTTTGCCGTAATGACCGTAGTCGTCGCCGGGGTATTGAGATCCCGCGTTTCCGTGCGCTGCGCCGTGACGACGATGGCATCTAAGGTGTATTCATCCAAAGTTTCCGCTGCGTACGCATGGCAAGAAAATCCCCCAGTGAAGAGCAACGACGTGAGAATGGACGAGGTCAACTTTTGTTTTAACATATGAACTCCCCTTATTCGGTAAAATTATGCAAAACAATTCCGTCAACATTTTACAATAAATTCATCTATGAATCAATAGCGATATTTTGTCACTCGTAATTTCTTATCTTCGACCGCCGTCACTTTTTCGCAGCGAACCGCTGTACTTCTTCCGCCATCTCCGCCGGGCCGCAGACCCCTTCATGAAGGATCGCCGCGCCTTGGAGCGCCGCCAATCCCGCTGGAATCGGCACGTCACTTTTCCCTGCCAAACCATGGAGCAGCGCGAAGCAGTCCTGCCCTTCGGGTGCTTCACCCAAGGCGTGCCATACGCTGTCGGTAAATTTATAGGGGCTGGCCGTGGACACCACCACCATGGGACGGCGGTCATCCGTTCGCTGCTGATAGGCCTTGGCGACCGCCCATGCCACCGCCGTGTGTGGATCCATGACGTAGTGGTGCGCGTCGTAGACCTCCTTGATCGCCGCTTTCGTCTTGGCGTCGTCCGCCCAATCCGCCCAGAAATAGTTCTGCATCCGCTGAATCATACTGACCCCGCAGTCATAGCGCCCCTCCTTTGCCAAGTTCTCCATCCACCGGCGCACCATGGCGGGATCGCCGGTCAGGTGGTAGAGGAGCCGCTCCAAATTGCTGGAAATCAGGATGTCCATGGAAGGCGTAATGGTCTTGAAGAAGGGGCGGTTCCTGTCGTAATAGCCGGTGAGCAAGAAATCCGTCAGCACGTTATTTTGATTGGACGCGCAGACAAGCCGCCCGATGGGAAGCCCCATCTGCCGTGCGTAGAATCCGGCCAAGATGTTGCCAAAGTTCCCCGTGGGGACTGTGAAATTCACCGCATCGCCGTTCTGGATCCGCCCTGACTTCAAAAGGTCGGCGTAAGCGCTGAAATAATAGACGATCTGCGGCGCTAAACGCCCCCAGTTGATGGAATTGGCGGAGGAGAGCTTCACGCCGGACGCCGCGAGGTTCGCCCGCAGCGACGCATCGCCGAAAATCTCCTTGACCCCGCGCTGGGCGTCGTCAAAGTTTCCCTCGACGGCCATGACCGCAACGTTCGCCCCTGCCTGCGTGACCATTTGCAGCCATTGCATCCGGCTGACGCCGCCGGCGGGATAAAACACCATGATCTTCGTCTGCGGAACGTCGCAGAATCCAGCCAGCGCCGCCTTTCCCGTATCCCCCGACGTCGCCGCCAAGATCAAAACCTCGCTCTTTTCCCCCGTCTTTTGCAGGGCGCGCGACAAAAGCTGCGGCAAAAGCTGAAGCGCCATGTCCTTAAAGGCGCTGGTCGGCCCATGCCAAAGTTCCAGCATCCCCATCTCCCCAAGAAGGCGCAGGGGAGCTACCGCCGGATCGTCAAACTTGCCGCCGCCATAGGCACGATCAATGCAGCCGCGCAATTCTTCCGTCCCGTAATCGTCTAAAAACAGCCCCAAGATCCGCGCTGCCCGCTCCGGATAGGCTAACTCCGCCAGTGATGCCCGAAACTCCGGCGCGACCTTCGGTATCTCCGTCGGCACAAAAAGTCCGCCGTCCTCCGCTATCCCGGCGAGGATCGCCGCCGCCCCCGCCAATTTTTGATCGTTGCCCCGCGTGCTCACATATTCCATGGTCATCAACCGCCCCTCCTCAAAAACTGTCTTTCCCCTTCGCCAAAAAAGTATGCTACAATTATAGCATAGCCCCACAACGATTTGAACCGATCGCAGAAAAGGAGACGCCATGATCAAGATCGCCTTGGCTCAGATCCCCGTGATCCCTGGCCAGCCTGACAAAAACACCGATACCATCTGCCACTATATCCAGTTGGCGCGAGAGGAAGGCGCTGACCTCGTCCTCTTTCCCGCGCTGGCGGTTCCCGGCCATCTCTTGGGCGATACGTGGGAGCAGCCCGCCTTTTTGGCTGAATGTGAAGCCTGCGGCCAAGAGATCGTCGCAGCGACGAAGGACATGGCCGTCCTCTTCGGCAACGTGGCGCTCGATCCGAAAAGAAAGAATCCCGATGGGCAGATGCGCAAATACAGCGCGCTCTTTGCCGCCCAGAACGGCGCCCTCGTCGCCCCCAAAAATTTTCCCTATCCGTTTTTTCTCAGCCCGCCTTGCGAAACCCGTCGGTTCTTTGACGACGGCCGCTATTTTTGCAGCCTGTGGGCGTTAGCCGCAGAGATGGGGAAACATCCGGCGGAACTCCTACCGCCGCTGACGCTTTGCCTCAAAGGGAAAGTGTACACCATCGGGGCGCTGCTCGGCGAGATCGGGGGGCAGGACGACGACGGCCTCGCGCCGCTCCGCCTGTTAGAGAGCCGCACCCCCTTGGACTTCGTGGTAAACCTCTCGTCCTCTCCCTATGCGTTGGGAGAAAACGAAGAGCGCCACCGCCGATTGAAGAAGGCGGCCGCCGCGCTCCATGCGCCCGTCTTCTACGTGAACCATGTCGGGGTGCAAAATAACGGCAAGACCGTCTATCCCTTCGACGGCTGCAGCACCGTCTGCGACCGCCATGGCGAGATGCGCGCCGCCATCCCCGCCTATCGGGAAGCGCTGTGCCCCGTCTCCCTAGAAACGCTCGAAGCGCGTCCCGCGCTCGTCGAAGCGCCCAAAACGAAAACCGAAGCGCTTTGCTGCGCCCTCGCCTACGGGGTGCGCCGCTTCATGGACGCCCTCTCGCTCGAGCGCGTCGTCATTGGCCTTTCGGGCGGTATCGACTCCGCCGTGTCTGCGGCTCTCTTTGTCCACGTCCTCGGTGCCAAAAACGTCCTCCTCCTCAACATGCCCAGCCGCTTCAACTCTTCCACCACCCAAGGATTGGCGACGCGGCTCGCGGAGAACTTAGGCTGCCGCTACGCCGTCCTCCCCATCGAGGAGGCCGTACAATGCACCATCCGTCAAATCGAATCCATTCCCCTCCAAAACCTCACCGTATCCCCCTTCATGGCGGAAAACATCCAAGCGCGGGATCGCTCCGCCCGCCTCTTGGCGGCTGCGGCGGCGGCCTTCGGCGGCGTCTTCCCCTGCAACGCCAACAAAGCGGAAACCACCGTGGGCTATTCCACCCTGTACGGCGATCAGGCCGGGTTCTTCGCGCCCCTCGCCGACCTCTGGAAGCACCAGATTTACGATGTCGCGCACTTCTTCAACGACGTCATCTACCAGCGAGAAGTCATTCCCAACGAAATCATCGCCCTCCCCCCCAGCGCGGAACTATCCGACGCGCAAAATGTCGAGCGCGGTGAAGGCGACCCGCTCTTTTACCCGTACCATGATTTCCTCTTCCGCGCGTTCGTGGAGCGATGCCCCAAGGCCACGCCGGAGGACATTCTGACTTGGTACGCGGCAGGCGCCTTGGAGAAAGAACTCGGCTGCGCCGAAGGACTCGTCAAAGCGCATTTCCCTACGCCAGATGATTTCATCGCCGACATGGAGCGCTGGTGGGCGCGCTTCACCGGCCTCGCCGTCGCCAAGCGCATTCAATCGCCCCCCATTTTAGCCGTCAGCCGCTCTTCCTATGGCGCCGATCATAGGGAAGCACAAAACGGCGTCTACTACACAAGAAAATACCGCGCCTTAAAGGCGCGGCTGCTGGAAGGACACGGCTCCCGTCAGCAGCCGTAATGGCGCTGGCGCAAGACCTCGTAGAGAAGGACGGCGGCGGCCACGGACACGTTGAGCGATTCCGCCTTGCCGACCATCGGGATATAGAGCGGCTGCGCCGCCCCTAAAATCTCCTTCGACGCACCGCTTCCCTCCTGCCCCACGACGATGGCCGACGGGGCGCGATAATCGACGGAAAAATGAAGGCGGGCTGTCGGCTCTACGGCAGCGGCAAAAAGCTGGATCCCCTGTCGCGTGGCAAAGCGAACGAACATGTCGCGTGAAACATGCGTCGCCACCGGCAGATGAAAAATCGAGCCCATGCTGGCACGGAGCGCTTTATCCGAAAAGAGATCGACGGTTTCTTCGAGGGCGATGACCCCCGTCGCGCCGGCGGCATCCGCCGTGCGCAAGATGGTGCCTGCGTTGCCCGGATCCTGTACGCCGTCTAAGACCACCCAGAGCGCGGGCGCATGTTGCGCGACATCGTAAAGCGTCCGCTCGGGGCGCTCCATCACCACCAACAAGCCCTGCGGCGTCTTAGTGGCCGCCGCCTTTTGATAGAGCGCCTCGGACACTTCATAGAGGGGACAGCCCCGCGCGGCAAGGTGCGCCAAGACGCCCGCCGCCCGGGGCTTTTTCGCCGTCTCCGCCGTCACGAGGGCGAGGACAGGCGGAAAATCGGAAGCGGCCGCCATCTCCGCGAAGCGTATCCCCTCCGCCACGAAGCACCCTTCTCGCTCCCGATATTTTCGTTGGTGTAAGCTGGCGACGAACTTGATCTTTCCGTTCGTGCCGCTTTCCATGCGTTCCACGCCTCGCTGTCCCCCTCTCCCGTACCTCGCATCGGCTATCGCGCCCAATAAAAAGCAACAAACCGCAGATCGTCCGCCCTCAGCTCACGAGGCGCCGGCTTCGTGCCGCGCCAAAGCCGATGGAGGAAGCTCCACGGTTTGCTTCTGTTCTTCGCGATGGAATTTTCCTCTTACTGGTTCTCTTTCGCCACGGCGACGAGCTTAGAAAACGCAGCGGCATCACTGATGGCCATATCCGCCAACATTTTACGGTTGACTTCGACCCCCGCTTTCGTCAGGCCGTTGATCAGGCGGCTGTATGTCATCCCGTTGAGACGGGCGGCCGCGTTGATCCGCGCGATCCACAAACGGCGGAAATCGCCCTTCTTCGCCCGACGATCCCGACGGGCGTAATAGAGCGCCTTCATGACCAATTCGTTGGCCTTCTTAAACTGTTTGCTCCGTGCGCCGCGATAGCCCTTCGCTAATTTCAAGATCTTTTTATGACGTCTATGTGCAGTCACGCCGCTTTTTACTCTTGGCATGGTTCGTTCCTCCTCATCGATGCAAAATTATGAATCAGGCGTAGGGCAGCATACGGCTTACGCGCTTATGATCCGCTCCCGTAATCAAGGCCGCTTTGCGCATATTGCGCTTTCTCTTTTGCGACTTCTTCTCCAAAATATGTCTCTTGTAGGCTTTGCTGCGCTTAAATTCGCCCGTGCCGGTCACCTTGAAGCGCTTCGCCGCCGCCCGGCGGGTTTTCATCTTCGGCATTACTCTTCTCCTCCTTTAGTCTTTCCCCTTCGCCGCCTTGGCGGGCGCTTTCGGGGCTAAAATCATGATCATGTTTTTCCCTTCAAGTTTCGGATCGCGCTCGATGATCACCAGCTCTTTGAGCTGTTCGGCCACCCGATTGAGAACGTCCCGCCCCAATTCCTGATGGGACATTTCCCGTCCCCGGAACATGATGGTCACCTTGACCTTATTGCCTTCTTCAAGGAACCGCAGGGCATTCTTCAACTTGACATCAAAGTCGTGCTGCTCGATGTGGGGGCGAAGCTTCACTTCTTTGAGCGTAATGATCTTTTGCTTCTTCTTCGCCTCTTTGTCCCGTTTCTGCTGTTCATATCGATATTTTCCAAAATCCATGATGCGGCACACCGGCGGCTTCGCCTTCGGCGCCACTTCCACAAGGTCGAGGTGCTGTTCCTCCGCCAGGCGAAGCGCGTCCCGCGTCGCCATGATCCCCAACTGTTCACCGGTAGCGCTGGTCACACGAACCTCTCGGATGTGGATCTCTTCATTGATTCTCAAACTTTCTTTGCTAATTGGAAAACACCTCCGTCGTCGATAAGTAACAACAAAAAAGAGCGGCACGAAGCCACCCTTTGAAAAGCCCTATCGAACCCAAACGACTGTGCGCCGCAAGGTGCAGAAGCGGGTGGCTCCTGACTTTGTTCTGCGATTTTTTATATTATCACACCTAAAGCGCCGCGTCAACCTTTTTTCTCACTCATGCGCCCCGCGCCGCAAGCCATTTGGTGTGCCGCCAAAGACGATCCTTCATTTCCCTTGTTGCATACGGTTGATGGCACTGAAAAGCGCCAGCACCGACGCGGTGATGATGTCGGTATCCATCCCCGCGCCCCAAACCGTACGGCCATCCGGCGCGCCGATGCCGATGTAAGCCATCGCGCGGGAAGCCTGCCCGATCTCCAAAGCGTGTTCGCTATACGTCAAGTCGGTATACACGACGGGGAGATTTTCCTGCAGGGCGTTGCTGATGGCGTCGAGACGGCCGTTGCCCCGCGCCGCGTAGGTCACTTCCGCGCCGTCGAGGAGCATGGTCACAACCCCGCTACAACGGCCGTCAGCGTTCTTTTTGAGGAGGAAATCCACCAATTGATACGCCCCAACCACATTGACATATTCCTCGTGAAACATCTGATAGATCTCGTCGGGAAGAAGTTCCTTGTGCTGATGATCCGAAACGCCCTTGATGAAATAGCCAAAATCCTCCCGCATATTCTTCGGCATGGCCACGCCATATTTCTGCTCCATGATGAAGCCCACGCCGCCCTTGCCCGACTGACTGTTGATGCGAATGACGTCCGCCTCGTATTCCCGCCCGACATCCTGCGGGTCGATGGGAAGATAGGGAACCGTCCAGCGGCTGGGATCCTTTTCTTCCCGCCACTTCATCCCCTTGGCAATGGCATCCTGGTGGGAGCCGGAGAAGGCCGCAAAGACGAGGTTCCCTGCGTACGGCTGTCGGTCAGGAACGTGCATCCGCGTGACCCGCTCGTAGAGATCCACCAATTTCGGCATCTGTGAAAAGTCAAGGCCGGGATCGACCCCTAAGGAAAACATGTTCATGGCGATGGTCACGATGTCCGCGTTGCCGGTGCGCTCGCCGTTGCCAAAGAGCGTCCCCTCAATGCGATCTGCGCCAGCCAATAGCCCCATCTCCGAATCCGCCACGCCGCAGCCCCGGTCATTGTGCGGATGGAGCGAGAGAATCACGTTGTCCCGATACTTTAGGTTCTGAGAGATGTAGGCCACCTGCATCGCGTAGACGTGCGGCATCGACATTTCTACCGTCACGGGAATGTTGATGATGGCCTTGCGCTCCGCCGTAGGCTTCCAAACGTCCAAGACGGCATTGCAGACTTCCAGCGCGTAGTCCGGCTCCGTCCCGGTGAAGCTCTCCGGAGAATACTCGAACCGATAATCCGCCCCCGCAGCCTCCGTGAGTTCTTTCAAAAGTTTCGCCCCCTCGACGGCGATCTCTAGGATCTCCTCTTTCGTCATGCGAAAGACTTGCTCACGCTGCGCGACAGAAGTGGAATTATAGACGTGGACGATGGCGTTTTTGACGCCCGCCAGCGCCTCGAACGTCTTTTTGATGATGTGGGGACGCGCCTGCGTCAAGACCTGCACCGTCACATCGTCCGGGATGAGATCCTCCTCCACCAGGCGCCGCAAAAATTCATATTCCGTATCGGACGCAGCGGGAAACCCGACCTCAATCTCCTTGAAGCCTATATCGACCAGCATTTTATAAAACTCGATCTTTTCCTCCAAGTTCATCGGAATGATGAGGGACTGATTGCCATCCCTAAGATCGACGCTGCACCAGATCGGCGCATGATCCGGGTACTCCTTTTTCGCCCAGCTCAGATCGCAGACCGGCGGCAGGTAATATCCCTTCTGATATTTTGTGTGCGTTTTCATGATGAACCCCTCCTGGAAAGTTTCTGCGGAACCTGCGAAGAACATAGCGTCCGTCAAAGCGGCGCTTCCCATGTCCATATTCCACCAAACAAAAAAGCCTTCGTCTCTAAGAGACGAAGGCCAGGCCTCGCGGTACCACTCTGTTTCGCGTCATCGACGCGCGCTCATCTTGGGCGCTATCACGCCCTGCTGATGTAACGGTCAGTCCCCGGCTCCGCCTATGCGCCCGACGCGCGTTCAGCAAGCTGCTCGAAGGTGAGTTCCCGTCCGTCTCCTGTCCGCTTTCCACCCGCCAGCGGCTCTCTCTTCATTCCCCGAACGCTACTATTCCTCTTCACGGCATTTGTCCTATGGGCGTTACTATACTACAAAATGTACGCCTTGGCAAGAACCAATTTGAACTTCGTGTGAAGGTGTAAACCCCTATGACTTCACGATCAAAACGGGGATGGGCGATTCCTCCATCACTTTTTGACTGACGCTGCCGAGGAACGCCCCGTGAAAGATGCCAAGCCCCCGGCTCCCCATGACGATGAGATCTGCCCCGGAGGTCTTGGCCGTATCCAAAATGGCCTTTGGGACACTGTCCGAAGCCAAATGTTTTTTCACAGGAATCTCTGCCGGAAGGCGCTGCAAGATGTCCGCAAAAATGGCCTCCGCCGTCAGCTCTTGGCTCAGCTCGTCTCCCACGAAAAGAATATCCAGCCGCGCACCGCATTGTCCCGCCAAAAAAGCTGCCTTTTCCGCCGCCCGACTGGCTCCTAACGAACCATCCACCGGCACCAAAATACGCGTGATCGACGCCACGATACCTGCCCCCTTTACGTCTCTCGATTGCCCACGGAGCCCCCGATCATGCTCCGCTTCATTTCTCCTGCGCCATGTACTGCGTGACGATCTTGACGGCGCAATAATTGCCGCACATGGAGCAGGCATCGGTATCCGCCGCCTCTCGTGTCGCTCGCTTGGCGCGTGCCACCTCGGGATCGATGGCCAAGTCCATCTGCGCCTCCCAGTCCAGTGCCTTACGCGCCTTTGCCATGGCGAGATCCCACGCCATCGCCCCCGGCACGCCTTTGACTATATCCGCCGCGTGGGCTGCGATGCGCGACGCGATCACTCCGTCATGAACGTCCTGCAAGGTGGGCAGAGCCAAATGCTCCGCCGGCGTGACGTAGCAGAGAAAATCCGCCCCAGAGACCGCCGCGAGTGTCCCGCCGATCGCCGAGGTGATGTGGTCGTAGCCCGGGGCCACATCCGTCACCAAGGGGCCTAAGACATAAAACGGCGCACCGTGGCAAAGGCGCTTTTCGAGCTCTATATTGGCGGCAATCTGATCAAAGGGAACGTGCCCCGGGCCTTCTACCATGACCTGCACGCCCCGCGCCCAAGCCCGATCCACCAATTCCCCCAGCGTCATCAGTTCCGTGATCTGCGCCCGATCTGTCGCATCCGCCAAGCATCCGGGGCGAAGCCCATCCCCTAAACTGATCGTTACGTCATACTTCTCACAAATATCCAAGATCGCGTCATACTGTTCATACAGGGGATTCTCCTTTTCATTGTGGAGCATCCAGCCGGTAAGAAACGAACCGCCCCGACTCACCACATCCATGACGCGCCCCTCGCGGTGGAGCCGGCCAATGGCCTCGCGGGTGAGGCCGCAGTGGAGGGTCATGAAGTCCGCGCCGTCTTTCGCCTGCTCTTCAATGACCCTGAGCAAATCCTCGGCCTTCATATCGACGACGGCGCCCCGCTCCTTGATCGCCGTCACCGTGGCCTCATAGATGGGAACCGTCCCCACCATCACCGGCGAATGGCCGATGATGGCACGCCGTGATGCGCCGATATGGTTTCCCGTCGAGAGATCCATCACCGCATCTGCGCCGCAGCGCACCGCTTCCGCCAATTTTTCCAGTTCCGGCTCTATCTCAGGAAAGTCGCTGGACGTCCCGAGATTGGCATTCACCTTCACCCGAAGCCCTTCGCCCACCCCCGCCGGCTTGAGGCCAGCGTGGTTGCGATTGGCGCATATCGCCACAGTTCCCTTCGCCACGCGCTCACGGATCGCCTCCGGGGTCTGTCGCTCCTCTCGCGCTACCTCTTTCATCTCCTCGGTGATCTTTCCCGCTCGCGCCGCCTGCATCTGCGTTGCCATCGCTCTCGTGCCTCCCCATAAGAAACCGCCCAGCCAAGCTGCTGAGCGGTCTTCGTGATTACAGTAGATCCGTTTGCCGTGTAAAGGGCGCGCTCATATCCAAATGCCCGGAAATCGTTTCAATCCCCTTGCCCTCCACCGTGACCTGCACGGAATGGATCTCGGGGAACTCGGTCAAGGTGTTCACCAAAGAGCCTACGAGCATTTCCTCTCCCGTAGAGCCGCCGACAAAACGATCGATGAGTTCCGAACTGAAATCAACGGTCGCGAGTCCATTTTGCACCGTCACAGCGTTCACCTTCGTTCCCTTGGGGAATATGCCCGTCAGATGGGGTGCATCCGTCCCCTTCACCAAAGCCTCGACGACCGCTTTGTACTTGTCCTTTGTCGCCACCGTAGCCTGAATCGGTACGACCTTTTCCCCTTCCTCATCAGGATAGTAAAGCTTTACCTCCACCGTGACCGGTTGCGGCGGCTCCTCTGTCGTCGTCCCTTGTTTTGCGCCTTCTTGCGCCCCCGCGCCGGAAGGCTGCACCGGAGGAGGCTCCTTCCCATCGCATCCTGCCGCCAAAAGCGTCAGCGCCGTCAAAATCGCCATCAACCACAAAGTATAGTTACGCATGTGTCCATCGCCCATCCTCTCCCACGCGAATCACCGAAAAGCCGCGAAATAATTGGCCAACCCTTCGCATAGCCCCAACGCCATTTCCTGCTGGAAGTTCTCATCCGCCAACAGCTTTTTTTCCTTGGGGTTCGTGATGAAAGCCAATTCCGCTAAAGCGGCAGGTATCGAAGAATGATGCAAGACGTAGAACCGCGCTTCCTTGACACCGCGATTGCGCAGCCCGCTGTGATCGAGCATCCCGTCCTGCAACGCCTGCGCCAGCGCCATATCCTTCGCGCTCTTCGGGTAGTAAAAGGTCTCCGTCCCATTGGCCTCCGATTTCGTAAACGCATTGCAGTGGATGGAAAGAAACACCTCTGCCCTGGGTGTGGCTTCCCCCACGTCTACCCGCGCCTGCAATTCCTGTGCATCCGTAGCATTCACGCCATAGACGTCCCGATCGTCTTCCCTGGTCATCGCCACGTGAGCGCCGGAAGCGACCAAGAGCTCCTGCACCCGCTTCGCCACCAAAAGCGTAATGTCTTTTTCGCGAAGACCGTCTACCCCCACCGCCCCCGTATCGGAGCCGCCATGCCCGGGGTCAATGACGATGGTGTGTCCCCTGACGCCTTCGATTTGCGCCAAAACCGTACGCTCTTCGCCATCGTAAAGATCGACGACAAGCCGCCAAGGCAGCTTATTCTGCTTATCCGGCGGCAGGGTGTCGATCCGGTAATTCCCTTCGTCCGCGGGTGCCACCATAGAAAGCTCCACGCGCACATGGCCGCCCACTTCGGAGAACACCGCCCGTCGGCCATAGAGTCCATCCAACGCATACTCGCGGGGAAAATCGCCTAAACTGGTATCAGAAAAATCAAGCAGTAGCCGTTTGGGGCGCAGGAGACCGCCCCCCTTTACCGTGTACTCTGCGGGCGGCTGTGACAATCCGATCTCACAGCGCAAAAACGTCTGTCCTTCCTCTTCGACGACGTACGATTGAAAGGACACCACCCGCTGCGCGGGCGCAGCGAGCGCCGATGCGGAAAAGAGAAAAAGGCTCCACAGCCCAAAACAAAAAAGCACCCATTTTTTCATACATTTCTCTCCTGTAATTCCCGCAAAAGATCGGCCGCCTCTCGCTGCGCCTGCACGGTCGCCTCCGCATCAAAAGCGATCTCGATCCGAAGATACGCTCCCTCGTCTAGCCCCGTGGGCAAAAACCCTGCCGGGAAGACCACGGAACGCTCGTCCTCGCCGAGTAAAAGAACCGCTTGATCCCCCTCGTAGCGGTCAATGACCGCCTCTACGACAACCGCCTTTGGTTTTGTATCATCCATCTCAGTTCCCCTTGTCGCTGTTCTTTGCGCCCCGTTCCGACGTCACGCGGTACGTTTTCCCATCCGATTCCACGGTGATCGTCCCATTCACATCCGTGCGGTAAAAGTCGATGTGTTGCTTTTCATAAAGTCGGCGCACCGACGGATGCGGGTGATGGTAGGAATTTCCCTCCCCACAGGAAATCAAGGCTACCTCCGGCTGCACGGCCTTCAAAAACGCCGGACTCGAAGAGGTCTTGCTGCCGTGATGGCCGGACTTCAAAACTTGGCACCGCAAATCGCTGCCCGCATGACGCTTCAAGATCCCCTCTTCCGTAGGTTTTTCCGCATCGCCGGTCAGCATCATGGCAAAACTGCCATAAGTGAGCCGCCCCACCAACGAATTGAGGTTCAGATTGATCTTCCCATCGGCACCGTGACCGCCTTCCTTCACCATCGCCTCCGTCGGCGAAAGGACGGTAAAGGAAACGCCGCCGCCAAAATCCAACGCATCGCCGTCGCGCAACGTCCGATAAGGAATATGCTTCGCCTTGATGGTCTTCAAGTAGTCACGATAAAACTTCGGCGTCGCAGTCTGCCCATTGTCATACACCGCTTTCACGGTATAGTTCTGAAATACCATGGCGGAGCCGCCCAGGTGATCCCGATGGGGATGGGTAATGATCAGCTTGTCGATGACTTTGATTCCTTCTCGATCAAGCGCCGCCTTGAGCTTCGGCGCATCATCCGTATCCCCCGCATCGAGAAGGATCGTCTCCTTCCCCGTGCGGATGAGGATCGCATCCCCTTGTCCAACATCCAACACCTTCACGACGAGCGCAGAAGACGAGGCGACTTCCCGCGACGTCGCCGAATGAGACGGCTCCCCCGCCTTCGCGCCACAACCCGATAGCGCCATGAGCGCCGCGCCCATCACCATGAGGAAAAGCCATGTGCGCCAACGTCGCCTCATCTTCCGTCACCTCCCGCCATGATCCCATACGACATGTGTGTGGCACATGCCCGCATTCATTTCTTCGGCTGCTCTTTCGCCGCCCGCTGCGCTTCCTTCTTTGCTTTCGCCTGCGCTTCCTTGGCTTCCTTTTCCTGACGGTTCTTTTCCTCTTCCGCCGACCAATCGAAATTCTTATAGAATTTCTGCGCCATCATGGTGTAGGTCTTCACGTCGTCTGGATCGTCGCGGTCAGCAATGATCTGATAGGAGTAGAGCAGCTCGTTCGTCCCGGCTTTGTACACATCGAAGAAGAAGACCGTCCGACTGTTGTTCGCCACCGTCAGGAGAACGTAGGCATCGGCGTACTGCGCCGCCTGGTCGCGAAACACTTTAGCGCCCACATGGCGATCCGTCTGATAGAGGTCAACCTGTCTGTCCCGCAGAATATACTGCGCCATGACATCATAAGTCACCACCTGATGCTTGGAGACGACGGCCGCTTCGTTCAAGAGTCGCACCAATTCCTCCAGCGAGGGCGAACCATTGACGGGCATGTAGAGCGGCGCCGCCACCGCCAGCCGTTCGACCTGAACGAGTCCCGCCCCTTCGATCACGGTCGCCTTGTCAGAATAGGCCAGCGCCAAGGCGCTGTTCCCGAAAAGAAAGAGCGCCGCCAACAGTTGAAAGACTTTTTTCATCGGTATATTCCTCCATTACATCGAATTGCCCTCGGCTCAGACCTCCGCTTTCCAAAGGCCGTGGAGATTGCAGTAGGCGTAAGCGGCCACCGGCGCGTCGTCCTCCGTCAGCGCGAAGACCGCCTGCGGCGCGTCCCCTGCCGAAAGCACCTTGCGCTGACCGCCCTGCTTCGTCTCCAAATAGATCCACTCGATCAGATGTTCCGCCGTCATGGGATGGAGCGTGCTGCCCACCGTGACGGTGACCTTCTGCCCCTCCACCTGAATGACCGGCACGTGTTTTTCCTGCGCCGCGTCGGTGGTGTTCGGCGTCATCTCCTGCATGGGCTTGCCGCAGCACGAAATCTCGCCCTGTCCGCCCGCAATGACCCCGATGATGGTGCCTTCTTCGCGACATACATAAAATTTTCCCTTTGCCATAAAATCAGATCCTTTCTTTACAGTACAAGCATTTCTTCTTTTCTATCCCGCCCATCTCAGGCGATCAGCCCATGCGCGCGCAGCGCCGCCGTAAGCTGCGGCACATGCTCCGCCTCCATCTCCGAGAGCGGACGGCGAAGCGCCCCCACCTGCCACCCCATGAGGCGCATGGCCGTCTTGACGGGAATGGGGTTCACCTCAGAGAAGAGGGCATCGATGAGATCCGTGTAGGCGATCTGCAGATCACGCGCCTTATCCACTTTGCCGTCGAAATAAAGCTGGCACATGTCATGCGTCTCTTGCGGCGCGACGTTCGACAGGACAGAAATGACGCCCTGCCCGCCCAAAGACAGGATCGGCACGATCTGATCGTCATTCCCGGAGTAGACCGCCAACGCGTCCCCGCAGGCGTGGCGCAGCCGCAAAATCGACGAGAGATCGCCGTTCGCTTCCTTCACGGCCACGATGTTCGGGTGTTTCGCCAGCTCGACGTAAGCCGGCACCTTGATGGAGACACCGGTGCGCGACGGCACATCATAGAGGATACAGGGAATGGACACGCTGTCGGCAATGGCCTGAAAATGCGTCACCAAGCCCTTTTGCGTGCATTTATTGTAGTACGGCGTCACGAGGAGCAGCCCGTCCGCCCCCACTTGCTCCGAATACTGCGAGAGCTGGATGGCATAGGACGTATCGTTGGATCCCGCTCCGGCGATGACCGGGACACGCCCGCGGACGGTCTCCACCGTGAACTTGATCGCCGCCTTATGCTCGGCGTCGTTCATGGTGGCCGCTTCGCCGGTCGTTCCCGCCACGATGATGGCATCCGTCCCGTGATCGATCTGATGGTCGATCATGCGCTGAAATTCAGGAAAATTGATTCCATCCGCCGTAAAAGGGGTGACGATGGCCACCCCCGCCCCGCGAAAAATGAGCTTCTTCATAGAACTCTCCTTTCGGTCTTTACCTTGAACCCGATCTCTTTTGCAGTGGTATATCTTTTTAAGGATGCGCGTAACCCTCTACACGTTTTGCACAATAGCCTTCGACTTCCTTAAAAAAATCCTTCAAAAACGCAAGGTTATTTTTCGTTTCCTGCGCATTTGGCAGATAGAAATCATCATAATCACTGGCATGACGTGTTTCTACAATCCTTGCGATTTTTTTCCAATAGGATTTATCAAAAATATTGGTATTCAAATAAAATTGATTAAAAGCGCCCAAAGCTATTTTATGCGTTCTCGTTTCCCGCTCATCGAGTGCATGTACGGCCAGCAAAATGTGAAACATCGCATAATATATCCGATTGTTTGCACTGGCGTAGGAACCATGTTCCGTCAGGGCTTCTGCATCGGCCATTTCCTCCTGCGCCTTGTGCAAGCGATAGTCCATTAACTCTCGCTTCATGTGTTCATGCTTCATGGTTTGCATAGAGTGTCACGCCTTCTTGATGGACGTTTCTGTAAAACGGAAGGACTTTGTGCCATTTTTGAAAGAAGGGTGAACTTTTGGCAATCGGCTGAATATCGAGTTGATATTCAGCATTGAAATCACACGTCATATCAATCAGGCTGCCTACGCGGTTTCTCTCTTTGCTGTGCGGCACATGCAGCAGCACCATAATATCAATGTCGGAATCGGCGGTATAATCACCGCGTGCATAGGAGCCGTACAACACAACCTTATGCAGCTCCGCTCCGTAGAGGTCTTTGACTTTTTGCGCGTAACGATTAAGGATGTGTCGAAGTTCTTTTACAGTTTTCATATCGACCGCCTCCTTTGATATGCGACAACGCCGATGAACGTCTTTATCATACAGGCAGTGCGCTTCGTTTGTCAATTTCAAATTCTGCCCCGTCAACGATCAAAAAGTGCTTTCGCAAACTCCTCCGCTGCGAAGGGGCGCAGATCCTCGACGGCCTCCCCGACGCCGATCCATTTGATGGGGATGGACAGCTCCGCCTTGATTCCGATGACGACGCCGCCCTTCGCCGTGCCGTCCAATTTCGTCAGGACGACGCCGGTGACGGGCGCCGCTTGCGTGAAGAGCTTGGCCTGACTGACGGCGTTCTGCCCCGTGGTGGCGTCTAAGACCAGGAGGGTTTCATGGGGTGCGCCGGGGATTTCCCGCTCAATGACCCGGTTGATTTTTTCGAGTTCCGCCATGAGATTCGCCTTCGTCTGAAGACGCCCCGCCGTGTCCACGATGAGGACATCCACCGCCCGCGCCTTCGCCGCTTTCACGGCGTCAAAGACGACCGCCGCCGGATCGGAGCCTTCCTCGTGGCGAATGACCTCAGCCTTTGTCCGCTCGCCCCAGATCTCCAGCTGGTCGATGGCCGCCGCCCGAAAGGTGTCCGCCGCCGCCAACATCACCTTTTTCCCATAATAGTGATAGAAGGCGCTGAGTTTGCCGATCGTGGTCGTCTTGCCCGCGCCGTTCACCCCCACGATGAGGAGAACCGTCGGCCCATTCGCCGCCATGCGGACGCCCGCCCCGCCCTTGACCAAGAGGGCGGTGATCTCCTTTTCCAAAAATGGCTTGAGATCCGCCGGTTCTTTGATCTCCTTCGCCTTGATCCCCCGACGCACCGCCTTCATCAGCGTTTCCGTCGTGGCGACACCCACGTCCGCCATGAGGAGGATCTCCTCCAAGTCGTCCAAGAGCGCCTCGTCGATGTCGGCATACCCCAAGATCGCCGTTTCGATTTTCGCGGTCAAGGAAGCCCGTGTCCTCGTAAGCCCCTGTTTCAGCCGGTCAAAAAATCCCATGTTCCTCTATCCTTTCTCTGCGTCCGCCAGCGTATCCAGCTTGACCGATAAGATCTTCGACACACCCGCATCCTCAAGCGTCACCCCATACATCGTATCCGCCGCTTCCATGGTTCCCTTTCGATGGGTGACGATGACGAACTGGGTATGCGCCGCAAAATCGCGCAAAAATCGCCCGAACCGCATAATGTTCGCCTCGTCCAAGGGGGCGTCGATCTCGTCTAACACCACGAAAGGGGCAGGCCGTACCCGCAAAAAGGCGAAGAGCAGGGCAATGACCGTCAGCGCCCGCTCTCCCCCGGAGAGGACGGAGAGGTTTTGCTGCTTCTTCTCCGGGAGCTGCACCTCGATCTCCACCCCCGCCTCCAAGACGCGGTTCTCATCGGTAAGGCGCACTTCGGCGCGCCCTCCCCCGAAGAGTGCGACAAAAATCGCGTGAAACTGTTCCTTGATCTTTGCGAAAGCGTCCTTGAACTGTTTCGTCATGGTGGCGTCCATTTCCTTGATGATCCGAAGGAGATTTTCCTTCGCCTCCGTCAAGTCCTTCGCCTGTGCCGCCATGAAATCATGCCGTTCCTTGAGCCGCTCATACTCCGCCACCGCGTTGAGATTCACCGTCCCCAGCGCCTCGATGTCGCCCGAAAGACGCGCAATCGCCGCATCGAGCGCCCCATCCGAAAGGTCGATGGCTTTCTCCGCCGCTTCCTCCGGCGTCAGGTGAAATTCTTCCCGCAAGGTCGTCACGCACTGCTCTGTTGCGAATTGCAGCTTCGACTGCTCCATGGCCAACTGGTGGAGCTTCTCCTGCACCCGGTTCAACTGCTGCCTTGCGGCGCGCAGGGCGGCCTCCTCTTCCTCGGCGGCGGTCATCTTCGCCATCCGCTGCCCATGAAGTACCCGATACGCTTCCTCCACGCGATCATGCGCCGCCGCCTGCGCCTTGAGTGCCGCCCGCAGCCGTGCCGCTTCCTCCTGCCCCTCCGCGATGCCGCTTTCCAACTTTTCCGAAGCCGCTTCGTTTTCCCGAACCGCCGCCTCGATGCGATCGATCTCCTTTTCTTTCAAGAGGACGAGCTGACGGCTGTGTCCCGCCTCCTGTGCCAAGGCAGCCTCCTGCATTTCTAGTTTCGTCAGCCACTTGCGAAAATCCTCCGCATCCTGCTCCAAATCTTCCATGCGCTCCTCGGCTACGGTCACTGCCTTTTGCCGCTCCGTCGCCTCTTGCCGGAGCGCTTGTAGGGCGCGGATCGTCTCGCCGCGCACCTGCTGCGCCTTGGCGAAGCTATCTGCCCGCTCCTTCGCGAGTTCCTGCATGGCCAAGAGCCGCAGCGCCTCTTCCTCCACCTGCGCCGCCAATTTCTCCCGGCTGACCCGCACCTCGGCGGCGCGTACCCGGACTTCTTCCCGCCGCTTTTTCAGTCCCTCGAGCTTCTCTTCGCCGCTGACCAGTTCTTGATTCGCGGCCTCATAGCGCTCTTCTTCCTTCGATAGCTCCGCCCTTCGCTCCGCCAGCGACTTTTTCAGCGTCTCGATCTCGCCGCCGCGATTCAAAAATCCGGCCTCGCGATTTTGCAGACTGCCGCCGGTGATCGAGCCGCCGGGATGTAAAAGCTCCCCCTCCAACGTCACAATGCGAAGGCGCTGCTGATACGCCTTCGCGACCCGCAGCGCGTGTTCCATGGTATCCACCACCAGCGTCCGCGCCAAGAGAAAATCCACGACCCCCCGAAACTTCTCCTCCGCCTGCACCACTTCGCTGGCGTATCCGACGACGCCGGGCAGCTTCTTCACCCCCGCCTCGCTCGTCCCCCGATGGACGAGGGAATCGAGCGGCAAAAACGTCACCCGCCCGGCTCGTGTCCGCTTGAGATAGGCGATGGCCTGCCGCGCCGTTTCCGTATGCTCGGTGACGATATGCTGCTGGGCAGCGCCTAAGGCGACTTCGATGGCCGTCAGATACGGCGCCGGAATCGTCAAAAGCTCCGCCACCGCCCCGCATACGTCGCGCCGCCAATCCTCCTTCGCCGAAAGCACCGACTTGACCGACCGGCCAAACCCTTCATAGGCGGCCTGCATCTGCGTGAGGACGCCCAGCTTCGCCTGCGCCTGCTCGATGTACTGCCGCGCCGTGCGAATGGATTGTTGGCGCGGGCGAAGAGACGCCTGAAGCGCCTGCCGCCGTTTCTCCGCCGCCTGCTGCGCCGCTGTCAGCGCAGCCTCTTCCTGCGCCGTCTCCGCCGCCGCTTGCGTGAGCGACGCCAATTCTTCCCGATTCGCCGCCAAACTTTTTTCCAGCGCCGTCAGGGAAGCGCCCTTTTCTTCCGCCTCTGCGTGACCGGCCGCAAGATCATGCTCGATGAGCCGCAGCTCGCTCTCCTTTGTCAGCGCGGCGCGATGGGCTTCCTCGCGCTCTCGGACGCGCTCTTGCAGGGCGGCCTTTTCCTCACGCACCTTTTTCCCTATCGCCGCCGCTTTCGCCTTCTCCTCTTCCACCTGCGCCGCCGCTCTCTGCGCCTTTTCCTGCCGCTCCCTTTCCGCCGCCAGCAGCGTTTCGCGCTCCTCCTTGGCCGCCGCCCCTTCGGAGAGGAGCTTCGTCCGCTCCTCGCTTAGGCGGCGCTGATTGGCATCCCCCTGTTGGCGGCGCTCCTCCAATACCCGCAGTGCGCGCTCGGCCTCTTCCATTGCCCCATGCAGGCGGCTCTTCTCCGCGCCCTTTTCCTCAAGCTGCGCCTCCAAATCCAAAACGGCCTTCGCCAAAAGCGCCTTTTCCGCTTCCCGCAACTCTACCGCTGTCGCCGCCGCCTGCGCCTCGTCCTCCCCCGCGCGCATCTTCTCCGCCCCCGCCACCTCAGCGAGGCGGGAGCGCTCCTGACGTCGATAGAGCGCCGTGATGCGGCACTGACAGAGCTCACCCTGCCACGCCTGATACTGCCGGGTTCGCGCCGCTTCCCGCTCCAGTGGCGCCAACTGGGTTTCAATCTCCTGCTGAATGTCCGCCACCCGGGTGAGGTTCTGCTCCGCCGCCTCCAACTTGCGCACGGACTCCCGCTTTCGGTCACGGTATTTCGTGATCCCCGCCGTTTCCTCAAAGAAGAGCCGCCGCTCCTCCGGCCGACTGTTCAAGATTTCGTCGATCTTATTTTGACTGATCACCGACAGGCCGTCGTGTCCCAGCCCCGTATCGGCGATGAGCGCATAGATGTCCTTGAGGCGGCAGCGGGTCTTGTTGATATAAAACTCGCTCTCCCCGGTGCGAAAAAGACGGCGCGCGACGACCACCTCGGAAAAATCCACCGGCATGTCCCCATCGTTCAAAAACGTCAGCGCTACCTCGGCCACCCCGGAAGCGCGGCGGGAAGCGCTGCCCGTGAAGATGATGTCCTCCGCCTTCGTCCCTCGCAGACTGCGGACATTCTGCTCCCCTAACACCCAGCGCACCGCATCCGTAACATTGCTCTTCCCGCTGCCGTTCGGCCCCACCACCGCCGTCACGCCCCGGTCAAACTCAATCTCGACGCGATCCGCAAAGGACTTAAAGCCGTATGCCTCCAACCGCTTCAACTGCACCCGCTTCACCAACCCGTTTCACATTGTATCCTTCATTATATGGGACGCGCCGGCAAAACGCAAAATCGCCGCAAGCAAAAGCACGCCCTATTTCTTCTTGTGCTTTTTCCGCAAAAGCGCAACGAGCGCCTTCTCCGCCGCTTGGTAATCCCCCGCCTCCATGCCGCACATATCCGTCCGATCCGCTGCCCCGCCGGCAGCGATGTCGTCGTAATTGAGCTCCACAAAGCGCAGCAGCCGCCGCTTCGTTATGCTGTTCCACTCGTTTTCTTCCTTCATGTACCACCCTCCTCCCGCGCCATCCCCACGAAAAAATCCCTATTAAAAATTCGACATCCCGCCTCATTCTCCTGCCGTCCCACGCGGCTTCCATGTCTCCGCATGTAGGCCGCACGTTTGCTGTCATGTGGAATGATCGCAGCGTTCCCCGATCAAGACCATGCACATAAAAAGATGGCACCTCGAAAAAGGCGCCATCTTTTTATGTACCGCTTGTGATCCATCAGAATCAGGTCTGAAACCGTGCCGCCGCCTGATTGAGCTCCTCGGCCATGTCGGAAAGGCTTCGCGCACTTGCGGCGATCTCCTCCATGCCGGCGGCCTGTTCTTCCGTGGCGGCCGACACGTTCTCCGACTCCGCCGCCACCCGCTCTGCCGACTCGTGGATCTTCGCCGTGGCTGTATCGATCTTTTCTGCCCTTCGCTCTAAATCCGCCATGGTGGTGCGAATGACCTCCGAATCTTTCCCAACGCTTTGGATCATCCGCAGGATCTCTGCAAATTCTCCCCCGGTAGACGCCACATTCTCCCGGCCTTTTTCCGCTTCTGCACGCCCACCGGCCATCGCCGACACCGCTTGCTCCGTCTCTTGCTGAATGGTCTGAATAAGCTCCGTGATCTGCGCCGTCGCGTTTTGCGAACCCTCCGCCAGCTTTCGCACCTCTTCCGCCACCACGGCAAAGCCCCGGCCGTGTTCCCCCGCGCGTGCCGCCTCGATGGCAGCGTTGAGCGCCAAGAGGTTCGTCTGCGCGGAGATGCCGGAGATCACTTCCACGATGTTGCCGATCTCCTTGGAGCGCTCCCCTAACTTTGCGACCGCCTCCGCAATCGAAGCCGTGGTATCGGCGATGGTATTCATCTGCGTGACCGTAGAGACGACAAGCCCATTGCCCGTCTCCGCCTTATCCGAGGTCTGGGCGATGCCCGCCGCCACGCTCGCGATATGATGGATCGCTTCCTTGAGCCCGTTCGTAAACGCTTCCACCTGATGCTTCGTCTCCGCGATGGAGGCCATCTGAGCCTGCGCCGCCTCCGCCACCGCCGTGATGGACTGGGCGACGTTTTGGGTCACCTGTGCCGACTGGCCGGAGGTGCTGGTGAGCGTCGTGGAGGATCCGGCCACCGTCCCCGCCGTCTTCTGAATAGACTGCGTAACCGCCCGGACATTTTCGATCATCTTGTTGCACTGCCGCGCCATCTGAGAAAATTCATCCCCGGATTCCGCCGGCATCGTCACCCGCAAATCGCCCGCCGCCACTTTGCCCAAAGCCGAAAGGAACATCGTCACCGCCGTCTTGATGTTGTTCAGCAAATAGTAGCCGCAAGCGCACGTAAGGAGAAGGACGAATGCCCCGGCGGACAAGGTTCCTTTGACGACCCGGTCGTATATCGCAGCACTCCTCGCTTCTTCCTCCATCGATCCCTTCATTGACCGCTCTTTGTCCTGCAAAATGAGCGCCACAAACTCTTGGTACGCCTGAAGAGACGCCCCTCCACTGTACGCGAGCGCCTCCGTCTGCTTCCCGGCACGCACAAGTTCCTCAATCTTGGTGCAAGTGGCCAAGTATGCCTGCCACGCCTTGGCTTCATTTTCGATGACCGCCAAATCGTCCTGCTTATCTTGCTCCGTTTCATGATCCCATGATTCGGCCGCCTTGCGATAAAAGACAAAGGCCTCCTCGACCTTTTTCCGGTGTTTCTTGACCACGCCGTCCATCTCCGCACGCTTTGCCGGATCCGTCGTCGTCACCCACACAAGATCGGAGCGGCGGACTTCATTCGCCGCATCAGAGAGCTGCGATGTCGCCATCAGGGAGTCCGTCAACTCCATCAGGCTCTTCGTCGAACCATGCATCTCTCGCCCGGAATAAAGCGCATACGCCCCAAACCCTACAAAAAGGACAACAAGTGCCATAAAACTGAAAACGATCTTCTGCGCTACCGTGAACCCCTTCATCTTTCCACCTCTATTTCATGATTTATACAATAATAATAACATTGATTAACATTCGTAGCAATATATGATACATCTTTTAATGAATATATCATAATTTGTCTCATATATGGTATGTAGGACAACAAGCCGTCGGCAGAAAGACTTTGGCTCCTTTTACATACAAAGGCGGCACCTCGATTGAGGTGCCGCCTTTGCTTTCCGTCTACTTCGAGAAAAGATGGCAGAAACCCACCTTTGTCTCACACCGCCTCGTTTCCCTCCCGTACTCCTACGGGAACATGCGCCAACCCCCCTACCATGCGAAAGGGTTCCGTCCATGAGCAAGACCATCTGTGCCAAGCGGACAGATGTGACCTGCGCGGTGCGCCCTTACTGTGCTTCTTCATGCTGGGCGGTATTTATTCCGACCTTTCCGATGCGCTGGGTACAGAACTCGACCTGTTAAGCAGACTGCCCGATTCCGAGACATTCAAGGAAAATCTAAAAAAAGATGAGGTGTTGCTCTATGAACGATAGAGACAAGCGAATCACCCGCAAAAACGTCGCGTTCCATAAGAATATGGCACCTCCGTTGGAGGTGCCATATTCTTTCCTGCGCTACCTTCTGTGTCTCACTCAAGTCTTAAACCGTGCCGCCGCCTGATTGAGCTCCTCGGCCATGTCGGAAAGGCTTCGCGCACTTGCGGCGATCTCCTCCATGCCGGCGGCCTGTTCTTCCGTGGCGGCCGACACGTTCTCCGACTCCGCCGCCACCCGCTCTGCCGACTCGTGGATCTTCGCCGTGGCTGTATCGATCTTTTCTGCCCTTCGCTCTAAATCCGCCATGGTGGTGCGAATGACCTCCGAATCTTTCCCAACGCTTTGGATCATCCGCAGGATCTCTGCAAATTCTCCCCCGGTAGACGCCACATTCTCCCGGCCTTTTTCCGCTTCTGCACGCCCACCGGCCATCGCCGACACCGCTTGCTCCGTCTCTTGCTGAATGGTCTGAATAAGCTCCGTGATCTGCGCCGTCGCGTTTTGCGAACCCTCCGCCAGCTTTCGCACCTCTTCCGCCACCACGGCAAAGCCCCGGCCGTGTTCCCCCGCGCGTGCCGCCTCGATGGCAGCGTTGAGCGCCAAGAGGTTCGTCTGCGCGGAGATGCCGGAGATCACTTCCACGATGTTGCCGATCTCCTTGGAGCGCTCCCCTAACTTTGCGACCGCCTCCGCAATCGAAGCCGTGGTATCGGCGATGGTATTCATCTGCGTGACCGTAGAGACGACAAGCCCATTGCCCGTCTCCGCCTTATCCGAGGTCTGGGCGATGCCCGCCGCCACGCTCGCGATATGATGGATCGCTTCCTTGAGCCCGTTCGTAAACGCTTCCACCTGATGCTTCGTCTCCGCGATGGAGGCCATCTGAGCCTGCGCCGCCTCCGCCACCGCCGTGATGGACTGGGCGACGTTTTGGGTCACCTGTGCCGACTGACCGGAGGTGCTGGTCAGCGTCGTCGAGGAATCCGACACCGTCCCCGCCGTCTTTTGGATGGTTTTCGTCATGGCGCGGACGTTGTCGAGCATCTTATTACATTGCCGCGCCATCTGGGCAAATTCATCCCCAGAGTCCGTCGGCAGAACCACCCGAAGATCCCCCGCCGCCACCTTTTCGAGGGAGGTCAGCACCATATGCACCGCCGTCTTGATGTTGTGCAGCAAATAGTAGCCGCAGATGCAGGTAAGGAGAAACGCCACCGCCGTGGCGACCGCCGTCCCCATCACCACCTGCCGGTAGGTCGCGTCGCTCTCCGCCTGCACCGCCTGCGTCCCCTTCATGGCACGTTCCTTGTCGTGCTGGAGGGTCTGTGCAAACTGCAAATAGGACGTGCGCGCCGGGCCTTCTAAAAAGGCAGCCGTTTTCTTCAGATTGCCTTCCCGCGCGATGGCATCGACCTGCCGGATCGTCTCCATGTAGGCTTTCCATGCCTTTTCTTCGCTGTCCAAAAGCTCCCTGTCCGCCCGACGCTCCTCCTCGCTGTAATACGTCGTCTGCGCCAAGGTCGCTTCGTAGTCCGCGAAGATCGCTTCCACTTCCTTTTCGGTGGTAGCCATCCGTCGGCTCACCTCGGCGCGCTGATCGGCCTCCGTGACGATCCCACGCAACACCGTCAGCGACCGCACCTCATCCGCAGCATCCGAAAGCTGCCCCGCCACGGAAAGCGCTTTTGTCCAGTCCATGAAATCCGTCGTCGATTTATCCATCAGTTTCGCCGAATAAATCGCATACCCACCGAATCCCACGAAGAGCAAAATCAGTACCGTGAAACTGAGGACGATCTTTTTCGCAATCGTGAATCCCTGCATACACTTCACCCCTAAAATTTTCATAGTATAAGTCTTATGGTATAATAATAGCACTGAAGACCCCCCCCGCAAGACATTTTCCATTATTTTTCCATAAAAAGGCGCCGCCCAAGGAACCATAAAAAAGGTGGCAACTCTTACGAGATGCCACCTTTCTATCGTTTCTATCGCCAAATTTACTGTACGGCGTCCCACGCCTTTTTGATCTTCGCCGCCATGCCGCGCATCTTCTTGGCGGGGACAGCGCAGACCGCCACCCGCACCCCCTTCTTCAAGGGAACGGGGAAAATATAGTCGTCGTGGAGCCGATCGCAGACCGCCGCCGGGTCAGCCGCCGGGATGGAGAGGAAGAAGCCCGCCTTGTAGGGGAGCGCATTGAGCGCACAGGCCTTCGCCTCCTCCATGAAGATGGCGCCACGCTGGCGGATCATCTGATAGAGCGCTTCGCGCTCCTCTTCAAAGGACGCTTTGAGCGCCGCGTCTTTCTGGATCACAGAGAGCGCCGTCATGGCGCCGCGATTGATGTTCGACCACGTCGCTCGCCCGGAAAACGAACTGACCGTCTTAAATTCTTCCATCACGCCCTTGTCCGAAGAAAGCCCCACGATGGCGCCGGTGCGCTGCCCGTACATCGTATAGCCCTTCGACATGCTGAAGGCGAACATGACGAAAAGATTCGCGGGCAGCTGCGAGAACTGCTTCATGAACTTGCGCGCTTCATTCTTTTCGCCCGCATAGTCGATGTAGGCGATGTCCACCAAGAGGCTGATCTTCTTGTCGCCCCCCTTGATCTCCTTCTTACAAATCTCCAAGACCTCGCGCCAATCTTCCTCGGAAAAGCTGTAGCCCGTGGGATTGTGTGCAGGGGTGTTGAGGAGGATGAGGAGGGAGGACTGCTTTTGCAAAAGCTCTTTCACCTTGGCGGCAAAGGCCGTCCCATTGAACTTTTGCGCCTCGTCAAAGAGAGGATAGGTGGCCAATGTCCGCCCCTGCTCTTGGCAGAGAACGCTGTATGGGCCCCAGAACCAATCGGAGGTCAGCACCTCGTCCCCGATCTCGGAATAGTTGGCGATCGCGTGATGCACCGCCCCCGTCCCCCCGGCGGTCGCCACCGCCGCCGTGTAGCCTTCGGGTCTTTGCGCCGCGAAGGTCAGATCGATCACTGCGTCGAGGTAATCCGGAAGCCCTTCGATGGGCGCGTAGGCGATGATGTCGTTCATGGGAAGGCTCCGATAGACCTTCTCCATCGTCGAAATACAGGCCAAGTTCTCCTCGTCGTCCATGATCGCACCGATGGTCGCGTTGACGACCTTATCCGCCCCCACGGTTGCCGCCGCCTTCTTCGCCGCCGCACTCGCCCCAAAAATCGCGTCCTTTAGCTCCCGGCCAGTGGCGTGGGAAGCTGCCATAGTCATTGCCATTGTCATAATCCCCTTTTCAGCGCATAGTCTTGTTCCTCTTTTCATATTCGGAGGAAAACGCCCTTTTCCTTCCCGCGCAGGGGAAGTATACAAAATTCACGCAATGCGATCCACACGGAGTGAACGGCAAAGCGCGAATGTCGTAAACATGTACGGAGCCGCTGCGCCACGACCCACGAAGTGACGTCCGCGCTTCATGGATACGGTAAGACGCAGAAAAGGGTCATGAACCTGCACGGTTTCATGACCCTTTCTCCTTCATTCCGGCTGATATTCTTCCAAACGCATGAGCATGAAGCAGTAATCCGATAAGCGATTGATGTAGAGCCGATCCACCTCGTGGACTTCCTCTTCTCGGGCGAGGCGCAGCATTTGCCGCTCCGCCCGACGTGCCATGGTGCGCGCCAGATCCAGCATGGCGCCGCCCTTCGTGTCCCCCGGCACCAAGAATTTCCGCAAGGGGCCGACGATACCCTCGATGCGATCCATCTCCTGTTCCATCTCCGAGATATTCATCTCCGTGATTTGCGGCGGCTGCCCGAGGCTGGCCAAATCGGCCATGAAGAGCGATACGTCCTTTTGCAGCATGTAGAGGAGCGTCTTGACTTCCTCGTTCTCGCAAAAGGCACGCGCCATGCCCAGTGCCGAATTCATCTCGTCAACGATGCCATACGCCTCCACCCGGAGGGAATCCTTATTGACCCGCTCTCCGGTGTAGAGGCTGGTCTGCCCCTTGTCTCCCGTTTTCGTGTAAACCCCCATGCCTCATCACCTCAATCAAAAATTTCGGTTTCGTTGAAGAAAATGTGGATCTCCCGCGCCGCGCTCTCTGGGCTGTCAGAGGCGTGTACCGCATTCTCGCCCTTGCTGGCGGCGTAAAGCTGGCGGATCGTCCCCGGCGCGGCTTCCTTCGGGTCGGTCTTGCCGTTGAGATCGCGCACCTTCTGAATGGCGTCCTCTCCCGCTAAGACCATGGCCACGATGGGGCCGGACATCATGAAGGTCTCCAGTTCCTCGTAGTACGGGCGGCCGATATGCTCCTCGTAATGCTTCGCCGCGACCTCCTTCGTCATCTTCATCAGCCGCATGGCCAAGAGCGTCAGCCCCTCGTCCTCGTAGCGCTTGACAATGTCGCCCGTATGATGTCCTTTGTAAGCATCCGGCTTAATGAGTACCAATGTTTTTTCCATACGACGTATCCTCTCCTATTCGTGATTTCTCAAATACTTTTGCGCAATATCGTAATAATCGAGCGCCGACTGGTGAACGGCCTCGATCTCATCGGGGCGCAGCGCGCGGACGATGCGGGCGGGGTTCCCGTAGACCATGGAATTGGCGGGAATCTTGCGGTGCTGCGTGAGGAGCGTACCCGCACCGATGACGCAATTCTCCCCGATCTCTGCGTAGCCCAAGAGAACCGCGCCCATGCCGATGAGACAGTTATTGCCCACCTTCGAGCAATGGATGATCGCCCCGTGCCCCACGGTAACGTAGTCTCCGATGATCGTCGGCTCATGACTCATGACGTGAACCGTCACATTGTCCTGCAAGTTCGTGAACTGACCCACCTTGATCGGCGCGATGTCACCCCGCAGGACGCTGTTAAACCAAACATTCGCCCCTTTTTGCAAGGTCACATCGCCGATGACCCGTGCGCCGTCGGCGATGAACACCCCACCGGCCACCTCCGGCAAAACGCCCTGATACCCAATCAACCGCCCCATACTTTCACCTGATTTCCGAATATTACGCTTCTTTTATATTATAAAGAAAACGGCGGGAAAAGTAAAGGAAGTCGGAAAAAGACGTACTGCCCGCCATGCTTGCTGCGCCCTATCGCAAAAGAAAAGTGCGGCCATCTCATCAGAGACAGCCGCACACATGGTCGTCTGTGTTTCTTATTCCATGATCGGCGCTTCGGCGGTTTCCTCGGCGACGATCTCGTCTGCCGGCTCTTCTTCCGCTTTGGCGAGCGCCGCTGTGGCGACATCGGGATCTACGACGCTGATGTTTCGATAGCGCCCCATGCCAGTGCCCGCAGGGATCAATTTGCCGATGATGACGTTCTCTTTCAGCCCGATCAAGGGATCGACTTTCCCCTTGATCGCAGCGTCGGTAAGGACGCGGGTCGTCTCTTGGAAGGAGGCGGCGGAAAGGAAGGAATCCGTCGCCAAGGACGCCTTCGTGATCCCCAAGAGAATCGGCTTCGCCACCGCCGGCTCACCGTCCGCCTCGATCACGCGTGCATTGACCGCTTCAAAGGAGTTGATGTCCACATATTCACCGGGCAGGAAATCCGTGTCCCCCGACTCCTCGATCTTCACTTTATGGAGCATTTGACGCACCATGACCTCGATGTGCTTGTCGTTGATCTCCACGCCTTGCGATTTATAGACCTTCTGCACCTCGTAGACGAGATAGCGCTGCGTCTCGCGAAGCCCGCAGACCCGCAGAATATCATGGGGGTTGATGGATCCCTCGGTGATCTTATCCCCCGGCTTTACAGTCATGCCGTCCTTCGCCACCAAGCGTGCACCATACGGCACCGCATACTCTCTTGCATCGCCCTCTTCCGGCGTCAGGGTGACCTTACGGACGCCCTTATTGTCCTCCACGGACGCCACGCCCTCGATCTCGGCGATGATCGCGTGATGTTTCGGCTTGCGCGCTTCAAAGAGTTCCTCGACGCGCGGCAGACCCTGCGTGATGTCGTCGCTCGATGCGACGCCGCCGGAGTGGAATGTCCGCATGGTGAGCTGCGTGCCCGGCTCGCCGATGGACTGCGCCGCGATGATGCCCACCGCTTCGCCGACATCGACTTCCGCCGCGTTCGCGAGATCGCGGCCATAGCACTTGACGCAGACGCCGTACTGGGACTTACAGGTGAGGACGCTGCGAATGGAGACCTTTTCTCGCACTTGGCAAATCTTTTCCGCTAAGTCTTCATCCACGGTCTCATTGAGGGACGCGACCTTTTCCCCCGTCGCCGGATCGAAAATATCCTCCGCCAAGACGCGGCCGATGATGCGATCCGCCAAGGGTTCAATGACGCTGTTCCCCTCTTTGATGGCCTCCACTTCAATGCCCCGCACGTTCCCGTTGCGTACTTTAATTTCCTTCGCGTCACTTTGGAGCGCGTTGTCGATCAGTTTATCCGTCAAGAGCGTCGCGGCAGGAATGATTTCCTCGCCATCGCGCGTGAGGACGGCGTCCGTGGTGGTCTTTCCCACCATCTCGCGCAGGATGCCCTTGTGGAGCGCAGCTCGCTCCTTAGCCGACGCAGTCCCCAAGATCACCGTCTCGGAAACCATCGCGTTACTGATGACCGCCTCCGAAGAAGCCAACGAGCCGCGAATGACGATCTCCTTGACCTTCGACTCCCCGATGAGCGTGAGGTCGTCTTCCGTCAGAACGATGTCCCGTGGAAGGAGCATCTCTCCCGTCTGGGGATCGAGTACATCCGCCCCCAACACGCGCTCGACGAGCAAGTCGCGCAGGATCTCCACCGCTGCGAGCGAAGACTCCGCTAACTGCGCCCGCACCCGCGTGAGATTGATCCCAACGACGTCGCAGTCCTCTTCGCGAACGATGACATCCTGTGCCACGTCCACTAAGCGGCGGGTGAGGTACCCCGAGTCCGCCGTGCGCAGCGCCGTATCCGCCAAGCCTTTACGAGCGCCATGGGAGGAAATGAAGTAATCGGAAACCGTCAGCCCCTCACGGAAATTCGCCGTGATGGGCAGGTCGATGATCTTGCCCGAAGGATCCGCCATCAATCCGCGCATCCCCGCCAACTGGCGCATCTGCTGCTTATTGCCTCGCGCGCCGGAGTCCGCCATCATGAAGATGGGGTTAAAGGCGTCCATGTTCTTCATCATGGCGTCGCCCACGTCGTCCGTGGCGTCCGTCCAGAGGTCGATGACTTTCTTATAGCGTTCCCCCTCGGTGATGAGCCCGCGGCTGAACTGTTTTTCAATCTTATTGACGACGGCCTTCGTGGCGTCGATGATCTCCTGCTTTTCCGGCGGAATAATGACGTCCGAGATCGCGACGGTCATGCCCGCGAGGCACGCGTAATGGTAGCCGAGATTCTTCACGTTATCGATGACCACGGCGGTCTTTCCTGCGCCGAAATGCTTGAAGCAGTTCGCGACGAGGCGTCCCATCTCTTTCTTGTCGATGCGGATGCCGTAGTGCCATTCGCCCGTTTCCTTATCCTTGCGGAAGTAGCGGATCTCCTCGGGCAGGATCTCATTGAAGATCATGCGCCCCAAAGAGGTCTTGACCGTCCCATAGCCTTCCACGCGGGTGGAAATTTCCGCCTGTAAATCAAGTTCGTGGTGCTGGTACGCCAAGAGGCCTTCCTCGATGCCCGTGACAAATTTTCCCTCGCCCTTCGCGCCGGGACGCAGAATCGTGAGGTAGTAGGAGCCTAAAATCATGTCCTGGGTCGGCACGATGATGGGGCGACCGTCCTTCGGCGCCAAGATATGGCTGGCCGCCAGCATCAAAATGCGCGCCTCCGCCTGCGCTTCTGCGGAAAGGGGCAGATGAATCGCCATCTGATCGCCGTCAAAGTCCGCATTGTAAGCGGTGCAGGCCAAAGGATGGAGCTTTAAGGCGCGCCCTTCTGTCAGCACCGGCTCAAACGCCTGAATGCCCAAGCGGTGAAGCGTCGGAGCGCGGTTCAAAAGAACGGGGTGTTCTTTGATCACTTCCTCCAAGACGTCCCAGACTTCCGGCTTCACGCGCTCCACCATGCGCTTCGCGGCCTTGATGTTGCCCACGAGACCGTTGTTGACCAATTTCTTCATGACAAAGGGCTTGAAGAGTTCCAGCGCCATCTCCTTGGGAAGCCCGCACTGATGGAGCTTCAGCTCCGGCCCCACGACGATGACCGAGCGCCCCGAATAGTCCACGCGTTTGCCCAAGAGGTTCTGCCGGAATCGACCCTGTTTCCCCTTGAGCATATCCGAGAGGGACTTTAAGGGACGGTTGCCCGGTCCCGTGACGGGACGACCGCGGCGCCCGTTGTCGATGAGCGCGTCCACCGCTTCTTGGAGCATCCGTTTTTCGTTGCGGACGATGATGTCCGGCGCCCCCAAATCCAAGAGGCGCTTCAATCGGTTGTTCCGATTGATGACGCGGCGATAGAGATCGTTTAAGTCGGAGGTGGCGAAGCGCCCGCCGTCAAGCTGCACCATGGGGCGCAGTTCCGGCGGGATCACCGGCACCACATCCATGATCATCCACGCCGGATCGTTGCCGGATTTACGGAACGCCTCCACCACTTCAAGGCGGCGGATGGCGCGGACTTTCTTCTGTCCGCTGACTTCCTTGAGCTCCTTGCGGAGTTCCTCATTCATCTTCTCTAAGTCAATCTCTTCCAAGAGGGTTTTGATGGCCTCCGCCCCCATCCCCACCTGAAAGGAATCGCCGAACTTCTCGCGATGCTCATGGTACTCGCTCTCCGTCAGGAGCTGCTTCTTCATCAGCGGCGTGTCCGCCGGATCCAACACGATGTAGGAAGCGAAGTACAGTACCTTCTCCAAGGAGCGCGGGGAAATATCCAAAATGAGTCCCATGCGGCTGGGAATCCCCTTGAAGTACCAGATATGAGACACCGGCGCAGCGAGTTCGATATGCCCCATGCGCTCGCGGCGCACCTTGGATCGCGTGACTTCGACGCCGCAGCGATCGCAGATGATCCCCTTGTAGCGGATCCGTTTATACTTACCGCAGTGGCACTCCCAATCACGGGTCGGCCCAAAAATGCGCTCGCAGAAAAGGCCGTCCTTTTCCGGCTTCAGCGTCCGATAGTTGATTGTCTCCGGCTTTTTGACCTCACCATAAGACCACTCGCGGATCTTATCGGGCGAAGCCAGCCCGATCCGCATGGAATCAAAATTATTTACATCCAGCAAGGGGCCGTCACTCCCTTCTCATTCATCCGAATCATCTTCGTCAGAACCGACTTCTTCGCCGTCGCCCTGATGTTCCTCGTCGCCTTCCAAAATGTTCATATCGGCGATAATATCGTCGGCCGTTTCCTCATCCTCCGCCGCATCTTCATCGTAGTCGTCAGATCGAGCCGCCCCTTTATCGGGGAGAGGCGCGGAAGAAGGCTCCACGCCGCTCACATCCAAATCAAGTTCCCGCGCCGTCTCATTCACATCGTCGTCGTCGTCTTGAATGACGATCTCTTGTGCGTCTTCCGACAACACCTTAATGTCGAGGCCGATGCTCTGCAATTCTTTGATGAGAACCTTAAAGGATTCCGGCACCCCCGGCTCGGGAATGTTTTCTCCCTTGACGATGGCTTCATAGGTCTTTACGCGACCCACCACATCGTCCGACTTCACCGTCAAAATTTCTTGCAGCGTATAGGAGGCGCCGTAGGCTTCGAGCGCCCAGACCTCCATCTCGCCGAAGCGCTGCCCGCCAAACTGCGCCTTGCCGCCCAAGGGCTGCTGCGTGACCAAAGAGTAGGGTCCCGTGGAGCGGGCGTGGATCTTGTCGTCCACCAAATGGTGGAGCTTCAGCATGTAGACGCAGCCGACGGTGACGCGATTTTCAAACGGCTCTCCCGTCCGGCCGTCATAGAGGATCGTCTTGCCGTCCGCCGGAAGCCCCGCAGCCTTGATCGTGCCGAAGACTTCGTTTTCCCCCGCCCCGTCAAAGACCGGCGTGGCGATATGGATCCCGGCCTCGTCCGGCTTTGGCATCCCATAGGTATCGAAATCGTAGCCGATGTCGCGAAGGCGCTGCTCGACGGTTGCGTCGCCCGCCTTGATCTGATTGCCCAATTCCCGCACGGCCATCCCCAGATGCGTTTCCAAAATCTGACCGATGTTCATGCGAGAGGGGACGCCCAAGGGGTTCAGCACGATGTCCACCGGCGTTCCATCCGGCAGAAACGGCATGTCCTCCTGCCGCATGATCCGCGAAACGACGCCCTTATTGCCGTGGCGGCCGGACATCTTGTCCCCCACCGAGATCTTTCGCTTCTGGGCGATGTAGACCCGCACCAAGTGGTTGACCCCCGGCGGAAGTTCGTCGTTGTTTTCGCGGTTGAATACCTTCACATCGACGATCTTCCCCGCCTCGCCGTGGGGGACGCGCAGCGACGTATCCCGCACTTCCCGCGCCTTTTCCCCGAAGATGGCGCGGAGAAGCCGCTCCTCGGCAGTGAGTTCTGTCTCGCCCTTCGGCGTCACTTTCCCCACCAAGATGTCGCCGGGACGAACTTCCGCCCCAATGCGAACAATACCATCCTCGTCTAAATCCCGCAGGGCGTCCTCCGCCACGTTGGGAATGTCCCGGGTCACTTCCTCCGGCCCCAACTTCGTGTCCCGCGCGTCACACTCGTACTCTTCGATATGAATGGACGTGTAGAGATCCTGCTTGACCAAGTTCTCACTCAAGAGAACCGCATCTTCGTAGTTATAGCCTTCCCAAGGCATGTAGGCCACCAAGATGTTGTAGCCGAGCGCCAATTCGCCGTGATCCGTGGCCGGGCCGTCCGCGATGGGCTGACGCTCCACCACCGTGTCCCCCTGACTGACGATGGGGACTTGGTTGATACAGGTGCCTTGATTGGAGCGGACATACTTCTGCAATTTATAGGTATCGAGGGAGCCGTCCTCCGCCCGCACCTTGATGACATCCGCCGCCACGTATTCCACCGTGCCCGAGCGCTTCGCGAGCACCATGACCCCGGAGTCGCAGGCTGCTTTATACTCCATACCCGTGCCGATGAGCGGCGCCTGCGTACGAAGGAGCGGCACCGCCTGACGCTGCATGTTTGCCCCCATCAGGGCGCGGTTCGCGTCGTCATTTTCCAAGAAGGGGATCATCGCCGTGGCGATGGAGACCACCTGCTTGGGCGACACGTCCATGTAGTCCACCCGATCGCGAGAAGACAGCACCGTCTCCTCATGGTAACGCGCCGTCACCCGCTCATTGACGAACCAGCCGTTTTCATCCAACGGCTCGTTGGCCTGCGCGATGGTAATGCTGTCCTCCTCGTCCGCCGTCAAGTAGCGGACTTCATCGGTCACATGCTGTTTTTCTTTATCCACCTTGCGATACGGCGTTTCCATAAAGCCGAACTGATTGATCCGCGCGTAATTCGACAGGGAGCCGATGAGGCCGATGTTCGGACCTTCCGGTGTCTCAATCGGGCACATGCGCCCATAGTGGGAATTATGAACGTCGCGCACCTCAAATCCGGCGCGTTCGCGGGAAAGGCCGCCCGGCCCCAAGGCCGACAAGCGGCGCTTATGCGTAAGCTCAGAGAGAGGATTATGCTGATCCATGAACTGGGACAGCTGAGACGAGCCAAAAAATTCCTTGATGGCCGCCACCACCGGGCGAATGTTGATGAGCGCCTGCGGCGTGATGACATCCGAGTCCTGAATGGACATGCGTTCCTTGACGACCCGCTCCATGCGGGAAAGACCGATGCGGAACTGATTTTGCAAAAGTTCCCCCACAGAGCGGACGCGGCGATTCCCCAGGTGGTCGATGTCGTCCGTCGTGCCTACCCCGTCGATGAGATTCAAGAGATAACTGATCGACGCCAAAATATCATGGCGCGTGATCGTGCGGTACTGATACGCAAGCGTCGGCGAGCAGATCATCTTCAGCCGCGTCTCTTCCCCTTCTTCCGTCTGATGGCGGACGAATACGGCAGGGGGAGCGTCCTCCGCAAAGGCGGCGGCTTCAGCCTCGGGCGTAATCGCGTCCAGCATGGCCTCTGTCACGGGAACATCCGCTGGGAGCAAGATCTCCCCCGTTTCCCGGTTCACCAACGGCTGCGCTAAGACCCGCCCGAGCACACGGCGCTTAAAGCCCAATTTCTTCGTCAGCTTGTAGCGGCCAACCGTAGCCAAATCGTAGCGTTTCGGATCAAAAAAGAGCGAATCCAAGAGCTGCTGAGCGTTGTCCACCACTGCCGGTTCCCCCGGGCGCAAGCGATGATAAATATCAAGGAGCGCCTCTTCTTTCGAGCGCGTGTTGTCCCGCTCCAGCGTCATCATGATCAAGGGATGATTGTCAAAGAGCGCGGCGATCTGCTCGCTGGAATCGTAACCAAGCGCCCGGATCAAAACCGTGACCGGGAGCTTGCGCGTGCGATCGATCCGCGCCGACAGGATGTCGTTCGCGTCCGTCTCCAACTCGATCCACGCCCCCCGGTTGGGAATGACGGTAGAGCTGTACAGCTTCTTCCCCGAGGGATCGATGGACTCCACATAGTAGGCCCCGGGCGAGCGTACGAGCTGGCTGACGATGACCCGCTCCGCCCCGTTGATGATAAAAGTGCCGGTATCCGTCATCAAAGGGAAATCCCCCATGAACACTTCCTGCTGTTTGATCTCGCCCGTCTCCCGGTTCATGAGGCGGACGTTTACCCGTAGCGGTGCCGCCAGCGTCGCGTCGCGCTCCTTACACTCGTCGATCTCGTACTTCGGATCGCCAAGGGAAAAGTCCTCAAAGGAAAGCACCAAATTCCCCGTAAAATCCTGAATGGGGGAAATGTCGCGAAAAATCTCCTTCAGTCCGTCGCTGAGGAACCACTGATAGGAATTGCGCTGGATGTCCAGCAAATGCGGCATCTCCATGACTTCCTTGATCTTGGCGTAGCTATACCGAGTTCTCTTGCCTACCGGCACAGGATTAAACATTCAAGCCGTCACTCCTTAGCCTTTTTTTCCAACGTGCACCGACGCACGAAAAAAACAGCGGAAAATAGACTACGAAAAGACAAGGTTTCCTTGCCAAAAAAACCTTGTCTTCTCCTTTGGCTATTTCCGTCCGATTCGCTTATTCCCATACTTGATTGACCGCGCGGCGGTCGCGCACTTCGCTCATTGTAAATACTGCCACGTTCTGCAATTTAATATATTACCATGCACGAGGATCACTGTCAATACACAGAAAACAAAAAAGCAGGAGCTCCCGAAAGGATTGCCCCTGCTTTCTCTGCGCAGATGTCTTACTTCAGCTCGACCGTAGCGCCGGCTTCTTCCAGCTTCGCCTTCATGTTGTCGGCATCGGCCTTCGCGACCTTCTCCTTCACGGGAGCCGGAGCGCCGTCCACCACCGCCTTCGCTTCCTTGAGGCCAAGACCCGTCAGCTCGCGAACGACTTTGATGACGCCGATCTTCTTGTCCCCCGCATTGGTCAGGATGACGTCAAACTCCGTCTTTTCCTCTTCCGCCGCGCCCGCAGCCGCCGGAGCCGCCGCAGCCACCGCCACCGGAGCCGCCGCCGAAACGCCAAACTTCTCCTCCATCGCTTTGACCAGCTCGGAGAGCTCGAGGACCGTCATGCCCTCAATTGCCTGCATGATTTCTTCTTTCGTCATGATAAAATACCTCCATTAAATGTCTTTTTATTTGCATAAAACCTGTTGCGGTACGGATCAGGCCGAAGCCTTCTCCTTTTGCTGACGCACCGCGTCAAGCACATAGACCGCATTGCGGATAACGCCTTGAAGAACATTGACCGTGTTGCTGATCGGGGCCTGCATACTGCCCAAGAGCTTCGCCAAGAGAACCTCTCGGGACGGCAGAGACGCCAATGCTTTCACCGCCTCCGCATCGATGACCTGACCGTCAACGATACCGGCTTTCACCGTCAATACGCCGGCTTCCGCCAACTTATTTTTCTTAATGAACTCGCTGATGACCTTCGCCGGTGCGACGGCATCCTCAGAAGATACAGCCAAGGCTGTCGTGCCTTCCAAGTGCGAGAGCAGCGCCTCCATCCCGACCTCTTTGGCCGCGATGGCCGTCAGCGTATTCTTGACCACGTGGTAGGAAACCCCCGCCGCGCGAAGCTCGCGGCGAAGCGCGGTATCCTGCGCCACCGTCAGACCTTTATACCCAGTGAACACCGCGCCCTTGGAGGACGTGAGTTTCTCCTTTAAGGAAGCAACGATGGCCTGTTTCTCAGCAGATACTGGCATAAAAACACCTCCTCTCTCCTCTTTTTCCAATCATAAAAGCGGCCTCTGGCCAAAGACCCGGAGACCGCAGGATTGATCATGCAGTGCGTCCGGCCTGGGCGGGTAAATTAAGTGATCGCTCACACCTGCCGTCTTAGGCCATCGAACCTGTATGGACTTTTCAGTTGACCGCCGTCTGGACGGGAATCCCAGGACCCATGGTCGATGCCACGGTGACGGAGCGAATGTACTGCCCCTTGGCCCCCGCCGGCTTCGCCTTGACCAGCGTTTCCATCAAGGTGCGGAAATTCTCCACAAGCTTCTCCGAGTCGAAGGAAATTTTCCCTACCGGCACATGGACGTTCCCCGCCTTATCCGTGCGGTACTCCACTTTACCAGCCTTGATCTCCTGGATCGCCTTCGCGAGATCCATCGTCACCGTCCCCAGTTTCGGATTCGGCATGAGTCCGCGCGGGCCTAAGATCTTGCCTAAGCGACCGACGACGCCCATCATGTCCGGCGTAGCCACCGCCACGTCAAAATCGCACCAGCCGCCTTGGATCTTCGTCACAAGCTCGTCCGAACCGGCGAAGTCAGCACCCGCCTGTTCCGCCTCCGCGACCTTGTCGCCCTTGGCGAAAACCAGCACCCGCTTCGTCTTGCCCGTTCCGTGGGGCAAAACGACCGCGCCGCGCACCTGCTGATCCGCATATTTCGGATCGACGCCTAAGCGGACATGAAGCTCCACCGTCTCGTCAAACTTCGCCGTCGCCGTCTTCTTGACCAGCTCCATGGCCTCCGGGGCGGTGTAGATCTTCCCTTCCTCGATGAGCTTAACGGCATCTTGATACTTCTTTCCCATTTTTGCCATACAAACCTACTCCTTTCGTGGTCTTAGCGGATTTCCCTCCCACGCGAGATCGCCGAAAGCCTCAATCGACGATCTCAATGCCCATGCTGCGTGCCGTACCCTCAATCATGCGGGTAGCCGCCTCAAGGTCAGCCGCATTCAGATCCTGCATCTTCGTCTCAGCGATCTCCCGCGCTTTCGCCCGGGGTACTTTCGCCACTTTATTCTTATTCGGCTCACCCGAAGCCTTCTCGATCCCGGCGGCCTTCTTCAAAAGGACGGCGGCGGGCGGCGTCTTCGTGATGAACGTGAACGACCGATCCTCAAAGACCGAAATTTCCACCGGAATGATCAATCCGGCTTGCTGCGCCGTTCTCTCGTTAAACTCCTTGACGAACGCCATGATGTTGACGCCTGCCTGTCCCAAGGCCGGACCGACCGGAGGAGCCGGCGTGGCTTTCCCCGCTAAGACTTGCAGCTTGACCAGCTTTGCAACCTTCTTTGCCATTTTCACACCTCCTTAAAAGGAATCTCTGCGCTATAAAAAATCAAATCTTCTCTACTTGGTCATAGTCCAGCTCGATCACCGTTTCCCGACCAAACATATCGACAATCGCCTTGATCTTGCCCCGCTCCGCATCCACTTCCGTGATCGTCGCAGGGAAATCCTCGAAGGAATCGGTATTGATGTGAACGGCCTGCCCCGGTTCCAAATCAATGACCGGCCGCAGTTCCTCTTCCTTGGTCGCCCGGAGGATATTCTTTACCTCGTCCTCCGTGAGCGGAATCGGCTTCGTCCCGGAGCCGACGAAGCCGGTGACCCCGGGCGTATTGCGGACGACGTACCACGAGCGGTCATTGACGATCATCTCCACCAGCGCGTATCCGGGGAACACCTTCTTTTTCGTCAGCTTCTTATGACCGTCCTTGAGCTCAACATCGTCCTCCATGGGCACGACGACGTTGAAGATCTCGTTCTCCATCCCCATGGAACGGACTTTGCTTTCCAGATTGGCTTTGACTTTATTTTCATACCCGGAATAGGTATGGATGACGTACCATTTCTTTTCTGCTTCCATCGCAGGGAACGCCGGTGCGCCCCTCACCTCCCCGATGCCTATCGTAAAATGAGCGTGAACAATCTGGCGAATACCGTGTCGCAGAACCAAATCAAGGCACAGACGATGACGACGGCCACCGCCACGACAGCCGTATCCACAGCCAATTCCCGACGGGTGACCCAAGACACCTTCTTCATCTCGGCCACGACTTCCTCTATGAACTTCTTCGGGCTGAACCCGGCCTCCGCTGCTGCCACCGACGCCTTATCTTCCGCCAAAACCTGTCACATCCTCATCCGCTGAAAGCTCACAGGCCATCATTTCGTTTCTTTATGCGGCGTATGCTTCTTGCAGAACTTGCAGTATTTATTGAGTTCCAGCCGATCCGGATGGTTCTTCTTGTTCTTGTTGGTCTGATAGTTCCGATTCTTGCAAACCGTACAGGCCAAAGTAACGGCGTTACGCATTTCATGCACTCCTCACTCACAGATTTCGCTACATGCCAAAAGGTCACTCATGTACTCTATCACACTTACTCTATCGTGTCAACCAAAACCCCACCGAAGCGGCGATTTTTCCTGCCGGCGAACGAGGTGTGACCTCACAAAAAAACCCCACAATGGGGGTTTATTTTATAAATTGGTGGCGGAAGGGAGATTTGAACTCTCGACACTGCGGGTATGAACCGCATGCTCTAGCCAACTGAGCTATTCCGCCATTATATGGAGCTGATGACCAGGATTGAACTGGTGACCTTATCCTTACCAAGGATACGCTCTGCCGACTGAGCTACATCAGCGCACCGCGCATTGGTTGCGGGAAGAGGACTTGAACCTCTGACCTTCGGGTTATGAGCCCGACGAGCTACCAACTGCTCCATCCCGCGATAAAAAATGGTGGGCAGGGATGGATTCGAACCATCGTAGCCGTGAGGCGACGGATTTACAGTCCGTTCCCTTTAACCACTCGGGCACCTACCCACATATATGGAAAACAACCCTTGGCTGCCGTTCCCTTGGTTGCGGGAAGAGGACTTGAACCTCTGACCTTCGGGTTATGAGCCCGACGAGCTACCAACTGCTCCATCCCGCGATAATCGCCCACCGACACAAGCGTCGGCTGACAAGTAAAGATATTAGCACAAAATATTTTATTTGTAAATAGGGTGGCTCGCCATTTCCTGCAAAATATTTTCCCCGGCGCCGTGCAAAGGAAAGGACGCCAAAGGAAGCCATGGGACGTTGCCGCGAGCAAGAACCTCCTCGCGGCGAGAAAAAAGACGCCGCCATGAACGCATGACCGCGCCTTTTCTATCGCTATGAACGTCGTTCCTCAGCCCAGCGCCTTCGCCATCTGCTCGCCCAGCGTGGTGCTGGCCGCCAGCGCCGCGTCGTCCGGCGCGTTTTCAGCGATGACGCCATCGGCGATCAGATCCGCGCCGTCGCCCTTCACCCGCTCTTCCCAATCTTTCATCCATGCGCCGCCGCCCCAGCCGTAGGAGCCGAAAAGCCCGACTTTACGCCCGCTTAAACCGGCTTCGATGGCCGCGAAGAAAGGCTCAAATTCCTCTTCTTCCAAAACTTCCGCGCCCATGGCCGAGCAGCCAAAGAGAAACCCATCGTAGGTATCCAAGATGTCCTTTGAGGCCTGATCGACGCTCATGACGGCAGCCTCCCCTCCGCCTTGTTTGACCCCTTCCCCGACGGCCTGCGCCATCGCTTCGGTATTTCCCGTGCCACTCCAAAAGACCACTGCAACTTTTTTCATTCGCTGTTCCTCCTCATCTCAAGGTTTTTCCTTTGTCATCACACATCGCCCGACATGTGATGCACTGTATCTCCACCCGCCACGCGGGAAGATGGTGAATCGCCTGCGCGCTTTTTCTGCCACAGGATTTCGCCTTCAGACGGCACGCAGGAGCTCCGTCAAGGGAACCCCCTGCCGCAGTTCTTGGCAAAAGGCGTCCGTGCAGGCCCGATAGCGCGCGAAAGCGGCTCGCGCCGCCCGCTCTTTCGCGTAGACTTTCCAGCAGCCGCAGCAGAGAAAATCACGCCCACGATGGGAAATGAAGCCATCGACATCCCAAGGCGGGTAGCCAAGAAAAAGCCCGATCTCATGGGGAAAATCCGCTTCGCGCCGCAGGCGCTCCGCCAAATGCGACAGCTTCGGCCCCAAGGCACTCGTCTGCGGATAGCCGTACCGCCCCAAGATGTGAACGGCCTCCTTAGCACACAGCCTTTGCGCCAGTACCGCCGGACGATAAAAGAGCACCAAGATCCTGTCCGGCGCCGCTAAGAGACGGCGAATCGCTATCCCGCTCCTCGCCAATTCTTTCACGGAACCTGCCAAAAACCTGCACAGCGCAGCTCGTTTCTCAAATGGAAAGGCCACGAGGCTGGCAGCTTTCAGACCGCGAAAAGTCGGCGCGCAGTGATACGCTAACAGAGCCTCAATCTCTCGGGTGCCCACTTCATCATCTCCCATAGCTTATGTCGGCTACGGTCTTATTATAACGAAAGTGAGAGTCGTTTTCAATATACAAAGAAAATTTCTTGCTCCTGCGCAAATTTACGGGGCGTCCCCGCCTTCCCCTTGATGCTCAGGCGGCGCAACGAGATGGAGGAGGCGGCCATCCTCGCCGATCATGCGGATCTCCTCTAAGGTCAGCTTCCCATCCTTAATGCGGAGCGCATCCGTGGAAACGCGGAAAGAGGACAGCTGAATATCGAGGGCAGAAAAGCGCAGGTCGTGGTATTCTTCATAAAAATTTCCTGTGATCGCGCGAAAGGGCAGCCAGCGATAATGTCCCTCCCCCGAGCGAAAGCTGCCGGAAAAGGTGGTTTGCTTGGGGCCGCCTTTCGACTCCACATGGAGATCCATGTCGACGGCGCAGGTGAGGCCGCTCCCCGGCAATGCCTGCGCCGCCTCTATCCCCGTCCCCTGTCCCTCGATCCGATAATGGCGCGTATCTATATGGTAGGAGCCACGCGCCAAGAGGCGGCCGCCGTAAACGTCAGCGGAAACATCGGAAAATTGCAGCTCGCCGTCTTCATAGCGAATGCCCCCGAACACGTCCGTAAAATGAAGCGCCGGGATGTGAAGATCCTTCATCTTGACTACCCCGCGCCCCACGGGATGAGAAACCGGCCCTTCAAAGTGGGACAGCAGCGTCAGCCGGTCATTGAGGTTCATGCCAAAGCCCAAAGAAGAAGGCTCCACGTCATAGAGCATCACGGTGAGGTCGCAGAGAGGTACCGGCGGGACGCGAAAGTCGATGTGGCCGTACATCCCCATGCCGCTCCCCACCATCGTGCCCCCGAAGCCGCCCGTGGTCGCCCGTATCTCTGTCAGCCCCGCCGTATCGAGGACAGCATTGACCCGCACGGGCTGAAAAAGATAGTGCCGCGCCCGATGAAAAACCTCCACCCGACATTTGTCCAAGGTCAGCGCTAAGTGGAGCCGACGCCCTGCCCGATTAAAATTGGCCAATTGGCGCTCTAAATAAAGGCGTCTTCGCTTTCGCCGTTCTTCGCTGATCGCTTTGATCTCTTCTTCGCTGCTTCCCTCTGGCAAAATCTCCCACGCTTCGTCTTCGGCAGGGTATTCCCCGGCGCGAATGGCCCTTGGGGAAGGACGGATAAAATCCACCTTCATGTCTTCATCTAAATGAACGGAAATCACCGCATCATGAAGCGTCAAGGATCGGATCGTCGTGGACGAAAGATGCCCCGTAATGATGTCGAGCGGCGCGACGACAAAAGAACCGCGAGGCACCTCGAGGATCGTGTGCCCCTCCGGATCCTTCCACGTCAGCTGCTCAAACCGCACATGTCCCGTGAGATCGGCCAATAGCTTCTCCGCCGTGATGGTGCCCCGCAGCATATCCTGCCGTGCTACGGCATGATTAAAGATCCTTGCCGCGCCGCGGCTGAAAAATTCCAACACCAAGACGGCAGCGACGAGCGACGCCAGCAAGAACCAGCCCAGCCATTTCCCCCACGGTTTTCCCGAAAGCCTTCGCAAGGCTCGTCTCACAAGGGAAAACACCCTATTCCCCCTGCCAAATTGCTCCGCCACCCGCATCCCTCTTTTCTGCGCAACGCGCCCCTCTTCTCCCTCCATCTTATCAAGGACATTGTTTTCTGTAAATAAACCATCGTCCGTGCCAAACGCCCGAAAGCGATTTCTTGCGTTTTGTCCTCTCGGTAAAACCAAAAATTTTCCTACAAGGGTTGCCGAGCATAGGCGACTTGTTCTATAATGGAAACCACTATATGACACTGCCCGCGACACAAAGGGCGGAAATGCGATCGCATGGCGCACCGATGCCCTTCCGGGGAAAAAGCCGTCGGTGCGCCATGCCGCGCAGAATCACAGGAGGAATTATGCGACATTTATCAAAAGCGGATATTGTATCCATCGGTTTTATGATGTTTTCCATTTTCTTTGGCGCAGGGAACCTGATCTTCCCCCCGTCCTTGGGACAGGTCGCGGGGACGAACCTGTGGACGGCCATGGCGGGATTTCTGACGACGGGGGTCGGGCTGCCCCTCTTGGGCATCATTGCGATCGCGCTGGTGGGGGGCGATTATCCGACGTACATCGGGCAGCGCGTCGCACCTTGGTTTGCCACGCTCCTCTTGGGGCTGCTCTACCTTTCCATCGGCCCGCTCTTCGCCATTCCGCGAACCGGCGCCGTATCCTTTGAGATCGGGATCCGACCCTTTTTGGCGGGCGACAGCGCCATCATTGGCCAAGCCGTCTACACGGGACTCTTTTTCATCCTCACGTATTGGCTGGCACACAATCCGGGCAAACTCATTGACCGCGTGGGGAAGATCCTCACGCCGGCGCTCCTGCTCTTTTTGGTGCTGCTCTTCATCCGCACCTTTGCCTCGCCTTTAGGCTCCATCCAAGCGCCCCAAGGCGCCTATCTCGCCTTCCCCTTTGCTGAAGGATTCCAAAACGGCTACTTAACCATGGATCTCTTGGCTTCCGTGGCCGTCGGCGCCATCGTCGTCACCGCCATCCAGCGCTCCGGCATCACCGAGCCGCGGATCATCGGGCGCGCCTGCTTTTTGAGCGGCGTTCTCGCCGTAGCGCTGATGGCGCTCGTCTATCTCTCCCTCGCCTACCTCGGCGCCACGAGCACCGAGATGGTCGGCATCGCAGAAAACGGCGGCATCATCCTCACGAAAACCTCCGCCATCTTCTTTGGCGCAGCGGGGCAGACCATTTTAGCCCTCATCATCATGTTGGCCTGCCTGACGACAAGCTGCGGGATGCTGACGGCCTTCGCCTCCTATTTTTCGGACGTATCCAACGGTCGCCTGACCTACGGACAGCTCACCTTAGGGGGCGCCATCTTCGGATTTGCCGCCGCCAACATCGGTCTGACGGGGCTCATCCAAATTTCCATCCCCTTCCTCATCGCCCTCTACCCCATCGTCATCGTCTTGGTACTCCTGACGCTGGCTGACCGGCTGGGAAGCGCCGGCCCTTACGTCTATCGGTGCAGCCTCGCCTTCACCTCGCTCTTTAGCATTTACGGCGGTCTGAAAGAAGCCGGGTTCGCATGGACTACATTGGACAGCCTCCTCACGCAGTACCTGCCCCTCTACGGCGTCAACCTCGGCTGGTTCCTGCCCGCCCTCCTCGGCGCGGCGCTCGGCGGCGTGCTGACCTTCTTTGCGCATCCGGCATCCGTCCCTGCCGAGAGCCACATCGCTGAAAAAGAATGACCACCTCGGAAAAATCCACCATAAAAAAACTGCCGGGCAACGTAGCCCGGCAGTTTTTTTGCAGCTCATCGCGGCAAGGGAATGCGCCGCGCCCCGACATAATGTTCCCGGCGATAGTCCCTCTCCAACGTGTCGTAAGTGATACAAGAATTGGAAGACGCATGGATAAACTCTCCGCCTTGCAGATAGATCCCCACATGAGAAACCTCGATGCCATCGGCGGAAAAGAACACCAAATCCCCCGGCTGGAGATTTTCCTTGGACACGGGACGCCCTACCAGATACTGATCGTCGGCGCAGCGCGGCAAGCGCACGCCCATCTGGCCAAAGACATAATAGACGAAGCCGGAGCAGTCAAAACCGCCCCCCGGCGTCGAGCCGCCATAGACGTAAGGCACGCCCAAATATTGCTTGGCCAAGGCGATGAGACGGCGATAGGAACTCGCCCCCGTCCCGCGGCTGACAGCGGGAAAAGGACGCCCCATGAGCGCCTGATAGACCTCCGCGCCGACGACGCCATCCGTCGTAAGTCCATGTGCGCGTTCAAAGTCTCTGACCGCCGCCGCCGTCCCCGGGCCAAAATCCCCGTCGGCCACGACATCATACCCCAAGTCAAGCAGCGTCTGCTGCACCGCCGCAACCTCCGGCCCCTCGTCGCCTAATTGAAAGGACGCCGCCTCCGCTCCCGCCGAAAAGGCCAGACAGGCGCAGACCGCGACCAAACCGCGCCGCAAAACTCCCTTCAAAAAAACGCCTCCTTCCGTAAAACGCCAAGCCATTCTCCTGACAAAGGCAAAGCTCTGCCTGTGCTACATTACACCTAACCACTAAGCGCAGTCTTCACTTCGTTCGCCTTTGCTAAGTGGTTAGGTATATAGTGACACTAAACTCGTACTCCCTCTGGTCGTACTCGTTAAGTGTTTATATTATATCACCTTGTGGCGGGACAGAAAAGCCTCTCGCGCCCCCTTATTTGATCCGATTCAAGAGCGCGGCCAATTCCTCCGCCGAGGCATCAGCCCCAATCGGAGAAACGACGGCTTGATCGCCAAAATAAACGGTATCGTCAGAAGCATAGGCTTCCCCTGCCGTACCGTTATGGTACGCCTTCGCGAGCGCACCGGCGACAAAATACGCCCGCTCGTTGCCGCTCATGTTTTCCGTAGCCGACGGAGCGATGAAGTCCTTCCCATTGACCCGCACCGTCGCCACATCATCTTTGACCTCAATCTTCACTTTGCCGCCGGAGTATTCCGCTAATTTCTTCGCATAACTATCCCGCCGTTCCTTATGGGACGGATGATCGGACGGGTTGAAAATATCCCCCACAAAATTCTTGCTGCCACTGCCGTATTGATCCATGACCCGCTGCCAGATGGCGGCACAGGCGCCCGGATTGTAGTCCGACTGGATGATATAATCAAAGGCCAAATTGTCCGCTTCCCACTCCTGGGGTTTCGTGACATGGACAGCGCTGATGTTATTGACCAGGATATTTCCGAGCGCCTCAACCCCGGTGGCCTCCGCGACAATCGAGCCTAAAATGGAAGCGTTCAGCGTCCCCTTAAGACTCTTTCGGACATGCTCCTTCTGCCCGTGCCCCATCTCGTGGCCTAAAACCACCGCCACCTCGTCGTCGTTGGCAACCAAATTGAACATGCCGGTATTGACGCTGATGTTATGCCCCAAGGAGCAGAAAGCATTGAAGCTCTCGTCCGTATTGATGAAATAGTTATAGGGCTTTTGCGTAATGGACGGATCCACGCGCGCGATGGCACGGGAGAGATTCCCCATGATGACGTCCAAGCGTTCATTCAGTTCCTCGTCTTCATTGACCCCATACTTTTCCTGCATCATGTCGAAGAACTCTGCGCGTCCCTCTCCGTCATAATGCTTCATGGCGTTGTCCACGAGGGCGTACTGCACCCCTGCTTGGATCCCCGCCCCGATAATGCTTCCCCAACCGGCCTCCACCGTCGGTGCACTCCCGATCGAGAGGGAGAATACCGCCGCCGCCGCTAAGGCCGCCGCCTTTTGCCGAAGCATCTTCGTCTTTTTCTGAAACAATCCCATGATGATCGCCTCCCTTTTAGCTGTATTATAGAAACTTATCCATTCATCCGTCAATCCGCTCTTTTTCCCACAAAATAACGGGAATGGCTCGACATCGAAACTTTTCTGTCAAACGAAAAATGCGCTCCTTCGCCAAAACGCCAAGGAGCGCATCCTGCGCCTATGAAATTTACATGTGCCGCTGGATGGAATTCATGCAATCCAAAACTTCCCGCGAAAGCCGATCAATCTCCCCAAGATTGTCCTCAACTTCCTGCGCCCGATGCGCGTAATGCGCGTCAATGGTCGTGGCGCAAAGTTTATGGAACTGTTCATGGATGGCTCCCAACCGCTGATACTCCGATAAATGGCTGTATTTTGCCGCACCGTCGCCCGAGTACCACTTGCCAAGCCGACAATCCGCATGGGAAGCGACATCGGCCGCTTTTAGCTCAATGTTCCCCCAAACCATCTGATGGATCCGCATCGCCCACACGAGGTGATCTGTTTTCGCAAAATCAACGATGGTTTTCGGATCGAAAGGAATGTTCATCTGCGTGATCTTGATGCGAACGGCATTCGTTTTGCGGACGGAAGCGTAAATGCCCGCGTTGCAGCTCTTGGAGTCGTCTGCCATCTGCACCACGTCGTCCACGGTGGAGTTGAGCGTCGCGTTCATTTCCTCAAAGGCGGCGGACTGCCGCTGCGCTAAGGGCGCCAAGGCATCGACCGTCGTATTGATGGTGTCGAACACATCCGTCAGTTTATTCGTTTCCCCGGTGGCTTTGCCCACAGATTCCACATTGGCCTTGAAGGATTCGTCCATGTGGTGGAACTCGCCTGCGATCTCCTCGACACCCGTGCGGATCTGGGTGAGCTGCCCGCGAATTTCATCCACCGAAGTCTTGGACTGCTCGGCTAACTTGCGCACTTCGTCCGCCACCACGGCAAAGCCCCGACCGTGTTCCCCGGCGCGCGCCGCTTCAATGGAAGCATTGAGCGCCAAAAGGTTCGTCTGCTCGGCGATGCTGTTCACGGTGACCACCAAGTTGTCGATGCTGGCCGTGCGGTCATGGAGCGAGGTCACATGATCCGTCATGCCGGCGATGCCCGCCTGGGCGCTTCCCGTTTCCTTCGCCACCCCCTCAATCGTCGCCCGGGTCATTTCCATGGCACTCTTGCCCACGCCCGTCTGCTCCGCCGTCTTAGAGGTAGCTTCCGCCAAATACACAATATCGTCGGTCATGGAGTTGACCGCCGCCATCAACTCTTTCACATTGGTCTGCACGGTTCGGTTTTCCCGCGCCAATTCATTGAGACGATTGGCCGCCTCCACCGTCTCATACACCGCATGATTGATTTCCCGCGACAGCTCCACCAGCATATCGCTTTCTTTGCGCGCAAACTGCTCCACTAAATCCGCGACTGCCTGCAGCCTTGGATCCCGCAGTCTCGGTGCGGGACGGGACAGCTCTCCTCCGAGTAATGCCTGTACATACTTTTCCAATTCTCTCGTATCTGCCGACGGCTCTGGCGCCGGCGAGGCTGCCGCCCTCTGCGGTGTCGATTTGAAAAACATCCTAACCCTCCTTTATTTTCTCTACCATCAATCTCATGTAAATATTCTACTATGACATTTCCATAAGTCAATACCTACGCTTTTCGTTTGTATACGCCTTTAGTCCCAAGCTTTCTGCGAAACGGAAAAAGCACACCAAAAAACCGCGTTCTATCCGTAAAAGTATTTTCTTTCCTTCATTTACAAAGAGCGAAATTCATACTATAATTTAGCAGAAATGAAGCGGATGCATGTTTCTTTTGCCGCGCACTGCACCTCGGCGAAAACCATGCACCGCCGCCAACAGGTATCGCTTGCCCGGGACGAAAGGAGGATATGCCCATGTGGCAGAAACATCAAACATCCATCTTGCTGGCCATCAGCTTTCTTTTTGTGTTATCCGCCTTCTGGCTCCTCCCCCAGCTCGCCTTCGTGGTCTTCATCGCCCTCCTCATCGACCTTTTGCTGCACCCTCTGGTGGATCATCTGTACCGCGTGCGCTACATTCCGCGCTCCGCCGGCGCGGCGCTGAGCCTTCTCTGCTTCATCACCCTCGCCTTCGGCTTTTTTACCGTATTGTCCGCCCCGCTGGCCGCTTCGGTACAAAAATTTACCCATGATCTGCCGACCCTGACCTCGAACATCCGTGACCTTTTTTCCTCCTCCTCCTTTCTGTCCCAAGAGATCGACAACCTTTGGACGGAACTGGCCTCTCTCTCCATCACCGCCGTTCGCTCCTCCTTGACCATGTTGATTTCCCTCTTCAATAAAGTGTTCGACATCGTCATCATCCTGTTTACCGCCTTTTATCTCTTAAAGGATGGCCGCGCCATCCAAGGCTGGATTACGCGCCTATTCCCTTCCAAAGATCACCTGCGCGTCTTTCGCCTCTTCGACCGGATCCTTCGCGCGCTCAACATCTACATTTACAGTCAATTGGCCATCTGTTTCCTCATGGGCACGGTCGTCTTCCTCTATTTCGCTTTCCGCGATCTCCCCTACGCGGCGGTTTTCGCGGTAGTTTCCGGCGTCAGTGAATTTATTCCCGTCATCGGCCCCACCATCGCCTCTGCGTTTGGCGTTGCCATGACGGCGACCATCTCCCCTTGGGTAGGTCTGCAAACGATGTGTTTCTATCTTCTCCTCACCCAGATCAACCACAACTTTGTCTATCCCATGCTCATTGGCCGCTCCCTCAAACTCCATCCCATCGCCATCCTCTTGGGAATCCTCTTGGGCGGCAACCTCTTGGACGCCCCGGGCATGTTCTTAGCCGTTCCCTTCATGGTCATCATTCGCTTGGTCATCCAAGACATCTACACGGCGACCAAAAAAGCCGAAGAAAGTGCCATTCCGCCACCACCCGCGACGTAACGCATCGTCTTTAATAGGGAGAACCAAAAAAGCGCCTGTCCTTGCTGCGAAAGGACAGGCGCTTTACGTTTGCATCAACAGCCCGATGAAATTTACTTTACCTCGGCGATGTCTTGCGCCGGCTTACCGAAGATCAACTTATCCACCAACTGAATGAGCTGATTGATCTCCGGCTTTGAGATCTGCCCGCTGGCGCCTAACGCTTCCCCTTTGAGGCGCATTTCTTCATTGATGAGGGACGAGAAGAGGACGACGGGGATGTCCTTCAAGCGCTCGTTCTCCCGAATGAGCTTAAGGAGACGATGACCGTCCATCTGGGGCATCTCAATGTCGGTGATGACCAGCCGAACAAGATCGTCAATGGGTTTATCGATCTGTGACAGGCTCAGGAGATATTCCCACGCTTCCTTGCCGTTGCCATTCGCTTTCACGAAGCGATAACCAGACTCATGGAGCGTTTCCACAATGAGCTCCCGCAGCATGGTGGAATCCTCCGCCACCACGATGTGCTCCTTGGAGCGAAGTTCTTTGATGTCGTCTTCCGCCTCTTCAAACGTGGTCAGTTTAGCATTGACCTCGGGATTGATCTCAGCGATGATCGTCTCGAAATCCAAGAGCAGCACGATCCGACCTTCCATCTTGATGATCCCCACGACGCGGGACTGATCCCCGACCTCAGGCGCCGGCTCCATCTCTTTCCACGAAATGCGGTGAATGCGGGACACATTGTCCACCAAAAAACCGATATGGTAATTGTTGATCTCCGTCACGATGATATTTCGCGGTTTATCCGTCCCCGCCACATTCAGGCAGCGCGGCAGATTCACGAGCGGCATGGAACGCCCCCGCAGGGTGAACAAGCCATCGATGTACGGATGCGCCTGCGGCATCGACGTCACGGGGAAATCGGCGCTCGTGATGACCTCGCGCACCTTCGCTACGTTGATTCCGTAATTGACCGCCCCGATGTTAAACTCCACAATTTCAAATTCATTCGTGCCGGTTTCCAGCAGAATGCCCTTTTTATCTCCACTCGTTTCTGCCATATATGTCGCCCCCAACAAAGTCCATTTTTCTTATATATTCGTGACCGACAAGGAAACTCCTGCTTCCCCTTTCACTTTTATGAAAAAAGTTACAGGGTAAAATGACCTATCCAGCCGTTTATTCTTTCAAGTACGTCCAGCCATCCCGTTCTTCGATCAAGCCCTGCTTCAGTAACCCGCCCATGGCGCGTTTGAACGCAGCCTTGCTGATCCGAAACCGTTCCCGAATGACGTCGGGAGAAGACGCGTCGCTGTACGGCATGCGCCCATGATGCTCGCGAAGCAGCGCCAAGATGGCCTCGCCGTCCGTCACCATCGCCTTTTCTTTGACTTCCCGAAGCGACGCATTGAGGCGGCCATCCTCTCGGACGAAAGTCACTCTCGCCGTGACGGTCTCCCCCACGTGGGGACGATCCACCATTTCTTTTCGATCAATGAAGACGATGTACCGCTCCGTCGAAAAAAGAAACGCACCCTGATCCGTGTAGTTATAAATCTGCCCGGTGACGAAGCTGCCGACGGGTACGTCTGCCGCCGATTTTGCAGCGCGGCGCATCTCGTCTTCCACTTCCATGGTGACAGCTAGACGCCCCGATTTATCGGTGTAGAGCTTCGCCCAAACCGTTTCGCCGATCTGGGGGCGTCCCCGCATCCCGGCGTAGGGAAGAAAGATGCCCCGCTCCGTCCCCACGTCTAAAAAAGCGCCGTCTTTGCTGACGTTGATGACCTTCAAGCGCGCGATCTGCCCCTCCTTCATCTTCGGGAGGCGCATACTGGCGGTCAGCCGCCGCTTGGGATCGCGGTACAGAAAGACGCGCACCTCGTCCCCGACAGCCACCGGCGCCGTCTGCTGCTCCTTGTGGAGAAGAATATCATCGCTGCTCCGACCGGTCTCTGCGTCTAAGAACGCCCCCATCTCCGCCAAGCGGGCGACGCGCAGCGTCGCGATGGAACCCGGCAATTTCTCTTTTCCCGTCACCTGCTTCGCCCCGTTCTCACTCATCCTCATAAGGAGTCAGTACCGCATCGCCCCAAAGCTGCTCCAGCGCATAATATTCACGGCTGTCCCGGGTGAATACGTGGGCGACACAATCGCCGTAGTCTAAAAGAACCCATTCGCCCTCCCGGTACCCTTCCTTGTGGCCGATCTCCACGCCGGCTTCCTTCAATTTATCCTCAATCTCATCCGCGATGGCACGGGTCTGGGTCACGGTGTTCCCCGAGCAAACGACGAAATAATCCGTGGATACCGTGACCTTCCGCATATCCATGAGGACGATGTCCCGCCCTTTTTTATTGCTGGCCGCTGCCGCTATCGCATGCGCCAATGACTCCGACGTATCAAACACGCTTCATTCTCCTTTCACGGCTTCGCGCCGTCCTTGCTTTCCTCTCCTGCCACAGGCTCCGGGAAAAGCTCCGCGATCTTCTCCTTCACCTTCGGAAGATCCGCCACATAAACACTGTCGTCCCCCACCTGCGGCGCACCGGGCAGCATGGCGGTATCCGGCGGCTCCGGGGAGAGCGTCTGCACCACCGCCGCCAGCTGTCCCGAGTCCCACACCTCGACGCTCGTGGTCACCCGCGCCTGCAAAATCTGAGCGAGCTGCGGCAGTTTCGGCACCGTATCGAGCTGGAGCAATCGGTCGTACATGGCCTTGACGAAGCGGCGCTGCCGCTGCACGCGGCCAATATCGCCCAATTCGCCGCTCCGATAGCGAAGATATTTCTGTACGGTATCCCCGTCCATGTGCTGATAGCCCTGCGCAATATGGATGGCGAGATGCGCGTCGGGATCCTCATAGTCCATGGGCATCTCTGCGTAGAGGTCGATCCCGCCCACGGCGTCGACAAGCTCTGCCAAAATCTTCGGATCGAGAACCACATAGTAGTGAAGCGTGACGCCCAAGAGATCACGCACCGCACGCATCGCCTCCATCGGCCCTCCCATGCGGTATATGCGGCTGATCGTCTCCGAGGTTCCATCCGCCGCCGTCATCAGCGTCCCCCGAGGAATGGACAGCACCCGCACCCGTCCCGCGCCCTGATCGAGGCTGACCACGAGAACGCTGTCCGCATTTGGCGCACCGTCTTCCTCTCCTTCATCCACCCCGAGGAGGAGGACGTTCATGTAGTTGTCAAACTGCGCATCCATCGCCGTCTGATGACTGGCCTTGCGGGCGATATACGCTTGGTACATGCCATAGTAATGATTGTAGACTTCCCCGCCCCAGAGAAAGACACGATAGCCGCCCCAGCCAATGCCGCCCAAAAAGGAGAGGAAAAGCAGCAGCCGAAAGAACTGTATGCGCCGATAGCGCCGACGAATACGGCGCTTCGCCGCAATATTCGCTTCCGTCTGTCCGGTCATCGGCGCATCCTGCCCCCCTCTTCCTTTCTCGTTCTCAAGCACAGACAAAGTATCCATCCTTCACGCGCGCGGGGCGACCACTTTTTTCCCTTGCGCGACCGTGCCTGACAGCAAGATCTCGTTGCGCGCCGTCACCGTATCGGGATGAACGAGCTGCCCCTCGCCCACCACATAGAGGATCGATTGGCTCAACGCTTCCAACATGATTTCATCGAGCGTCCCCGTCTCACCGATCGCGCGAAGCGCCTCGACACCTTTATACGTGCGCCCCGGCTCAATCATGTCCGCAAAATAGACGATTTTTTCGAGCGGCGTCATGGCCGCCCCCCCTACGGTGTGGAGTGCAACGGCACGAAAAATCGCCTCATCCGTCACCCCGTACACCTCACGCAGGCGGTACGCCCCCAAGGGCGCGTGCAGGAGAAGCGGCATCGCCCGCTCGATGGGCGTCACGGGGATGCCCCGCGCCGACGCCTCTCGGATCATCTCCTCCACGGGAAACTCGCGGGCGTTATCGTGCAGGAGCCCCGCCAGCCGCGCCCTTTCCACGTCCACGCCGAACCGCCGTGCCAATCGCTCCGCCGTCTCCGCCACGCCCAAAGAATGTTCGTAGCGTGCGGGGCGGAGCCGCTTTGCGAGAAGGATCCGGCTTTCCTCATACGTCATCGCGGTACAACCCTTCCTTATATATGTATTGCTCCACTGCGTCCGGCACGATGTAGCGGATGGACGCGCCCCGCCGCACCCGCTGGCGAATATCCGTGGAGGAAATCTCCAGCTCCGGCGTCGTCACCGGGTGGATCCGCGCTTCCCCCAGCGCCCCCAATTCCCGCCGCAGCCGCACCAAATCCGGCTCCTCGCCGGGGCGCGAGGCGGCGATGAAGGGGCACAGCGTCAAAAGCTCCTCCACCCGATCCCAAGTGGCGATCTCCGCGATGACATCGGTGCCGATGATAAAGGAAAACGCCGTGTGGGGAAATTGATAGCGCAAAGCATAGATCGTATCAATGGTGTAGGAGGGGCCTGGACGATTCATCTCAATATCTGACACGATAAAATGGGGATTGGAAAGCGTCGCTAAGACCGTCATCAGGTAGCGATGCGCCGCCGCCGTGATGCGCTGCCCCTGCTTATGCGGGGGGGAAGCGGCCGGAATGAAGAGGATCTCGTCTAACCGGTACTCGCCCCGCACGGCTTCCGCCATCATCAAATGCCCCACATGGATGGGATCAAAGGTGCCGCCTAAGATCCCCACCCGCTTGCCCGTCCTCTCACGAAGCTCCGAAACGGTGTCCGTCATCGTACGCCCTCCTCTCCCCCGTGCCGTCCGTCACTTTCGCCGTCAGCCAAAAGCCAAAAGCCCCCATAGCCCCGCCATCGCTGCCGCGATGGTGAGAGCGATGAAAAAAGCAGCGCGCGCATACTCCTTGATGTCCCATCGTCCCTTTGGCGTTTGCCAATATTGGCGCAGGGTGCGCCCGTAGCCTACCAAACGGCTCACAGGCGAATCTGCCCCTCGCCCGTGATGAGATACTTCGTGCTGGTCAGCGCCCTAAGCCCCATGGGGCCTCGGGCGTGCAGCTTTTGCGTGCTGATCCCGATCTCCGCCCCGAAGCCAAATTCAAACCCATCGGTGAAGCGGGTGGATGCGTTGACGTAGACCGCCGCCGCGTCGACTTCCTGCTGGAAGCGCCGCGCCCGCGCAAAATCGCGGGTCACAATCGTCTCCGAGTGGCCGGTGTTATACCGATTGATGTGCGCGATGGCCGCCCCGACATCCTCCACTACGCGGATGGACAAGATGAGATCGTCGTATTCCGTCGCCCAGTCCTCGTCCGTCGCCGCCGCCATCGTCGGCACAATCGCCCGGCTCCTTTCGCAGCCGCGAAGCTCTACCCCGCGCCTCTCCATGGCCGCCGCGATGCGCGGCAAAAACGCCTCCGCCTCCGCTTCATGGACGAGCAGCGTTTCCATCGCATTGCAGACCGCGGGGCGGGACGTCTTGGCATTGATCGCGATGGCCTCCGCCATCGCCAGATCGGCTCCGACGTCCACATAAGTGTGGCAGATCCCCGCCCCCGTCTCAATCACCGGCACGGCGCTCTCTCGCACCACTTTTTGAATGAGTCCCGCGCCGCCTCGGGGGATGATCACGTCGAGAAGCCCCCTCAAGCCCATCATGACATCGACCGCCTGCCGATCCGGGCTGTCCACGAAGGTGATCGCCCCCTCGGGCATCCCCGCCTCCTCCGCCGCCCGCGTCAAAAGGCGGGCGATGACGCGGTTCGAGCGCAGCGCTTCCGATCCGCCCCGCAGCAGCACCGCATTGCCGGACTTCAGGCACAGCCCTGCCGCGTCGGCAGTCACATTGGGACGCGCTTCGTAGATGATCCCCACCACGCCGAGCGGCACGCGCACCTGCCGAATCTCCAGCCCGTTGGGGCGCAGAGCGGAAGAAACCCCTTCCCCCACGGGATCGGGGAGCGCCGCCGTCTGCCGAAGACCGTCCGCCATGGCGTTGACCCGTCCCTCATCGAGGCGCAAGCGATCTAAAAACGCGCCTTTCACGCCCCGCTGCCGCGCCGCTTCCCCATCCGCATCGTTCGCAGCCAAAATGTCCGGCATCCCTTCCGTCAGGGCTTCGGCCATGGCGAAAAGCGCTTCATTTTTCACCGTCGTCCGCGTCACCGCCAGCTGTCGAGCCGCCCTGCGCGCCAGTTCCGCCTGTGCCAAAAGCTGCGCTCTCATCTCCATCGCCACCCCCTCCTTCGCTCTGCCAAACTTCCCCGCGCCTTTTCCTACCATATGAATAAAGAAAAGGAAAACGGCCGAACGCCGTTTTCCTCATTATGGCACATCGCTCCGGCATCGTCAATCCCTGCCTTTTAGACCATCAACACCATATTGTCGCGGTGGATCACCTCATCGAACGCCGCCCCCGGGAGTACCTCGGCGAGTTCTTTCGTGCGGTGCCCGGCGATCTTGCGGAGCGATGCGGCGTCGTAATTGACGATACCGCGCGCGATCTCCCGCCCCGCCAAGGTCAGGACGCGCACCGTGCTCCGTTCGCCGAAATCCCCTTCCGCTGAGACGAGCCCCGCCGCCAAGAGGCTTTTCCCGCCGGTGAGCATGGCCGCCGCGCAGCCGTCGTCCACCACCAAATCCCCCGCGATGTGGCGGCCGAAAGCCAGCCAACTCTTGCGCGCCTTGAGATGGGCTTCCTTCGCAGGAAAGAGCGTCCCCACCGCTTCCCCCCGCAGGATGGCGCGAATCACGCCGTCCTCTTCCCCTCGGGCGATGACCATCGTCACCCCCGCGCTCATGGCCATCTTCGCCGCCTCGATCTTCGTCCTCATCCCACCGGTGCCCGCCGCCGATCCCGCGCCGCCCGCCAAGGCCTCGATCTCCGGCGTGATCTCCCGCACCTCCGAGAGGAGCCGCGCCGCCCGATCCGTCTGGGGATTCGCCGTGTAGAGGCCGTCCACGTCGGAGAGGAGGATGAGGACATCCGCATCCACCAGCGTCGCTACCGTCGCAGACAACGTATCGTTGTCCCCGATCTTCACCTCGTCTACCGCGACGGCGTCGTTCTCGTTGATCACCGGCAGGACGCCCATGGCGAGCATCGCCTTCAGCGCGTTTCTGGAATTGGTGTACTGGTGGTGGCGCAGCGAATTTTCTCGGGTCAAGAGTACCTGCCCCGCCGTCTTCCCGTAAGCGGCAAAGAGAGAGCCATAGGCGTGCATCAGCGCCCCCTGCCCCACGGCGGCCAAGGCCTGCCGCTCAGGGATCGCCTTGGGACGCTTCTTCTTGCCCATGCGATCCATCCCCACAGCGATGGCGCCCGAGGTCACCAAAAGGATCTCCCGCCCTTGATTCGTTAGATCCGTCAGCTCCCGCACCAAATTTTCCATGCGGGAGAGATTCATCTTCCCCGTGGGATAGGTGATGGTGCTCGTCCCCACCTTCACCACGATGCGCTTGGCTTCTTTCAGCCCCGCTCTCTTCATGCCGCTTCCTCTTCTTTCCTTCGCCCCTTACGGCAGCTCGATCTTCGGCTTTTCAAAATTCCGCTTCCAAAGGAGGGCGTTGCGGCCGATGGTCTGCACCAAATCTGCGTCCACTCGCTCCGTCAGCATTTCAATCAGCAGCTTCGGCTCGTCCGGGGCGTTCTTCTGCACCCGCACCTTGATCAGCTCCTGCTTTTTGATGACGGCACGCGCCGACTGCACCAGCGCCGCCGTCACCCCCTCCTTGCCGACGTTGACCACCGGCTCGCGCTTCATGCCCTCCGTGCGCAGGAAGCGCTTTTGTTTATCCGTCAATGTGTGGCGTATCAACCTATTCTCCTTCTCTCTTGCTCACGCTTGAAACTCAAACTCCATCGCCCCGATGCGCACCGTATCGCCCTCTTTGATCCCGCGCTTTTTGAGACGACTGTCGATGCCCTTCATGCGCCAGATGTACTGGAAGCGGCGCAAGGCCTCATCGTTGCCGAAATTCGTCATGGCGACCAATTTTTCCAAAGCCTTCCCGCTGACGACAAAATCGCCGTGATCGTTCCGGCTGATGGTCACCCGCTCGGGATCCTCGTCCTTGTCTGCGTCGTAAACCTTGATCCCGTCGCTTTCTTCCGGCTCCTCAACGTAAGCCTCCAGCATCTCCGCCACCTTGGCGACGAGGGCAGAAAGACCCTCGCGCGTCGCCGCCGAGGCCGGCAAAATAGGAATCCCCTCCGCAGCCGCTAATTTTTCCAAGCGTTGGTAATGTTCCGCCGCCCCCGGCAGATCCATCTTATTCGCCACCAGAAGCTGCGGGCGGCGGGCGATCTTCGCGCTGTACTTCGTCAGTTCCGCGTTGATTCGGTGATAATCCTCCACCGGGTCGCGCCCCTCGACGCCGGAAGCGTCCACCACGTGCAGGATGACCTTCGTGCGCTCCACATGACGGAGGAAATCATGGCCGAGACCCGCGCCCTCCGCCGCCCCCTCGATGAGGCCGGGGATGTCCGCCATGACGAAGCTCCGCTCGTCATCCACGCGCACGACCCCCAAGACCGGCGTCAGCGTCGTGAAGTGGTACTCCGCGATCTCGGGACGAGCCGCCGAAACGCAGGCGATGAGGCTGGACTTCCCCACGCTGGGATAGCCCACCAGCCCCACGTCCGCCAAGAGCTTCAGCTCCAATAAAAGGCTCCGACTCTCCCCCGGCTCCCCAAACTCCGCGAAGGTGGGAGCGCGGTTCTTGCTGGAGGAGAATTTCGCGTTCCCCCGCCCCCCGCGCCCGCCTTTGGCGATGACCACGCGCTGCCCCGCCTCGGTGAGATCGGCGATGACCTCGTCGCTCTCCGCGTCCTTGACGAGGGTGCCGGGCGGCACCTTGACGAGACAGGGCGGCGCGTTGTGTCCGTACTGGTTCTTGATGTCGCCGTTCTCCCCGCTTTCCCCGCGGAACTGGCGGTGATAGCGGAAATAGAGGAGCGTATTCATATTGGGATCCACCACGAAGATGACGTCCGCGCCGCGTCCCCCATCGCCGCCGGAGGGGCCGCCCTTGGGGACGAATTTTTCCCGACGAAACGCCGACTTTCCATGTCCGCCGTCCCCCGCCTTCACCGTGATGGTCGTCCGATCAATAAATTGCATAAAAACCCCCAAAGTCTAAAAACAAGAATACCTGCGCCCGAAGACGCAGGTACATGCTTTGTCTCACTTACGCTTGTGCTTCTTCCACCGCGTACACGCTGACTTGGCGACGATAGCGGCCGCGGCGCTCGAAAGCGACCTTGCCCGCCACTTTCGCGAACAGCGTATCATCCTTACCGATGCCAACATTGTTGCCCGGGTGGAAATGCGTCCCACGCTGACGAACCAAAATGCTCCCCGCCGTCACCACCGTATTGGCTTGCGCCTTGACGCCGAGACGCTGGGCGGCGCTGTCGCGTCCGTTGCGCGTGCTGCTGACGCCCTTTTTATGTGCGAAAAGCTGTAAATCGAATTGAAAATTCATGCGGTTTCACCCCCGTAACTCGTTCATCCGGACGGCATCCGGATTCGCCCTTTGAATGGCGGCGAATCCTAACTGTGCCGTCTCCAATATTGCCTGTGTGAGGTCATCGGGCTCGCTCTTGAGCTTCATCCGCAAGTCACCGCTCGGCCTGACATCATAGTCAAGCGGCCGATGCAAATGCTCGCCTATCCCCAAAAGAGCGGTCTGCGCCAAGGCCGATATGCCCGCGCAGACGATATCCTGTCCGCGCGCCGCCGTGCCGCTGTGGCCGTGCACCCGCATCCCGGATATTTTCCCGTCTGCTAAACGAAAAACGTCTATGTGGATCATCGGCAATTACGCCTCGATCTTTTCGATCACGACTTTCGTGTAGGGCTGACGATGACCCTGACGACGGCGATAGTTCGACTTCGCCTTGTACTTGAAGACTAAAATCTTCTTCGCCTTGCCTTGGGCTTCCACCTTGCCCGTGACCTTTGCCCCTTCGACGAAGGGCTTGCCCACCGTGACTTCAGCGTCATTGACGATGGTGAGAACCGCCGGGAACGTCACCGCGTCACCTTCGGACGCGTCGAGCTTCTCCACGTAGATCGTGTCACCCTCGGCCACCTTATACTGCTTGCCGCCGGTCTTGATGATTGCGTACATCTAATCTTACACCTCCCATGCGTTTACTCGCCGACTACGGTACAGCGTTCGCTGATTTTAGAACCTCGCCGAGCGGTTGGGGAAAGCGCCAAAGGCGCTTAACTTCCCGTATGATAACACAGGCGCGGCGTCTTGTCAAACGCTTCTTCTCCTTATATGCGCCCCTCCATTCAGGAATTTTTTCAAAACCCCTCCATTTTTTATTCAGGATAATTGACAAAGCCTCCCTCGGTCACTATAATTTGCATATGATAATCTCAAAAACAAAAAACGAGAGCATCAACCTATCTACCCCGAGAGAATCAGCCTATTTTTTCCCGTGAGGAGGTGATTCGTGTGGAAGTAAAACCTCTTGGCACCATTCACAGCCCCTTCCAAGAACCGGGCGCATGTCCCCGGCAGGGACGGTTTTCCGACGCGGTTTCCGTCATCAAGGTAGATCCTGCGTACGGTGACGCACTCTTAGGCGTGGAAGAGGGGCAGCGCTACCTCGTCCTCTACGAGGCGCATTTGGCGGATCGGAGCCGCCTGCAAACGATTCCCCCCGCGCGAAAGGAACTCTGGGGCGTCTTTGCCAGCCGCTCTCCCCATCGGCCTAATCCCATCAATCTCTGCATCGTGCATCTCGCACGGCGCGAGGGGAACGCGCTCTACGTCACCGGTCTTGACGCGGTGGACGGCAGCCGTCTCATCGACATCAAGCCCTACGCCAAGGACATCGACGCCGTCGAAGACTGAAGCGAAAACCTAAACAACCTATGACCATAAAGGAGAGATTTGACACCATGAAAAAAATGATGATGGGCTTCGCCGGGGCGCTGTCCCTCTTGGCCGCACAGTCCGCCGCAGAGGCGGCGGAAGCCCTGCAAACCTTTGACTTGGACGAGATCGTGGTGGTGGCGCACCGTGATACCGACACGGCGGAAACCTCGGTCAATGTAAAAGAGCTGATCGACGCCGGACAAATTAAGACAGCGGCAGATATTTTAGCCAACGTCCCCGGCGTCGTGGTGACGAAAGGGCAGAACAACGGCATCCAAGTGGGGCTGCGAGGTCTGAACCACGAGCGCACCGTCATCGCCATCAACGGCAACGTGGTAACGAACATCGGCGAAATCGCGATGGGACGCGCCATGGAATGGGACGCCCTGCCCGTCACCGGGATAAAGAAAATCGAACTGATCCGCGGCACCTCGGCGCGTTACGGCGGCGCGGTAGGCGGCGTCATCAACATCATCACCGACGACGCCGACGTACCGGGATCGAAAACCACCCTGCGGCAGAGCGTCGGCAGTTGGCGCACGCACAAGACGACCCTGATCCACCAAGGCACCAGCGCCGATCAGCGCCTTTCCTATAACCTCAACGCCTCCTATGCCAAGAGCGGCGGCTATTATCGAAACAACGACTCCAACGGGCACAACCTCCATTTCGACGTCACCTATAAATTGAACGACGCCGATCACCTGAACCTTTCCTACTCCCACATCTACAACCGCGAAGGCATCATCCTCGCGAACAATCGCACGAAAAACCCCGCCGCCGAATACTTAGGCTATGACAGCGCCTACCCCGTGACGCCGAACGCGCAGAACTGGGGCGACGGCTACCGGCAGTGGAAGACGGACAACATCGCCCTCCAGTACACCACCCCCACCACCTCCCTCGGGCTTTTCGATTACCGGCAGACGCGCCACGATGAGGTGCGCCGCGTCATTAAGCCCATGGGCAAGCTGCGGCTCTTGGGTTGGGCGCCGTATTGGGATTCGAGGCTCCGAAACTACGGCCTCAACTTTCAGCAGACCGCCCGCGCTGGGGCGCACACCCTGCGCTACGGCCTCCAGTACGGGAAGATGGTCTACGAGATCCGCACCGAGGACAGTCGATACGAGCTGCCCTCCACCGGCGTCTTCGTGGAGGACGATTGGGCGCTGACGGATCGGACGACCTTGGGATTGTCGCTTCGCTACGATCACAACAAATTTGAAGCGAACAGCGGTGCACTGCGGGACAAAACCTTCACCCAGCTTTCCCCCGGCTTGAAGATCACCCAAACGCTGAGCGACCGGCAGACGCTCCACCTCAGCGCCCGTCGGCTCTTCCGCTCGCCCACCGTCGCTGATTTCAGCCGCTGGAGCACCGGCTACATCGATCGGATCGGCTCCTATCAGGCGGCCTTTGCCCCCGGGCTATCCCACGCGGCGTGGCAGTCGCTCCTCGGCGTTCCCTCGCCAGAAAAAGGTATGAACTACGAGCTTGGCTGGCGGGCGAAACTGGACGACAAGACGACGGTAGGGGTCACCGGCTTCTACTACGACATCGACGACTTTTTGAACATCCAATTCAAGGGAGGCCTCCTGCCGCCCATCGTCTACAACGTCGGCAACGTCAAAGTCAAGGGCGTGGAATTCACCGGCGAGCATCGCTTTAACCCCCACTGGGCTCTAAGCGCCGGGTATACGCGACAGAGTACGACAAAGAGCGGCGACCGCTTCAATGCGCCCCTCAATGGGATGCCGGAATCCACCTTCAACACGGGTCTTCGCTGGGACAACCTCCACGGCTGGCAGGCGGCGTTGGAGCTGCGCTACTTCGGCGCCATCCCCGACGCCTCGGACAGCGACTACGTCTCCCCTTACATGGTGACGGATCTCACCGTATCCTACTCCGTCGGGGCACACGTCATCAATTTTGCCGTGAACAACCTCTTTGACCGCTACTACGAGCAGACGCGTGATTTCCGGCAGCCCGGCATCAATTACAATCTCTCCTATCAATACACGTTCTAAGAAAAAGCGGGCGCCTCGAACTTCGGGGCGCTCCCTTCATAGAAAGGAGATCCCATGAAAAAACCATACGCGCTCCTGTGCCTCGCCCTCCTGCTCCTCTTCTGCCTCACCGGCTGCAAAAAGGAGGAGGCGACACCGGAAAAGAACGCGCAAGAGACCGTGACGGTGACCGACGCCGCCGGGCGACGCGTGACGCTAAAGCAGCCCGTCCGAAGCTACGCGATCAGCACCTTTGATTTGATCGACTTCATCGTCCCCCTGAAAGGGGAAGAAGCCTTCGCCATGCTGAAGGGCGTCGGAGATTCCGGCGGCAAAAAAAGCTACGACAAAGTATATGAACCGCGCTTTCCCCAGTATAAAAGCCAATGGAAGATCATCTCTCCGCACAACGCGCCCTTCGACGTGGAAGCGATTTTGACCGCCAAGCCGGACGTCTTGATCGTGAACTCCGCCATGCAGGGACATATGCACGCCTTGGACATCGAGCCGCGCCTGACGGAAGCCGGCATCGCGCTTCTTTTGATCGACGTGCCGGGCGACACGACCCATGCGGCGCAGGATCTCTACCGTTTACTGGGAGAAGTCTTCGGCGAAAAAGAAAAGGCGCACGAGGTCGCCGCCTTTTTGGATAAGCAATTCGCCGATTTAGAAGCGGGACTCGCGAGGGTCAATACAGCGAAGCCCTTAGTCTACTACGAAAAATCCGGCTCGGCGGAAATCTTCGGGCCATCGAGCCGCAGCAACGTGTCCGGCTGGGGAACGCTCGTCGCCCGCGCCGGCGGCGAGAATTTAGCTGACCGCGCCGGAGCGGGCAGGCCGGTGAACGGGCCGCCCGGCTCGGTGAGCTTAGATCCCGAATATGTACTGACCTCCGACCCAGACTTCATCCTCATCAGCGGCACATCGCCCATGGGGCTTTGCGCCCCGCCGGAGGAAACCATCAAGGATCGGTTCAGCATCGTAAAGCGCCCCGGCTGGGATCGCCTGAAAGCCGTCAGAAACAAGAACGTCTACGAATATCAGCATGAACTCTCCCGCACCTGCTGCGTCTTCTATCCCACCTTGAGTTTCGCCAAGCTCTTTCACCCGGAAGCGTTTGCCGACATCGATCCCGAGGCGCGTCTCGCCGAATTTTACGATCGCTTCATGATCGTCAAAAGCAGCGACGGCCTCTGGAAGATGAGGCTCCCATGAGGGGAGAAACCACGCGAAAGCATCAAGCGGCGGATCTTTCCTCCGCGCCGCCCACGCTCGCCGCCGACGGGCAAAAGGTCTACCAAGCCATCACGCAAAAGAAAGTCCTCGTCGTCCTCCTGCTCCTCTTGGGGACGGCGGCGGGCTTCGTGCTCAATCTCATCGCCGGTTCCTCGGACATCGGCCTTCGGGAAGCCGCCGTCGTCCTCACCGGCGGCAGCGTCGATCCTACCACCGACACTGTGATCCGCAGCATCCGCCTTCCCATGGCGGTGATGGCCGTCTTAGCGGGCGTCGCCTTCGCCGTCGGCGGCTGTGAGATGCAGACGATCTTGGGCAATCCCATGGCCAGCCCCTATACGTTAGGCATATCGGCGGCGGCGGCATTCGGCGCGGCGGCCGGTATCGTCCTGCAAGTGAACATCGATCTCTTGCCGCCCAACCTCGTCGTCACGGCGAACGCCTTCGGCTTCTCCCTCGTGGCAGCCTTTCTCATCTACCGCTTCGCGGCGTGGCGAGCGAGCAGCCGAAACACCATCATCCTCTTCGGCATCGCGCTGAATTTCATCTTCAATTCCCTGACCATGTTCCTCCAGTACATCGCCGACGAAAATAAGCTCCAAAGCCTCGTCTTCTGGACGTTCGGCAGTCTGGCGAAAGCCTCATGGGACAAGGCGCTCCTCCTCTTCGCCATCACCCTTTTGACCCTCGTCTTCCTCTACCGCCGCGCGTGGCAGCTCACCGCCCTCGTCCTGCAAGACGCCCGCGCGCTGAGCCTCGGGGTAAACGTCCCACGGCTGCGGCGGCAAGTCGTCATCCTCATTTCCCTCCTCACGGCCACCACCGTCTCCTTTGTCGGCACCATCGGCTTTTTGGGGCTGGCCGCCCCCCACTTGGCGCGGGGCTTAGTCGGCGAGGATCACCGCTATCTGCTCCCCGCCTCGGCGCTCTTCGGCGCCTTTCTCCTCTCGATGGCCTCCCTCCTCTCCAAGGTGCTGATTCCCGGCACCCTGCTGCCCATCGGGCTCATCACATCCCTCTTGGGCATCCCCTTCTTTATGCTCCTCATCTTTACCGCCGGGAGGCGATATACATGATCCAAGTCAAAGACATGGCCTTCGGCTATGCGAAAGACCGCATGATATTTTCGGGGCTTTCCCTCACCTTTCGTGAGAAATTCAATGCCATCATCGGCCCAAACGCCTCCGGCAAATCCACCTTCTTAAAGTGTCTCTTCGGCCTTCTCCCCGCCTCGGGCAAGATCTTCTACGAGGGCAGGGACGTCAGGGCGATGAGCCACGAAGAAAAAATGGCGCGCATCGCGTACCTGCCGCAGGAAGAGACGAAAGCCGCCGGGTTCACGGTCTTTGAGGCGGTTCTTTTGGGGCGGCTGCCCCGTCTGCACTGGAAAGTGACGGAGGAAGACACAGCCGCCGTCATGGACGTCCTCTCCCTCCTCCACTTGGAAAAGCTTGCCTTCCTCCCCTTTGCGCGTCTCTCCGGCGGCCAGCAAAAGCTCGTCTCCATCGCCCAAACCTTGGTGCGAAAGCCGCAGCTCGTCCTCATGGACGAACCGACGAACAGCCTCGATCTTCAAAAGCAGCTGGAGCTTTGCGAAACGGTGCGCACCATCAGCCAAACGCATGACATCACCTTCATCTTAGTGCTGCACGATCTGGGATTGGCCGCCCGCTTTGCCGATGAAGCCTTCGTCTTTGCCCCCGGGGGCGGACTGTACGCCCACGGCAAGCCGACCGCCGTCATTCACGCCGCGATGCTGCGGGAAGTCTACGGCGTAGACGCACAGATCCTGCAAGACGAAGCGGGCATCCCCATCGTCGCCGCCCGCGCCTCCCTGCGCACCGTCGGTGCTGCACCTCTCCCACAAGAGAGGAAAATATGCTAAACTATATCGCGTACGCATAAATAAAGAAGAAGGGAGCGTACCGATGCCCCGTCCGAAAAAACAGCGCCGCGTCTGCTTTCTGCCCCAGTATACGGAATTTCGCGCCGAAAAGGGCAGCAACGCGGTGCGCGTCACCATGACCGTCGAAGAATACGAAGCGATCCGCCTCATCGACTACCTCGGCTTCACACAGGAAATGTGCGCCGCCAAAATGAACATCTCCCGCGGCAGCGTCCAGCAACTCTATTTCGACGCCCGCCGCAAGATGGCGCAATGCTTGGTGGACGGCCTGCCGCTCTCCATCGCGGGGGGAGACTACGACCTCTGCCGCGGGCTGCTCCGCTGCGAGATGGACACCCTCGGCGATACGCCCGGAAGCCCCGCCTCCATCGGGGAAGAAGCCCGCATCCTCATCCCCGAACCCTCGGCGAAAACCCCCGAGCAAGACTTCGCACAGGCGATGGCCTTTCTATGCTACGAGACGCGGGGAGAAACGATCAGCGCCACGCGCCGCCTCCGTCTCGACGCCAAGAACATCACGGAGCTCCTCCGCGCCCTCCGCGAAGAAAAGATCAACGTCGTCTTCTCCTTTCGCATGGGGGCGGGGTACCGCAACGCCCTCAAGGAAGCGGGGCTGCTCGTCTTTTTAGGTCTATCGGGGAGACCCGACGACTTAGTGGAAAACTTCTTAAAAAACCGCTTGGCCTGCCACTCCATCGTCAACTGCCGCCACCGCTCCACCGACGAGCGGGACGCCAAAGCGCACGCCCCCTGCGCCCGCTTCGGCGGCTGCTGCCTCCTCAAGCACAGATAACAAGGACTGCCCTATGAGCCACCTTCGGCTCATAGGGCAGTCCTTGTTATACGTCCGTTACCAAAAAGCCACGGCTGTCTCATCTAAAAAATGCGTCCGTTCCTTCTCCTCTCCTATCCCTCTGCCGTCCGCCGCTATGACCACAGGGGCAGACAGCGATCCACCCCTCTCTTTCGTCTTGGCACACCCCCAGCAGACGAAAGGCTGCCTCGCGCTCTTCCTGCGTGAGACAGCCCCGACTCTTGGCGCGATGATCCTATCTTCGATGGAGCTGCCCATCAGCCGCGAAGCGCCAAATTCGCCACAAAAGCGGCGGCCACGAGCCACATGATGGGGCGAATCTCGCGCGCTTTCCCCGTCAAGGTCTTCAAGACGGCGTAGCTGACGAAGCCAAAGGCAAATCCATTCGCAATGCTCGAGGTCAGCGGCATCATGATGATGGTCAAAAAAGCCGGCAGGCCGTCGCTGAACTCATCGAACTTCACATTCACCACTTCCGACATCATGAGCGCCCCAACCAAGATGAGAGACGGCGCCGTGGCGAAGGACGGCACGAGCCCGATGAGCGGGGCGAAGACGAGCGCCACCAAGAAGAGTCCCGCCACCGTCACCGCCGTGAGGCCAGTGCGTCCCCCCTCAGCGATGCCCGAGGCGCTCTCGATGTAGGAGGTGACCGTCGAGGTGCCGAAGACCGCGCTCACCATCGTGCCGACCGCATCCGTCGTCAGGGCGCGGTCAAGGTTTTCAATCTCCCCGTCGGGCTTTACCATCTTCGCTTTCGTCGTGAGGCCAATGAGGGTGCCCATATTGTCAAAAAGCTCCACCACGGTAAACGTAAAAATGATGGAAAAAATGCCAAACTGCCAAGCCCCCATCAGATCGAGCTGCCCCAAGGTCGCTCCCATGGAGGGCAGCGAGAGGCTCATGACGTCCCCCAGCCCATGGGGAACCGGCGAAAGCCCGAGGAACATCCCGAGGAGCGTCACCACCAAGATCCCGATGAGGATGGCGCCCGTCACGCCCCGTGCCATCAAGGCGCCCGTCAGAAGCAGACCGAAGAGGGCGAGCAGCGTCGTGGGATTCATCACATGCCCCAACGTGACGTAGGTCGCCTTGTCGGCGATGATGATCCCCGTGCCCCGCAGCCCGATGAACGCGATGAACATGCCGATGCCCACCCCGATCGCGCGCTTCAGATTTTCCGGCACCGCGCGGATGATGGCCTGACGAAGCCCGCCCAGCGTCATCAAAAGGAAAAAGATGCCGGAAAAAAAGACCGCCCCCAAGGCGACCTGCCAAGGAAGATGCAGCGTCCCCACCACATAATAGGTAAAGAACGCATTGAGACCCATGCCCGGCGCCAAGGCCACCGGATAATTGGCAAAGACCCCCATCATGGTCGTCGTCAAGGCCGCTACCCAAATCGTAGAAGCGATGGCCGCTTCCTTGGGAATCCCCGCATCCGCCAAAATATTCGGATTCACGAACAAGATGTACGCCACCGAAATGAACGTCGTAAGGCCGGCGAGCATTTCCGTCCGTACCGTCGTCCCCTTTTCTGTCAACCGAAAAACACGCTCACAAAAGCCTTTAGGCGCTGCCGCCGTGTTCATGCTTCGTCCCCCCAAGCCGCCCGTGTCCGAACGGTAAACTTTTCAATCATCCGCACCGGCCGATAAGATTCCTTCGCCTTGCGCAGACCGTCCAATCCCATGTCCTCTTGGCGATTGACATAGACCGTATCCGCCCACTCGTGTTCCAAAAACGCCTGATTGATGGCCGCGTAAGCGCCGCCCACATCGGGCGCACTCTTTTCCACATGGATGACGACCGTATCCCGATTCAGCATCTCCCCGAAGGTAAAGGCCACGATCCGCCGCCCCAAGGCGATGGCGCCGCCCTTTAACCCGAAATCCTGAAAGTGGTTCAAGATCTCGATGATGGCCGCCCGCTCCGTAGGAAGATACGGGTCGTCCGGCGTCTCACTGAGGAGCGCTTTGTACCACGCGTTGAGATTCAGCTTACATTCCGGAACGATGTCCGGCGTGATGGGGACATACTGCGCTTCGGGGAAGTTGCGCCGAAAACTGTTGAGATGGTTCTTCTTCGCATGATAGCGGCGACCCGAAAGGCGAATGAGATCTTCCGTCCGATAGAGGTAATCCGCTTCGTCCCGCAGCGCTCTCGCCTCTAAGTCCGCCCCCGGCAGCGCTTCATAAATTTCGGCCATGGATTTTTCCACATTGTAGGCCAAAAAGGGGACGCCCTGCGCCTTCATCCACGCCACCTGCTTTTCTGCCGCCGCCGTCATCTTATCGTCCGCGCCAAACGGCTGAAGCATCATGGGAAGCCCCTGCCATGTCGTCCGCAAGAACAGCACGTCATCCTCAATCGCCCACTGGAAATCAAACAATTCCCGCCACATGTAGCAGGTCGTAAAATTAAAATGCGAGTTCTCATAATAACGCGCTCGAAAAAAAGGATCGAGCGTCGCCTTATCCTCTTTTTGCAATTTCCGAAACTCTATGACCCCTCAACTCCTTACGTCAGTCTGCTTCCAAAGAAGCCCGTCAACCCGTCATGCTGAATACCTTCATTATAGCAACCCCGTCAAGCATAGACAAGCGCCATCCTATTCCTTGTTTCCTTAAATGCGCCTTAATTCCTTAAATGCGCCTTAATCCATCCGTCAGGCGTTTTTCATAAAGTCTTGGTACAGTATGAGCAAGGTAAGAAGACACCTATCTTTTCATTCTCTATCTCCCTTAGACCCGAGCCGCCCTCTCCTAAACGCGGTTCGGGTCTCCTCATGTACAAAAACCGCACAAAAAAGACATCTGCTTCTTTTCGCCCGGGTCACGCACCCGGAAACGATCGGAAGGGATGTCTTTTTTCGTTCCTTTTCCTTACACCAGCCCCAAGGCGTGCGCGACGACGTACGCGAGTGCGCCGCCGCAAAGGGGCGCGACGACGGGAACCCATGCGTAGCCCCAGTCAGAATCCGCCTTCTTCGGAATCGGCAGCACCGCATGGGCGAGCCGAGGCCCCAAGTCGCGCGACGCGCTCATCGCGTAGCCGGTGGGGCCGCCCAAGGAAAGCCCTAACGCCCAGATCAGCATGGCTACGAAATACGGCCCCAAGCCGGGGGGAATTGGGCCATTTGGCTTCGCGAAGATCATCCAAATGACGAACATCAGGAAAAACGTCGCGATCATCTCCGTCAAGAAAGCCGCCGGAATGTTGCGCACCACGGGCGCCGTGCAGAACACGCCCCGCTTCGTAGCCCCGTCCGCCGTCTCCTTCCATTGCGGAAGATACGCCAAGTACACCACGACCGCGCCGGTAAAGCCTCCCGCAATCTGCACCGCCGCCGTCGCCAAAAACTGTGGAAACGTATAGATCCCCGCTAACGTCTTCGCCAACGTGACGGAAGGATTGATGTCCGCTTGCGGCGCGCCCAGCGCCGAAGCCGTAAACACGCCAAGGAGCACGGCAAACGCCCATCCCGCCGTGATGCAGATCCAACCGCCGCCATGCCCGCAGGTCTTCTGGAGTGCCATATTCGCGCAGACGCCGCAGCCAAACGTGATCAAAACGACCATGCCCATGAACTCGCCAAACAAATTTTCCATGCTTCGCCCCTCTTTACGCTAAAATGACAGCACGGCTGTCGCCGTCCCGCGTCAGCCGAAAGCCGCCGTCAAGCGTCCTCCTCCAGCCAGTGCATGGAATGACGCACCGCTTTTCTCCAGCCGCCGTAGAGCTTCTTTGCTTCTTCACGATCCATTTTAGGCTCAAAGCGCACGTCTAATTTCCAGCTCTTCGTCAGCTCTTCCTTCGACTGCCATACGCCCACAGCCAAGCCCGCCAAATAGGCCGCCCCCAACGCCGTCGTCTCAATGACCTGCGGCCTTTCCACGGGAACGCCCAAGAGATCCGCCTGGAACTGCATGAGCAGATTGTTCGCCACCGCGCCGCCATCGACCCGAAGCTCCGCCAAGCGAATATGGGAATCCGCTTCCATCGCGCTCAGGACGTCCTGCGTCTGATACGCCATGGAGTCGAGTGCCGCCCGCACCAAATGCGCCTTCGTCGTCCCGCGCGTGATGCCCAAGATCGTCCCCCGCGCCCCCATGTCCCAATAGGGCGCCCCTAAGCCCACAAAAGCGGGAACGAGGTAAACGCCGCCCGCATCCTTCACGCCTTTCGCCACCCACTCGGAATCCGGCGCCGTATCGATGAGGCGCAGGCCATCCCGCAGCCATTGAATCGCCGCCCCCGCCACGAAGACGGAGCCTTCCAGCGCGTACTCCACCTTGCCGTCAATCCCCCACGCGATGGTGGTCACGAGGCCATTGCTCGACTCATGGATCTTCGTCCCCGTGTTCATCAGCAGGAAGCAGCCCGTACCGTAGGTATTTTTCGCCATGCCCGGGGTGAAGCAGTTCTGCCCGAAGAGCGCCGCCTGCTGGTCGCCCGCCGCCCCGGCGATGGGGACGGCGCCGCCCAAGAGGGAGGGGATCGTCTTGCCGTACACCTCGCTCGACGAGCGCACTTCGGGCAAGAGCGACGCCGGCACCGTCAAGTGATGGAGCAGTTCCTTATCCCAGCAAAGTTCCCGAATATTATACATGAGGGTGCGGGACGCATTGGAGTAATCCGTCACATGCACCGCGCCCCCCGTGAGCTTCCAAATGAGCCAAGTGTCGATCGTGCCAAAGCGCAGCTCGCCTCGCTCCGCCGCCGCGCGCGCACCCTCCACATGATCTAAGATCCACTTCACCTTCGTCCCGGAAAAATAGGCGTCGATGACGAGCCCGGTCTTTTGGTGAAATTCCTCTTCCAACCCTTGCCGTTTCAAATCTTCGCAGATCTCCATCGACTGCCGCGACTGCCAGACGATGGCGTTATAGATGGGACGCCCCGTCTTGACGCTCCACACCACCGCCGTTTCCCGCTGGTTCGTGATGCCGATGCCCGCGATGTCCGCCGCGCCCAAATTGGCGTCGTCCAAGGCCTCCTTCATCACCGTGGACATGGTGCTCCAGATCTCCTCCGCATCATGCTCCACCCAGCCCGGCTGCGGAAAATGCTGCGTAAACTCCTTTTGCGCCAAGCCCACGATGCGGGATTCCGCATCAAAAATGATCGCCCGATTGCTCGTCGTCCCAGCATCCAACGCCATCACATACTTGCCTGCCACCAAAACTCCTCCTCTTACACGGCCACGCGCCTCATTTTTCCATCCCTATCCCAATGGCTCACCGCTTTCATTATACGTTTTTTGAAAGAATTTTTCAACGTGTTTGACAAAGAAAGACCCTGTTTTCGTTTCGTCCCCTATCCGCCGATCCTCCCGCCGTCTGGCACGCTGATGCAGCCCATCCCCCACGCCATCGATCGACATATAAAAAACGCCCCCGCCGTAAAGGCGGAGGCGTTTTTCTTCCCTCATGAATAATACTTCACCCCGGAGGCAAAGATCTTTTGATCCTTATCCCCGGGAATATTGACGGCGATGTTTTCTCCGATGCGCTCGGAATGCCCCATCTTTCCTAAGATGCGGCCATCCGGGCTGGTGATGCCCTCGATGGCCCACGTGGAGCCATTGGGATTATAGGGACTCTCCATGGTGGGATTTCCGACCGCGTCCACATACTGGGTGGCGATCTGTCCCCGCAGCCGAAGCGCGGCGACCACGGCGCGATCCGCGACGAAGCGCCCTTCCCCATGCGAGACGGGAACGGTGTGGAGCGCCCCCGGCGTCGTGCCGGAAAGCCATGGCGAGAGATTGGACACCACCCGCGTCTGCACCATGCCGGAAAAGTGCCGGCCAATGGTATTAAAGGTCAGCGTCGGATCGTCCACCGTGAGATCTCGGATCTCCCCATACGGGAGCAGCCCCAATTTCACCAAGGCTTGAAAGCCGTTGCATATCCCAAGGATCAAGCCGTCCTGACGGTAGAGATGGTTCATGACCGCCTCCCGAAGGCGCGGACTGCGGAACATCGCGGCGATGAATTTCCCCGAGCCGTCCGGCTCATCGCCGCCGGAAAATCCGCCCGGCAGCATGAGGATCTGCGCCTCCCGGACGCCTTTCACCAGCGCCTCCACCGTCTCGGCGATCGCTTGGGGCGTGTGATTGCGAATGACGAGAGATTCCACCTGCGCCCCCGCCCGCTGGAACGCCCGCGCCGAATCATACTCACAGTTCGTCCCGGGGAATACGGGGATGAAGACGCGCGGCTTCGCGTAGGGCGCGTGCAGAGAAATGTTCGACCCCGCCGTGTAGAGCGCGGTGGGGGGAACCGTGCCGATGGTCTTTGCGCTTGTGGGGAAGATCTTCTCCAGCGGTTCGCGCCATGCCCGCTCGACCTCTTGGAGGGTCAGCACCACTTGGCCGCAGACGATGCTCGGCACCATCGTCGTCTCCCCCAATTCGTAATACCCCGTACCAGTCAAAGTTTCCGTGACATCCGTGCCGCTTGGCACTTCCAGAATGAAGGTGCCGTAGTCCGCCTTGAATAAGTCGTCGCGCTGTATACTGCGGCTGAAGGTGATCCCGACGCCATTCCCCAAGCACATCTTGGAAACCGCCGCCGCGATGCCGCCGACCCGCACCGTAGCGGCCGCCAACACCTTATGCGATGCCACCAACGCCGCGACCCGCGAAAAATTATGGCGCAGCTGGTGGAATTTCGGCATGTCAAACGAGTCCTTCGGACAGGGCACCACATAGACGCGGCTGCCGGGGAATTTGAATTCCGCCGACACGACGGCCTTCGCGGGGAGCGTACTGACGGCAAACGCCGCTAAGGACGGCGGCACATGACGATCCATAAACGTCCCGGACATGGAATCCTTACCGCCGATGGCGGGAATCTCGAGTTCGTGCTGCGCCCACAGCGCCCCCAAAAGGGCGCTGAAGGGCTTGCCCCACTTGCGCTTATCCGTCCCTAAATGCTCAAAGTATTCCTGCAGCGACAGCCGGATCCCGTCCGGCGAAGCGCCTAAAGCCACCATTTTGGCGGCCGCTTCCACGATGGCGTAGACGGCGCCATGGAAAGGGCTCCATTCCATGAAAGCGGGGTCAAACCCGAACGTCATGGCCGTGGCCGTTTCCATGTTGCCGGAAAGCGCAGGGAGTTTCGCCGCCATCCCCTCTTGGGGCGTGAGCTGGTACTTGCCGCCGTAGGGCATAAGGATGGTCGCCGCCCCCACGGTGGAGTCGAAACGCTCCCCAAGGCCTTTCTGGGCGCAGACGTTCAGATCCTGTAAATTCGCGATCCACGCCGCTTCTAAATCGTAACCACACCGCTCGACGCCAGCCGGCACCCGCCAAACGTAGCGATGTTCCGTCGCCGGGGATTCCACCCGCACCTCGACCCGTTGGCGCACCCCATGGGTATCCAAAAAAGCGCGGCTGATGTCCACAATGTGTTCCCCGCGCCACTGCATGACGAGGCGCGGCTCCTCATGCACGATCGCAACGATGGTCGCTTCTACATTTTCTTCGGCAGCCGCCTTGAGGAACGCATTGATGTCCCGCTGCGCCAACACCACCGCCATGCGCTCTTGAGATTCGGAGATGGCGAGTTCCGTTCCGTCGAGCCCCTCATATTTTTTTGGCACGGTATCTAAATTGATCCGAAGACCCGGCGCCAATTCCCCGATCGCGACGGCGACGCCCCCCGCGCCAAAATCGTTGCAGCGCTTGATGATCTGCGCCACCTCGGGGCGGCGGAAAAGCCGCTGGATCTGCCGCTCCGTCGGCGGGTTCCCCTTCTGCACTTCGGCGCCCGCCGTGGCGAGCGATTCTTCCGTATGCTCCTTGGAGGATCCCGTGGCGCCGCCGCAGCCATCTCGGCCGGTGCGCCCGCCCACGAGGAGGATCACATCCCCCGGCTCCGGCCGCTTTCTCACCACATTGGCCTTCGGCGCCGCCGCGATGACTGCGCCGATCTCCAAGCGCTTGGCCACAAATCCTTCGTGGTAGACCTCCGTCACCTGCCCCGTGGCGAGGCCGATCTGATTGCCGTAGGCGCTGTATCCCGCCGCCGCTTCCTGCGTGATCTTTTTCTGTGGGAGCTTCCCGGGCAGCGTCTCTCCGATGGGGCGGCGAGGATCCGCCGCCCCCGTCAGGCGCATGGCCTGATAGACGTAAGAACGTCCCGACAGGGGATCTCGGATAGCGCCGCCGAGGCAGGTCGCCGCACCGCCAAATGGCTCGATCTCCGTCGGATGGTTATGCGTCTCATTCTTGAACATGACGAGCCAATCTTCCGGTTTTCCGTCCCGCACCGCCTTGACCTTAATCGAGCAGGCGTTCACCTCCTCCGATTCGTCCAAATCCTCTAATTTCCCCGCCTTCTTCAGCGCTTTCATGCCCATCGTCGCGATGTCCATGAGCGTCACGTCACGCTTTTGCTGTTCTTTATCGCCATAAATCTCCAAGCGATCATCAATATAGCGATGGTACGCTTTTTCAAAGAGGGGCGTGAAATACCCCCGATCAAAGTCCACTAAATCAATCGCCGCGCTGAACGTCGTGTGGCGGCAATGATCCGACCAGTAGGTATCAATGACCCGAAGCTCCGTCAACGTCGGCGGCCGATGCTCCGTATCCCGAAAATATCGCTGACAAAAGGCCAGATCCGCCAAATTCATCGCCAAGCCACGCGCACGCCGGAAGGCCTCCAATCCTTCCTCCCCGCAGGAAAAAAAGTCCGTCAAGATCTCCACCGACGGCGCTTCGATGGCTTCCCTGTGCAGGGTTTCCGGCTTTTCCAAAGAGGCTTCCCGACTGTCCACGGGATTGATCAGGTAGCGCTTGATCCGCGCGAAGACCTCGTCGTCGATCTCCCCCACCAAAACCACCACGGTCGCCGTCCGTATCTCAGGCCGTTCCTCTTGCGTGACGAGCTGGACGCACTGTGCGGCGGAATCGGCACGCTGATCGAACTGCCCCGGCAAATACTCCATGGCAAAGAGCCGCGACTTCGGGAAGTCCGGCAGCTTCTCCTCATACACCACATCCACCGGCGGATCCGAGAATACGGTATCCCGGGTCTTACGATATTCCTCCTCGCTGAGCCCCTCGATGTCGTACCGACGGATGAGCCGCGCCGCTTTCAGACTCGTCAGGCGAAAGGTGTCAATGAGGTCTGCGGTCAACTGCTGGGCGGGAATATCAAAAAAACCCTGCCTTTTCTCTACAAAAAGTCTTCTTACTGCCATGCTCCTGCCTCCTTCATCTCTTCCGCCCCGCCCCTCAGCGCCGACAATCGGTCGGCCTATCGCCCGCCATGAGCGCCACGTCAATCTTCACCACGACCTTCACCACCGGGCGCGGCGTCTCCACCGCCACGCCGGGACGGTGGACATCCTTCGGCAAGAGGAGAGCGAAATGCCCCGCCGTCAAGGGAAAAGAAGTCTCGGGAACAAGCCCCTCAAAAAAGACAATATCCCGCGCCTCATCGTACGGCGTATGCTCCACTAAATCAGGGCCCAAGGGGCAAACCTCGATGTATTCCTCCCCCTCCACCATGTACTGAATATCCGCATAGCGCCGATGGGCTTCCGGGCGGCACGCGTCTCTGTCCCGCGTCGTATAGCGCGACAATGTCGCGTAGCAGCGATCCCCGTCGATCTCATAGCGGCCATCGGGGAGCGACGCAAAATCCGTCTTTCTCAAAAAATCCAGCGCCTGCCGCACCACGTCTTGCAGCGCCCCCTCTTTTTCCGCCGCATCCAAACTCCCTACAAACATCCGCAACTCTCCTTCTCCGTGTCGGCAAAAAATCCTTGCCAAGGGTAAATGACTTGTGATAGTATCTATTTTAACTAAAAAGATAGTCGTATGCAATGATCGGAAAAGTACATTTTTGTTCCTTTTTAGGAAAGCGCGCCCATCGCGCTTTCCTCAGAGAGGCGGCGGGTGCTGCGAGCCGCTAAGGACGAAGGTGGAAAGCTATCCGTGAGCATGTGGGGGAAACCTCACCGCCCGCCGCGATACAGCGTCAGAGAGAGCCGGAACTTCGGCTCATAAAGGTGGTACCACGGGAGAAAGTCTCGTCCTTTTCGGACGGGACTTTTTTTATTCCAATTTCCCTATCGACGGAAAGGAGCCATAGACATGAAAGAATTGTTAGAACTTTTGGAGCATGACGCCCGCCGCTCGGTGAGCGAATTGGCCGCCATCCTGCGGCGCAGCGAATACGAAGTGGAAAAAGATCTGCGCCGCCTCGAAAAGGATCAGGTCATCTTAGGCTACAACACGCTGATCAACTGGGACAAAGCGGGAGAAAATTTCGTCACCGCCGTCATCGAGGTAAAGCTGACGCCCCAGCGGGAAGTGGGCTTTGACGCCATCGCCGAGCGCATCTGCCGCTTCGACGAGGTACAGTCCGTCTACCTCATGAGCGGTATCTTCGACCTTTTGGTCATCATCGAAGGAAAATCTCTGTCGGACATCGCCGATTTCATCGCCACCCGACTGGCCACGATTGACGGCGTAACCTCCACCCGCAGCCACTTCATGCTGAAGCCTTACAAAAAAGACGGCCTCATCGTCAACGACAAAGAATGTGACCGCAGATTGGTGGTGTCCCCATGAAGAACTGGAACGACATTCTCTCCCCCACGGTGCAGCGCATCCCGCCGTCCGGCATCCGACGCTTCTTTGACATTGCGGCCGAGATGGAAGATGTCATCTCCTTGGGCGTCGGCGAGCCGGACTTTGTGACCCCGTGGACGATTCGGGAAAGCTGCGTCTACGGCCTAGAGCAAGGCTACACCTCCTACACCGCCAATCGCGGCATGATGGAGCTTCGGCAGGAGATCGTCCGCCTCCAGAAGGAACGCTATGGCCTCGACTACGACCCGGCCACCGACGTCCTCGTCACCGTAGGCGTCAGCGAAGCGCTGGATTTAGCCATGCGCGCCATCCTTTCCCCCGGGGATGAAATCCTCATCCCCGAACCTTGCTACGTTTCCTACAAGGCATGCGCCGCGCTCGCAGGGGGCGTCGGTGTCCCTGTGCCGGCGAAAATCGAAAATGAATTTCGCATCACCCCGGCGGATTTAGCCGCCCATCTCACGCCGCGCACGAAAGCGCTGCTCATCGGCTATCCGAACAATCCCACCGGTGCCATTCTCTGTAAGGACGATCTCTTGGCCATCGCGCGGTTTGCCGAAGAACACGATCTCATCGTCATCTCCGATGAGATCTACGGCGACCTCACCTATGGCGGCGAACCGCACGTCGCTTTTCCCTCTCTGCCCGATATGAAGGCACGCACCATCCTGCTCAACGGTTTTTCCAAAGCCTACGCCATGACCGGCTGGCGCATCGGCTATGCCCTCGGCGCACCCGAACTCATCGCCGCCATGACGAAGATCCACCAGTACACCATGCTCTGCGCCCCCATCACGGCGCAGGTCGCCGCCATCGAGGCGCTGCGGCGGGGCGAAAAATACATGAAGAAGATGGTCGCCGAATACGATCGCCGTCGCGGCTTCATCTACAACGGGTTCCGCAAAATGGGGCTGCCCTGCTTCGAGCCAAAAGGCGCCTTTTATATTTTCCCCGACATTACCGTCACCGGGCTTACCTCGGAAGAATTTGCGGAAAAACTCCTGATGTCGGAACACGTCGCCCTCGTCCCCGGCAGCGCCTTCGGCGCCTGCGGCGAAGGCTACATCCGCTGTTCCTATGCCACCTCCCTCGATAAAATTGACGAGGCCTTACAGCGCATCAGCAATTTTGTCGGAAAGCACGTAAAGTAAATTTCTATGCCATTTTAGCATTTTTAGCGGCATAATCGTCAATTTTCTGTTAAAATATAGGCGTATTGATTATGAGAACGTCCCGCAAGGCATGACAGGCTCCAGCGATTTTTCTGAGGCGGCGTTCTTCCAAATCAAAGGGAAGGGGTTTGGAATCTATGCAAAACAATCGACTTCGCTATCTGCGCGAGAAAGAAGCGTTGACCCAAACGAATATCGCCAACGCCCTGCACATTGGGCAGTCCACGTACAACCGCTACGAGCGCGGCGTGCGCGAGCCGGATCATGAAACGCTCAAAAAAATCGCCGACTACTTTCATGTGTCCTTGGATTTTCTCTTGAAGCACGATCGCCCTTACACGCGAAAAGAGCCGGGCATCGACTTGGCCTCCTTCCTCATGGAAGGCTCCTACAAGATCTTTTCCCGCACCCCGACACAGAAGGATCGGAAAAAGCTCGTCAGCCTCCTCAACGCCCTCTACGGCGAGGAGACAGACAATCGACGCACGACCTGACGCGCCGACCAAAACCGCCGCGCGCTGCGGCAGGTGCATACGGCAAAGAAAAGAACCGTTTCTCGTGAAGAAGAAACGGTTCTTTTCTTTGCCCTTCCGCCTATTTTACCGTCACCGTCAAAGCGGCGGACGGATGCGCCAGATCTTTCTCCATCCTGCTCACCGCTTCCGCCGCATTCGTGACGACCAAGGCGGTGATCAGGCTCTTCCCCTTGGCCTCGAGTATCCCCCGATCAAAGGAGAGGAGCGGCTGCCCCGTCATCACCCGATCGCCGACGCCAACGAGTGCCTGAAACCCTTCGCCCCCCAAAACCGCCGTATCGAGTCCGACATGAAGGAGAAGTTCTACCCCTTGGGCGCAGAGCGCAACGGCGTGTCTCGTCTCCGCCACCAAGATCACCTCCCCGGCGCAGGGCGCGGCGACGGTGGTTTCCTCTGGGGACGGCTCCACCGCGAATCCATCCCCGAGCATTTTCTCGCTAAACACCGGGTCGGGTACGGCGGTGATGTCCATCACACGCCCTTTGAGGGGTGCGGCGACCCGCAGCGTCTTTTTCCCAAAGCCCAGCATCATTTTCCCGCCTTTCCGTTGCCATCGGCGCGATACACCTCTCGCCCGCCGATGATGGTGCGCTGCACTCGAACCGCGCCGTCGAAAATCGCGATGTCGGCGCGCTTGCCGATCTCCAAAGACCCCATCTGATCGTAAACGCCGACGCTCACCGCCGGCGCTTTAGTGGCGTAGGATACCGTGGCCGCCAGCCCCGCACCGGTATTGGCGGCAAAATTTGCCACCGCGCGGTCAAGCGTCAGGACGCTCCCGGCGATGGTGCCGTCCTCGAGCGCCGCCACCTGTCCCGAAACCCGCACCACCTGCCCGCCAAGCTCCGACTCCCCATCGCCAAGACCGCAGGCGCGCATGGAATCGGTGATGAGGACGATGTGCCGCCCCTGCTTCATGCGCCAGACGAGGCGTTGCGTCATGGGGTGCAGGTGAACATTATCCGCGATGAGTTCGCAGTCCACCGGCGTATCGAGCGCCGCCCCCACCAGCCCCGGCGTGCGGTGATGGAACGGCACCATGCCGTTGAAGAGATGGGTCACGTGGTCGATCCCATACTGCAGGATGGCGCGGCGCGCCGTATTGTAGTCTGCGGAGCTATGTCCCAAGGAAATGGTGATCCCCGCTTCCTGACACTGCTCCACAAAGGTATAGTCCCCCTTCAGCTCCTCCGGCGCAATGGTGATGAGGCGGATGATGTCCGCATACGGGGCGATCCGCTCGTAATCCGCCGGCACGATATGCTCCGGCGCCTGCGCCCCCCGCCGCTCCACGCTGATGAAGGGGCCTTCCATGTGCGCCCCTAAGATCTGCGCCCCATCGCCCGGCGCCGCCATCGCGGTGCGAATGTGATCCAACGCCTTGTAAATCGTCGGGAAATCGTAGGTCATGGTGGTGGGCAGCATCGCCGTGACCCCCGTGCCCGCCTGATAACACGCCATGGCAGAAAGCGCCGCCGCATCGTCGTCCATGGCGTCATAGCCCACACAGCCATGGAGATGGATGTTGACGAATCCGGGCGAAACGTAAGCGCCCCGCGCGTCGATGATCTCCTCCACCTCCGGGCGGAGGTCGCCGCGAATCCCCATCTCAGGAACGATCTCCCGAATGAGCGTGTCATAGAGCAGCGCTTGATGTTCCACGATTTGAAATTCCCCGCGCTCATCCGGCAGGATCAGCTTCCCATTCGTAATTGCCTTCAATGTCCTCCCCCTCATTTTCCCCCGTTATCCTATCCGCCGACCCGCGTCGAAGGCTCCGCCGTGCACCCGCCTCGCGCCACTCGAACCAGTCATACATACTTTTCGGGCAGGCGGCTGGCCGCCGCGCGATCCGCTAACACCAAAACGTTTTGGTGCAGCTGCAACACCGAGGCAGGCGCTTTGGGGGTGATGTCGCCGCACACCGCCTGGTAGAGGGCTTCCGTCTTCCCCGCCCCGCTCGCCAAGAGCAGGATGCTCCGCGCGAACATGATGTCCCGAACGCCCATGCTGATCGCCCAATGGGGCGTGTCCTCCGGGCGGTGAAAGAACCGGGCGTTCGCCGCCCGCGTGCCCTCCGAAAGCTCCACGACATGCGTGTCCGGCACGAAGCACGCCCCCGGCTCATTGAACCCGATGTGCGCGTTAGCACCAATGCCCAAGAGCATGAGGTCGATCCCACCCGCAGCCTCGATGGCTGCCCCGTACCGAGCGCACTCCGCCGCAATGTCCGCCGCCATGCCGTCGGGCGCATCCATGTGTGCCACCGGGAGGTTTACCCGGGAAAAGAGCCGCTGCGCCATAAAGTAACGGTAGCTTTGCGGATGATCCGCCCCCAAGCCAATGTACTCGTCCAAACTAAAGGTGCGCACCCGGGAAAAATCCACCTCTCCCGCCGCGCACGATTCGCCCAAGAGCTGATAGAGCAGGCAGGGCGTCCCACCCGCCGCCAGGCCGATGACGCTGTCTGGCTTGCGGCAGATCTGCCGAATGACAAATTCAGCTGCCGCCGCGCTCATCTCTTCGTAAGTATCGTTGATCCTGACCTCCATCGTGTGCCTCCTATACGCCTTCGTCCTCGACAAGCGCCGCCTTCCGCGTCAATCGCTCTCGGCGCCATCCGCCGCCCCCTCCTCGATGCGTTGGCGCAGCACGCGCAGCGCCCCCAAAAGTCCGGCATCATTTCCCAAGCGCGCAAAATCGAAGCGTGTCCCCGCAAAAAGTGCCGCCGGAAGGACAGCGGAGAGCGCCGCTAAGAGGCGCGGACGCAAATAGACGGCCTCGGCGGAGATCCCCCCGCCAACGATGACCATTTCTGGGTTCATCACGCAGCAAACTGCCGCAATCCCCGCCGCTATCGCCTCGAGCCAATCCTCCAGCGCGCGGCAGGCGATCCCATCCCCCGCCTTCGCCCAAGCGAACACCATCTCACCGTCCACCGCATCCACCGGCAGCCCCTTCGCCTCCGCCACCCGCCGCAGGAGCGCCGCCGTCGAAGCCTGCGCTTCCAGAGAGCCGCCGTGAAGGGGGAGGTAGCCTACCTCCCCCGCGAAGCCAAAGGCGCCGTGGTGGATCCGCCCCTCCACGAGCAGCGCTCCGCCCACTCCCGCGCCCAACGTGAGCATGGCCAAGGAAGACGCCCCTGCGCCAGCGCCCAGCCAATATTCGCCAAGCGCAGCGCAGTTGACATCGTTCTCCACCGCCACAAAAAGTCCCGTCGCCTCCGACAGGATGGCCTTGAGGCGCGTGCCGCGGTAACCGGGAATATTCATGGCGTCATAGGGGATCGTCCCCGTGTCCCTATCGACCACCCCTGCCGTCGCTACGCCGATCCCGGCCAAAGGATACGCCGCCTCGTACTCGCGCACGCATCGGACGATCCTTGCGATCATCGCCCCCACCCCGTCCGTTCGCGCGGGGTTAGAAAAGCACGCCTTCTCCCGAACGTACCCGCCCCCATCGGTCACGGCACACTTCACCGCCGTCCCGCCGATGTCGAACACCGCGTAATTCGCCATAGCCTTCCCTCCGCGCCGTCCTCGCCCTTGACCAAGTACCCAGCTGCGCTCAGCTGCTCCAAGTATGGACGCTGTTGGAGCCGCGAATGGCCGCCGTCTCATCCACCGGCTCGATTCCCGTCGCCTTGATCTCCGCCTGCTTCTCCTTCTCGGCGCGCTCGATCTTATCGCCCACCTCGCTCATCAGGCTCCCCACCGAAAGCTGAAACTGCCCGTCGTCTACCCGCGAAGGCCGATCCCGAAAATCCGGCTCATCGGGCAGCTTGATGCTATTGATTCGACGCCGTTCACTGGTGGCATGAAGCAAGATCTCCGCCAGCCAATCCCGTTTTCCTAACTTCTTCTCCGCCGCCTCTTTCTTCTGCATCATCCGCCCCGTGCCCTCCCTTCCGTGCCCTCACGCCTTCACTCCCTAAAGGATACCACAGAATCAGGAATTTTCCCACTCCCCAAAAGGAAAAGAGAGAAGCCCTCCGCCCGAAGAGCCGCACGCCGAGAGCCATTGCACACAGCTGCGGAACGTGATACTATGGCTTCATGCAAAAAAACGCCTTCTCGATCAACGCCTCTCTTAGAGGGAAAAAGCAAAAGGAGTTGTCTCCATGAAAGGATCGGACATCTTAGCCCATGTAGATCACACGCTGCTTCGCCCGACGGCCACGTGGGAAGAAATCAAAGGCCTCTTGGCGGAGGCACGCGCCTCGCATACCGCCTCGGTCTGCCTGCCTGCGGTCTACGTCGCCCGCGCCCATGAGACCTTTGGCGCCGATGTCCCCATCGGCACCGTGGTCGGGTTCCCCTTGGGCTACGACGCGACGCAAACGAAGGTCAGCGCCGCCCGCTGCGCCATCGCCGACGGCGCAGCGGAAGTGGACGCCGTCGTGAACCTCACCGACGTCAAAAACGGTGACTTCGCCAAAGTGACCGCTGAAATTGCTGCCCTCAAAGAAGCCGTCGGCGATCACATCCTCAAGGTCATCGTCGAAACCTGCTGCCTCACCGAAGAGGAAAAGATCGCCCTCTGCCGCTGCGTGACCGAAGGCGGCGCAGATTTCATCAAGACTTCGACCGGCTTTGGCTCCGCTGGGGCGACCCACGAGGACGTCGCCCTCTTTCGCCGCCACATCGGCCATGGCGTGCAAATCAAGGCAGCCGGCGGCATCCGCACCATCGAAGACATGAAGCGCTATCTGGAGGAAGGCTGCCAGCGCTTAGGATGCAGCGCCGCCGTGGGACTTCTAAAAGGACGAGAAACAGAAGATTTTTAAGGAAGCAACGGAAAGGGAAAAACATGGAAGTACTTTCTGCCACGATGAATATTCCGACAAAAATTGAACTCCCGCACTTTTCCGTTGAGACGGGCTACGGCGGCTCGCAGGACTGGTGCCGGAGCCGCTGGATGAAGCTTGGGGGCTGCGCCGCCATCACGGCGTGCGACAGCGCCGTTTACTTCACCCTGCGCAAGGGGCGGAAGAACCTTTATCCCTTCGCCATCGACCCCATTTCCCGCGAAGAATACGTCGATTTCACCGACCTCATGAAGCCCTATCTCAGACCGCGCTGGGGCGGCATCGACCGATTGGAACTCTACATGGAGGGCTTTGGACAGTTCCTGCACGCGCGCGGCGAAACGGCGATAAAGATGGCGCCGTGGCGTGGGGAAAGCAGCGTATCCAAAACCGCCGACGCCATCAAGCAGCAGATCCAAAAGGGCTGGCTCATCCCCTGCCTCACCCTCCATCACCGTCACCCCGCCATGGAAGAGTACGATTGGCACTGGTACATCCTCAACGGCTATGAAGAACGCGACGGCAGATTCTTCGTCAAGGCCGTCACCTACGGCGCATGGCGCTGGCTGGATTTAGCGATGCTGTGGGACACAGGATACGACCAGAAAGGCGGCCTCATCCTGTACGATCTCCCCTGAGACCGTCGAAGCATCCGCACCATGCACGCATGACCCAACCGGGAAAAGGAAGGCCTCCCGACACGCCCCCTGTCGTGCAAAAACAGCATACAAAAGGCACCCAGCCGCAGCCGGGTGCCGGAAAGAATCCCCCTATATCGCTTGCTCGCCTCAGTGCAGCCGCCCGCACTCGATTTCGTGTACAACGCCCTGTTTGACTTCAAACACGAGACCGGCATCTTGCCGTCCATCCATGTAGTAGATGTAGTCGTTTTTATGGATCTGATCGGGCTGTCCGTAAACCTCCTGAAGCACCGAAGCATCCATGCCGATTTTTACACCCCCCGCCGTGGCCAGCGCACTGTCGTCATCCACTTCGATTTTCTGGGCGACGCCATCGACAAAGGTAACCTCCAGACCGTTGGCATATTTGAATTCGGTCTTTTCCCCATAGGTTTTTTGGCTCGTCTTTGTCTTGATGGGCTGCCCACAGACGGCTGCCACTTGCGCCGGCGTATCGCGGTAAGAAACGCCGCCGACATTCATCTGCCCCGCTGGCACAGAAGCGGAGGCAACACTGGCCGACAAGACCATCGCAAGCGCGATAAGGGATACGGATTTCTTCATGGTAACATCTCTCCTTTATATGGAAAAATTAGTGGACAGTCTCTTGCTCTTTTCAAAGTTTGAGATGGGAAAGATTGACTTCCGGTTGGAGCCCGTATGCCTCCAAGCGTATCTTCTCGATTGGAGCACAGAAACGGCAGCCACCGAAAAGAATCGCGGCCTCTCGCTTTCCTTGGAGGATGACACAGGGCGCACCATGGTACTCTTGGATCGCACGCAATTTCCCCGCGTGCTGGACAACCTTGTAGAAAATAGCATAAAATACAAAAAAGAGGGAGTCGGCCATCTCCGCGTTACCATGAGAGAGGACGGCGCGGATATTTGCTTGCGCTTTGCCGATGATGGCATGGGCGTGGGCGTAGGCGATCTTCCGCATCTCTTTGACAGCTTCTATCGCACGGATCCCGCCCGATCCCATGTCAGCAAGGGCAGCGGGTTAGGTCTGGCGATTGCAAAACAAATCCTATCGGGGATAGGAGGCCACATTTGGGCGGAAGAGACGCCCGGCGGCGGTCTTACGATTGCCATGAAACTCCCCAAATGGCAACAAAAGGAGACAGCGACATGACAGCGAAGAAAATCCTGCTGGTCGAAGACGACCCCGGCATCGCCGAAGTGGAAGCCGACTACCTGACGGCGAACGGCTTTGACGTGGAGATCGCGCAGGACGGCAGGCAGGGAAAAGAAAAAGCGCTCCATGACGACTATGATTTATTGCTCTTGGATATTATGCTTCCGGTTAACCGCATACGAGAAAAAATCGAACCGAATCCCGGAAAGCCCCGTTACATAGAAACGGTATGGGGGGCGGGGTATCGTTTTCGAGGGAAATGACGCCTTTGGCGTATCTCAGATGAGGCAAACACAGGATGACGATAGGGAAAATTTTAGCTTAAGGAGTGTGCTACCATGTTCATCACGCAAGACCTTCTGACCTTCATCGCGCAAAGCCCTTCTCCGTTCCATGCCGCCCGCGCCAGCGAAGCAGCCCTTCAGACGGCGGGCTTTACACCCCTCCTCTGGGGAAAGCCGTGGCTCTTGGAGTCTGGAGGACGCTATTACACGAAAGTCTTCGGCTCCTCTCTCTTCGCCTTTCGCGTGGGGGAAAAATCTCCCCGCGCCCTTCGCATCGCCGCCGCCCATACAGATTTTCCGGGCTTTCGCGTGAAGCCAGCGGCCAGCGAAGCCAAAGACGGCTACGGACTGATGAACGTCGAACCTTACGGCGGTCTCATCCTCTCCAGCTGGCTGGATCGCCCCCTCTCCTTGGCGGGAGAAGTCGTCCTCCGAGGCAAGGATCCTTTCCATCCGGAGCCATACCTCATCGACTTGGCTCGCCCGCTTCTCACCATCCCGCGCCTCGCCATTCACCTGAACCGCGAAGTCAACGAGAGCGGGGAAAAGTTGGATCGCCAGACCTCCCTCACCCCTTTAGCCGCCCTCCTCTCGGAGGAAGACGGCAAAGACTTCTTCCTAAAAAAATTGGCGCGGGAAATCGGTCACCAGCCGGAGGACATCCTCTCCTACGACTTCACCGTCTACGCGGCGGAAACCGGCTGTACCATGGGATTTGACGGCGAACTCCTCTCCGCGCCGCGCCTCGACAATCTGGCAGGCGTGCGTGCCTGCCTCGATGGACTCATCGACAGCGCGGCGGAAAAGGGCATCCATCTCGTCGCCCTCTTCGATCACGAAGAAGTCGGCAGCCGCACGAAGCAGGGAGCCGCCTCGGCGCTCCTTCCTCAGCTTTTGTCCGCGATTTACCGCAGTTTGAGCCTTGACGAGGACGACTTGGCCGCTGACATCGCCGATGGCTTCCTGCTCTCGGTAGACGCGGCACACGCCCTCCATCCCAATTATCCCGATAAAGCTGACCCAACGAATCGCCCGCGCCTTGGCAAAGGCCTCGTCATCAAACAGGCGGCCGGTCAATCCTACGTCGGCGACGCGACGGCAGCAGCCATCGTCCAAGGACTCTGCGAAGCGAACGACATCCCCTGGCAAACCTTCGCCAACCGCTCCTCCATCCCGGGCGGCTCCACCTTGGGCGCCATCGCCTCCGCCCACATCGGCATCCGCGGCCAAGACGTCGGCGTTCCCCTCTTAGCCATGCACGCGGCGCGGGAAACCATGGCCGCCGCCGATCAAAAAGCGCTGACCCGCCTCATCGGCGCATTTTTCTCCTGAGAAAACACCCCCATTTTCGTTGTCGATGGGGAAACGGCCCTCAGTAGCACCCGGATTCTCCCACGGTGTACGACCACCGGAGCGCATTCATGCAGAACTTGAAAACGGGATCCTCGGGGCTGACGGGTGTCGTAGGGCCGCAATGCATACGGCTCGTTTCGTATCGCCAAATATCCGTCCCGCGTTTACTGAACCACCAGAATATGCGGTCGATCCTGCCGTCCTCTCGCACGTTCTTCGTGAAGAGATGAAAACTTCTGCCATTTTCACTCACATTGCCTGCCAAGGTATCATCCATGACGTAAACATCAACCTGTTCTTCCTCCCAACGTGCCACCCAAACGTCCTTTGCTTCACAGATGTGCGTCGTCAAACAAACCGTAATGCTTAAAACCAACGCCGCGAAAATGCTAAGTTTTTTCATGTTTCATCTCTCCCTCTTGCTCATCCCAAGTTTTTTTCATGTTTCATTTCTTCCTCGTATCTTCCCCGCCGTCCCGAGAGATAGACCTCACCCCTCTCGTCTATGTGTTCCATGTCGCCGATGTGGAGCCAACCGTCACGCAGCGCCGCAAAAGGTCGTGGACAAACATGCGGAAACCTCCCTTCGCCTATCCTCCTCTCCATTATAACGAATGCCAGCGCAAATGACCATAGCCCATTGTCCTCGTCTCCACCGCCAAGGCTCCCAAAAATTTTCTGACGATAAATAAAAGGAATTCATAAAAATATTGAAGGTTTTAAGAATAGTATTTACTTTTCCGTCTTGAATAGATTATAATAATTGTATTAAGGAAATAACGTATAGCGATCGCCCATCCTCAAGGGAAATGCACCGCTAAAGAAAAGGTTTCATTGCTTTCTCTTATCAGAAAGCAGGAGCCCCGCGAAGAAAGGAGGCCAACCACAGGGTTCAGTCGTTCGTTCGAAAACACCATAGCAAAAGGGGGAATACCAAGTGCTAAAGACAGATTTTCAAAAGGGTCTGTTCACCGTCTTAGTGGGCGTGGCCATCTGGTTCTGCCCGATGCCGGACGGGCTGAAGCCCGCCGCCTGGCACATGTTCGCCATCTTCGTCGCCACCATCATCGGCTTCATCCTGCACCCGCTGCCCATCGGCGCCATCGCGCTCATCGCCGTGGGCTTATCCGGCTTTTTGAAGGTGCTGAAACCCGCGGAAGCTCTCTCGGGGTTTGGAAACGCCACCATCTGGCTCATCGTATCGGCGTTTCTCTTCGCCAAGGGCTTCATCAAGACGGGACTCGGTCGGCGCATCGCCTATAAGATCATGGCGGCCATCGCCACAAGCACCTTGAAGCTCGGCTATACCATGGCCATCACCGACCTCATCATCGCCCCGGCGACGCCATCCAATACCGCAAGAGGCGGCGGCATCCTGTTCCCCATCGTCAAGAGCCTCTGCGCCGCCTTCAAATCAGAACCAGGCGAAACGGGAAAAAGGCTTGGTTCCTATTTGGTAGCCTGTACCTTCCAGAACAACTGTGTCACCTCCTCCATGTTCATCACCGCCGTCGCACCGAATCTCTTGGTCGTTTCCCTGGCGAAGGAAACGGCGGGCGTAGACATCAGCTGGGGACTTTGGGCGCTGGCCTGTATCGTCCCGGGGCTCTTGGCGCTCCTTATCTGCCCCTATCTCGTCTACAAGATCTGCCCGCCGGAATTGACCCAGACGCCGGAAGCGCCGGAGCTCGCAAGAAAAGAGTTGGCCGCCATGGGCGCGATGACGCGGGACGAGAAGATCGTGTTCGGCACGTTTATTTTAGCGCTGCTCCTCTGGGCGACCTCCTCCTTTACCGGCTTTAACGCCACGATGATCGCCCTCGTCTGTATCGGCATCATGCTTGTGGGCGGCGCCCTCGTCTGGGAAGACGTCATCACGGAGAAAGCCGCTTGGGATACGCTCTTTTGGATGGGCGGCCTGATGTCCTTGGCAACCGGCCTCGCCAAATCCGGCTTTGTGGATTGGTTCGCCAAAGGCGTCGCGGGAAGCCTTACCGGCATCTCTTGGCTCACGGCACTCGTGGTACTGTGCCTCATCAACATGTACGTCCATTACGCTTTCGCTAGCCTCTCCGCGCATGTGGGCGCGGTCTACGCCGCCTTCTTGGCGGTAGCCGTGGCGGCTGGCGCGCCGCCCCTCTTGGCGGCACTGGCCTTGGGCTGCCAGACGGGCATCATGGGGTGTCTGACCCACTACGCCACGGGACCCGCGCCCATTTACTTCGGCGCCGGGTACCACAGCCAACCCGAATGGTGGAAGATCGGCTTTATCTGCTCCATCTCCAGCCTGATCGCCTTCCTCATCGTCGGCCCCCTCTGGTGGAAAGTCTTGGGGCTTTGGTAATCTTCTCCAATACACACACAGGCGGCCATTTCAGATGAAATGGCCGCCTGTTATTTTATCCTTAAGATTTTCCTTTCCCACCGCATCCTCACCGACCTCCCTTTTCCTTGAAGGGCTTAGGGTTTACCGAATTGCCAAGGAACTGACCGCTCGTCACATCTTGACGGTCACGGGCAAGGAGAGATGGAACGCCCCCACCATCAAGCGCGTACGCCTTGACACCAAAGGAAAACTGCCATACAATGAACGAAGTATTGAGAATCTATATCAATTGTTTTACAGGGAGGCCTTTCCGTGAAAATAAAACTCAGCGGTGTATCGGAAACCTTGCTCATTCCTCTTTGGGCGCGAGCGGAAGAAACGAAACGGGCGGACGGTTTGATTCGAGATGAGTTTGCCGTACAGCTCGTCGAGCAAATCGACTATGATTTCGCCAAGTTCGCTCGTGCCAAACATTCGCAAACAGGCGTTGCCGTGCGCAGTTACATCCTCGATCATGAAACGACCGCTTTCATCGAACAGCACCCCGACGCAGTCTGCATCAATCTTGCCTGCGGTCTTGACACGCGCTTTTATCGCGTAGATAACGGAAAGATCGACTGGTACAACCTCGACTTGCCCGATGTCATGGCGCTGCGCCAAAGGCTGCTGCCCGAAAAGAATGTGCGCATACACGAGCTGTCCGCCTCCGTCTTTGATGCCACTTGGCTGCCACAAATCGATCATGCGAGCCGCCCCGTCCTCATTCTCATGGAAGGCGCTGCCATGTACTTCACCGAAGAACAGATGCGCGATCTTTTCACAATGCTCACAAAAGCCTTTGCCGACGCCTCCATGCTCATCGAGATCATGACCCCCTTCTTCGTCCGTCAGCAGAAGCGTCACGATGCCGTAGATACAAAGAAAACGCCGTTTCAATGGGGCATCAAGAGCGGCAAGGAGATAGAAAAGCTCCATTCTGCGATCACGTTTTGCAAGGAGCAGACCTTTTACGAAGGATTCCGCCGCCGCTGGGGCTGGCTCGGCGTTCTTTCCGTGATCCCATGGTGGAACAGAAACTGCAACAACAAGATTGCCTGCCTGCACTTTGCCGCCTCGTAAAGCGCTAAAGTACAGCCAGGCAATCTGATAAACGTTTTAATCAAGAAACAAAGTCTGCCTTGAATTGGCTCTTCGATAGTGCTTGTCCGATATCCAAGTTCCTATGACTCGTTTTTAGATTTCTGTGGCAATTTTGCTGGCGGGGCTGTGCAAAATCTCAACCGGGGGGTGCATTTGCACCCCCTTTCGCTATGCCGAAAATCCTTGATTTATGCGGCTTTTCGGCTGATACTATTTTAACGATGGCAAGGGAGTGCAAGGTTAAATTGTATTGAAGTTATTGGTAAAAGGGAGAGCAAGAGAAACAGACAGCTTTTCTTTTAACTTGTCATCCCCGGTTGACCACTGCGATACTTCCTGTCATAGAGAAGGGCTGCCAATAGCACGACAAAGCAAGACCCCGCGTTATGCACCAAAGCGCCGGTGGTCGGCGTAAGAACCCCTTGCACCGAGAGAAGGATCGCGCAAAAATTGATGAGCATGGAGAGGAGAATAGCCGTATGGATGGTGCGCACGGTAGCATTTGCCAGCCATTTCAGATAGGGGATTTTAGAAATGTCGTCGGTCATGAGCGCCACATCGGCAGCCTCAATCGCAATATCGCTTCCCATGACGCCCATGGCTACCCCCACGTCGGCTGTTTTCAGAGCCGGCGCGTCATTGACGCCGTCGCCGATCATAGAGACGCACTTCTCTTTCTTTAATTTGACAATGTGCTTTACTTTGTCTTCCGGCAAAAGATCGGCCGCCACCTTCCTGATGCCCACCCGGGCAGCAAAATACGCTGCCGCCGTTTGATTGTCCCCCGTTAAAAGCACAACCTCGGTGTCCATCCCGGCAAGCGTCCGCACCATATCGGCCGCCTCCGGGCGCAGGACATCCGAAAGGGCGATGATGCCAAGGACATCGGTCGTATTGGCCACGATAACGGACGCCTTGCCCTCTGTCTGCATCTTTTCAAGCGCCTGTTTAACTTTCTCGGTGATTGCGATTCCCCTTTCACGGAGCAGTTTCTCGTTGCCGAGGATGTAGTTGACGCCCTTTACCGTTGCGATGATGCCTTTCCCCGCCATCATGCCAAAGTCTGCTGCCTCGTACAAAGGCACTCCCTTGGCTTTCGCGTCCTCCGCGATGGCTTTGCCCAGCGGATGTTCACTGCGGCTTTCTGCCGAAGCCGCTATTTGCAAAAGCTCCTCCGAGGTCATATCCGCCATGGGAAGTACCTCGTTGATCGCCAAGCGCCCGTAGGTTAGGGTTCCTGTTTTGTCAAAGGCCATGGTATTCACCTTGCCCATTTTTTCCAACGCGTCCCCGGATTTGATGATCACACCGTGTTTTGTCGCTTGCCCGATGGCCGCTGTGATCGCGGTCGGGGTCGCCAAGACCAGCGCACAGGGGCAGAAAACCACCAACACGGTGACGGCGCGCACGATCTCTCCCGTGAAGAAATAGGTGCCTATCGCGATCAGGAGCGCGGCCGGGACGAGCCAGCTTGCTGCTTTGTCGGCGATTCTTTGGGTGGGCGCTTGCTTTGCCTCGGCCTCGGCGACCATACGGATCAGTTTTTGGAGCGAGCTATCCTCTCCTACCTTGGTCGCCGTGACGTCAATCGCGCCAAATTGATTCAGCGTGCCGCTGAACACCCCATCGCCTGCCGCTTTGTCCACCGGAAGGCTTTCGCCGGTCATGACCGACTGATCGACGGACGTCTCTCCTGCCCGTATCACACCGTCTACGGGGATCGTTTCCCCCGGCAGGATGCGTAACAGGTCACCTGTTTTTATCTCGGTCACACGCACGATCGTTTCCTGATTGTTTCGGATGAGGCGTCCTGTTTCTGGTTCCAAGGCAAGCAACTTCTTTAGCCCTTGTTTGGCGCGGTTGGTCGTCATGTCCTCGAGCAACGCGCCAATCGCCATAATGAACGCTACTTCCCCTGCGGCAAACAAGTCGCCGATGAGGAGCGCTGCGATCATGGCCATGGAAATCAAAAGCGCGGAAGAAATCTTGCGGATGCCTTGGTTCTTCACCAGTCGGAAGACAGACAGGTACAAGAGCGGCAGACCGCATACCATCACCGCCACCCATGCCAACTGCTCCATCTGAGAGTACCCTATCATGGGGAGGAAAAAGGAAGCCGCCAAAAAAACACCGGCGATTCCTGTCATTCGCCAACCTGATAAAACTGCATTCACCTGTGCAAGCATGATCCGTCCCCCACCTTTATTATATACACACATCATCCATTACTGAATCTATTGTTCTGTAATCAGTATAGGCACGAGGACGGACGGGGACAAGAAGCAAATGGCGGCTAACGTCCATTACAAAACAATCAGGGCAAAGTGTTCCATAGTGGTTCTTCTTCCCTCTTGCCGTTCCCCCCGGCGAGGGAAAGAGATTGACAGAACAAAAATGCAATCCTATACTAAAGCTAATCATACAATAGCGAACACGCTGTTCGGCTGCATTGGATGCCCGAACAAAACCATCGGAGGGCGAAAGGAATGGATCGACGACAAAAGAAGACGCGACAAGCCGTATTTCAGGCGTTCACGTCTTTATTGGAAAAGAAGCATTATTCCAAACTCACCACGCAAGAGATTATTGAACGTGCCAATATCGGAAGAAGTACGTTTTATGCGCATTTTGCTACGAAGGACGAACTTCTCAAGGCGTTATGCACAGAGATTTTTACGCATGTGTTTGACGATCATTTATCTAGGGAGAGCACCCATGATTTTTCCGCTGAACCCGTGAACTTGCAAGCAGAGCTCACGCATATTCTGTACCATTTGCACGATAGCCGGCCGTATCTCAGAGGGCTGCTTCTCTCTGAAAGCGGCGAATTGTTTATCCAACATTTCAAAGGCTATCTCGTTGAGGTCTTTAGAAAAAATCTCAAAGATGGCTGCATGGATGTGCCTACGGACTACATGCTCAATCACATGGTCTATTCCTTTGCGGAGACCGTTCGCTGGTGGATGAAAAACGAGGCATACACACCAGAGGAGGTCAGTCGATTTTTCTTCACGGTCAGCGGTTTTCTCCACGAGGGGACACGTTGATCGGGGCGCTATGCCCGAACACAAAAACCCACCTGCCTGGCAGGTGGGTTTTGATATGAGAGATCGTCTTCACTTTTTATCGATCAGTTCCAGCGCCAATTCGGCGTTTCTCGAAGCCAAGCGCCGCAGCTCGGCGATGCGCGCTTCGTTTTCGCGGGGGAAGTCCTCGCGCCGCGCCCATTTTTCCCGCACGGCAGCCATGAGGTTTTCCACTGTGACCGTCTGAAGATCCGCCACAGGACGATCGCCCACGGAGTCTAAAAAGCGGTCGATCTTCGGGTCGTAAGAAATGCCCACCATGGGAATCCCCATGACCCCAGCAAAGATCAAAGCGTGAAGCCGGATGGAAATCAGGAGATCCAAATTGCCCACGATGGAAAGCAGCTCGCTGGTCGTATATTCCTCTCCCAAAACGATCACCGATTCCTCCGTCATCGCGGCAATCGTTTGCGCCGTATTCACATCTTCCGGGTACTGCATGGGCAGAAACACCACCCGGGCGTCCAATTCCCGCACGATCATGGCGGCGGCGGCGGCGATCACCTTTTTGTACCCTTCCCATCCGCGCCATTCCCGCACCGAGATGCCCACCACGGGCTTGGCGCCGGCGGCTTTGTACTTCGTCAAAATCGCGCGGCCAAGCCCGCGATCCACAGGATGAATCGCCAGCACGGGATCGGCGGTCACTTCCATCGGGGGACGCAGCACCGCGAGACTTTGGAGTTCCTTCAAAGAGCCGTGATCCCGCACCGTGATCCGCGACACCTTCTGGCTGATGGCTCTCATGAGCCAGCGGGGAAAAGCGCCGCAAACAGGCCCTATCCCCTGCGCGTAGAGCATCACCGGCTTATCCAAGAAGCGGGCGAGGAAGATGACGCTCAGGTAATAATAAAGGCTGCGCCCGCTGGTGACGTTTTGCAGGAGACTGCCGCCGCCGGAAATGACGAGATCCGCCTCGCGGAGTGCCGACCATATCGCGCCGACGGAAAGCCACGGGATCGCCTTCACCCCATGGCGTCGCTCCGTATCCGCCGGGTCAGCCGAGATGACGGTGATATGAAGTTTCGGATCAAGTTCGGACAACACCTCGATCATCGCCGCCAACATGGCTTCATCGCCGGCGTTTTTTGAACCGTAGTATCCCGAAACGACAATTTTGCTCATTCTTCCCCCGCCTGACGCGCCTTAGCCATGCGCAGCATTCGTTCCCCCAGCGCGAAGAGCAGCATGGCCGCCGCGCCGATCATCGCTCCGCCCACGAGACCGCCGATACCCCGGGCAAAGGACATCATCACCGGCGTCCGCATGTGGGCGAAGGTTTCCACCATGGAGCCCTGCCCAATGGTGGCCGCTAAGACAAGCAAAAAGAGTACCATCCCCGGCCATTTCTTAAACCACGCGAACGCCGCCAGCATGAAGGCCGGATGACCGATCAAAAGCTCTTTAGAGCGTGGCCGCGCATAAAGCGCTTCCTCCAAAAACGCCCGAAAGCGAAGCTCCAGCCCCGAGACCGGCATCCCCATGCTGTGGCCGGAGCGCGCCACTAAGACGATCCCCGCCACCAGCATGAAAAAGAGAACCCCGAGCGTCTTCATCGTCACGGGCATGGAAAAAAGCCGACGCCCTTGCGCCATAAAGCCCTCAGCCGTATCCTCAAATACCGAAAACCGCTCCAAAAAGGCGACGGCGACCAAAAGGATCGGCAGCACGAAGGTCAGCTTGATCCCCCGGAAGATGTTCACTTCCAAAAAGTATTCCACGTCGGAGAGCGCCCCCGAGAGATACGCCGCCCCCACGAAGGACAGCGCCCCCGTCAAAAAGAGCGCCAGCGCCGCAAGCGCTATCCCCTGCAAGAGTGACATCGAGGGGGGCGTTTTCTGGGCGCGAATGCAGTCCAATTGTCCGATGACGGCCAGCGCGGGAAATACGTTGGCGCTCGCCAGTGCCGCCAAGAGGCGCACCGTGCCGCCATGTCCCATCAATACAGGCACCGCCGCCGCTGTGCCGCAGACGGCGAAGAGAGCCATCTGCCACGCCGGGCGGCGATTCAGCGCGGGAATGACGAGGGAGAGGTAGAGGACGCCCCCCGCCGCCACCCCCAGCACGATCAGCGCCCGAAGGAGCGGCGACGGCGCAAAGGGCGAAAACGTCCCCGCCCGCCCCAAGGTGAAGCCGTGAGATTGGAGCTTATCCCGCACCGCCGCGATATACGCCATATTCGTCTCCATGAGGGAGCGACCCAATTCCGGCGTCTTGTAGATGTGCAGGAGGTCGATGCGGATGTTGCGCTCTTCGTCCGTATTGACCCAGCGCTCCACTGCGGCGTCACGCTTCATCTTGGGCTGTTCTTCCTCCGGGATGAAGTACGTCCGCGCAGCCTTGTACTCATAGAGCCGCGCCGCCGAGAGCAGCCCCTCCTGCTTGTAAAATTGGAGCTGCGTCGGCGCTTCGATGAGCCCCAAGGTGATGTCGTGCGCCGAAAGCCCCTTCACCAACGCAAAAAGCGCGTCAGGCGCGCCCAACGCCTCCTTGCCGGAAAAGAGCATCTCAGAGACCCGGATGCCGTCAAGGCGGCGAAAGACCGCCGCCACGTCCTCTTCCGTCGCCTGCACATAGTTGCTGGGGCGCGCCAAGACGTAAAAGCCCGCCGCATTCACCGCCCTCATCTCATCCGTGGGCAGTCCTAAATTCATCTTTTCAAAGGACGGATAGTGCGCCTTCACCGCCAGCGCTTCCTGCCCGTCCACGGTGAAGGAACGCACGCGCGCAGCCCCCAAGCGGCGAATGAGATCTTCCTTCACTTCCCGGAAGGTGAGGGGATCGCGGCCGGTGACGTAGACCTCCGTCCCCACGATCTCGCCGCGCTCCACGAGGGCGCGCCAGCCGGGGCTGTGTAAAGCTCCGCTCTGATAGCGCTCAAAGAGCGCCGCCCCCGGCGTCGCGCTGGCCTTGCCGCTGACGTTGAGCTTCTTAAAGGTCCTCTCATAGACCGCCAAGGACGTGATCCCGGCTTCTTTCGCCTGCCGCAGCACATCCTCCGGGGGCAGGCCTTCCCGCTCCGCCAACTCCAAAAGACCTTCGTAGTCGATGGCCAAATCCACCGTCATATTCTGCTGTTCTGCCGCATACCGCATGACATTGACGGCCATCGCCGCCAAAAAGCCGACGAAGATCACCGCCAAGAGGATACGGTTATAACGGAAACGCTTCATGAACTTTACCACCTTGCACAAAAAGCGCGGTCTATCCCGTCAGGGCGCATCATGACGGCTGGCCGAGAGAAGGACTTCCCCCGCCCCCTGCCGGACGGAATCCAATGTCACCGGCAAATGGAGCCGCTCGAAATCCACTAACTCGATGTCCCCGAAAAAATTCCCGGTCACCGCCCGACCCAAGAGCGCGTTTTTGATGTCGAGACGCGTCATGCGGAACCAGATACTGTTGTTCTCTTCCAATATCTTGCCTTCGATATGGATGTCCGCCGTCTGGCCGAAAAGCTTCACTTGCCCGTCCATGAGAACGAGTTCCGGCGTGATCTCGACCGCCACGTTCTGCGCCTTGTCCACTTTGCGCCTGAGGAGATCCGCCAAATCCTCCGCCGTCACGCGGGCATCGATCCGAAGGCGATCGGCGCCTCGCACGGAAAAATCCCCTTGGGTCAGTCGATCCACGGGCAGCTCCACCCCGTCCCCAACGAGGGTCACCCGCGCCGCCCGCACTTCCCCCAGCATCGCCTTCTCCGCCGCCACCTCGACATGGCCGATATGGCCAAAGAGAAGAAGAAGCGCCGGAACCCCGGAGACGTGCGCCGTGACCGCATCGGTCTTCAGCGCAAGGGAAAGCCGCGACTCTATCGTCCTCGCCGCGATGGGCGGCAATAGGAGCTGACTCAATCCCATGAACATTATGAGGAGTATCCCCAAAATAGTCAAGGCTTTGCGCAAAATATCACCCGCTCAAACGGCAAAGGGACGCGATTTGCGCCCATTCGCCTAAAATTCGTGATTCGCTTTCGCCGCGAGGTACGCTTCGATGAAGGGATCGAGCTCCCCGTCCATCACCGCCTGCACGTTCCCCGTCTCGCAGTTCGTCCGATGATCCTTCACCATGGTGTAGGGCTGGAACACATAGGAACGTATCTGGCTGCCCCACTCGATCTTTTGCTGGACGCCTTCCAACTTGGCCCGCTCTTCTTCCTTCTTCTGTTCTTCCAGCTCAAAGAGCTTCGCTCTGAGCATCCGCAGGCAGACTTCGCGGTTTTGGATCTGGGAGCGCTCGTTTTGGCACTGCACCACGATCCCCGTGGGGAGATGGGTCATGCGCACCGCCGAGGATGTCTTGTTGATGTGCTGGCCTCCCGCACCGCTGGAGCGGTAGGTATCGACCCGCACGTCGTCCATATTGACCTCCACTTCCTTGGCGTCCTCGATCTCCGGCATGATGTCGCAGGCGGAAAACGAGGTATGACGCCGCGCGTTCGAATCGAAGGGCGAAATGCGCACCAGCCGGTGAACCCCCTTCTCCGATTTCAGATAGCCGTAAGCGTTATGGCCCCGAATAAAGAGCGTCGCCGACTTCACCCCGGCCTCGTCGCCGGGCAGGAGATCCACTGTCTCCACGGAAAACCCGTGACGCTCCGCCCAGCGGCCGTACATGCGGAGCAGCATCTGCGTCCAGTCCTGCGCCTCGGTGCCGCCCGCCCCGGCGTGAAGCTCCAGGTAGGCGTTGTTCCCGTCGTACGCCCCGGAGAGCAGCACCTCAAGCTCCAAGGCACGCATGTCGGCGGAGAGAGCCGCGAACTCCCCTTTGACTTCCTCCTCGCTGATGTCCTCGGGCGATTCCATGCCCATCTCCCAGAGCGCCTCTAAATCGTCGATCTTGGCGATGAGGGCGCGGTATTTATCCACACCGGCGCGAATCCCGTTCAATTCCTGGTTGACGGCTTGGGCGGCTGCTTGGTCGTCCCAAAAATCCGGCGCCCCCATCTTGTACTCTAATTCCGCGATCTTGGCTTCCTTCGCGGGGACGTCAAAGAGATGACCCCATTTCGTCCAGCTTCGCCCGCAAAGCCGTTATTGGTGCTTTCAAATCTTCCAGCATTGACCTTTCACAACCTTTCAAGATGTTCCCGTACAACTCTATCCTACGGCGAAAGTCGCGCCCCGCCGCTCTCCCTCTCACACCGCTGCGTCACTTATTTTTTCCGCAGCAATTCTTATACTTTTTCCCGCTGCCGCAGGGGCAGGGATCGTTTCGGCCGATATTCTCCGCGCGGGCGGGTCGTTTCGCAGGCGCCGCTTCCGCCGGACTGACCTCGCCGCCATGGGAGGCCTGCGCGCTCCGCAGGTGATCCTCAAGCTGGCGCTGCTCGTCGGTGACCACGCTCACCCGATACATGAGCTTCGCGATGTCCGTCTGGATCTGGTGGATCATCTCCTCGAACATATTGTAGCCCTCTAACTTATACTCTACCAAGGGGTTGCGCTGGCCATAAGCCCGCAGATTGATGCCCTGCCGCAGCATGTCCATGTGGTCGAGGTGCTCCATCCACTTGTTGTCCACCACCCGCAGCATGACGACCTTTTCCAGCTCCCGCATGATGGGGGCGGAATACTGCGCTTCGCGGGCGCGGTAATTGTCCTCGGCAATCTGGACGAGGGTTTCCGAAAGCTCGTCCCGGCTCATCGCCTCCAATTCCGCCTTGTTCAAGCGGCCGGGGGGCGCGTAGATCTCCTCCGCATCGGCGATCAGCCCGTCGAGCGTCCATTCCTCGGGATAGAGCTTTTCGTTGGCGTACTGATCCATCTCGCTCTTGATGATTTCGTGGATCATGTACATGATGTTCTCCCGCAGATCTTCGCCCATGAGGACTTTTCGCCGCTGGGCGTAGATCACCTCGCGCTGCTGGTTCATCACGTCGTCGTACTCCAAGACGTTCTTTCGCATGTCGAAATTCCGCGCTTCCACCTTCTTCTGCGCGTGTTCGATGGAGCGGGTGATGAGGCTGTGCTCGATGGGTTCGTCCTCGTCCATGCCCAGCTTATCCATGATGGAAGCGATGTTATCCGCCGCGAAAAGCCGCAGGAGGTCGTCCTCCAACGACAGATAGAACCGTGAAGAACCGGGATCGCCCTGACGACCCGCGCGCCCCCGGAGCTGATTGTCGATGCGTCGGGACTCGTGGCGCTCCGTGCCGACGATGTAGAGGCCGCCCAACTCCTTCACGCCCTCGCCCAAGAGGATGTCGGTGCCGCGTCCGGCCATGTTCGTGGCGATGGTGACCGCGCCCCTCTGCCCCGCGTCCTTGATGATCTCCGCTTCCTTCTCATGGTACTTGGCGTTCAGCACATTGTGCGGCACGCCGTGCTTTTTCAAGAGATCGCTCAGTTCCTCCGACTGGGTGATGGAGGTGGTGCCGATGAGGATGGGGCGCCCGGTGGCGTGGATCTCGTCCACCGCCTTCGCGACCGCCCGGTACTTCGCCCGCTTCGTCTTGAAGATGAGATCCGGCTCGTCCATGCGGATCACCGGCTTATTCGTCGGCACCACAATGACCGGCAGCTTGTAGATCTTGAGGAACTCGTTCTCCTCCGTCTTCGCCGTGCCGGTCATACCCGCCAATTTTTCGTACATGCGGAAATAATTCTGGAACGTGATGGTGGCCAAGGTCTGGGATTCGCGCTGGATCTTCACGCCCTCCTTGGCCTCGATGGCCTGATGCAGCCCATCGGAATAGCGGCGGCCATGCATCAGGCGGCCGGTAAACTCGTCCACGATGATGACCTCTTCGCCCTTCACCACATAATCCCGATCCCGGTGCATGATGGCCTTCGCCCGAAGCGCCGCGTTAAAGCAATGGGAATACTCGATATTTTCCGGGGCGTAGAGGTTCTTCACCCCAAGCATCGCCTCGATCTTATGCACCGATTCGTCGCTCGGCGCCACCGTCTTCTGCTTTTCATCGACGGTGTAGTCCTCGCCCTGCTTCAAGGTGGCCACCGCCTGCGCCATGCGGGCGTAGACCTCGGTGGACTTCGCCCCGGGGCCGGAAATGATGAGCGGTGTCCGCGCCTCGTCGATCAAAATGCTGTCCACCTCGTCCACGATGGCGAAATGAAGGGAACGCTGCACCATCTGTTCCGGGGAAATCACCATGTTGTCCCGCAGGTAGTCGAAGCCGTATTCATTGTTCGTGCCAAAGGTCACGTCGCAGCCGTAATTGAACTTTCGCTCTGGGAAATCCATGTCATGCTCGATGAGCCCCACGGAAAGCCCTAAGAATTTATAGAGATGTCCCATCCACTCGCTGTCGCGCCGCGCCAAGTAATCGTTCACCGTCACCATATGAACGCCCTTGCCCGTCAGCGCGTTCAGGTAAACCGGCAGCGTCGCCACCAAGGTCTTCCCTTCGCCCGTCTTCATCTCGGCGATCTTGCCCTCGTGGAGGCACATGCCGCCGATCATCTGCACATCGAAATGGCGCATCCCCAAGACGCGACGCGACGCCTCACGGCAGACGGCGAACGCCTCGGGCAAAATATCGTCCAAGGTCTCCCCCGCCGCCAGCCGATCCTTAAACTTCTGCGTATGCCCCGAAAGCGTGGCGTCGCTGACCTCTTTTAGCCCCGCTTCAAGGCTGTTGATCTTGTCCACGGTGAGCTGCATCCGCTTGATCTCTTTATCGTTATTATCCCCTAAAAATCGCTTGAGAAAGCCCCACAAAACGAACCCACTCCTTATCCTGCCCGATGGGCGTCGCCAAGGTCTGACGCGACGCCTCAGAAAATCGCATACTATCCTTAAATTTTATCAGACTCCCCTTCATAAGTCAAAAAGAAATACAAAAAAGCGCGACGCCGGTAGATTGCAAGTTTAATTGTCGCATTGTTGTGTTAAACTTTGTCCCTCATGCA
>JBQNAL010000004.1:0-146625 GCA_052170475.1 Schwartzia sp. (in: firmicutes)
ACAGGGGGCTTCTGCTTGTCTTTTTATGTGTCCGAGTTCATTTTACAATTAACCACCGGGCGGCAGACGCGGGGGGAAAGCATATGGGAAGCGGCGTCAGCGATGCGGCGGGCGGTCACCGAACATGCGATTTAAGGGGTTGTCCTTGAAGAGATTGCCCTGTTCGATGTAGCGGTGTACCATTTTTTCCGACCGGTGCCTCGTCTGGCGCATGATGCCGAGGGTGTCCACGTCATGCTGTGCGGCGCTGGTGGCGAAGCCGCGGCGCAGGCTGTGGCCGGCGAAGTCTTTCGGATCGAGTCCCGCCAAGGCCACGTACTTTTTCACGATGAGCGCCACGGATTTATCGCTGAGGGCGGCGGCGCGAAGCGTCCCTACCCGCGTCAAGGGGCGAAAGAGGAAGCCGTCTGTAAGTCCCGCCGCACCGATCCATGCGCGAACGGCGCGTACGGCGCAGATGCGCGGATCCGGCGCGTAGGGGATGGCGATGGTGCTGCCCTTGCCGAGCTGGTCGCCTTTCGCCCGGGGGATGAAGACGACGAGGCCTTGCGGGGTGAAGGTGAGATCTTCCACCTTCACCGCCACAAGCTCTGAGCGGCGAAAGGCGCCGGCGAAGCCGAGGAGGAGGATCGCCCGGTCCCGCTGCGTCCCCAGGTCGTCGCCTACGAAGCCATCGACGAGGAGCGAGAGCGTTTCCAATAGGATCGGCGCCTTCCCCTTTTGAAACGTCCCTTTTTCCCGCCGGATAGCGCTCATCGCCGCCCGGACGATGCCCGCCTTGGCGGGGTTCTTCTCCCGGTCGTAGCCGGCGGCGATGTGGCTCTCCGAGATCGCGGTCACCCGGCGCGCCACCGTATTCGCCTTGACGGCGGCGTCGGCGTCCGCCAAATCGTTCAGGTAGTTCACGATGGTCTCCGGCGCGGTGGGAAGGGCGATGGCGCCGTGGTGCTGGCACCAATCGACGAAATCCCGCCAATCGGCATCGTACGCCTTGATTGTATTGGGCGCTTTCGCGTTCTCCAATCGGCGCCGGCTCTTGCCCGAAAGCCCAGCCGCCTCTGCCACCGCGCTCTTTGTTCCGCCCCCGAAAGCCTCCTCGTCGCGTGCCATGCCCTTCCTCCTCTCGTTTCTTTCGGCTTCCTATTACACCATCCCCAGAAAATCCGCCTGCACTTCGCTTGGCTTCATTTCACCATAACCACTAAGCGTGGTCTTCACTTCGTTCGCCCTTCATTATATCCTCTTCGGTCGCGTTTGCCAATCCAAGGGGGGACGCTCTCTCCTGTGGCTTGACGAGAATTCGGCGTCCCCAGCTTGAAAAAAGCCTGCGCGGGGTATACAATAGGCGTAGGAAAGAGCGAAGAAACGTAACGTGAGGTGACACTTTGGGATACGAGGGCGAGGTTTGCCTGCGACTGGTGATGGCCTGCGTGATGGGCGGCATCATTGGCTACGAGCGGCAGGCGCGGCACAAATCGGCAGGGCTTCGGACGAACATCCTCGTCTGCCTCGGCGCCTGTCTCGTCATGCTCCTCTCCCAGAGCCTCTATCAGGACGTCGAGGGCAAGACGAACGCCGATCCCGCGCGATTGGCGGCGCAGGTGGTCAGCGGCATCGGCTTTTTGGGCGCGGGCGCCATCATGAAGGAAGGCATCACCGTCACAGGACTCACCACGGCGGCCTGCCTGTGGGTGGTGGCGGGCGTCGGCTTGGCGGTGGGTGCGGGCTTTTACACCGGCGCCGGCGTCACTACGGCCTTGGTCTTTCTCATCTGCGGGTACATGACCCGCTTCGACTTCTTCATGGGGCGCGAGACGCTCCTCACCCTCTCCATCACCATGGTGGAGCGGCCGGGACAGATCAGCCGCATCAGCACCCTTTTGGACATGATGCACCTGAAGGTGAAAGGCATCCGCATGAAGTCCTCGGCGGAAGGAAATGCAAAAGACCCGGAGGTCAATTTGGAACTCGATTTAGAGAGCGCCCAGCGCATTGACCGAAGCGCCGTCGTCGACGCGGTGCAGAGGCTGCGCGGCATCCTCAGCGTGGAGACCCTGTAAAGAGAAGGAAAAAGAAAGCGGCGGAGGGAAGACAATGATCAACGAGAGCATTATGGACGCCATGGTACGCACGGCCAAAGCCGCGATGGCGCACGCCCACAGCCCCTATTCCGGGCGGGCGGTCGGCGCCTGCGTCCTCACGAGCGACGGCACGCTCTACGGCGGCTGCAGCGTGGAAAACGCCTCCTACGGCCTTTCCTGCTGCGCCGAGCGCGTGGCCATCTTCAAGGCCATCGCCGACAGCAAGCGCGAATTTGACGCCATCGCCGTCGTGGCGGACACCGAGGAGCCATGCGTCCCCTGCGGCGCGTGCTGTCAAGTCATGGCGGAGTTTCGCATCCGCGACGTCATCATGGCGAATACCCGGGGCGATGTGGAGATCGTGGATCTCATGGACTTAGCCCCCTGCGCCACGGGGAAAGCGCGCACCTTTCGGCGCGAATGACCCTGCCATAAAAGCGCCCCTTTCCCGCGCGTTCCATGAAAATCGCCCTCGGCGTCGGAGCGATCCCGACGCCGAGGGCGATTTTTTCGCGGTCAAACGGTGCGCCGCACCCGCTTAAATATTGAAGAAATTCATCATTCGCTTCGTCAGGTCAAATTCGCTGGCGTCCTTATTTTTCAGGAGATAGTCCAACGTGTAGGTCGCAAAGAACGACGAGATGGGGACGAAGCGGTTGTATTTTCGGAAATTCCCCCGCACGAGGAGCTTTTTGTAGAGCATCCGAAAATCCTCCTTCGTCGCCCGATGCGCGGCGACGATCTTTTTCAGCTTGCGGTCCTTTCGGCAAAAGTCGTACATGGCGTCGATGAGCGCCGGGTTATCGACGTCGTGTTCATAGGTGTCGATGAGGCGGCGCACGAAATTGAGCTTCGTGATCTGGCGGTACTGCTCCCAGAGGAAGAACGCCACCAAAAATCCCAATACACCATAGGCGAGAATCACAAAATCAGCCTCCTGCTGTCAAAAAGCACCGAGACGTGCCACGGCGCTTTTCGCTCTCATTCCTTACAGTTAATCACATTTGACCGGTTTTTTCAAGAACGCGCGAAAAAGACGCACTATGCTAAGCGCACGGTCACCGCTGCTCGTCCGAGAGACCGCCCGCTTGTACGGCTAAGATCCGCTCCTTTGTCCAGCCGGATGCCCTCTGAATCAGGTCGAGGGGAGCCGCCTCCCGCAGCAGCTTTCTGATCATCGAAAGCTCCCCTTCCTCGCGTCCTTCCTCGCGCCCTTCTTCTCGTCCTTCTTTCCAGCCAACCTTCCACTCGTCCCGCAGCCGCATTTCAAAGGTCATATAGCTCACCCTTTCCTGTTCCACTTCTTTGACGCGCTTAATTTCCTGATCGATTTCCTGTACGAACGCATCTTGGCTCAAGACGCCATTGACGTATTGCAAAAAGGCTTTGACGTTTTCTGGGACATCCTCCCGTCCCCCATTGGCGTTCAGGAAGACCTTCGTCGCGCCGTCTTTGAGTTTTAGCGTCCTCTCTTCCTGACAAAGGCTGCAAAAGGTGTAGATGTGCCGCCCTTCTTTGAACGGGTCAAAGGGGCAGATGAAGATGATGTAGGTATCGTTGAGGTCTTCGTAGTCTTTCCCCGCTTCCAAGAGGTCGGTGTCGATCACAGATTGGTAGTACCGCGTGCGTTTGGCCAGTTCCGTTTCTGTCGGTTCATTGACTTGCATTTCCACGTTGTAGACGGTATTTTTGTCGTCCGCGACGTAGACGTCGAGGCGAACGCCCTTCCCTGCGTACTGGAATTTCAGGTTCTTTTCTTCTTCGATGTACCGAATATCACGAATGTTAATTTGCAGGATGAGTTCCAGCATTTTCTTGCAGATATGCTTGCGCCGCATGACGAGCTTAAACATGTAATCATCCCGAATGGTCAGTTCTTCCCACGGTTTGATGGTCATGGCGTCCCCTCGCTTCCTGCTTCACCGCTGCTCGTCCGAAAGACTGCCCGCTTGCACGGCTAAGATCCGCTCCTTTGTCCAGCCGGACGCTCTCTGGATCAGGTCGAGGGGAACCGCCTCCCGCAGCAGCTTTCTGATCATCGAAAGCTCCCCTTCTTCGCGTCCTTCTTCGCGTCCTTCTTCGCGTCCTTCCTCGCGGCCTTCCTCGCGCCCTTCTTCTCGTCCTTCTTTCCAGCCAACCTTCCACTCGTCCCGCAGCCGCATTTCAAAGGTCATATAGCTCACCCTTTCCTGTTCCACTTCTTTGACGCGCTTAATTTCCTGATCGATTTCCTGTACGAACGCATCTTGGCTCAAGACGCCATTGACGTATTGCAAAAAGGCTTTGACGTTTTCTGGGACATCCTCCCGTCCCCCATTGGCGTTCAGGAAGACCTTCGTCGCGCCGTCTTTGAGTTTTAGCGTCCTCTCTTCCTGACAAAGGCTGCAAAAGGTGTAGATGTGCCGCCCTTCTTTGAACGGGTCAAAGGGGCAGATGAAGATGATGTAGGTATCGTTGAGGTCTTCGTAGTCTTTCCCCGCTTCCAAGAGGTCGGTGTCGATCACAGATTGGTAGTACCGCGTGCGTTTGGCCAGTTCCGTTTCTGTCGGTTCATTGACTTGCATTTCCACGTTGTAGACGGTATTTTTGTCGTCCGCGACGTAGACGTCGAGGCGAACGCCCTTCCCTGCGTACTGGAATTTCAGGTTCTTTTCTTCTTCGATGTACCGAATATCACGAATGTTAATTTGCAGGATGAGTTCCAGCATTTTCTTGCAGATATGCTTGCGCCGCATGACGAGCTTAAACATGTAATCATCCCGAATGGTCAGTTCTTCCCACGGTTTGATGGTCATGGCGTCCCCTCGCTTCCTGCTTTTATTGTAAAGAATCGCGCGGTAAATGGCAAGGGGGCGAAAAGGAAAAGGCGCCGCCCCCCGGCGGAGGCTATCTTGACGCGGCGGGCGCCGTACAGTAAAGTATAGGGGAGGCTTGGCGGCGCACGGGTTGCGGTCAAGCACGGTATTTTGGCGAAAGAGCGCCCCGCGAAAGGAAAAGACGGCGGACGAGACGGAAAGGGCGAGCGAGAATGACGAACATGGATCCCACGTTAGAGAGAGCAGCAGAAAAAAACGTAAGCGCGGGCGATGCGGCGACGCACGCCGGCGGAGAAGCGCCGGCGGACGCATGGCCGGTCTTTGACCCGGCCGCACCAGTCCCCCCGGGCGCCGCCGGATCGGCACTCGCCAAGGGGACGCTCGCGCCGCCGCAGGAAGCGCAAAAGCCGCGCTTTATCCTCCGCCTCAAGTGGTACTACCTCCTGACGGCGGGCTTAGCGGTCTTGACCCTCTTCGCCGCGCTCTACGGCGCGACGGAGATCCAGCAGCAGTATCAGAGCGATGCGACCCGCGCGCCCTCCCCCCTCACCTTCTTCCTCCCCCTCCTCGGCATCGGCGGCGTCGGCGTCCTCCTCTATCTCGTCATCGACGCCCTCTGCGCCTTCTGCTTTCGCCCCAAGAACTCCTACCGCCGTCTCCACTTCTTTCTCAATCTCCTCCTCTATCTCTCCATCGTCTTAGGCTGGCCGGTCGCCATCGCGGCGCTCTCGACCTTCCGATGAGAGAGCGCCACGGACGGCGGGAAAGGACGACGCCATGCCCCTGACAAAAGAAGCGCGCCACGCGCTCCAATCCTCCATCGACGCCCTGAAAAAGCGTCTCTCCCTCGACGCCAACGATCTCGACTACGAGAGCCACCTCCACACGATCCGCACCCTGCAAAAGATATTGGATCGAGCGAGCGCGGAGGAAGCACGGGGGCAAAAAACCGAATTTCAGTGAAAAATCAGGACGCATCGCTAAAATGACCCCATCGCCACGAAATGCAGGCTGCGCTTCGCTTGCCTTCATCGAGTGGCCAAGGTACCATACGCCGACAAAAAAGGAGCCAGAGAACAATGTCAGAACGAATGACCATGGCAGAAGTGCTGAAAGAATACGGGACGCCCCTCGTCCGCTTGGATGTCCACGCCACTCGGACGGAGTGCCAGACCCTGCGGGAGAAATTGGAAGCGGTGCGCGATGTGAGCCGGGGCGCGGAATCCGGCTATCTCGACATCGACTGCAAACTCTTCATCGACGTGGACGACATCGACCGCTACCTCTCGGGCGAGCTCGACACCATCGGGGAGATCTACGCGTTCCCGGAAGACATCAAAGCGTATCGAGGAGGAGACGAAGCATGAACGACAAGAAAAAGAAACTTTTCGCCGGATTGAGCGCCGCCTTCTTGGCGCTCTTTACCGCGCTCATCGTACCCGCCACCGCCGACGCCGCACGGGGCGGCGCGCGCATCTCAGCGCCGCGCATCGGCGGCGGCGTCTCGCGCCCCGCGCCGGCGGCGCAGCCGAGAACGAACACGACGCCCCGCCCAAACCAAGAATATCGCCCCTCTAAGCCGGCCACCGGTCAATCCGCTCCCGCCGCTGCAGCGAACCGAAGCACCCCTGCCGCAAGCTCCGCTACCCCGTGGGGCGGCATGATGCGAAACATCGGCCTCTTGGCGGGCGGCATGATGCTCGGCGGGCTACTGAGCAGCCTCTTTGGCTTCGGCGCCGGCGGCTTCATGGCGGACGTCTTAGGGCTGCTCATGAATGGACTACTCATCTACGCCGGCATCCGCCTCGTCCTCTGGCTCATCGCGAAATTCCGCAGCCGCGACGCCGCCCGCTCCCCCTATCAATCGAGCGCCGCCTATCCGAAAGCTGCGTCCCATGCGGCAGAGGAGCGCGAGGCCTACGACAGCGCCCCCATCGAGGACATCCGCCCGCCCCGCGCCACCGGCAAGGGCGGCACGAACTACGATCCGCGCCGCACCGCAGACTGGTATCGGCAGCACTGATCCGCATCCCCGAAGGGGCAGCCCGTTTTTGCCATGGGCTGCCCCTTTCGCGCCCACGAAAGGAGGCACGCATGAAGGAAACCGTACTTGTCATCCAATGCCCAAGCTGCAGCGGCGCCATGTACGCCGACCAAAAAACCGCCAGCTACCTTTGCCCCTTTTGCGGCAACGTCATCCCGTGGACGGAGGAAAATTTCTACCGCGCATCCCCCATCACCTTTCGCCATCAGCCGGTGGAACAAATCGAGGGCTTGCTGAAACTATCCCACGTGGAAGTCATGGGCGCGGTGGACGCCCACGACGAGCGGGTGCTGAGCCAAAAATACCGACTCCACAGCGTCGCGGAGAAGCTGACCCTATGGGACCCCACCACGACGAAGGCCTTGGCCGGTGTGACGGAGGTCACGTTCCCCTGCCCGCTCTGCGCGGGCGAAGTGACGGGCGAATCGACGCAGCACATCTTTGCCTGCGGCTATTGCGGCAATAAGTTCGGCGCGCAAGAGGTGCTGACGCCGGGCAGCTATCGCAAAAAATTCGTGATGGGCGTCGGCGCGGAAAATGTGCCGGGCAAGGCCATCCCCTTCACCCTGATGAAGGAAGCGGCGCAAAACGCGGCGCGGGCGTTGGTGCAGAAATTTCCTCAAGCCTTTCTCGGTCAGGACATGGAACGCCGCATCCGCGAGGAGCTCACCGCCATCTACCTCCCCTTTTCCCTCGCGGACATGCGCGTGAAGGTCTCCGTAGAAAGCAATGCAGGCGACTTTCAGGCCTATACGGAAATCCTCAACTGGGCGTGTCCCGATACGACCCTCTGCGACATCCACCTCTTGGATCGTCTCGATCCATGGGATTTCGGCGCGGTGACGCCCTTCGATCCGGCGTTCGCGGAAGGCGTCTTTCGCATCGCTGCGGTGGCCAACAACGTCTCCCGAAGCGACGTGATCGACAACCTCCTCGCCGAGCGCCTGTCCGCCGACCTGAAAGAAGCCTTCTCCCTAAAGAAAGCGGCGCTGACCGCTTGGGGGAAAGATTTCCGAAAACATCAGAGCGCATTCTTCCTCCTCCCGGTGTATTATCTTGATCGGCGGCCGGAGGATACGGAGACCGACCGCCAAGTGCGCCTCGCGGTCAATGGGCAGACGGGAAAAGCCGCCGCCCTCTTCTATCGGTACGGGAAGGAGGAAGCCTATCGGACGCTCGAAAAAAGCCGCCCGAAGACCCCCTCGCCGGAGCACACCGTCCGCACCCCGCCCCTTCCCATCCTCCGCGTGAAGCCCCCTTTCCTGCACCGTGTCGTCCCCCTCGATGACGCGCTGGAAAAGAAGGGGATTCAAAAATTCCTTGCCCGCTTTGGGCTGTTTTCGTAAGACCTCTTCTTTCATTTATAACGGCGAGCCTTCCTTCCCGAAGCCTCGCCGTTTTTTCTTTGCCAAAAAAGGACTGCGCATGTCTGATAAACGCCGCCATTGCAGGATTTCCTCCATTTTTCGCGCCATCTAAACCGCGCCCTTGGCATCGGCGAAACATCAATCGGATTTATCGTTCCAAAAGAAGGAAATACTTGATAAGGGGAGAATTATGTAGTATAACGAACTATGTAGTATATATAGAAAAGCAATCATCCGTATCGGAACGAAAGGAGTGGACTTGGGTGAACGTATCCAAGAAATGGGGGGCGTTTTTGCTCCTCCTCATGCTGTGCGGGGCGTTGAGCGGGTGCAGCCTGCCGGGGCGGAGCGGCTCCGGCAAGGTCGTCTACGCCAACCACAACGACGGCGACACCTTCTGTGCCCAGATCAAAGCGGCCTTCACCGCGAAGGCGCAAGCGGAGGGGCTTGACGTGACCTTCTTAGACGCCAAGAGCGACGGCAATCTCCAGATCGACCAACTCAATCAGACCATCGCGGATCGCGCGAGCGCCATCGTCCTCTTGGCGGTGGACGGGACGAGCATCCTCCCCTCCGTCGAAAAAGCGAAAGCCGCAGGCATCCCCGTCGTCATCCTGAACCGCGATCTCAAAGACCCCAAGGTCTTCGGCGCGATGTCCGACGACCGCGAGGCGGGCCGGATGCAGGGGGAATTTATGGCGCAGCACCTCCCAAAAGACGCCAAGATCGTCTACCTCATGGGCGAGAGCAGCCAGAGCGGCGCCGTAAAGCGCTGGGAGGGCTTCAAGGCCGCCTGCCTCGACAAGCGCCCTGACGTGAAGCTCCTCGCCTCGGTGGACGGCGGCTGGAGCAAGGCGGAAGGCCTCAAGGCGCTGACCCTCTGGATAGAGATGTTCCCGAAGATCGACGGCGTCGTCGCGGGGAACGACGACATGGCACTCGGCGCTGTCCAAGCGCTGAAGGCCGCCGGGCGGCTCCAAGGCTGCCTCGTCTCCGGCGTTGACGCCACGGAGGGCGGGCTAAAGGCCGTCCAGAGCGGCGACATGGCGCAGACCATCAAGCAGGACGCGAAAGCCCAAGGCGAGGGCGCCGTCACGCTGGTGCAGGGCTTCCTCAAGGGGAACCCCCCCACGGAAGGCCTCGCCATTCCCTTCACCTCCATCACGCGGGCAAACATTGCCCAATTCACGAAATAAGGGGGACGTCGGCACATGAGCCAGCTCAGCGATACCTTAAAAAATTACCGGGTGCGGACGAAGATCTCCATCCTCTCCACCTTCCTCCTCGCCATCATTCTCCTCATCGCCGCCATCGGCGTATTCTCCAGCTATCGGAGCAAAGAAGCCCTCGACGACATGTACTCCCACAACCTGATGGCGACCCAATACCTCAACGACGCGAACAACCGCCTGCGGAGCATCAGCGTCAACGTGGCCTACATCTTGCAGCAAAACTTCACCCGCGAGAACCGAAAACTCCTCTTAGACGACATCTTGGGGAATCTCGACCACATCCGCCACGACATGGAAGAGCTGAAAGAGATCGACACCAGCGAGCGGGCGCAGAGCGTCATTGGCGAGCTGGAGAAGAACCTCGACACGGCCAGGGAAAAGGTGAAGGCCGTGGACGCCATGGGCGCCTCCGCCGCAGATAAAGCCGCCATCTTCGAGCACCTCTCCTCGCTCACCGCCATCAGCGGCAACATGGCGGTTCTCACCCCGGACAACGTCTTTCAGGGCAAGCAGCTCTTCGAGGCGAACGACCTGCAGTTTGACCGCACGATCAAACTCTTCCTCGTCATCATCCTCATCGGCCTCGCCCTCGGCATCCTCATGTCGCAGCGCATCGCCGAGAACATCTCCGCCCCCCTCAACACCTCCATCGACCATCTGAACGCCGTCGCCGCGGGGAACCTCAATCAGGAAATCCCCGCCTCCCTCGCCCAAAGGCAGGACGAAATCGGCATCGTGGTGCGGGCGCTCATGAAAATGCAGGGCTTCATGAAGCAGGTGTACCATGAAGCAGAGACGACGAACGCCATGGTGAGCGAATTGGAAGAGATGATCCAAGCGCTCAACCGCGCCACGCAGGATATGTCCGCCGTCACCGAAGAAATGTCGGCGGGGATGGAGGAGACGGCGGCCTCCACCGCCAACATGCAGGAACTCAGCGCCCACTTGAGCGACGAGATCCAGAGCACCGTGGAGGAATCCAAAAAGAGCGAGCGCTACACGCAGGAGATCGCCGACCGCGCCGTCTCCCTCAAGACCTCCATGGAGCAGGCGAAAGCCGCCTCGAACCGCGTCTACGGGAACACGAAGGCCTCGCTCGAATCCGCCATCGAGTCCGCCAAAGTGGTAGACGAAATCACCCAGCTCACGGAAGCCATCACCGGCATCGCCGCCCAGACGAACCTCTTGGCGCTGAACGCCAGCATCGAGGCCGCCCGCGCCGGGGATCATGGCCGCGGCTTCGCCGTCGTCGCCGGAGAAGTCGGCAAGCTCGCCGAGGAATCCCAGCGCACCGCCGAAGAGATCAAAGGCCTCACCGGGCAAGTGACCGGCGCCATGAAGGATCTCTCCCAAGGCGCCTTCGGCCTCCTCAAATTCATCGACGAGGACATCAGCAAGGACTACGCGCAGATGGATGCGACCGCCGTCCAATACAAAGACGACGCCTCCTACTTCCACAAGGCCGCGAGCGACAGCACGGCGGTGTCGGAAAGCATCCTCCTCTCCGTCAAGAACATGAACGACTCCATGGACGAGATCGGCAAGGCCACGCACGAAGGCGCCGTAGGCAACACGAAAATCGCCGAAGGCATCGTGGAAATGGCCGCCAAGTACGCCGATATTTTAGAAAAAGTACAGACCTTCAAGGAAGGCACCGAGCGATTGAAAAACCTCGTCACCTCCTTCCAGCAGTAAGCACCGCAAAGAAAAGCCCCCGCACCGGCGAAAGCGCCGTGCGGGGGCTTTTTCTTTAGAAGTCAGTTTGAGGAGGCAGTCTTTCTCGTCTTTCTTAGAACGCCCACGTCACCTGCGCGCCGCCGGAGAAGCCGCGGCGGATGCCCTGCCAGCCGGTGAGGTGGAGGTCGTAGGTGAGGGACTGTCCCTGGGGCGTGAAGCGATAGCCGAGCTCGAGCATACCGCTCGAGCCTTTGAGGCTCGGGGTCGGCGTGCTGAAGCCTTGGAACGTCGCCGTCGCGTCGCCATTGAATTCGTACTCGTAGGCGAGGCCTGCGTAGAATTCATTCGCTTCGCTCACCGCGTGCGCGTACTTGACGCCGAGGCGAATGCGGTGCGAGTTCACGGCGCCGAAGTCGTAGGTTTCGCCGCTCGTGAGCGTCGCCGTCATGCTGTTCTGGTGCGCGTAGAAGTATCTGAGGTACGGCGTTACGGTGTCGCCGCTCTCCATCTTGATGTCCTGCCCGACGCCGAGGTGCGCACCGTAGTAGGTGTTGTCGCCGTCGTAGCGGATGCCGTTCCCAGAGTAGTCGCTGGTGGAGCGGCCGCCGCGGAGGGAGCCTTCGTACCAGAGTCCCTGCTCGCTTTCGACCCGCGCGAGAACGCCAAGGCCAAAGTAGCTCATGGAGCCGCTGCCGTGCGTTCCGTTGTCGAGGTAGGAGTCGTAGTCGCCGCGCCCGTATTCGACGAAGGGGCTAAAGAGCGTTTTCTTCGCCGCGCCGCCGTCTTGACGCGCCCAGCCGAGGCCGAAGCTCCAGCCCTTCGTGTCGACGTAGGAGCCGGATTCCGCCCGCATGGCGTTCGCGCCCATGCCTGCCCAGACTTGGTAGCGATCCATCTCCGCATTGGCGCTCGCGGCGGCCGCCGCCTTCTTCGCGGCGGAGAGGCTCTCGCCCGCGACGACGTCGCCCGCGTGGTTCACCATGTCGGCGAGCGCCGCACGCGTCTCGACGTAGGACTTCGTCTCCTCCTTCATACCCGCGGCTTTGACGGTGGCGACGAGGGTCTTGTCGTCCGTGGCGGCCTTCGCGATGTCAAATTCGTAGTGCAAGGAGCTGCCATGGCTGCCGGTAAATTTATTTTCGATCGTGTCGTCCGTCGTCAGCGCGCCGCTCGCCTTGAGAAGCGTCATCTGATCGCCCGTGTGCAGTATCTTCGCATCGCCGGCGAACTTGATCCCGAGGCCAAGCCCCTTGATGTCCTTCGCGCCCGACGACGTGAGGGTGAGGAGCGCCGTCTGATCGTTCACCCTGTCGCTGTCCACATAGAAATGGAGGTTCTGGACGCCGGAGAAATCGCCGATCGTGGAGGCTTTGCCGTAGATTTCCAAGGTGTTGTTGAGCGATTCCGCCGCCCCCGTGCCGCCATAGACCGTGCCGCCAACGGTGACACCATTCAGCCGGACGATATTGTCACTCGTCTTGCCCGTCCCCTGACCGCCGTAGACAGCGTGCTGGACTTCGATGTCCTTCAGGCTGACGACGTTGCCGGACGCGTCGCCGCTTGCCGTCATACCGCCCGCGACGTCGCCTTTGACGATGCGCTTCGTTCCCGTTTCATTGCCTTCGATGGTGACCTTGTTGCTGTTCGCGTTGCCGCTGACACTGGCGGCACCGCCTGCGACACCCGCCGGATTACCGGGCGCAGGGACGCCATTCACCTCGACTTGACGCAGCGTCACTTCGTTCCCGGTGGCGTCGCCGTCCGCCGTTAAGCCCGCGACGACGCTGTTTCCGATCTTGCCGCCGGTGATCTCGACCTTGTTCTCCTCCGCCTTGCCCGCGGGCGCCTCACCGCCTAAGACGCTGCCCGTGACGTCCACTTGATTCGTCAGCGTGACGGTGTTCTTCGCCGCATCGCCGTCCGCCGCACGCGCCGATCCGCCGGTGACGGAGGCGACCTTCCCGCCGTCCACCGTGACGGTGTTCTCCTTGGCGCTGCCGCCAACCGTGACATCACCGCCCATGACAGCGGCCGCCGCCGCGCCCTTCAGCGTGACGGTGTTCTCCGACGCGTCGCCGGTGTCCGTCGTACCGCCCGTGACCGCGCCGAAGGCGCCGCCCGCGATCTCGACCGTGTTGCCCGTCGCGTCGGCCTTTTCCACCGTACCCTTCGCCGCATGACCGCCCTTGACAGCGCCGCCGCTCTTGAGGTTCGTCAGCTTGACCGCGTTCTTCTCCGCGCTGCCCTCAGCAGCCCTGCCGCCCATGATGGCGCCGGTGACCGCGAGCTTGCCGTCCTCGCTCGAGACTTCGACGGTGTTCCCGCTCGTGCTGCCCGTGGCGATCGTAACGCCGCCGACGAGCTCGCCGCTGATCGCCTTGAGGTTCGTCAGCTTGACTTCGTTCTTGTCCGCGCTGCCGCCTGTCACAGATTCACCGCCTATGATGTGATGGAAAGAACCGCCGTCGACGGTGACCTTGTTGCCTTCCGCACTGCCCTTTCCTGCCACGCCGCCAGTGACATCCTGCGCGTCTTTTACATTCCTCAGCGTGACTTCGTTGTGATTCGCCGCGCCTCCCGCAGTGTAACCGCCAAAGACAGCCCCCTTGATCTCCGTGCGTACCAGCTCTTCGTCCGTGCCGTCGATCGTGACGATGTTCTCCGAGGCCGTCCCCTGCGCGGATTCGCCGCCGGTGACCTCCTGAAGCTCTCGCACCTTCGTCAGGGTGAGCACGTTCTTATTCGCGTCGCCGGCTTTGCCATTGGCGTCCGCCGTCGTCTTGCCGCCGATGAGGTCGCCCGCCGTCACCTTGCCGCCCGTCATATTGACCTTGTTTTCATTCGCGCTGCCGCCCGTCGCATCGCCGCCCGTGACCGCTGCGCCGGCCTCGACATTCGTCAGGTTGACGGTGTTGCCATTCGCCTCGCCGGCGCTGCCGCCCGTCACCTTTGCCGTGGCCGAGGTCGTCATCTTCCCGAGCGTCACGGTGTTATGTGAGGCGCTGGCGCCGCCCTTGCCGCCCGTGACCGCCACGGCGAGCGTGTCATGCACGACCTTGTGGATCGTGACGGTGTTCTTATCCGTACTGCCGCGTCCGCTCTTTCCGCCGATGATCCAGTCGGTCGCAGCGGAAAAGTCGCCGTTTTCAATGGTGACCTCGTTGGAGGACGCGCCACTATCCCCCTCCCCGCCGACGAGAGCGGTTCTCACCTTGCCGCCATGGAAGGCCACCTTGTTGCCATCCGCATGGCCGCCGCTCGTCTTCCCGCCATAGACCTCAAAAAACTTAGCCTTCACATTGTCGCCCCTGAGGGTGACCTCGTTATTGCTCGCATCGCCGTTCTCCTCAGATGAACCGCCATAGACCTGCGCGTTGTTGACCACGACGTCCTTTTCGAGGATCACCTTGTTCCCCGTGGCGCTGTCTTTCGCCGCATAGCCGCCACAGATCTCTCTGCCATGGTTTCCATCAATCGTACCTGCGTGCAGGATGACCGTATTGTCCGTCGCGCTGCCATTGCCTTTGTCGGGTGAGCCTTCACTGAGGACATACCCGCCGTAGACGTTCCCCACCTCACTCCCCGCCGCCTTCTTCGTGAACGTTACGGTATTGCCCTTGGCATCGCCATTGGCCGTGTCCCCACCGACGACGCGCCCGTCTCCGGCCTTCACGCCGGCCGAGTCGATTTCGACCGTGTTGCCTTCCGCCGCGCCGTCGCCCGTCGCCTTCCCGCCAAAGACCTCCCTCACACTCGTCTCCTCAGCCGCACCCGAAATCTTGACCTCATTATTCTTGGCCACGCCGTTCACGCTCCGGCCGCCATAGATCTGAGAGTGTACGGTACCGCCCTTGACCGTGACCTTATTGCCCTCGACCGCGCCGTCGCCCGTCGCCTGCCCGCCATAGACATAGTATGTGATGTATGTGCCGTCAGGCGTGCCGGTGGGCGCGCCGGCAGGCGCACCGTCATACACCGTGGGAGGCTTTTCGGCAAGCTTCCCGGAGATCTCCACCGTATTGTTTTTGACCGCGCCGTCTACACTCCTGCCGCCCCAGACAGAGCCGCCTGTGCCTTGCTGAGCCGTGCCGATCACCGTGCCTTTGGTAATCTTGACCGTATTGCCTTCCGCCTTGCCGCTCCCCGTCGTAAGAGCGCCGATCACGAACTTTCCGACCGTGCCGCTGGTCGCTATGGTCACCTCGTTGTCGCGCACATCGCCGCCCTCGCTCTTGCCGCCGATGACATCGCCGCTGGTGGGGATGGCGGGTAGGGTGGGGGGGCTGGAGGGGTCGAACTGACCGATCACACCGGCGCCGCCGATCTTGACCTTATTGCCCTCCGCCTTGCCGGTCTCCTTGGCACGGCCGCCGATCACATCGCCCGTGGCATCGCTGGCGACTTTGACCTTGTTGCCTTCCGCCTTGCCGTCCTCCGTCTGACCGCCGACGACGTCCACCAAGCCCGTAGCCGCCGTAACATCGACTTCGTTGCCGATGGCGTTGCCCTTCTCTTTCGTCGTGCCGCCGATGACATTCGTCACCGCGCCGGTGGTGTCCACCTTCACCTTGTTCTTCTCCACAGTGCCGCCCTGGCTCTCGCCGCCAATGACGGTATCTACACTCGTACCGCCATTGCCTTTAAGGATTTCGACGGTATTCTCTTTGACATTCCCCGCCTCACTGGCTGCAGCGCCGTAGACTTTCTTCCCGCCAAATCCGGCGACACCATCCAGCACGACCTTATTCTTGATGGCGTCGCCACCCTCGGTGCGCGCGCCATAGACGTACCCATCGACCCTCACCTTCTTGGCAGCGGTATTTTTGAGGAGGACTTCGTTGTTCTCGGCCTTGCCCTTGCCTTCTTTGACCTGGCCGCCGACGACATCGCCTTTGAAGTGTACGTTGCCCGTCAAAGCGCTGTCTGTTTGACCAGCATGGATCTTATTCCCGCTGACCGAGCCGGTCTGAGAATAGCCGCCGTACAGCGTTTTTTCGATTTTGCCGCCGGTCATCGTCGCCGTATTGTCCGTGACGCTTCCCACAGAGTAGCCGGCGTAGGCGTCGCCGGTAACCCTGCCTTCCTTAAAGTCGAGTTTATTCCCCGTCACGTTGCCGCTGCCGATGGAGTAGCCGCCGTACACATTTTTCGCATACGCCGTACCCGTCCCGCTCACTTCCGTCGTCTTGCCCGAGATGGGGGCGTCATTCGCCGCATCGTTGTTCACGCCCGCCGCAGCGCCGACGACAGCCCCGCCCTCATCCTTCGCTTCATTCGCCGCATCCGGCGTGAAGCCGGCGCCGGTAACGGTCAAATCCGCCGCCTCGGCTACGCTCTGATACGACGCGCCGCCGCACCATGCGCCGCCGAGCGCGAGCGCCACGGAGAGGGCTAAATATTGACGTTTCTTTCCTTTAGTAAACATGAATCTTCCTCCTTCAGGAACCGTTTATCATGCCTTGCGGCAACATAAGCTGAGTTTATTTTATAGCGCCCCTTTCCATTTGTCAACGAAGCGCGGCGCGGGGTTGACGCGAACGGCGGGCAGATTCCCCTTCTTCGCCCCAAGCCGCCGCGCAAAAAAAAGCGTGTGCGGGGGTGTTTTTTCAATAGGGAGGCGCAGCGTAGGTGTGCGGCAAAAAGGCTCGGGCAGATTTTGCTCCCAAAAAGGGCGCTGGTTGTGATATGATATGGTATGGATAAATTTTCTCCCGAAGGAGGCGCGGAAGATGAAGAAGAAGAGTTGGCTGGCCGGTCTGCTGCTCTGCTTTTGGATGATGGCGGGCGCTGTCGCCGAGGCGGCGGATGAGTGGGTCTGGATCGAGGGCGATGCGAAGTATGGGAAGTATTTCGCCCCGTCCCACGTGAAGGTGGAGAGCGCCATCAATGGCGTGGCGACGGAGCTGTCCGCCTGGACGAAGACGGTCTACACCGTCGAGGGGGCGCGGGAGACGATAGCAAACTACGGGATCGAGGCGAGCATCCCGGATCCGAAGCGCCTCGCGTACAGTACGGCGCTGCTCCTCGTCCGCCCCCAGACGCGCGAGATCGAGTATGTGCAGGAAAATTTCTACGATCCCGCCCATCAGGTGATCTGGTCGAAGATTTACGAGCCACGCGTGACGAAGGAGATCAATAGTCAATCCTTCGACGAGGATTTCTATGTCGCCATCGTCGATGCGGTGTTCCACTACGGGGAGCGCGAGCGCCAAAAAGCCGCCGACCGCTGGGTGCTGCTCTGGGAGTCGAAGGCGGAGGGCGGCGCCGTAAGCTCCGCGCGCGCGGACATGACGACGATGCGCATGGCGGGGGAGAATCTCATCTATTGGGAATGGATGGAGACGAAGGATTCGGCGGGGAACATCACCGAGGTGAAGTTCATGAAGAAGGCGCTCAACGGGGAGCAAGGGACGGAGAAGATCATCTCCGGGCGCGTGTGGGACGCCGCCGCCGGCTGGCAGGATATGGCGGACATGCTCGATGGGCGCTACGTCGCGATCCGAGCGGGGACGGCGCAGGAGCACGGCCTCGTGCGGCTCCGCGCGTTCATCAAGGGCTATACGCACTGGCTGTATCGCTATCGGACGGATCGCCCCTCGGGGCAGAAAGCGGGCAGTCCCGCCGCGACAAACCCTGAGCCAGCGTCCGGGACGCCGGCGCGCAAAAAATGATGCAGCCGTGTGAGAGAAGAGGAGAAGACGCCGATGCCCATCAAGATCCCCAATAAGCTGCCCGCCGCTTCGGTCTTAGAGCGGGAAAATATCTTTTACATGGACGCCGACCGCGCCTACGGGCAGGACATCCGCCCCCTTCGGCTGTGCGTCCTCAATCTCATGCCGGTGAAGTCTGTCGCCGAGACGCAGCTCCTGCGCCTCTTGGGGAATACGCCTCTTCAGGTCGAAGTGGACTTCATCTATACGGAGTCGTATCTCCCGCAGCACACGTCGCAGGAATACCTGACGGAGTTCTACGGCACGTTCGCCGAGGTCAGGAGCCGCAAGTACGACGGCTTCCTCATGACGGGCGCGCCGGTGGAGCAGATGGCGTTTGAGGAGGTGGCGTACTGGGACGAAGTGGCGGAGATCATGGAGTGGAGCAAGACCCACGCCTTTTCTTCCTTTTATATTTGCTGGGGGGCGCAGGCGGGGCTATACTATCACTACGGCGTGCCGAAGTATGCCCTTTCGGAGAAGGTCTTCGGCGTGTTCGCCCACCGTCTTTGCGTCGCGCACGAAAAGCTCTTTCGCGGCTTCGATGACGAATTTTTCGTCCCGCACTCGCGCCACACGGAGGTGCGCCGCGCGGACATCGACCGCGTCGAGGCGCTCACGGTGATGGCAGAGGCCGAGGAGCCGGCGGGAATCTACTGCGTGGCAAACCTCGCCGAGCGTCAGTTCTTCATCACCGGCCATGCGGAGTATGATCCGCTCTCACTCAAAGGGGAATACGACCGCGATAGGGCGGCGGGGCTGCCCATCGCCATCCCGAAGAATTACTATCCGGGCGATGATCCGACGCGCCCGCCCGTCGTGCGCTGGCGCTCGGTCGCGAATCTGCTCTTCGCGAACTGGCTCAATTACTACGTCTATCAGGAAACGCCCTACGAGCTTGATCGCATCCCCCGGCTGCGGGAGGACTGACCCCCGTCATGGGACTTTCAGCCGCCTTTCACCTTATTCGTCTATACTTGGGGATAATCATTCACCCTCGCGGCGGGCGCGTTGGCTGCGGGCATTTTCGGGAGGGACAAAGCAATGACGGGATGGCGGAAGTATTTGACGGTCGCGGCTCTTTGGCTCGGCGCGGCGTGTGCGCACGGCGAGGCATCGCCGCTCCCTGCGGTGCCGGACACGATCTACGAATGGGTGCAGTCGTCGGCGCGGATGAACTATTTCTTCAATAAGGAACAGATCCACTACGGGGTGGACGAGAAGGGGTTCATCGACCTCGATGTCCTCGTGGTGCCGACACTCAAGACGTATGATACTGTACAGATCGACGACGTATTGGAAAAGCGCCGCTGGCGAGATCAGCCGACGGCCGGATTCGAGGGGCTTTCGGGCGAGGCGTCCTACATCCGCATCGACCTCAAAAGGCGGGAGGTCGTCACCGACACGGTACACCTTTTGGATTTCCACCTCTCGACGCTTGAGGAGACGAAGCCGGGGGATGTGGTGAAGATCGACACGCTTTCGCCGAAGAACCTCTCCCGCGTCTTCTATGAGGCGATCATCGCCTACGCGGAGAAGCACCAAGAGACGCTCATCGCCCGCACGAAGGGCGAATTGACGGAGGCCGACCGCACGCGGCTCGAAAGGGAGCGCCACGAGAGGGAGAAGGCGCTCGAAAAGGAGCGACAGGAAGCGGAGAAGCGCATGGCGAAGGAGCGAAAAGCCGCTGAAAAGGCGGCGCGGGAAAAGGCGAAGGCGGAAGAGAAGGCGCGGCGCTCCCGATAGGCGCTCTCCCGCGCCCGAGGGCGAAGGCAAGCGCCAAACAGGATGACGAGACGCAAAAAGCGCCTTGGCTTTTGACTGACCATCGGTCAGCCGATGCCAAGGCGCTTTTTTCTTGCGCTTTTCGCGGCGCCTGCCGGATCGCGCACGCGCTTTTCACACGGATGCACGGCGTCAGGCGAAGCGACGCTTCCCGCGCCGGCGCTTCGCCGCGTACATCTTCTCGTCGAGGCGGTGGTAGACTTCCTCGTAGGTCGTACGCTGTCCCGCCGCCACATACTCCAGCCCGCAGGAAAAGGAGCGCGGATGTGCGCTCTCCATCGCGACGAAGACAGCGGACGCCTCCTCGATGCGCTCGCGCGCCGCCTCTTCCCCACAGGACGGCAGGAAGATCAAAAATTCATCCCCGCCCACGCGGCAGATGCGATCCTCGCCCCGCAGGCAGCGCCGCAGCGACGCTACAAAGTCCAAGATATACGCGTCCCCCGCCCCATGGCCGAAGGTGTCATTCACATACTTCAAGTGATCCAAATCGGCGAACGCGAGCGTGTAGCCGACCTCCTCTTCGTTGAGGGAATAAAAGAGCTTCTCGCTGTAACGGCGGTTAAAGACCCCCGTCAAGGAATCTTGGTACGCGAGATCGGTCAGGGCTTCTTTCTCGCGCATCTCCGCCGTCTTCTCGGCGATGGTGTAGACGACGGCGCTCCGATTCGACCACGCCACGGCGTAGCAGGTATAGGTAAAATACCTCCCCCCCACGTCGAAGGTATAGGTTCCCGTCACCTCGCCCCGAAGCGTCCGCCGTTTGATGTACTCGTAGAGCGGCGTCAATTCCCCCGCCGCAGGGAGGTTGCCCTCGTCATCAAAGAAGCGCTCCCGCGCCCTTTGATTGAAGTAGAGGAGCTGCTTCGTATCCGCGTCCAAGACGAAGATCGACTCCGTCTGGCGATCCATCATGGTGAGGAGAAGCGCCAAGAGGTGATCGAGTTCCGCCGTCTTTTTCCTAAGCCCTTCTTCCCGCTCCGCGAGCTGGCGCGTCATCGTATTGAACGCCGCCGAGAAATCGCCGAAAAAGGACAGGGACTGGGAATAGTCCCCCTCCGCCACGCAGGACGCCTGCCAAGCGATATGATTCAGCCGAGAGTGAAGCTCCTTGAGCCGCCCCGCCAAAAAATTCTCCCGCGAAGGCGGCTCTGCCGCGAGATCCCCCGCGCAGAGCGCCGCCAAAAAGGCATTCCCCTCCGACAGGCACTTCACCAAGTACGCCACCGTCTCCTGCAGCTCGCAAAGCTCCGGCACACCTGCCTTCGTCTCGAGTTCTTCGGCGGGCGTCGGCTTGTTGAGGATCACCGTCTGGAGCAGCTTCGTCAGGCGGTGAATCTGATCCTTCGGGAGCGTCGTCTTCCCCATGCTTTCCATCCACGGCTCCTTCCCGTATCTACCGGTCTTGGCGCGTTCCTTGGAAGCGGCAGACCCGCGCCCCCGTCGCCCAGCAGTCCACTTCCGTCACGGCGTAGGGATGCTTCGTGTAAGCCTCCAAGACCCCGCGCAAAAAGCCCTCGTCGTAGTTGCAGACCGTCGTCCCCGTCACGGGAAGCCCCGAGCAGTCGAGATCTTCGCTCACCGTCAGCACCACGCGGCCGCTCTCTTTCTCGAACGCCTCGATGCGAAGGACGCCCATCTGGCTCTCCTCCAAGACCTTCTGCAGGGCGGCGAAAAATTCCCCCACAGGGAGCGAAAGATCCACCACATGCTCCGCGAACGCCTTCCCCGCCACGTATCCCGCCTCGCGAAACACCTCCACCATGCCGTCATGGCCGAGGCGCTTCGCGAGGACGTCCCGCATCGTGTACTGCGCCAGCCTGTACATCCAGACCGGCATCTCCTCGCCCAGATTCTCCCGCCCCGCGCGAATGTCCCCAAGGGATTCCCAGCGAAACGCATCGCCCTCCGGCTGGTGCAAAAATTCTAACATCCCGATCTCCCTTTTCGCTTTTTCCTCACGCCGCCCGCTGATAGGCATATCCTCCTACGGTGCGGTCATTTTTCCCAAAGATTTTATGCTATTATACCATAACCACTAAGCGCAGGCAATGCTTCGCATTTCCTTTGCTAAGTGGTTAGGTACAGATTCTCACTACGTTCGCGCACAAGCGCTCACCCTTTCCTGTTCCATTTTGAGTACTACGCACACGGTTTATTTATCCACCTCGTCAAAGCGCCGCTTTATGATGCACAATTCCCGCTGCAACTCCGGCATATCATCGGAAATAATCTCCCAAATCAGACGAAGGTTGACCCCTTCATAATCATGGACAATACGATTTCGCAGACCGTAGATTTGCGCCCATGCCACTTGGGGATTTGCCGCTTTGCATTCCTCCCTTAATTTTATCGTCAGCTCACCCAGTTGGCTGAGATTGAATACACACGCCTCAATCAGCATTTCACTGCTACAAAACTCATCATAGGAAAGCGCCTTGCAATATTCGCACACCTTGGCGGTGTAGCGGAGCATTTTATCAATGACAATCTTATCGTGCATAAATTTCTATCCCCGTTTGTTTGATTTCCTCGGCAATCTGCGACAGTGGCTCGATATGCGTGATGTCAAATACATCCATTTTCTTGTCGTCCAGCGCTCCCCGAAGTGCCTCTACAAAACCGATAAACCTCAACCCGCGCAGGTTGCTGTCCACCAGCAAATCGACATCGCTGTTTTTTGTCGCCGTACCTTTGCTGTATGAGCCGAAAAGAATCGCCTGCCGGATTTTGTAGTTAGTGAAAATCGGCTGTAACCTCTGCTTAATTTCGTTGGATGTGAAAATCATCTCCGGCATTTTTAACGCCCCCCTTGTCGATTCACTTGGCGCTCACCTATATCCCTTCTGTCCCTATCTCTATTGTATAGGCTTACGCGGCGAATGGCAAGGGGACACAAAAAGCCCGCGGCACATGCGTGCCGCGGGCTTTGGCGTCGGGCGGCTCTCGCCGCGCGCGTCAGATGATCTTCGTGTCCTTCACTTCCCGGACGACGGCGGCGTCTACCGCCGTGAGGGCAGCCCCACCGGGGGTGAGGGCGTGGCGCGTGACCATCGAGGTCATCACGGGGCGGACGTCCGTTTCCGCCAGACCGGCCTTCGGGTTGGCGAGGGCGATCTGCTTTTTCTTCCCATTGTCCAAGGCGAAGGTCATATACAGCGTCTTTTTCATGGTGCGTTACCTCCTTTCTGTACGATAGTCCATGCGCGAGGATTATTCCTCGGCGAGGGTCACGGTGTTTTGCCGGCGAATCGCGCTCAGGGCGTTCGCCTGCAAACCCGCGATGGCGCTTCCCACGGCGTAGAGGTCCTCGTTGGTGATCGCGTCGTTCACTTCCGCGAAGGAGCGCTGCGCGTACGCCGTCTTGCCGCTCGGGGTCAGCCCGTTCTCCACTTTGAGGATGAGCTTCGTCGCGGCTTCTTTCGTGACGATGGCCATGTTTACCACCTCCTTTCACTCTCTCACATGCCCGAGGAAAGGAGAAGCACAACCTCCATGGAAAAATCGCCGAAAATTTTTCGTTTTGCTGCGCTACCCGCTTTTTCTGTGCGCTTTTTCGACCGTCCCTTTGTGCGCCTTTGCCCGATCCTCCATCGTCAGGCGGCGCAGGACGCTTTCCTCTTGTGATCGGATGAGGTCGGCGTGGATGTGGCGTCCCTCGGCGAGGTGCGCCGATACGGTCTTTTCGCTCCAGAGGACGGGGACGCGCCCGCCGCCGGGAAACTCGATGCGCCGCTCCGGCGCTTCGACAAGGCGCGGCGATAGCGCCACATTGACCTGTCCCAAGGTATTATCCCCCGCCACCCGCGGCTCTCGTGTCTTCACGGGAACGAGGACGAGATCGCAGTCAATGGGAACGGGGTTGGCGCTGCGGCGACGGGTGTAGCGAGCCGCCCACGCGCGCATGAGACCGAGGCTCTTGCAGCTTCGCTCCGCCAAGTAGCGCAGCGCCGTGCGCGCGGTGCAGTTCACCACGATTTCCCGCCCGTCGCGCAGGATGAGACGCGTACTGTCCCCGTGCGCCGTATATTCCGGCAAAAGGGCGGCGATCTCGCTGTCCTTGGGCAATGCTTCCATCATCAATTCCCCCTTTATTCTTTGATCCGTACCCATTTTTAGAACGCTTGTTCTATGATAACAGAACAGAAAAAATTTTTCAAGCGGCGCCGCTCTCTTCCAAAAGTCGAGTGAGCCGTCACTCGGCTTTTGTGCTGTCGGCGCTGTGCCGCTATGCTATGGGCAAGCGCTAATTCACGAGGAACCGGTTCCTCACCACAAGGTGAGGAAATTGAAAACCGAACAACGAGATGCAACGAAGCAAGCGGCGGATCTTACCGCCGCAAAAAAAGGGGACGAGGCCGCCTTCATCCGTCTCCTCCAAGACTACGGGGGACTCATCAAGAAGGCGGCGCACCAGCGCCACCTCGCCCCCATCGCCGAAGAGGCCGAGGCGGCGGCGCAGGTGAGCTTTTGGGCGGCGATGAGAAGCTACGACGAGAGCCGCGGCGTCCCCTTCCCTGGCTTTGCGAAAGCGAAGGTCTACGGCGATCTCCGCACGCTCTTTAAGCAGGCGCGACGGCGCTGGCGGCGCGAAGTCCTATCGATGGACGGGAGCGACGAGGGCGAAGAAGATCGCCTCGATCGGCGCGGCGCACTCGATCCCGCGCTATCCGCCATCGAGGAAAGCGACGCTTTCGCCGATCGGCTGCGCGATTTAGCGCCCCGACCGAGGAAGCTCCTCGCCCTCCTCTACGATGAAGGGCTGACGGAAAGCGAGGCCGCCCGCCGCCTGAACATCTCGCAGCAGGCGGTGAACGCGATGAAGCGGCGGGCACTCCAAACGCTGCGTCAGACTTTTTTCCCGCTTGCCGACGGGAAAGAAAATTCGTAAAATAGGGGCAGTACAAGTCAAAGAAACGAAAGGGAGTGGATGAACATGAAAAAATGGCTCAAGGGCGTATGCAGCGCCGTCTTCGCGGCGATCCTTTGCCTCGGTACGGCGACGACAGCGCTCGCCCACACCATGACGGAGGAAGAAGCGACGATGATTTTGCCCAAGCCGCCGCACGGGCAGTTTGAGATTACCCCTTTCCACAGCACCCTGTACGACATCAGAGCGGGGCTGGGCGCCGATTTTAAGAAAGAGGATTTCACCGGCGACGGGATGCGCTTCGTCACCTACGATTACCATGGCCTCTACTCCTTTTTCGCCTGCACCGGGGCGAACGACGACCGCGACGCCAAAGAATTGACCGTAACCGGCTACACGATCAACGGAGGCTCGCTTCACACCCCGTCGCATGTTAGAGTGCACAACCTGTATGAAGATGTCGTCGCCATCTTCGGAGAAGCCGACCATGTGCTAAAGAGAGAATCGGGGGTCGTTTCCTACATCTACGATTTTCCGGGACGGCCGACCCAGCTCGTCTTCGACGTGAACGACGAGGGCAGGATCCGCGCCATTCGCTTTTGCTCTGAACTTTAAGGAAAAATCCTGTGACAACCCCACACAATCTCAAAAAAGGAGTCGATACAGATGAAAAAATGGCTACAAGGCTTAGGAAGCGCCGCCATCGCGGCAGGACTGTTCTTCAGCGCGTCGGCGACGGCGCTCGCCCACACGATGCCGGAGGAAGAAGCCACGCTGATCGTCTTGGTTTCGCCGTACGGTCATGCGGAATTTATCCCCAATGAGACTACGCTCGGCGAAGTCGAAGCGGTGAAGGGCCACGACGTGAAAAAGAAAGATTTCACCGGCGACGGGAGGCGCATTGTCACCTACGAATATGTCACCGCCACCTTCTGGTCGATTGTGGGCGCAGCCGACGACCGCGACGCCAATGAATTGCCCATGACCGCCTACGATTTGCGAAGCAACGGGATACACACCCCGTCCCGCTTCAGTGTCGGCGAACCGTATGCAGAGGTCGTGGAAAAGTACGGGGAGGCGGACTATAAGATGCCGGAAAAGGACGGACTGGTCACTTACGGCTATAAGCTCGACGGGCGTCCGATCCACCTGACCTTCGATGTCAACGACGAGGGGCGGATTCGCGCCATCCACTGCCGCAGAGGCGCATAACGGCTGCTTTTGCCATGCGCCGCGCACCATCCGACATCGACACGAGGAGGGACAGGACATGACCCCATGGCGAAAAAGCATCGGCTGCGCGGCAATCGCGGCGGGGCTTCTCTTCGGCGCGGCGGCGACGGCGCTCGCCCACACGATGCCCGTCTCGGAAGCCACACTGATTCTCCCGAAACCGCCGACGGGGCAGTTTGAAATCATTCCCCATGAGACGCGCATGGGCGATCTCGACGTCTTCGGCACAGCGTTCCTGAAAAAGAGCGCGATCAATAACGGCGTTTTCCGCTTCGTGCGCTGCAGCGTGTACGATAGCGAGACCTTCGTCTTTTTCGCGCGCGTCAAAGCGGACGATCAGCGCCCCGCCCAAGAACTCGCCGTCTCCGAGTACGACGTGAAGGGCGTCGATCTCCACACGCCGTCAAACTTCATGGTGAGCGGTCGTTATGAAGCCGTCGTCGAAAAGTACGGAATCGCCGACAAGATCCAAGAAAACGTCGTCCCGGGGCGCACCCTCTACGTCTATCAGTTTCCCGAACGCGCCTCCGAGCTCATCTTTGAGGTGACAGAGGAAGGCACGATCTACGCCATTCGCTACCGCACCGGCCTGTAACGGGGAGAGCGCCGCGAAAAAGCGGGCTGCCGCGTGAAGCACCACGCCTCACGCGGCAGCCTTTTTTCCGTACGCGAAGAGGAGCGCCATGCTTGCGCGGCACGCATACGCCGCCCTGCCCGCCTCAATGCAATTGACAAAATGCAAGCGACGTACTACACTCGGTATAAATACGCTGACCGTACCCGCATGACGGCAGAGGAAGCAGGCACTTTCTATGATTGAACTCTCCCAGATTGAAAAAACGTATCGCGGCCCCGATGGCCCTGTGACCGCCCTCAAGGGAATCGACCTCACCGTGGAAAAGGGCGAAATCTACGGCATCATCGGCCTTTCCGGGGCGGGCAAGTCCACCCTGATCCGCTGTATCAACCTCCTCGAGCGCCCGACGAAGGGGCGCGTCGTGGTGGACGGAGAGGATCTCACCGCCATGCGCGCGACGGAGCTTCGCGCCGCACGAAAGAACATCGGCATGATCTTCCAGCACTTCAACCTCCTCTCCTCCGCCACGGTGTACGACAACGTGGCCTTCCCGCTCCGCCTGTCGGGGCTTTCCGAGGATACGATTCGGGAGAAGGTGGAGCCGCTCCTCGCGCTCGTCAATCTCTCCGACAAGGCGGGGCAGTACCCCGCGCAGCTCTCCGGGGGGCAAAAGCAAAGGGTCGGCATCGCGCGGGCGCTGGCGTCGGAACCGAAGGTGCTCCTCTCCGACGAAGCGACCTCCGCCCTCGACCCCCAGACGACGAAGGCGATCTTGGCGCTCATGCGGGACATCAATCGAAAGTTCGGCCTGACCATCGTCATCATCACGCACGAAATGCAGGTCATTAAGGACATCTGCGACAAGGTGGCCGTCATCGAGGACGGCGTCATCACCGAGCGCGGCTCCGTCCTCGACGTGTTCACGAACCCGAAGCGCCCCATGACGAAAGAATTCATCAGCGCCGTCATGTCGAGCGAGCTGCCCGCCGCCTTTTCGGGAAAGGCGATCTCTGCCGCGCCCATCGCCGGTGCGCCGCTCCTCGTGTGGCTCACCTTCCTCGGGGAGTCCGCCGACGAGCCGGTCATCGCCGCCCTCATCCGCCGCTTCCCCGTCGACGTGAGTATCCTCTATGGCAACATCGACCACATCAAAGACACGCCCTACGGCCGCCTTTTGATTGGCCTTTCCGGTGAGGACGCCGCCACGCGCGACGCCCTCACCTACCTCTCCCAGCGGGAACTAAGAATCGAGGTGATCGGCTATGTCGCCTGACCTTTGGGAACTCCTCATGAAGGCGCTTTGGGAGACGTGCCGCATGGTGGCGGTCTCCATGGCCTTCGCCACGGTTCTCGGGATCCCCTTGGGCGTCCTCCTCCTCACCACGGCGAAGAATCAAATCTTAGAGTGTCTGCCCCTCAATCGGGTGCTCGCCGCGGTCATCAATGCGGTGCGCTCCGTCCCCTTCATCATCTTGATGGTGGCCATCATCCCCTTCACCCGCCTCGTCGCGGGGACGTCCATCGGCACGACAGCGGCGATGGTGCCGCTCACCATTGCCGCCATTCCCTTCATCGGGCGGCAGGTGGAGACGTCGCTTCGGGAAGTCCCATACGGCATCGTCGAGGCCGCCCTCGCGATGGGCGCGTCCCCGCTGCAGATCATCTGGCGGGTCTACCTGCCGGAAGCCATGCCGGGCATCGTCGCCCAGCTCACGACCGTGGTCATCGCCCTCGTCGGCGCGTCGGCGATGGCGGGCGCCATCGGGGGCGGCGGATTGGGTGACTTGGCGATTCGCTTTGGCTACCAGCGCTTTCGCCCGGAAGTCATGGCCGCCACCATCGTCGTTCTCGTCGTTCTCGTCCAGCTCGTCCAGTTCGGCGGCAACGAACTGGCGAAGCGACTGAACCGAAAATAACCCCCGCACCCCTATTTTCTTTAGAAAGGACTGTATCCGATGAAAAAACTTTTTCTTCTTTTGACCGCACTTCTCCTCACCCTCGCGCTCGCGGGCTGCGGCGACAGCGGCAAGCCTGCCGCCCCCGCCGGCTCCGGCTCCGGCGCAGCGGGCGCGAAAACGACGCTCAAGGTGGGGGCGACGCCCGTGCCGCACGCCGAGATCTTAGAGATCATCAAGCCGCTTTTGGCCAAGGAGAACATCGACCTCAAGATCGTCGAATTCAGCGACTATGTGCAGCCGAATTTAGCGCTCAACGACAAGGAACTCGACGCCAACTTCTTCCAGCACGAGCCGTACCTTGACAACTTCGTCAGCGAACACAAGGAGATGAAGCTCAAGAATGCCGGCGGGATCCACATCGAGCCGATGGGCATCTACTCGAAGAAAATCAAAGATCTCGCCGCGCTCCCCGAAGGCGCGTCCCTCGCCATCCCGAACGACCCCACGAACGGCGGGCGCTCGCTCCTCCTCCTCGAAAAGGCGGGACTCTTAACGCTCAAGGCAGGCGTCGGCGTCAAGGCCACGGTAGGGGACATCGCCGCCAACCCGAAGAACCTGAAATTCCAAGAAGTCGAAGCCGCCCAAGTGCCGCGTACCCTTGACGACGTAGACGCCGCCGTCATCAATACGAACTTCGCCATGCAGGTGAACTTGGTGCCGACGAAGGACGCCATGTTCATGGAGGACAAGACGTCCCCCTATGTGAACATCGTCGCCGTCCGCATCGGCGACGAAAAGCGCCCCGAAATCGAAGCGCTGATGAAGGCGCTGAAATCGAAAGAAGTCAAAGACTTCATCGACAGCAAGTACAAGGGCGCCATCGTCCCGGCGTTCTAAGGCGGAACAAAAAGAAGAGCCAGCCCCCTTCCCGGGACTGGCTCTTTTTCGTCCGCCTACTTCCAACTCACTTCCGGCTCCCGCTTATGCCGCACGCAGTCGGAAAGATACAGATTGATCAAAACTTGATAGGGAATGCCAAATTTCAGGGACGTCTTTTGGAAATACTGGACGGTCTCCTCGTCAATATTGATCGAGATCTGTCTCCTGCCCTTTTTCGCATACGGATTTTGTCTGGGATGTAAATTGGCAATCTCATATTCGTCCCGCATCTCATGTCCCTCCTTGTCAATAAGTGTTCATATGTCACCACGATAGGCTAAAAAATGGTATACTTTTCGAAGAAAAGAGGCGTTTCGCATGATCTTTGCCGCCATGCTCGTCTTGGGCGGGCTTTTGGGGCTGTCCGGCGCGGGCGGAGCCGGCGTCACCATCACGCTCCTCACCGTCGGCTTCGGCATCCCCATCCATACCGCCATCGCCGTCTCCCTCTCCTGCATGACCTTCACCGTCCTCTCGGGTACCGTCAGCCATTTTCGGGAAGGGGACGTCTTGGTGCGCCTTGGCGCTTTCGTCGGCGGCGCGGGTGTCTTTGGCACGCTCTTGGGGACGCACGTCGCCTTTATGGTACCGGCGCGCTTTTTATCGCCCGCCCTCGCCATCATTTTGCTCGCCACGACGGGGCTTCTCTACCTTCAGCTCTTTCATCCCGCCCTCATCGCAAACTACGTCGCCAAAAACCAAGCCGCCGCCCACGGGCGCGCCTTCCTCCTGCGCGGCGTCCTCTTGGGGCTCGTCACCGGCTTTCTCTCCGGGGCCTTCGGCATCGGCGCCACCGCCTTCATCCAGATCGGCCTCATGCTCTTCTTCGGCGTCACCCTCTACCACGCCATCGGCACCACCATGCTGATCATCTTCCCCATCGCCGTCGCCGGCGGCCTCAGCTACTTCGCCGCCGGACTGATGGATCTCTCCGTCTTCCTCCAGACGCTCGCAGGGCTCTCCCTCGGCGCCTTCCTCGGCGCGAAATGCACCCGCCTCCTCCCCCTCTCACTCCTGCGCCGCATCATGATCGCCATCCCCCTCGCAGGCGGCCTCCTTCTGCTCCTTCGCGGGTGACTTACCCCTCTACGCCCGCCGGTACAGCGTGCGCCAAGGTATCTTTGATAAACTGGTTCAGCGACACGTCGCGCTTTCTCGCCTCCATGGCCAGCCGCCGATGAAGATCCCTAGGCAGGCGAATGTTGAAGCTGCCCTTATATTCTTTGTCGGGTTTTTTTCCAAACCGCGCACAGGCCTCTAAATATCGGTCGATCGCGCCCTGAAAGGACGCCTGTAACTGCGCAACACTCACACCGTGAAAGTTCACCGAATCATTGATCCCAAAGACCTCGCCGATAAAAAGCCCGTCCTCCGCATCAAAGGAAACTGTGGCATGATAGCCTTTATATTCCAGCATATCCATAACATCGCCTCCTCAAAGCGCTTCGATTTCTGATAAAAATTGAATCGTTTTCTTGATCTGGTAGCGATAGAGTTCCTTCCCGGGATGCGGCCCATCAAATTGAAGAATCCGCTGTGTTGCCGGATGAAAGTAGCCAATGCCGGAGCCTCGGCCTCCCTGAAACTTCTCACAGCCGCATTGCTTCATCAACAAATCCAATTCGCGCACCGTAAAATTCGCGGGCATCGGTCTGCGACTGAGCTTTTCGAGCAGCATTTCCTTCGTCGGCATCGGCCTCACCTCAATGTCCAGTATAACAAAACCGCCCATCATCCGCAACCGTCTTTCAGTCGCTCGGCGCGTACAAAAATTCCGCCGCCGTAGCCGCCTAATCCATGCAGGAAACGCTCCCTCTGCCCCTCCCCCTCGCAGGCGGCCTCCTTCTGCTCCTTCGCGGGTGAGGAAAGTGAGGGACGAGAAAAGTTTGCCCACCCATGCGTATGAATTGCCTGTCGGCACAAGAGGGCATAAAAAGCGCCTTGGCGTTTGGCCGAATGGAGATCAGCCAAGTACCAAGGCACTTTTTGCGTCCCGTCTGTCATTCGGGGACGCCTGCCTTCGTCCGCGCCGCGCGGCGCTTCATCCGTCCGGGCAGAGGGTTACCAAGTGAGCATGTCCAATAGGTTGAGCTGCGGCACCAGCTTCATCTGCGGCTTGCCGTCGGGCTTTAAGGGGCGCGAGGGGTCGGGGACGAAGTGCATGGGGGGACGCTTTTTGTAGCGGCTGACGACTTTATTCCCCTGCAGCTCGGTGATCTCGATCGTGCCGTCGGGCAGGAAGCGCCGGTGCTTAACGATGGCTTTCTCGTCGATGTCGGCGGCCTCAAGGCGCTCCGTGGCCTTTTCTAAGTTGTCGATGGCATCTTCCCCGTCGGCCATGGCCGCGAAGATTTTGCCAAAGTCCGAATCGCCGCTGGCCTTTGCCATTTGCCGCGACAGCCGAGCCAGTGCCGCATGATCCGCTTTCCGTTCCACTTTCATGGGCGATTTCCTCCTTTCCACATTTATATGAGGTATATCGAGGAAATTCCCGATTCGCTTAAATGGACGGGCGTGGCGGGGAGGCGGATGCCCTCTCGCGCCAAAGAGAAAAGCTCCCTACGCCCAATAGGGGACGTAGCGGCGGTTTCGGGCGGCGGTTTCCGCTTCGTCCGCCAATTTGACGAGGCCTGCCTCGCAGGCTTCGCCGATGAGCCGGGAGATGGTCGCGCTATTTTTCGCCGGAACGGAGAAGCGTTCCCGCAAAGAGGCGTTGGTCATATACTTCCGCTCGACGCGCCGCAAGGCGGCATGAAGGTAACAGGCTCGCAGACGATCCGATTTGCTCATTTGGGAAAAGTCCCGATGCGAAAAGAGGGTCAATCGCGTCGTATTGGCATACACTTCGATTTCCGGGGCAGGAAGCTGATATGTCTCCGTTTCGTGCACAATCTTATCAAAGCCGCTCCCGCGCTCTTCGCATACGCCGATGCGCCGCAGGAAAGCGGCCAGCCGTTCATTGCGCGAGAGCGGCGGGGAATCCAAAAATCGGTCGGTTTCGATGAGCGGGGTGCCGGGGTTGGTGATCTCCACGCGGTCGGAAAAAATTTCTACCATGGGGCCTGCGCCCTGCTGAAAAAAGTTCTGATGGATGAGCGCGTTCGCGATGCTTTCCCGAACGGCGAGGGGCGGATACATGGGAATCGTCCGGCGAAGCGCCGCCCCCATGACCTCATGCTGCGGCAAACGATCGTTGACGTAGGCGATCAGCGCTTCAAAGCCCGCCGCATAGCCGAGGGTAAAGACTTTTTCTATGGCGGCGGAAAGGCGCGTGTTGTCACCGTACTGGATGATGCGGACGGCCTTTCGTGCCAAGGATGGGAAGTTTTCGATGTTGTGGGCAAAGAGGATGGCGCCCATATTGGTGATGTTATACCTGCCGGTGAGATTTTTCGCAATCATGTGATCCGCGAGCAAAACGTCGATGATGCGGGTCTTATCTTCGGGCAGATCGCGGGACATCAGCGAAAAGTAAGCGGGATAATTGAGCAGCCGCAGGACGAAGTCCGCCGGAATATCCTCCAGCGCGATCATGCTCTCAAAAGATTTTTTGGCCAGTGCGGCCCATAGCTCCCGCTCTGTATCAGGAAAATCTTTCAGCTTCTTCTTGTGCGAATCGATGCGGATGTAATCGATGCCGCGAAACTTGACCGGAGCAGCGCCAGCCGCGTGTATCTCCAAAAGAACCACGGCGCAGCCCGCGATGTCCGCCTTATGAAAATAAAATTGCACCTGCGGCTCGAGCTGTGTGCTGATAAAGAGCGCCAACCCCTGATTCCCCTGCTTCACCTGATCCGGGTCAAACTTGGTGCCTTTTATGGTGTGCGTTTCATCGTCGATCCCCCAGATCATGAGTGCGCAGGATTGATGATAGAGCGCCGCCGTATTCGAGAGGGCGCTGATGTATTCTCCAATTTCCAGCGGCGTCACGGCACGATTCATTTTGAATTCAATCCACGGACGCTCTTTCTCATGGCGGCAGCTCTCCTGAATGATGGAGACCACTTGCTCCGGCAAAAAGGGCATGACCGCACCTCCTTTCAGCAAGAGTATAGCACAGGATAAGCAAGAAGACAATCAAGAAAATAAATGCTGATATATCAACGTTTGTCGTAAATTTCAGGGTTTATAATCACAAAAAATCAACAATTCAATCAAGAAAAATCTATCCATGGAGCAAGAAAACCGAAGCCCGTCCACGCCCCCGACGCGGCGCGCCTATTGCCGCCGCCCGCACCCACGGGCGGCATGGTGGCAAAATCCGGAAAACATAGTATAATGGGAGCTATCAAAAGAACGTGGGACGGAGGGGTTTTTGTGCGGGTCGTGATCGTAGGCGCGGGAAAATTGGGATACAGCATCGCCGAGCTATTGTCCAACGAGGGATACGAGGTGGTGATGATCGATCAGGACGCCGTGCAGCTTGAAGCGGTGAAGAATACGCTTGACGTCCTGACCATCCGTGCCAACGGCGCCAGCCCCGCCACCATGGCCGACGTGGAGGTGCGGGGCGCCGATCTTCTCATCGCCGTGACGGCGGTGGACGAAGTGAACATGATCGCCTGCATCTTAGCGAAGAAGCACAAGGTGCATCACACCATCGCCCGCATCCGGGACGTGGATTTCGTAGCCGAAGTGGGGGAATACCTGAAAACGACCTTCGACATCGACCTCATGCTGAACCCGGAACTCATCACGGCGCAGGAAATTTTCCGCATCCTCATGACGACGGCGGCGCTCAACGTGGAGGATTTCGCCAGCGGCAAGGTGCGCCTCTTCGAGACGAAGGTGCGCCGGGATTCGAAGATGGCGAACATCCCCCTCAAGGACATGGATATGCCGGCGGCGGTCTTGGCGGGGATGATCTTCCGAGATCACCAGATGATCATCCCCCACGGCGACGACATCCTAAAGCCCGGGGACAACGCCTACTTCATCGGCGATCCGGCGGAGATCGAAAAGTTCAGCGCCCGCTTCGTTAAGCGCGGGGCGCGCCGCCTATCGCGGCTCATGATCATCGGCGCGGGGCGCACGGGACGGGCGCTGGCGATGATGTTCGAGCCGACGGACGTCAAGGTGAAGGTCATCGAAATGGACAGCGAGCGCTGCCAAAAGATGGCGGACATGCTGCAAAACGGCATGGTGATCGCGGGGGACGGCACGGACATCGACCTCCTCATGCAGGAGGGCATCCACGAGACGGACGTGGTCGTCTGCCTGACGGAGGACGACAAGCTGAATCTCATGTTGGCGCTCCTCGCCAAGCACCTCGGCGCGCGGGAGACCGTGGTGCGCGTGGGGCGCAGCGAGTACGTGGATCTCATGGAAAAGGTGGGCGTCGACATCGTACTCTCCGCCCGGCTGCTCTCCGCGAGCGAGGTTCTCGCTTTCGCCCGCCGCGGCGGCGTGGTGTCCGTCTCCCTCTTGGAGAGCGCCAAGGCGGAGGCGGTGGAGGTCATCGTGCAGGCGGGCGCTCCGGTGGTAGGCCACCCCTTAAAGGAAGTTCACCTGCCAAGAGAGTGCCTCGTCTGCGCCTATGTGCGAGACGAGGACGCCGCCATCCCCAACGGTGACTCGGTGCTTTTCCCCGGGGATCGCGCCATTCTCTTCATCAAGACCCAATTTTCCCAAAAGGTCATGCCGTATTTTACGGGCAGGGATCGAGCATGAGCCGCTCTCTGCTGCTGTTCCTCTTGGGGCAAGTGACGCTCCTCTCCGGGGCGGCCATGCTGGTACCGTTTTTTTATTCGCTGGGACGGATGACGGCGGAGGTACCGGCTTTTTTGGCGTCCCTGCTCCTCGTCATGACGGCGGGCGAGCTCCTCGCCCACTTCGGAAAGCACCATCCCCCCCGCATGGAGCTTTTGGACGCGGCAGCCCTCTTGGTCTTCGGCTGGCCGCTGGCGGCTCTTTCCGGCGCTGTTCCCTTCGTCCTCTCCGGCGCTTTGGGGCCGGTGGACGCCCTCTTTGAGAGCGTGTCCGCCCTCACCTCCACGGGCATCTCCGTTCTCCCGGTCGACGCCCCCTACGCCCTGCAGCTCTGGCGCAGCATCATCGCGTGGCTGGGGAGCCTCTCCTTCGTCGTCATGCTGGTGACGGTCATGCCCGCCGTCTGCGGCTCTTTCGGGCTTGTCCTGTCCTATGAGCACAGCCTGTCCTTTAGCCCCCTCTTGGTGCGGATGAGACGCTCCGCGTTTCAGGCGGTGCGCATCTATGTTGGGCTGACGGGCGTCTCCCTCGTCCTCTTTTATTTGGCGGGCTTAGGCCCCATCGACGCCCTCTCCCTCGCCATGATGTCGCTTTCCACCGGCGGAGGTGCCGATCTCCCCGTGTTCATGCTCCTCGACAACCCTTGGCTGGAGCTGGCCGCCATCCTCTCCATGCTCTTGGCCTGCGGCAATTTTCTCCTCTACCGGCAAGCGCTGCGGCGGCGGGATTTTCGCCTCATCTGGCAGGACACGGAGCTGCATCTCTTTTTCCTCTTGCTCCTCCTCTTCGGCCTCGTCGTCAGCGGCCATCTCTGGTACGCGGGGGTGTACGACCTCGCCGACAGCCTGCGCTATGGCTTTTTCGAGGTCGTTTCCTTTTCCAGTACCAGCGGCTTCATGGCGGCCCCCGTCGCAGCGTGGCCGGATTTCGACCGCTTTTTGCTGCTGCTCTTAGTCTTCGTCGGCGGCTGTATCGGCTCCTTGACGGGGGGGCTGAAGATCAAGCGCTTCGTCATCCTCTTTCGCATGACGCTGAGCGAAATGAAGCGCACCCTGCACCCCCACATGGTCGAGCGGATCCGCGTGGGGAAAGAAACCGTGTCCATGCGCATCGTGGGCAATATCCTCTGCTACTTCTTCCTGCACTTCGCCGTTTTCTACGTGTTCACGGCGCTGCTCGCCCTCTCGGACATCACCCTGCCGGAGGCGGTCGGCCTCGGGGTCGGGATGCTCTCGAGCGTCGGCACGGCGTCCGGGCTGTACGGCTTCGATACCTACGCGAACTTAGCGCCCGGCTTTAAGCTCCTCTGCTGCTTCTTCATGTTGGTGGGGCGCATGGAAATCTTCACCCTGCTCCTCTGGCTGGGCGGCCGGACGGCAGCGGATCATCGTTGGTGAGGGGGGACGTGCCATGAATTTATGCATCATCGCGGACATCTTGGGGAACCTCGCCTACTCCGTCGCCGCCGTCCTCCTGCTCCCCCTCGGCTATGCGGTCATCGAGGGGGAAGCGACTGCCGCCATGGCCTTCTTCTTTTCCGCCATGGCGAGCCTCGTCGTCGGCGGCACCGTAAAGCAGCGCGGCGAACGGGCGAATGAGGAGGACATCGGCGTCCGAGAAGGCGTCGCCATCACCGGCGTGGGCTGGTTCATGGTCTCGCTCCTCTCCCTTTTGCCCTATCTCTTGGGCGGATTCCTCTCCCCCTTGGACAGCCTCGCCGAATCCGTCTCCGGCCTCTCCGGCACCGGCGCGACCTTCATCGCCGACCTTGACGTCCTGCCGCGGAGTCTCCTCCTCTGGCGCAGCCTGACGAACTGGATCGGCGGCATCGGGATCATCGTCATCTTCATGGCGCTCCTCCCGCAGTTTGGCCGCGGAGCGATGTTCCTCCTCAGAGCCGAGACGACCGGGCCCCTCATGGAGCGCCAGCGCCCCCGCATCCGGGACAACTCCATCGCCCTCTTTGGCGTCTACATCGGCTACACGCTCATCGCGATGGCGGGCTACCTCGCCCTCGGCATGAACGCCTACGACGCTTTGAACCACGCCTTCACCACCATCGCGACCGGGGGCTTTTCCACCTACAACGACAGCTTCCTCCACTTCGACAGCCCCGCCATCGAAGCGTGGGCCGTCCTCTGGATGCTCATTTCAAGCGGCAGCTTCGGCATGTATGTCGTGGCGCTCCACACCGGCTGGCGGGTCGTCCTGAAAAATACGGAATTTCGCGCCTTCCTCCTCCTCTTTGCCGTCGCCACCCTCCTCGTCACACTCGACCTCGTGACAGAAATGGGCTTTGCCCCCGGTGAGGCCTTTCGCCACGCCGTCTTTCAGACCGCCTCCTTAGGCTCCACCACCGGCTTTGTCTCCTATGACTTCGACACTTGGCCGTCCTTCTCGAAGGCCGTCCTCCTCCTCCTCATGTTCATGGGCGGCTGCGCCGGCTCCACCTCCGGCGGCTTTAAGATCCTGCGCTTCGTCGTCATGCTGCGCCTCATCAAGACCCTCGTCTGGCAAAGGCTCCACCCGAAACTCGTGGGCTACGTCACCATGAACGGCGTCCACCTGCCAAACCAGATCCTCTTCAACATCGCGCGCCACTTCTTCGTCTACGTCATGATGGACGTCCTCTTCGCCTTCTTCCTCATCTTTGACGGCATCCGCATGATCGACGCCGTGAGCGTCAGCATCTCCACCATGGGCAGCGTCGGCCCCGGCTTTGGCATCGCCGGTGCGACCAGCACCTACGCCATCCTCCCCCCCTTCTCCAAGGCCGTGGCCTGCGTCTCCATGTTCTTCGGCCGCTTGGAAATCTTCACCGTCTTGGCCATCTTGACCCCGGAATTTTGGCACAAGGGGAAAAGTTGGTAGGGGGTGAAACTGATCAAGGTTGCTGCGCCTCTTCCAACAAGCGCAGCAACCTCATACAATAGCACGACATGACTTGAGAATTTTGGCTCTATCGTATATGTTGTCGTATGACAAAAATGTCAGCCGCAACATGTACGATAGAGCCACTTTTTCCGGGACGCCGCACCTGAGCGCGACGCTTTTCTGCTGGCGTTTCCATGTGATCCCTACCAGCCTATCTACTGCGCCAGTGCGCTTGCGGCGCCGAAGGCTACGGTGAACTGGGGGTGGTCGAGGACGTTCACGTCGTCCATGAGTTCGTCCTCGATGGCTTCCACGAGGCCGCGGTTGTTGGCGGAGCCGCCGTCTAAGTAAATGCCGCCGGAAGCGGTCTTTTCCATCATGCCGGCGATGCGGCGGGCGATGGATTCGTGGAGTCCCTTGACGATGGCTTCCCGGGACGTCCCCTTGGCGACGAGGGAGACGATCTCGCTCTCCGCGAAGACGACGCAGGTGCTGTTGATGACAGCGGCTTCCGGCGCTTGTTCCGATAGGGCGGCGAAGTCCTGAATGGAGGTGTCCAAAATGCGGGCCGCCATCTCGAAAAAGCGCCCCGTCCCCGCCGCGCACTTATCGTTCATGCGAAAATCGAGGAGCTTGCCGTTTTCTCCCACCTGAATGATCTTGATGTCCTGCCCCCCAATGTTGATGATGGTGCGGGCGCGGCCGCCGCTCAAAAGGTGCATCCCCAGCGCGTTGGCGGAAACCTCGTCGATGATGCGGTTCGCGCCGGCGATCAGGCTCTTGCCGTAGCCGGTGGTCGCGATGCCGTCGATGTCGCCAAGGGACGCCCCTAAGGCGGCGAGGCCTTCCTCCATCACCGCCTTCGCCAGCCGCTCCTGCCCCGGCGTGGTGGGGACGGCCTTAAACCAAGCGAACGCGCCGTCCTTCACGAAGACCGTTTTAATGGCGGTACTGCCTAAGTCAATGCCCACAAAATAGCCCATAAAAATCCCTTCCTTATGACAAAATCATGCTTCTTCTACTCTAACGTCTGTCGGAACGCCTCAAGGCGCGTCGCGATGTTTTGGCTGTCTTCCCGCCCGTAGTCCGTTTCGATCTTGATGAATTTGAGGCCGCTTTCCCGCAGCCGCCGCTCCACGGTGATGGCCTCGATGTCATAGGGATGGCAGCCCTTCAAGAGATGGTAGACGACGCCGCGAATGGGAGCCGTCTCGGCGGCGAGGAAGATGTTATTGACGCGCCGATCGTTATCAATGAAGGTGGGACAGATGCAGCCCGTATGGTAGCGCTCGGCAAGCGATCGCAGGAGGCCGTCCCGCGACGTATCGCGGTACGCCACGCCCCCGGGGAAGATCCGCTCCGAGGTGCAGAGATCGTCAGCGATGGCCGCCATCCCCGCCTGCTCGATGATCTCCAACATTTTGAAATTGGGAAAGACGATGGGCGATCCCGCCATGAAGATCCCGGCGGGAACAGGAGCCGCCGGCCGGTCTTGGAGCGCCTGAAGGACGCGGCGGAGATGTTCCGTCCACACCGGCAGACGATCCAGCAGGAAGGTATTGGCCAGCAAAAGGACCCAGATCCCGGGCAGCACGCCCCTGCGGCGAAGGTCGAGGAGCGCGCCGAAAATCGCCCACACCTCCGTCAGCGTCTCCACGGCGGCGCGAAGGCTCGACGCGGTGAGCTTCTTGCCGGTCTTTTCCTCCAGCGCCGCAACGAGGGAAACCACTTCTTCTCGCCACGCGATCCGCGCCTTTTCCGTATCCCGATAATGGGGCAGCTCCATGTAGTGCAGGGTCGAAAGATCCTCCCCCATGATCTCGGGAATCTTGACGACCCAATCGCAGGTGGTCGGCAAAACCACGGTCTGAAAGGTGCGAAAGTCGTTTTCGTAGAGAAGCGTATGACCGACGAAGGATTTCAGCATGGGACACATGAGGACGGGCAGCGACGAGGCCGCCGCCTGCTGCGCGATCTGCGAGCCGGCGCAGAGCCGCACGGGATGAAGGCCGAGAGCAAGGAATATTTCCAGCGGCGCTTGGAGGCAAAACAGCCCCGCCAAGGGGGCGCCGACCCTTTCCGAGAGCGCCGCTGCGGAGAAGGGGGTTTCCAAAAGGCGCAGAAAATAGTCGTACACATCGAGAAAATCGGCGCGATCTCTCAGGCGAGCCGCTTCCTGCCCGTATTCGCCCGCCGCTTTCCCCTTCATGCGTTCATAGCGCCGCCGGGCGCGGTCGTCTCCGGCCAAATGCGTGTCAGTCACGGGAGCCATCTCCTTTGAATTTTTGCAAAAATGTTTCCCGCGACGAAGCCACCAGCGTCTTTTCCCCGCCCGCAAGCCGCAGCGCCCCCTCGGCGGGACAAGCCTGCACGCACTCCGTGCAGAGAATGCAGTCCGTTTCCATCACCGCGCCGTCCTCGCGAGCCTCGTGTACCGAAGAAATCGCCATCGGACAGACCCGCCGACAGTTCCCGCAACCGCTGCACCGTCCGGCGCGCTTGAGGAAGCGAAAGGGGCTGAACCGGCCGAAAAGCTGAATCAGCGGCAGCATGGGACAGACGAGGCAGAAGAACCGATCCTTAAAGAAAGCACCGACCACGGTGATCCCGGCGAAGGTGAGATTGAGGACGGAGAGCACCAGCGTCGTCACGTTCGTGTAATCAAGCCCCAAGCGCCGCTCATCCCCCGCGAAGAGCGGCATGAGCGGATGGGCGGGGCAGATCTTGCAGAAGAGGATGAAACAATCTTCCGGCAGGAGTTCCCAGAGGAGCAGGAAGGGCAGGAGGAGGATGATCCCCAAAAAGACATACTTGACGGGGCGAATGGCCGCCCGCATCCGCTCGGAGAGTTCCACTTCCCGCACCCCCAAGCGCCGCCGCAGGGCGCTCAAGAGATCCTGCACCGTCCCGAAGGGACAGATCCAGCCGCACCAGAGCTTGGAAAAGAGGAGGCACAAAAGCGCAAAGACGAGGAACCACATCAGATTGCGCAGTCCGTTGTAGGTGAAGAGCTGGTCGTAGGCCGCGAGACCGAAGATTCCCACCCGCTGAAAGAGCATCAAGAAGCAATACCCGCCGCAGCCATTGACATAAGGGCAGCTAAAGCAAGGGAGGGCAAAGCCCAAATGGATCCCCACGCGCCCGCCGTACGTCAGGAGGAGGAAACTCGCGGCCTGCGTCAGCGCCCGCCAGCGAAACACCGTCATGCCCCTCGCCTCCTTTTCCGCCGTCGAATGAGAATGAACGCGCCCGTGACGCCCCCCGCCGCCAAAAGCACGGCGACGCCGTGCAGGACGTCAAGGTAGAACCGGCGGTCATGGAGGACGCTGATCTGCGCGAAGAAATGAAGCGGCTCGCCGCCTTCCTCCAAAAGGGCGGCGAAAAACACCTCGTCTCGCCTCCCGCGCCCCGGCACCTTGAGCCGGGGAAGAGGCGTTACCTCGTAGGCGAACGCGTCCCCTGCCGTCAGCGTCTCCAAAAAACGGCGCTCTTTATCGTACACGGCGACCGCCGTCGGCCGCCCCGACCCCTGCCGGAAGCTGAAGGCCATCGGCTGCCCGGTGCGAAAATTGTAGCCTTCCTCCGACGCCGTTTCTATGTACGGCGTATTCGGCGGCATGTCCGCCTTTGGCCAATCGACGGGATCGCGCCCTCGGGCGTAGAGGGTGCGCAGCGCCTGCACGACATGAAGCTCCCCGCGATAGCGCAGCTTGGCGATGACGTTGCACGAGGCCCTTCGGGGGAGAACGAGGCGAAAGACGGCGTTCTCCTCCTCTTCTTTCACCGTCAAGGGCAATACATGGGTTTCCTCCTCAGCGCGGCACCGGCAGACGGCGGACAACACGTCAATCTCCGCCTTTGGGACGGGGCGATCCCCGTCCCAAAGGCGAAAGTCCGCCGTCACCGATCCGTCCGATTGATCGACGGCACTCGACAGCGAAAACCGCAAAAAAGAGCCGCCCGCCGCCTCTGACGGCGAAAGCGGCAGCGCTTCCGCTGCCGCTCGCCCCGCCGTCAGCCAAAGCGCTGCGGCCAAAACCAGCCCCACCGCCCGGCGAACCGAAAAAACGCTTGTCATGGAAACGCCTCCGTCAGAGTGACTCCACCGTTTTCGCGAGAGATCCCTCTCAAAGAAGCACGGATAAAGGCCGCGCACGTCGCTTGGCACATGCTTTCGCGCGCTTTGCCTCGGCCATCGCCGCGCACCGCCTTTGGTGCGTGCGGTCTGAGCAAGGCGGATCGAAAACCTGCGCCCGTCCGACGGGCTTTTTTATCCGTGCTTTTCTCAATGCTTACTTTTCCTCTCGCGCCGTCAGGGAACCAAGAATGTCAGCGACGCGTAATAATTTTCCGACATGACCCGCCCCGCTAAATTGCCCCGTGGCTCCATGGTCATGCCGGTCTTGACGACCCAAGGCCCCCAGTGCGTAATGCGCAGGTGTGCCACGCCGTTTCTGTCGGTCATGGTGGCGCAGGACGATTCGTCGGTCTGGGAAAATCCGCCGTATTTCGCGTAGAGCTTTATGTGCGCCGCCGGCTCGCCCTCAAAGAGAACCTTGACGGGCAGGGTTCCGCCGGTGTTGTTCGCTAAGGTGTAGGGATTCGCGAGGGGGATGATCTCCAACGTCTGCCCCAATGGCCGATCAAACGTGCCCGCCATCTCATCCCCTACGCAAAAGAGGGTCTTGGCAAACTGCTGGGAATAGGTGCTGGACACGACATTCGAAAGCCCCGTCATATCCTTTTTGACGCTCTGCGTCTCCCCCGCCCCGTCGCGGTACTTCGTATTGTAGGAAGCATGGCGCGTCACCCCGATGAGATAGAGGCCTTCCTCTGAAAGCTTTAACTCGCTGGCCGAAAACCCCGTCGTTTCGAGCTTAACCGGCTTTTCTTCCCCGTCGGGCGTCGTGAGCCAGATGCGGCTGAAATCGCCTTCGGAGACGTAGCCGTCCACCGGGAAGTGATGCCCCCAGCCCATGTACAGCTTCGTTTTGGCGAGTGCCTTCTCCGCGTCGAACGCGGGATGATAATCCGTCATGTTGATCCAGAGCGCATGGGCGTCCGCTGCCCCCGGATAAAAGAGCGCCCCCAAGGAAAGCGCTGCCGCCGCCGCCAAGCGCCCGAAGGCACGGAAAAAACCACGTTTTTTCATGATGTGTTGCTCCTCTCTTATTGTCCCCTGCCAAAATGCAACCTTCTCGCCTCCGAGGCTTCCCCCTCGGCGATGCGACCTCCCCGCCGGCCACCCCCTCGCATCCTCGTGTGGCTGCGCTGCACCGCAATGAAGTGAAGTGTTCATAAAAAATTCAGCAACACGGTAACCTTACCATAGAGACCGTAAAAACGCAAGCTGCGTCTTTGGAATTTACGGTTCTCTCCCATAGCTGAACGGCTTTGACGTTTTTTCATTCCCATCTTGACAAAATACCCTAATGGGGTATATGATGAAAGAGCCGAAAACAGGGAGGATATGCGCCCCGGGATAGGTGAAGGAAGATGGATGAGCAAAAAGCGGGCGGCTGTGGGTGCTGCCCTAAGACAAAACCGCGTGGAGACGCGGAGTATACACGCCTCGTGCACCGGCTGAACCGCATGGAAGGACAGATTCGCGGCATCCGCAAGATGGTGGAAAAGAGCGCCTATTGCCCCGATATTTTGGTGCAGTCGGCGGCGGTCATGGCGGCGATGCAGGCCTTTAACCGCGAACTTTTGGACAGCCACATCAGAAGCTGCGTAGCGGAGGACATCCGCGCGGGGAAGGACGAGACGGTAGACGAATTGGTGGGGCTTCTCAAAAAGCTGATGAAGTGACCGCCGAAATGTAGGCGTGTCCCCAAGCTGAAAATCGTGAATACATGGGGGTATGTAGTTTGCCTAATTTAGTTGGGATTGTGCTGTTGACAGCCGTCGCCGCCTTGGGTTTGCGGGCGGCGGTGCGCCGTCTGCGGCGGGAACATGCTTGCTGCAACGCGGAAGAGATGTTTCCGCCTCCAAAGGTACTGCCGGCGACCGCCATCGGCGCCAAGGTCGTCCATCTCCGGGGGATGCACTGCGAGAATTGCCAGCGGCGCGTGGAGGCACTCTTGGAGGCCATCGAGGGCGTCTCTGCCCGAGCCGATCTCGCCGAACAGCACGCCGTCGTCGCCATGAGCCGCACCGTATCGGACGAGGAAATTCACGCCGCCCTCGCGGGCAGCGGCTACCAAGTGACGGAGATCGAGGGGCGCGTGGCGTAGACGCCGCTGCCAGTCAAAGAGGACACAGAAGCGAAGCGTGAAGGAGTTTTAACCATGAAGCAATATACGGTCACCGGCATGAGCTGCGCGGCCTGCGTGGCGCGCGTGGAAAAGGCGGTGGCAAAGGTGCCGGGGGTGGAGTCTTGTGCCGTGAGCCTCCTGACAAATTCCATGGGCGTCGAGGGGACGGCGGCGGCGGATGCAGTGGTGAGCGCCGTGGAGGCGGCGGGCTACGGCGCGGCGCTCAAGGGTGCGGCGCCAAAGGACGCAGCGGCGCGCGAGGCAGCGGATCCCTTAGAGGATACGGAGACGCCGCGCTTAAAGCGTCGGCTCATCGCTTCTTTAGGATTTTTGGCGGTCTTGATGTATCTTTCCATGGGGCATCCGATGCTGGGCTGGCCGCTTTTGCAAGCGCTGTCGGAAAATCCACTGGCCATCGCCTTGGCAGAGATGCTCCTCGCCGCCGTCGTCATGCTCATCAATCGCCAGTTTTTCGTGAGCGGCGGGAAAAGCTTCTTGGCCGGTGCGCCGAACATGGACGCCTTGGTGGCGCTTGGGTCGGGCGCGGCGTTCGTTTACAGCGTGGGGGCGCTCTTCGCCATGACGACGGCCGCCCTGTCGGGGGATATGCCGCACCTTCACGCGCTTTTCCACGAGCTATACTTTGAGTCGTCCGCCATGATCGTCGCCCTCATCACCGTCGGGAAAATGCTGGAAGCCCGCGCTAAGGGAAAGACCACGGACGCCTTGAAAAGTCTCTTGCGCTTAGCGCCCCAGACGGCGACACTCATCAAAGACGGCGCGGAAATGACCGTTCCCATCGGAGAGGTCAAGGCGGGGGACATCTTCGTCGTGCGCCCGGGGGAGACCATCCCCGTGGACGGCGTCGTGGTGGAAGGCGTGAGCGCCGTGAACGAGGCGGCGCTCACGGGGGAAAGCCTCCCCATCGACAAAGGGGTAGGAGACGACGTGACCTCGGCGACGCTGAACCAATCGGGGTTTCTCCGCTGCCGGGCGGCGAGGGTCGGGGAGGACACCACCCTCGCCCAAATCATCCGCCTCATGGAGGAGGCGGCCGCGACGAAAGCCCCCATCGCCAAGATTGCCGACCGCGTGTCCGGGGTCTTCGTGCCGGTGGTCATCGCGCTGGCCATCGTCACGGCGGCGGTGTGGCTGACCGTGGGCGCTTCGGCGGGGGAAGCGGCGGCGCGGGGAATCGCCGTCTTGGTCATCAGCTGCCCCTGCGCCTTAGGCCTCGCCACGCCGGTCGCCATCATGGCGGGGAGCGGCCGGGGGGCGCGGGGCGGGATTCTCTTTAAGACGGCGGCTGCCTTGGAAGCGGCGGGACGCACCCAAATCGTCGTCCTCGATAAGACGGGGACGGTGACGAGCGGCGTCCCCGTCGTGACCGACATCCGCCCCGCCGAGGGCGTCAATGAAGCCGATCTGCTCCGCCTCGCCGCCGCTCTCGAAGAAAAAAGCGAGCATCCCTTGGGGAAGGCCATCCGGGAAAAGGCACGGGAGGCGCAGATCACGCTCCCCGAAACCGCTGACTTTCAGGCGCTCTTTGGGAGCGGACTGACCGCGCAGATAGAAGGAGAGCGCCTTTTTGGCGGCAGCCGCGCCTTTGTTGGCGGCAAGGCCGCCCTCCCCAAGGCGCTCGAAGAAGCCGCCGACGCCCTCGCCGAAGAGGGCAAGACGCCCCTCTTCTTTGCCCGGGAAGACGCCCCGCTCGGCCTGATCGCGGTGGCGGACACCCTGCGCGAGGACAGCGCCGCCGCCATCGCCGAGCTAAAGGGCATGGGGCTTCGGGTGGTCATGCTCACCGGGGACAATCGCCGCACCGCCGCCGCCATCGGCCGCGCCGCGGGGGTGGACGAGGTCATCGCCGAAGTCCTTCCGGCAGGGAAGGAAGCCGCCATCCGCGCCTTGCAGGCCGTCGGCAAAACGGCCATGGTGGGGGACGGCATCAACGACGCGCCGGCGCTGTCGCGCGCCGACACCGGTATCGCCATCGGCGCGGGGACGGACATCGCCATCGATGCCGCCGACATCGTGGTGATGAAGAGCCGCCTCTCGGACGTGGCGGCGGCCATCCGCCTGAGCCGAGCGACGCTCAAGAATATCCGGGAAAATCTCTTCTGGGCGTTCTTCTACAACGTCGTCGGCATCCCGTTGGCGGCAGGGGCGTGGATCCCCCTCTTTGGCTGGACGCTCAGTCCCATGTTCGCAGCGGCGGCGATGAGCCTTTCGAGCTTCTCCGTCGTGACGAACGCCCTGCGGCTCAATTTTTTCTCCCTCTACGACGCGGCGAACGACAAGCGGCGCGAACCCGTTGTCCTCCCCGCCGCGCTATTTTCAACCGAAAGGAACGTGAACAACATGACAAAGACCATGAAGATTGAAGGCATGATGTGCGGCCACTGCGAGGCCACGGTGAAAAAGGCCTTGGAAGAACTGCCGGAGGTCACGGAAGCGAAGGTGAGCCACGAAGACGGCACGGCAGTGCTGACGCTCACCGGCGATGTCGCCGACGACGCATTGAAAAAGGCCGTGGAAGCCAAGGACTATCAGGTCACGAACATCGCCTGAGCCGCCGACCGTGCGGCCGCCGAAAAAAAAGGTTCCATAATAAATGTTGTGGTATGACGAACACGTCAGCCGCAACATTTATTTTTTGTGCAAGAGAAAAAGATTTGAAAAGAGCCGATTTTAACTGTGCAAGAGGGCGGCCTTTTGAACAAGAATCGGTGACCGTGTGCCTTTTTGCCATTCGAGGCACAATATGCTATACTTTCCATAAATTTACCGTGGTCTTTTGCTGCGGTGGGCAGAAGGAGAGGGCTCATGGGCGAACGAGGCGATAGAGCGGGGCGGTTGGGCACGGCGGATGGGGGGCGTTTCTTGCGGGTACTGCTCCTCTGGCTGACCGACTATTTGGCGATTCTATCGGCGGAGTGTCTGGCCTTTTTTTTGCGCCGGGATTTCTTGCCCATCGCGGATCCCGATTTCTTTATTCCCCCCGTCTATTTTTATATTGTCGTGCCGACGATTTTTTTGTTTTTCCTTCATGTCACGAGTGCGCATATCCGCAGCGTTCCCCTGTGGCGCATGACGCAAACGGTTTTCTGGGTCGTCGTATACAGCCTTTTGACCATTGTCATGCTCATGTATGTCGGCCATGTATCCAATTTCGTTTCCCGGCTTTTTGTCGGGATGACGGGTCTGTTCGCCTTTTTTTTTGTTATCGGGGCACGGTATGGGCTGAAAAAAGGCCTTCATGCGCTTCGCCTTTTCCGGCAGCCAGTAATTTTTGTGGGCGCGGGGAAAACGGCGGAGATTTTTTTTCGAGCCTTTGACAGTAACGATGGCTTTGGGTACCGTGTACTGGGCTTTGTTGACGACCATCCCACCTCTACCTCCTTGGCGCAGCGCTTTCCTTGCCTTGGCAGATTTGAGGATGCGGTGCGCATCGTGCGAGAAAAGCAGGTGGATACCGTACTCATCATCACGCCGGAACTTTCGTCAGCGCGGCAAGTCGCCCTCGTCAACGACCTTCAGCCGCACGTCCGCAGCGTAAAATTGATTCCCGATCTCATCGGAACACCCGTTGGCAATATCAGCGTAGCGGGCATTGCGGAGACGAAACTCATGTTTCTCACGGTGCAAAACAATTTGGCCATCTGGTACAATCGTTTCTTTAAGCGCCTCTTCGACCTCCTTTTGAGCTTTTGCGGCTTGATCGTTCTCCTGCCGCTGTGCCTTGTTGTCGCCATCGCCATTCGTATCGACAGCCCCGGCCCGATCCTTTTCGCCCATCGTCGCGTGGGGCGGGGCGGACGAGAATTTCCCTGCTACAAGTTCCGAACTATGGTTCCCGATGCGGAGGTCGTGTTGGAGCGGTATTTAGTGGAAAATCCGAAACTTCGAGAAGAATGGGAAAAGGAATATAAACTCAAAGGGGACCCCCGGGTCACCCGGGTAGGAGCCTTCCTCCGCCGCACGAGCCTTGACGAGCTTCCGCAATTCTTCAATGTCCTCACTGGGGAGATGAGCCTTGTGGGACCGCGCCCCATCGTGGAGAAGGAGATTCCCAAATACGGCGACGCATTCCAAGATTTCTGCCTCGTGCGCCCCGGCATCACCGGGATCTGGCAGGTCAACGGCAGAAGCGACACCACCTACGATGAGCGTGTCGAAATGGATTCGTGGTACGTCCGCAACTGGTCAATCTGGATCGATGTGTTCTATCTTCTGAAAACCGTCAAGGTCGTGGTGGGCGGGCGTGGGGCGTATTAGGGACGTTGCAGCCCCCATGGTTTTGTGCTATCCTGAATAAAGTGTTTTCTGATAACGAAAGAAGGTTGCCTGTGCGTGGATGTTCAGATCGTGATTCCCGTTTATTATCCAGACGACAAGCTTGTGTCGCTTTTGACTTCCATTCGACGGCAAACTTTCGCCACGTCATCATTGCTCATCATAGATTCCGGTTCCCGGCATGACTATCGTAAGGTACTGCCTCCTGGGGCGAGAGTGGAGGAAATATCGGCGGAGGCGTTCAACCATGGGGGAACGCGGCAATGGGCGACGAGGATCGCGCCCGGGAAGGATGTCTATGTTTTTTTGACACAGGACGCGATTTTAGCTGAGAAAGATGCGCTGGCGACCCTCCTTCGTGTTTTTTCGGCTCCTGACGTCGGCTGTGCTTTTGGCCGGCAGATGCCCCATGTCGGAGCCAATCCCTTTGCGTGCCACGCGCGCCTCTTTAATTATGGAGAGACATCGTATCTTCGCTCCTTGGCGGATCGGAAAACGTACGGGTTTAAGACGGCCTTCATTTCCAACTCGTTTGCTGCTTATCGTGGGGCTGCTCTGCAGGAGGTGGGAGGATTTCCCTCTCATGTCATTTTGGGGGAAGATACCTATGTCGCGGCGAAAATGCTCCTGGCTGGATGGAAGGTTGCTTATATGGCGGACGCTACCGTATATCACTCCCATGAATACAGCATTTGGCAGGAGTTTAAGCGCTATTTTGATACGGGTGTCTTTCATGCGCGGGAGCCGTGGTTCCGTGCGGCTTTTGGTACAGCGGAAGGAGAGGGGCGGCGATTTGTCCAGGCGGAGCTTTTGTATTTGTGGCGGAAAGCGCCTTGCTTGATTCCGATGATGTTCCTGCGCGACGCCATGAAATTCCTTGGCTATCGGCTGGGACTGTGGGAGCGGTTGCTCCCCTTGGCTCTTAAGCGGGCGATGAGTATGAACCGCAATTACTGGAAGGAAAAATTAGGTGCTTGATGAATGGAGAAGCCTTCTGTCACGATTCTTTTGGCACTCTATCGGCCAAAGCAAAGCTGGCTCATAGAACTGCTCGATTCTCTTAACCGCCAATCATACGATCGAATCTCCCTGCTGGTTTGGAATGACTGCCCAGAGGATGATACGGTGTACGAACCAATCTTTGGCAGCCATATCGATCGGTATCCCTTCCAAATTTTTCGTGGAGAGAAAAATTTGGGGGTCAATGGGGCGTTTTCGGCCTTAACACAACGTGCGCAGGGCGATTATCTCGCATACTGCGATCAGGATGATGTTTGGCTTCCGCATAAAATCAGCCGTTTAGTGGAAACCGTCGGAACAGCAAGGGCGGTAAAAGCAGTGTGCAGCGACATGTACGTCATGGATGGACAGGGACGGGTGATTGCGGATTCTATTGCCACCGTTCGGCCTACACAGCGTCTTTGCGGGGGAGGGGATCCCTTTCGGCGCTTGATCGCCCACAATTTTGTTACCGGCTGCACCCTTTTGGCGGAGCGACGCTTTGCACAGGCGGCGCTGCCCTTTCCTAAAGCGTACCTATATGATTGGTGGCTGGGCTTTCATGCCGCCGCAGCAGGCGGGCTGATAGCAATTTCGGAGCCTTTGATTCGGTATCGGATCCATGGCAATAACCAAACGTCTCCCTTGCTTGACATCCGAACGAAACGAGACTATTATGAAAAACGGATCCTGCTCTTTGAGGAGCGTATGCAGCTTTTAGGGCAAGTCTTTCACGATACGCCGTATGGGGCATTTATGGAAGAATGCAGAGCCTTTGCGGCTTGCCGCAGCGCCTATCAGCGCCACTGGCGGGCGCATGATATAATTGGGCTTCTGTCGCTTAGAAAATACAGCCTTAAAGAAGCCGTGTTTGAGCTCTGTCTGCCGTTTTTGCCCGAGGGACTTTTTCAAAGGATCATTCGTCGGGTACAGAAAAGATATTGAAACTGGTTAGGTGACAAATTGTGTCAGAGATCATGGTGAGCGTTTTGGTTCCCACCTATAATCAGGAGAATTACATCGCGCAGGCGTTGGATGGTGTTCTCCGGCAGAAGACGCAATATACTTATGAGGTGTTGGTGGGAGAAGACCTCTCTACGGACGGGACCCGCGAGGTGCTGAGGCAATACGAGGCGGCTCATCCTGGGGCGGTGACGGTCTATTATCGGGAGCATAATTTGGGCAGATCCGCTGACGTATTGGATAACCACATGGATTTATACCATCGGGCGCAGGGGAAATATGTCATCTTCTTAGAAGGGGATGATTTTTGGCTCGACGACGGAAAAATCGAAAAGCAGGTCAATTTTTTGGAACAGCATCCCGATTATATCGCGACGGCACATAATTGTGTGGTGGTGGACGAGAGAGGAGAAAAACGGGAAGAGCGGTATCCGGAATGTAAGGACGAAGAGTACGCCTTGTCGCATTACAAGCGGAACATTCTGCCCGGGCAGTTGGCGACCCTCATGATGCGCAATATTTATCAGGTTCCGGGGTTTCGTACCGACATGTGGGAAAAGCGTCTGGTACCCGGCGATCGGCTTTTCTATTTTACCTTGCTTTCCTGTGGTAAAATATATTGCCGGCAGGAAGCAATGACCGCCTATCGGTATGTAACCAGCGGCGGTTCAAGCTACACGGCCAATGTGCGGTATGATTTTTTAGGCGATGAATATTGGCATCGGGCGCTCTATACCTTCGCACTGGACACGGGGAAAAAAGAATTTCGCGATTGTGCGGGGGTCTTGTATCTCACGGCTTTGGTGAGAGGGCTGAAGACGCGCGCCATCTCGCTGCGGCAGGCGACGGCGTATATTGCCGGGTTAGGTGGGCGAGGGCGGCTTTTGGCGCAATTTTTTTACATCTACGTGCCGATCTACGCGGAAAAGATCTTTTATCGGCTGTTTCATATTGACGCGAAAAAAATTTGACGGGGCAGGAGATTCGGACAGTGCATACCATGAGTTTAGGCAAGGAATTAGTAAAGTACAGCTGGCTTTTGCAGGAGCTCATCATCCGCGATCTGAAACTGAAGTATCGGCGGAGCGTTTTGGGCTACCTGTGGAGCATTCTCAATCCCTTGATGATGATGATCATCTTGACGATTGTGTTCTCCAATATGTTTCGCTTTGATATTCCGAGTTACCCGGTTTATCTCTTGGTGGGGCAGGTGGTTTACGGCTTCTATGCGGAAGCTACTAGCATGGCGATGACGTCCATTTTGGGCGGTGCCTCGCTTATCAAGAAGGTCTATCTGCCGAAATATATTTTTCCGCTATCGAGGGTTCTTTCCAGCTTTACCACCATGCTGCTATCGCTCATCGCCCTCTTTCTCGTCATGGCGGAAGAGGGGATCGTGTTTCGGGAGACCTTGATCCTTCTGCCTGCGGTTCTCGTTCACTTGCTTATTTTCTCCGTTGGCATGGGATTGATTCTCTCTGTTTTAGTCGTGTTTTTTCGTGACATGCTCCATCTGTACGGTGTGATTTTGACCGCCCTCAATTACCTTACGCCGATCTTTTATCCCGCCAGCCTTCTGCCGGATTGGCTTGAAGAAGGGCTCATCTACAATCCGCTCTATGATTACATCACATTCTTTCGCAAAATTGCCGTCTATGGACAGTGGCCGACGATGGAGGAGCATATATATTGCCTGATCTGTTCTTTCGGCGCTTTATTCATCGGGATGTATGTGTTCAAAAAGAATCAAAATGACTTTATCTTTTATATTTAGGTGAAAACATGAAGAGTTTAGTTAAAGTGGAGTATGTTTCCCTGCGGTTTAATCTTGCGGCGGAGCGTGTGGACAATCTGAAAGAGTTTGTCGTGCGAAAGCTGAAGTTTCAAAGCATCCCCTTTGAGGAATTTTGGGCGCTGCGCGACATCACATTTTCCATCGAACAGGGGGAATCCTTCGCTCTCGTCGGTGCCAACGGCAGTGGAAAAAGCACGCTCTTAAAGCTCATCAGCGGCATCCATGTCCCTACCTATGGGCGCGTCTATGTAAACGGTACCATTGCACCGCTCATTGAGTTGGGGGCGGGCTTTGACAACGATCTTACCGGGCGGGAAAACATCTTCCTGAATGGGGCGATCTTAGGGCATACCAAGCGGACGATGGAGGAGAAGTTTGACGAGATCGTGGACTTTAGCGGGCTCCAAGAATTTATGGATGTCCCTGTAAAGAACTATTCCAGCGGTATGGTGGCGCGATTGGGCTTTTCCATCGCTACCATGGTCAACCCGGATCTCCTCATCGTCGATGAAATACTGGCCGTGGGGGATCAGGCGTTTCAGGAGAAGTGCGCCAAACGAATGGAAGAGATGCTCAGCAGCGGGACGACCGTGGTCTTGGTTTCCCACTCGGCAGCCGATGTCAAGCGGATCTGCCGCAAGGCCGCATGGCTTGATCGTGGCGAGCTCCGCTATGTGGGCGACGTCGACACGGCGCTGGGTCTCTATGCGAAAAGTGCGTCGGGAAGATAGAGGAGCCACGAGCATGGAGAAGCAAATTTTTGTCACCCGCTCTTTTCTGCCGCCGTTTGCGGAATACGTCGACGAGATCCGGAATCTTTGGGAAAGCCATTGGCTGACGAATATGGGAGAAAAGCATCAGCGCCTGCAGAGGAGACTGGAAGAATATTTGGGGGTTTCGAACGTTGAACTCCTCTCCAACGGACATATGGCGTTAGAACTATCTCTTCAGGCGCTAAAACTCAGAGGAGAGGTCATCACGACCCCGTTTACCTTCGCTTCCACTACCCATGCCATTGTGCGAAATGGGTTGGAACCCGTCTTTTGCGACATCCATCCTGCTGACTTTACGATGGATGCCGATAAGATTGAGCGGCTCGTCACGGATCGAACCTGCGCCATTTTGCCGGTACACGTCTATGGCAACGTCTGTAACGTGGAGAAGATACAATCGATTGCGGATAAATACGGTTTGAAAGTGATTTATGATGCCGCCCACGCCTTCGGCGTCCGCTATCGAGGGCGCGGCATTGCCTCTTATGGCGATGTTTCCTGCTTTAGCTTTCACGCGACGAAAGTGTTTCATACCATGGAAGGCGGTGCGGCCTGCTACGGCGACAATCGAGACTTTGGCCTTGACCTTTACCGATTGAAGGATTTCGGGATCCGAGGCCCAGAGATGGTGGATGCCGTGGGCGCTAATGCTAAGCTGAATGAGTTCAGCGCCGCTATGGGACTGTGTAATCTGAAATACATCGATGAAAATATCAAAAAGCGAGAGAGAATAGTTGCCTTGTACAGGAAAAATTTATATAATATCAAAGGTATTACTTTAAACGCGGTTCAGGATGAGGTTCTACCCAATTACGCTTATTTCCCAATTCTTTTTGAACCGAGGGAATTTGGCGCGACGCGAAATGAAGTTATGGCGCGGCTGGAAGCGCATAACATTTTTCCAAGGAAATATTTTTATCCCCTGACGAATACATTCGATGCGTTTCATGGGGAATACGATGCTGACAGAACGCCGACGGCGCTCTCTGTCAGCAAGCGCGTCCTGACGCTTCCTCTCTATGCGGACATGACGCTTTCTGATGTGGATCGTGTGTGCGAAGTGGTGTTATCTTGCCAGCAGACGTAAAGGAGTTTGGTTTATGGAAATCACAGTCTTGCCCGGTGGGCTGCAGGTTTGCCGCTATTCTATGCCGGGGATCGACTCCGGTATGTATGTAGCCGTAGAGGGCGAAGAGGCATTGGTCGTTGATCCCCATGTTAGCGAAAACATGATGGAAGCACTTGAAGCGTGCGGTGTCAAAAAGCTTCTCGTTTTTCTGACCCATGAGCATTTTGATCATATCTCTGGGGTGAATGTCCTTCGCGCACGTTTTGATTGCCATGTAGTATGTACAAAGACGGCGGCGGGGCTTCTGCCAGATCCGAATCGCAACTTAGCGAAATTCTGGGATGTTCTTCTGATGGATAAATCGCCGGAGGAAAAAGCGATTGGGGAAACGGTTAAAGATGAAGAATATTCCTGCCAAGCGGATGAGGCGTTTGACGCTGATACTCTGTATCGGTGGCATGGACATGAGATTAAAGCCGTGGTAGCGCCAGGCCATTCCAAGGGGAGCGCGTTGTTTTTTTTGGATGAAACAGCGTTGTTTTCCGGCGACAGTTTGGTAAATGGCGCAGGGGTGATCTGTCGGTTGCCGGGTGGGAAATGGAAGAGCTTTGAGGAAAAAGCACTTCCCTTACTTAGCGGTCTTGCGGATGATTTGATGGTTTTCCCAGGGCATGGATCGGCGGATACTTTGAAAAATCTTCGGAAATATTTGGTAAAATTTGGAACGCCCATAGAGGAGCCAAAGCCATGACACTGGCGATTTACTGTGCGGGCGGATTGGGAAAAGAAATTGTTGCGATTGCGAGAGCGGTTAACAAATGGGATAATATTATTTTTGTGGATGATATTACAGAATGCGAGTGGTATGAAGATGCCAAGGTATACAGATTTCACGAGATAGAGAGATTTTTGGCCGAGACAGATTCAAATGTAGAGTTCCTGATCGCGAACGGAGAACCATTAGTTCGAGAGCGCCTTTTTGCGAAGATAAAAAGTCAAGGGTATAAGTTTGCTACCCTTTTTTGCCCGGGTTGTGCTGTTTTACCGGGGGCGATTGTTAAGGAGGGCTGTATCTTATATGATTGTGGCATTTCGGCCGATGCGGTCATTGAGCAAAATGTGCTGATTAACACAAAAACTATCATTGGGCATGATGTGACGATTGGGGCACATAGTGTTCTCGCTCCCTTTTGCTTTTTAGGCGGGCATACTAAAGTGGGAGAAAAGGTGTATATGGCTCCTGGAGCTATGGCGAAAGATAAGATTTGTATCGGGAGAGAGGCTATTCTTAGTTTGGGCGCAGTGGTGCTTCGCAGTGTGAGAGATAGAGCCATTATGGTTGGAAATCCGGCAAAACGTATTGGAGAGAACACCGAAGGAAAGGTTTTTGGCGTTTTCGATTGACGAAAGTGCTGTATTTTTAGGGTTAGTAGGTAATGTTGGTGGAGGGGTAAATGATGTCGAACGAAGAAAAAATCGCCTTGATGGAGGAAATTATGGATTTGGATGAAGGGGAATTGCGATTGGAGTCCGTGCTTTCTGAGTATGAAGAATGGGATTCCTTAAGCAAATTGACTTTGATTGCTGAAGCGAAGCAGAAATTTGGGATGGTATTGACGACAGATGTTATTCGAGGGTTTGTGACCGTTCGGGATGTTTGTGATTATTTAGGGTGATGTGGTGCAAGATTGAGATATGCGCTATTCTTTTAGGAACATTGTGGTTCGTGGGCTGTCAGCAGCGGTTCCTTCATTCGTAGAGGAAAATAGCATGGCAGCAGCCTATATGGGTGAGCGACGGTGCCGAAAACAGATGAAGCTGACGGGGATTGAACGACGGCATGTATCCCCGTTTGGGCAAAAAATGTCTGACTTGTGTTTCCCGCCGGCGAAACAATTAATGGAACATTTGGGGTGGGCGGCAGAAGAGGTCAAAGTCCTTGTCTTAGTGTCACAACATCCTAATTATGTGCTGCCGTCTACCTCATATTTGCTTCAAAAATTGTTAGGGATTTCTTCGGATTGTATAGTGTTTGATGTTAATTTGGGGTGCTCCGGGTTTAATGCAGGTCTTTATATCGTGGCGTCATTATTACAGCAAATGCCGGCAGGGACAAAAGGGGTTTGTATGCAAGGGGATATGGCTTATGGTGCCATCCGCCCAGATGTGTCTCCTGATGATATGGCAACCCTGATGCTTTTTGGGTCTGCTGGCAGCGTAGTGGCTCTTGAGAAGGTAGAAGAAGCGGATCCGATTCCTGTGGCTATTTTTTCCGATGGGGATCGGTATGGTGCTATTTTAAGAAAGTATGATGAAAATATTCGCTTGGATGGAGCGTGCGTCTTTAATTTTTCTGTAAATGATGTAACGCAGTCTGTTGTTGACTTTTTTCGATGGGGGGAAGTAGACGAACAGATGATTGATTTCTACGTTTTTCATCAGGCACAGAAATTGATCTTAGATAGTATGGCGGCAGTTTGTCGAACTCCTGAAGGGAAAGAGCTGCGGTCTCTGGCCGATTATGGCAATACTTCCGGTGCTTCTATCCCTTTGAGTATTTGCGTGAATCGTGATAGGCTCACAGAGAGGTCTATCGTGCGTTTCTTCACTTGTGGATTTGGTGTCGGGTTGTCATGGAGTATGGGTGTTATATCCGTTGAGGCGGAGAATATTTTGCCGATCATTGTTTCGGATGAGATTTTTGAGGGGTGAGAAGAAGCGTATGGTGGAACATGGGGTCGACATTCAAGAAAGAGTGATTTTAGATATAGTGGCAGAGATGACGCGGATTCGGCGTACTGGCGGAAGGGTGCAGACGAATTACTACAACCAATGCGCTGATGTAACGGATACGTTACGGTGCTGGCAATTAGAAAAGGCTATTGCTTTTCAATGGAATGACGAGGGGGTGAAGCGGGTTTATTTTTATGCGACAGACGATGAAGCGCTGCTTGCAGTTCTCTCTTGCACGGAACGTGATAGCGTTATAGACTATTTGACAAAAGAGAAGGATAAAAATGCAGAACTTTTCCGTGCGGCGGGCTACAAATTGTATTTGGATTATGGACGTTTTTATGTCAAGCCGCGTACGGTAGACATGTCGAATGCCACTCAACATGAAGGTGAGCACACAAGTGGTTTCGAGGAGATCCATGAGGCTCTTCAAAGTGAAGAGGTTCGCCAAAATGCGTTCGATCATTCCTTTCATGGGGAGCGTGCAGTGGTCAATGATGCGGAAGAGATTGATGCTCATCTTCGTGAAGAGTTTGACCCTTATGAAGCACATTTCTGGCCATTAGAAAAGCTAAGGGAACATATCCAAAAAGGATGGGTTTGGGTTGTTAAACAGAATGGGCACATTATAGCTGCTAATTTGTTGGAGATACAGGGGCGGAAGGTATATGGCGCATTTTTATATAATCGTGGCGACGTAGACGTATTGACTGCTTTGTTCGCCGCCTCTGATGGCTATTTGAACAGCATAGGTGTTCCCTATGCATATTGTTGGATGCGTTTAAATAATAAGCGGATACTTCGATATAATATCAAGTTTTGCGGTTTTGTGCCTGATGGATTGTACGATATGATTTATTTGAAGGGTGATGCTACATGGCACACACGACGTCCAGCAGGATTTAATGCGCCCGTACAGGAGGGCATCGTTCGGGAATAGCTGACGTTGTCTTGCTATGAGTGATGGAAATAGAGCAGGGAGTATATATGGAGGGAGACAAATGAATAAGTGGATTTTACTGACAGGGGCTTCTTCAGGCATAGGCAGGGTGACAGCAAAATACATGGACGAACAAGGGTATAACCTGCTCTTGGTGGCTCGATCAAAGGAAAAGTTAGAAGCGCTTGCTGCGGAATTAACTCATCCGGCACTCGTTTTTCCGTTTGATCTTTGTGCATTAAAAGACATTGGCATGATTTTTGAGCAATGCAAAGTGCAGGGGATTAAATTAGATGGGTTGGTTCATTGTGCTGGGATAGGTGATGTTACGGCAGTTCGGGCAAATGTCATAGAAGATATGGAAAAAACAATGACCACGAATTACTTCTCTTTTGTAGAGATGGGTAAATATTTTAGTCTTCGGAAATATTCTAATGACGGGGCATCGATTGTGGCGATTTCCTCTATTTCTCCGCTTACTTGTTACCCTGGGGCTTGTAATTATGCAGCATCAAAGGGAGCCGTTAATACAGCGGTTAGAATCATGTCGAAAGAATTTATGAAACGCAAGATTAGAGTCAATGCAGTTTTACCGGGGTATGTGAACACTCCCATGGGACCAGAGGAGAATGATCCAGCATACATTGCGCAACAACCGTTAGGGATTATCCAAGCTCCATATGTGGCCTATATGGTAGAGTTTTTGTTGTCGGATAAGGCTAAGTATATTACAGGAACATTGATACCGATTTCTGGTGGAATGAGTTATTGAGTTGGACAGGAGCGTGTCACGTGGCTGGATATGAGGGTTGTCTTGAACAGATTCATGTGTGTGGGATCGCATCGGCCGTTCCAAAGAGATTCATTGATAATGCAGTGTTTGCGGAACAGATGGGCGGGAAGAGAAATAAACGACAAATTGCCTTGACGGGAATTAAAACACGGCATATTTGTGGCGAAGGGCAGGCTGCTTCAGATTTTGCCACGTTTGCTGCAGATCGCTTGTTGACACGTCTTGGATGGAATCGTGATGAAATTAAGATTTTAATTTTTGTTACGCAACAAGCGGATTTGTCGCGCCCCTCCACCGCGATGCTCATTCAGAGAAGGTTGGGCATTGGGGCAGATTGTAGTTGCTTTGATGTGAATATGGGGTGTTCGGGGTTTACGGTGGGACTTCAAATTATTGCCAGCATGATGCTGCCCGTAGGAGGGAAAGCGCTTCTGTTAGTTGGGGATGGCAGATATGTTGGTGGGGATGGGATGTTATCACGAAGTGATTTGCTTTTCGGCGATGGTGGTTCGGCAGCTGCTATTGAGATTGCGCCGGGGTATAGGATGTTGTTTAATCAAAAAACAGATGGGAATCGTTTTGATATGATCATGTGTCGGCGTAATGGTGATGCACAGATGGATGGGAACGGGGTGTTACTTTTTTCTCTCAACGAAGTAGCGGACAATATCAAAGCGTTTCGGAAGGCGTATGGACTTACGGAAGACGATATTGATTACTATGTCTTTCACCAGGCACAGAAGATTATTTTGCAGGGGATTGCCAGCGAATGTCAGATCCCGTGGGAGAAGGTGCTAAATTCTTATGAGAAATATGGCAATACTTCTTCGGCCTCGGTGCCTATCTCCATTTGTGCAAATGAGAGCAAGCTCAAGGAAAAGCCGCAGGTACGGCTGCTCATGAGCGGCTTTGGCATTGGTTTGTCATGGGGGATCGTGTATCTCAATGTGGATACAGAAAATATCTTGCCGGTGTTTGAGACAGATATTTGTTACCCGGATAAAGCCGAATTTAGACTGTAAGAGAGGGTGGAGGACGTGCGATGACCGAACAGGAAAAATTGGAAACGTTAGCGGATATTCTTGAACTGGATGAAGATGAAATTTCCCGCGATACGGTGTTAGAAGAGTGTGAGGCGTGGGATTCTATCGCTGTTTTGTCTGTGATTTCCGTGATGAACGAGCAGTTTAACCGCTTTCCTCATGCTGACGAAATTCGACAATACGGGACAGTCGGTGATTTAATGGACGCATTGGAGGCGTAAAATGGGCATATATCTGATCACCGGCGCTTCGTCTGGCATAGGTGCCGCCTGTGCGGAGAAGCTTAGCCGCGATGGGCATACGGTTGTGTTAGTGGCACGCAGTGCCGAAAAGTTGCAGCAGGTCGCTGGGACACTTTCTGGGACGGCGCATGTCTTTCCTTATGATTTAGAGGATGTCGCCAATGTCAAAACGATCTTTGATTTTTGTAAAGATCAAGACTTGAAATTAGATGGCATGGTATATTCGGCGGGGGTCAATGCGGATGTGCCGCTGAAGGTTTGCTCGCCCGACATTTGGGAACGCGTCATGCGGGTGAATTGTTTGGCATTTGCCGAAATGGGGCGGCACTTTTACAGTAAGCGATATTCTCATGATTTTTCCCGCATGGTGGCGATTTCCTCCAGTGCCAGCATTTCATGTGATAAGGGGATGGGACCATACAGTGCCTCAAAGGCGGCGCTGAACGCTGTGGTCAAGACGATGGCGAAAGAGTTCATCAAGCGCGGGATCTTGGTCAACGCCATCTTGCCCGCCGGGGTGCTGACACCCATGGCTGCGGCAAAGATTGAGGCATTGACCGGAGCGGCTATAGATGTGTCGGCCACCATTACCAAGTTGGAACAAGCGTCTCCGACGATTGCGGAACAGGAGACGCAGCCCTGCGGCATCATTTTGCCGAGCCATATCGCGACGATTGCCGCCTATTTAGTTTCCGCAGGGAATCGCTATGTGACGGGGGCGTTGCTGCCCGTGAGCGGCGGGTTGGCTGGCATTTAGGAAAGGATACTTTGCGTGTCTTTTTTCACCAATGGATGCGACCCAGTCGCCACTTTATGCTAAAAAAGAAAGTATAAGTCAAGACAGGAGTTGTGTTGTGCTATGCGTAAACATGTGTTGGATTATTTCCACGAAACCGTGCGGCGAACGCCGGATAAAGCGGCGATTCTCCATCATGGCGATGCCATTACATTTTCTCAGTTGGCAGCAAAAAGTCGGATTTTAGCCAACGAGATTTTACGTTCTGTATCCGTAGACGACAGCGTGCCGGTGGCGGTTTTTTTGCCCAAGAGCATAGAGGTCGTCGTGGCCGACATCGCGATTATGTATAGTGCCAATTTCTTTTCTAATCTTGACGTTAAAACGCCGATAGAGCGAATTCGGCATATTCTTGAAGTCATGCGGCCGGCGGTTTTGATTACCAACCATCAATATAAACCGTTGCTCGAGCGTATTGATGGGCTTTCCATTCCCGTTGTAGATATAGATGATGTTTTGTGGGAAGAAGCGAAGGATGACGAGAATCGCATCGAGGATAGACTGGCGAGGCGAATCGACACGGATCCCTTTTGCATCATCAATACGTCTGGATCTACGGGAACGCCGAAGGGCGTGGTACTCAATCACCGCAGTTTTTTCGATTTTCTCCATTGGTCGTTTGATGCCTTCCATTTTGACGGTTCAGAAATTATCGGGGCGCTTTCCCCAGTGGTCTTTGATATTTATGACTTTGAACTGTGCTTGATGATGTTCAAGGGCGCCACGATTGTTCTTTTGGATGCGACCTTGGCTGCGTTCCCGGTGAAGCTCCTGACGGAGATGAGAGAAAAACGGGTCAATTTTATCTTCTGGGTGCCGACGATTATGGTCAATATCGCCAATATGCGTCTCTTGGAGAAAATGGCGCTGCCGGATCTCAAGACCGTATGGTTCGCCGGGGAGGTTTTCCCAACGAAGCAGTTCAATGTGTGGAAGCGTCATTTGCCGCATACGACGTTTGCCAATCTCTACGGCCCCATTGAGATTACGCTGGACTGTATTTACCATGTCGTGCCGCAGGAGTTGGATGAGAGTAAGCCGCTCCCCATCGGCCGTCCGTGCAAAAACACCGATGTCCTTTTGCTCAATGAAGCGGATGAGCGCTGCGCACCGGGAGAATTGGGCGAGATCTGTGTGCGGGGGACGTCGCTTGCCATGGGGTATTATAATAATCCCGAGAAAACGGCGGCTGTTTTTGTACAGAACCCGCTCAATCATTCGTATCCGGAACTCATCTATCGCACGGGCGATTTGGCGTATTGGAACGAAGAGGGGCTTTTGATTTTCAAAGGGCGCAAGGATAGTTTGATCAAACACATGGGCTATCGGATTGAGTTAGGGGAAATCGAGCATGTCGTCGTCAATACGCTGAAACTTGTCAAAAATTGCTGTGTGGTGTATGATTTCATGAAAAAGGAAATTGTGCTGTTTTATGAAACTACGCCGGGCGTATCTGATTTACAGATACGAAAAGCCTTGGGACAGGAATTTCCCCGGTATATGGTCCCCATGGTCTATCATGCCGTGGAGGAGCTGCCGCGCAATACGAATGGAAAAATTGACCGCTTGAAGCTCACGCAAACGGTCAATCAATAGTGGGAGGGTGTATGAGATGGAAAAGATTTATGAGATATTGGGGCAGCTTCGGCCAGAGTTTGATTTTAGAAATTCGGCCGATTTTATTGAAGAGGGGTTACTGGACTCCTTTGATATTGTTTCCTTCGTTACGGAGTTAGAGGATACGTTCGACTGCTTGATCGATGCGTTGGATATTGTCCCCGAGAATTTCAATACGGTGGAGCATGTGATTGCGGTTGTCCGAAAGAATGGCGGTCAGATTTGAGCAGCTACGACGTTAAGAAAATGCTTTCCGGCAAGGTGTGTTTCATCACCGGCTGCGGCAAGGGGCTGGGGAAAGCGACGATGATCGCTTTTGCTGAGGCGGGAGCGGCAGCGATCTACGCGAACGATGTTGTCGAAGGCAGTATCGATGCGTCGGCCAAGGAACTGCAAGAAAAATATGAGACGAAAATCGTTCCCCTGTATTTTGATGTCAGTGATTTTGCCGCAGATAAAGCGGCGATTTTACGCATCAAAAAGGAACATCAACGGCTGGACGTTTTGGTCAATAATGCTGGCGTGATGAAAGACGCGCTGATCGGAAGCGTTACCCGCAATTTGATCGATTGGACGTATGGCACCAATGTCTTTGGGACAATGGAGCTCTTGCAGCTGGCCACTAAATTGATGATGAAGCAGAAACAGGGGAGTATCATCAACTTGTCTTCCATTGTCGGCATCACGGGGAATCCCGGGCAGCTCGTCTATTCTTCGACGAAAGGGGCGATTATTGCCATGACGAAGACGGCGGCGAAGGAATTGGCGCCGCATGGGATTCGCGTGAATGCCATCGCCCCGGGCATGATCGATACGGACATGATGCGATCGGTAGGTGAGAAGCATTTAGCGGTGCATTTGCGCCATATTCCGATGGGGCGGTTGGGGTATCCCGTGGAGATTGCCAATGCGGCCGTCTTTTTGGCTTCGGATTTGGCATCATATATCAGTGGGCAGATTTTAGCGGTAGACGGCTGCGTTTTGGTGTGAGGAGAAGGATCAATGCTTACCACATTTCAGGGAATGAAGATCAGCGGGGTTTTGAGCGTATTGCCGGAAACTGAGTATTCGTACGATGAGGAGACTAAGGCGTTTGCCGATTTGCAGACGAGGCGCCTAAAGCGCATCATGGGATTCAATAAGCGCCGGGCGGCGAAGGAGACTACCACGACCTGCGATCTGTGTCTGCGGGGGGTGAAATACCTTCTGGATGAGCAGCGAATAAAGCGGGAAGAGATTGGTGCACTCCTCGTTTTGAGCGTTACCCCGGACTATTATGTGCCGCAGATGAGCAACATCATCCAAGGGGAGTTGGATCTGCCGAAGGACATCGTTTGTTTAGACATTTCTCAGGCTTGTTCTGCTTATGTGCTGGGGCTTTATCAAGGTTTTATGGTATTGGAGCATTTACCGGCGGAGAAGAAAGTGGTCGTCTGTACAGGGGATGTTTTTTGCCGCAAAAATCCCGCGTGGCCGCTCTCGGAGCCTTCCTTTGGCGGCGATGCGGCGACGGTAACGGTTTTAGAAAAGGACGAAGGGGCATCGGACTGCTATATCAGCGTATACAACGATGGAACGCAGCGGGAGGCCTTGATCATGCACGCTGGAGGCTTTAAGATGCCGCGCAGCCCGGAAACAGCCCTCCCTGTGGATACTGGCTATGGATATGTACGCAGCTACAATGAACTTTGGATGGATGGGTCTACCGTTTTCAATTTTGTTCAGAAAGAAATACCACCGGCGATTGAGGAACTTCTTGCTTATTCACACAAAACGAAGGATGAGATCGACTGGTATCTTTTCCATCAGCCGAATAAATTCATGCTGCAGAAGCTCGCTCAGCGCATGCAGGTGGCTCCGAAGAAGATGCCAATGAATATCGTGGAGACATTCGGGAACTCCAGTGGGTCGTGCGTCGGCGTCAATATCGTCCATAATTTAGGGGAGCAGCTCCTTGACCATACCTATACTTGCTGCCTGTCGGGTTTTGGCGGGGGGTTGGCTTGGGTATCGGCAGTTTTGGATATTGGGCCGGTGGATTTTTGCCAGGCACTGATTACGGATTTATAAACTGATGGTTGGGGCAAGATGGAGCGTATGAGGCATGGAGTTACAGTGCGTTCAAGATATAGACGAGATAAAACGACAGATTACCCGTATTAAGACATATAAAAAGCCCTGTTTTACGAATTTCTATCTCAATGACGAACGGCTCCAATATTGGGTGAAGAAGGGAACGCTTTTTTGTCATAGCTCGCAATATAGTTGTGCTATATGCTGTCAACAGTTTGATTATTATCAACTGTTTTTTTTCTCCCATGACCTCGCAGATTTTTGTGATTTAGTGGCGAGTCTGCCGCGAAATGGGCGGAGTCTGCATGCGGATATTATCGGCGATCAAGCGGCATGTATCGAAGCGGTGGAGGCATGCGGATTTCGATATTATGATTCTTTTTATCGATTATCGAGGGTCAACCGAACGGTTAAGTCCTTTGCTGCACCGAAAGAGTGGCTGGCAACGCCGCAGGACGCCGCAGAAATAGAGGATATGCTGCTGCGGCAGTTTGACACGCATTGTGATCAAATCCCGGATCTTTACGATTTGCAGCATTTGATTGCGGCGGGGCATATCTTTGTCATTCGCGACGAGGAAAAGTCGTGTATCGCGTCTGCGATTCTATTTGAAACGTATGGGAAAATGATCGTCTGGAAACATTGGCTCACGCGGCCAGCGTATCGACGGGAGCGGCGTGGGCTTCTGCTGTATTTGTTTTTTCAGCGATATATGGAGAATTTCCAGCGTCAGATTCTGTTTGTGCATAAGAACAGTACATCGCAAAACTTTTATCAGACGTTTCATTTTCAACGGGATGGTCTTTCGGACCATGTTTATGTCTTACCGTAATGTGATTTTCCCTGCCAAAACTTTAACGGCTGACTGAGGAGGACGGTTCATGGATAAGATCGAGCAAGTGATTTTGCGGCAGATCAAAAATTTTAATGAAACGCTATCCACCCCGGTGGAGATTTCTAAGGGGACGGATGCGGTTCTCTTTGGTTCGGACGGCGTCTTAGAGTCCATCGATTTTGTCAGTTTGATTTTAGATCTTGAAGAGGCATTGACCGAAGAGCTTCAGACGGAGGTATCTTTGATGAATGAGAAGGCGCTGTCGGAAAAGAACAGTCCCTTTCGGACGGTGGGAACTCTCGCGGCCTATGTTCGTTCGATTACGGGGTGATGGCGGTGGAGCGGATTATCGTCATTACGGGAACCCGAAAGGGCATCGGGGAAGCGTTGGCCAAGTTTTTTTTGGCAAAAGGGCATTGGGTGCTTGGGTGCAGTCGGTCTTTTCCCGATTGGACAAAGGGTGAGACTTTTCCAAAATATCAGCATTACATTGCGGATGTCAGCGATGAAGCGGCGATTAAAACGATGTTTGCTGGGATAAGGGAGCGCTTTGGCCGCGTCGATTATCTTATCAATAACGCGGGCGTGGCTTCGATGAATCATGCGCTCCTGACGCCGATGGCGACGTTTCACCGCCTGTTTGATACGAATGTAGCGGGCGCGTTCCTTTGCGCCCGAGAGGCGGCGAAACTGATGCGGAAAAAACAGTTTGGCCGCATCGTAAATTTTTCTACGATGGCGGTACCCATCAAGCTGCAAGGCGAGGCGGTGTACGCGGCTTCTAAGGCGGCGGTAGTCATGCTCACGCAGGTATTGGCTAAGGAATTTGCCGAGTATGGCATCACCGTGAATGCTGTGGGGCCGGTGCCCGTGAAGACGGATCTCATTCGCGGCGTCAGCGAAGGGAAAATGGCGCGACTTTTGGAGCGTCAAGCGATCAAACGCTATGGGACGTATGCGGATATAGCGAATGTCATTGACTTTTTTCTGCGCGAGGAGAGCTCTTTTGTTACCGGGCAAGTGATTTATCTGGGGGGCGTCTGATCGTGTATGCCGATTTCTTTCGGGAAAGGTTTGAAGCCCATGCGGATCAAGAGGCTATCGTCTGGAACGATCGAAGTTATCTGTACAGCGACCTTTTAGCGTATTGGCAGTCAGACAAGGAAAAATTGGAAAAACTGATTCAAAGACCGATGGTGGTTGCGTTGGAGGGGGATTTTTCGCCTCACGCAGCGACCATTTTGTTATGTCTGATTGACTTGCATTGTATTATTGTGCCGCTGACCAAACGCGCTGGCTCTCATCGGGAAACATGCGAAGAGCTGGCCGAGGCGGAAGCGGTGATTCGAATCGGCGACGAGGATACGTTTCTGTTCTTCAAAACGGGGCAACAGGCGGTACATCCTCTGCTCGTCGGCTTAAAGAGGAAGAATCATCCCGGGCTGGTGTTCTTTTCTTCTGGATCTACGGGAGAGCGTAAGGCTGTCGTCCATGATGCTGTGCCGCTTTTGGCAAAGTTTCACATGGTACGGAAAGCCATGCGCATGATCACTTTCTTGTTGTTCGATCATATGGGCGGACTGAATACGCTGCTCTATATTTTGTCGAATGCCGGCTGCATGGTGGCGCTTTCTTCACGTCAGCCTGATGTGGTCTGCGCGATGATTGAAAAATATCGCGTGGAGGCGCTTCCCACGTCGCCGACGTTCCTCAATCTATTGCTTTTGAGCGGCGCGCATGAGAAGTACAGTCTGGAGAGCCTGAAAATCGTTACCTACGGGACGGAAATGATGCCGGAGAGTACGCTGCAAAGGTTCCATGCGCTTTTTCCTCACATTACGCTGCTCCAAACCTATGGCCTCTCGGAAATTGGCGTCGTGCGATCAAAGTCAAAAGCATCCGATTCCCTCTGGGTGAAAATTGGCGGAGAGGATTTTCAAACGCGCGTGGTGGAGGGGCAGTTAGAAATCAAGGCAAAATCCGCCATGCTGGGCTATCTGAACGCGAAAAGCCCTTTTACCATCGACGGGTGGCTTCGCACCGGGGACTTAGTGGAAGAGGATGGGGACTACATCCGTTTTTTAGGCCGCGCTTCCGAGGTCATCAACGTCGGAGGACAGAAGGTATATCCGGCGCAGGTGGAAAGTGTTCTGCAGATGATGCCCGGGGTGGAGGAGGCTGTCGTCAGCGGGGAAGCAAATGTGTTGACCGGCCAAATCGTTAAGGCGCGGGTAAAACTGCGGCACGACGAACCGGCAGTGATGTTTAAGAAACGTTTGAAGATTTTTTGTCAAGGGAAGCTGGAGAATTATCAGATCCCGCAAAAGGTGGTCGTCGTTCGGGAATCTCTGCACAGCGAACGATTTAAGAAGATGAGAAAGGCGTAACAGTGCGGAAGATGTTTTCGTTCAAAGCACTTACTTCTGTTCGCGGCTTATTTGAGCGGGTAAGGGAAGCGCGCCCTTGAGCCAAAGAGCTTGACCCATCGAAGGCCATCCTTTTCTGCGGAAAAAATCCGATAGATGCGCTTCCAATGCACCGTCTGCAATCCATACATGACCTTCACTCCTGCCCTATGCCGCCCGCCACCGCAAAAGAAAACGCGCCGACCGAAAAGAGCGGGCGTCCTGCCTTTCCGGGTCGGCGCGTCGATGTCGCCATCAAAAGTACAGATTGAGCAGCGTCCCCAAGCGGTTGTAGTTCGCCTGCTGCGCGAGGGCGCGGTTCGAGTAGCTCATGTGTGCGCTGTCCATGGCCTTTTTGCCCACGAGAGACTCCACCCCGGGGAAGAGGCTGCCCTTTTGGTAGGCCGCCTGATTCGCCCGCATCTCGGCCCGTCCGGCCAAGCCGTTTTTCCCCAGCACCGCTTCCACCGTCTTGGGGGATTTCTTCAGCGCCGCGGTCAAGCGGTCATTGTCCACCTTGAGCTGCCCGGTGGCCGGATCCGTCGTGATCCCGGCCTCCCTTAGCGAGCGGGAAAACTGCCGCTCCTCCTTGAAGGTGTCCGCCATCCGCCCGACGCGGCTCGATACGTCGGCATTTTCGTCAAAGAATTTCGCCGTGTCGTTGTACTGCTTTACGAAGTCATTGACCTTGCCCAAAACGGCCTTCGTCTTCGCGTCGGTCTCCACCGCCGTCTGCCCTTTGACCTCAAAATCGGTGGATTTGAGCGCCGCCGCCGATTTTTTGAGATCTGCCGTCTTCGTGTCCGCCTCGGTCGTAAACTTCTGCTGCGCCGCCGCATACTGCTTTAAGAGGCGGCCAATCTGCGCGCCGTTCCCGTAGAGGGAGGAAAATGCGTTATATTGATTTTCTTTTTGGGCAGAGCGCTGCCCGCCCCAAAAGGAATTTTTCGTGTTCGCGTTCGACAGGCGGACAAAGGCCAGCCCGCGATTGGCGATCTGAACCATCATCGACGTCTGCCGCGCCGTGGAAAAAATCGTTGCCATGCGCCCGTCTCCTTCCCTGAAAAAGTCGTTTCCTTGCGTTTTGGCGGCGCCTCACGTCCGTGAGATGCGTCCTTCCCGTACGGCGACGGTGAGGGACGTGGCCGCTTGGCACACGCGCCGGGTGTTCACACCGTAATTATAGCACGTTTCCCCCGCAAGAGAAACGAAAACTTGCCTCGCCTTACAAATGAAACTTTGTGGTTCTTGCCCTCTTTATCCTCAAAATTTCAGCAATCCATTTTCATCAAATTGAAAAGTTGGTCCCCATGCAACTTCCCAATAGTATCCATCTAAATCCGAAAAATAGGCGTGATAGCCACCCCAGAAAACTTCCTGTGGCTCTTTTACAATTTTTCCCCCTGCTTTTCTTACTAATTCGATTACATGATCTACATCTTCTCTATGTTCAACATTGTAAGCTAATGTCATTCCTGAAAATCCATTTCCTTTTGGCGGATGATTTTCATCAATATCTTTGGCTAATTGTTCCAAAGGAAATAGTTCAAACTTTGTTCCCGGCGTATCAAAAAAGCATACCGGCGGATGATTTTCTCTGCAATTCGTCTTATATCCTAACCCATCTCTATAAAACTTGATTGCCCTTTCCATATCTTTGACACCTAAACAAATACAAGTAATCTTGTTCATCGTTCCCTCCTATGGATGCAACTTTGTAAATTGCTGTCTATTGAATTGTATCACTTTTCCCACATGTTATCCTTGCATCAAGCTGAATATCCATTCTTGTACCTGCGCCGCCGGTCAGCGCAGGGTTTCCACCGTGAAGGAGGACGCGCCGCAGCGGGCACAGCGATAGCGGCCGGGATGGCGGACGATGGCGCCCGCCCGCAGGTAGCAAAAGGCGTTACCGCAGGCGCCGCAGGTCACCCGATAGCGATAGCGCGCCGCGTTTGGCCGGATGGTGGTCTCTGCCGAATGCACCGCAATGGAAAGCCCCAAAGCCTCATTGAGCTTTCGCATGAAGAAGCGAAAGTGCGTGCCGTGTCCTTCGCCGTAAGGGAGACAGGCGTGGAGCATCTCATGGCAGACGACGCTCACGAGGTTTTCTTCGTTTCCGGGGAAAAAGAGGTGGCGGCTGAAGGAGAGCACGCAGTGCGCATCATCGGCGCGGCGGATGCGGCAGGTGCCAAGCTCCCGAAGTCCTCGGGAAAGGCGGATCCGCTCCACCTCTCGCAAGGGGAGCGCTCGCCCCGCATAGTGCGCCAAGACTGCCTCGAAGTAGGGGCGATAGGCGGCGATGATGTCCGCCGCGCGGGGAAGCCGCCCCTCCAAAACCGCACTGGGTGCCGCACCCCGATGCCCCACGGCTTTCGCTGTGCAGGAACCCGCTTTCTCCCCATGCGCCGAAGGATACGGCGCGCATCGCGGCGTATCCTTCGATCTGTCCGCGCCCCAAAGCATCTCCATCTTATCGGGCGCTCTGCATCGCTTGGCGAATCGCTTCGTCCTCTTCGTTGGTCAGCGTGTAGGTGGATTTCCCTGCCTCGATGGGCTTCACATAGCTCCTCGAATCTTCCCGCCCGAAAATACTCGACAGCACCACCCCGTCGTTGTGGGCGTCCAACAGCGCCACGGCGTAGGAGAGATCGCTTCCCATGTCCTCGAAGGCGCGAAAACGCACCACGCCCACACGAGTCACCGCCCGATCCAAAAGCTCGCTGATCCGGCGATTGTCTATCTGGAGATCCCGATTTTCCGCCGCTACGGCGTGGGTTTCCTCGATGTGGCGAAGGAGCATCGACTCAAAATCCCGCCCCGTCTCCTCGCCCGTCATCATCTCGCGGTAACGCCCCTTCAGGCGGCTGACCGCGATCAAAAGGTACAGGACGAACAGGAACAAAAACGCCGTCATGAACGTCAACGCGGCCAGCACATACGGCATATTTTCCCCTTGCACAAGCGATAGTATCTCTTTTTCCATTTACGTTCGTATCCCCTCTGCCAAAATCCCCGCCACTTGCCGCGCCAAGGCTAGGAACGCGCCGGCGCATACGTTTTCCCCTTCTCTCAGGTCGTAAAGCGACGGGACACTTCCCGAAGCAGCGTCTTTTTCCGCTCCACGCTCTCCGTGTGGACTTCCCCCAAGGCTGTCACGATGCGATCCAGATCCCCCTGATCCTTGAAATTGACGACGATGCGGCTCTGGGTCGTACCCACATGGATATGCACCGGCGCCCCGAAGAACATTTTCAGCTTATCCTCTGCGTCCTCGATGAAAACTTCCCTCTTCTTCCCCGTCCCCACCGGCTCTTTCGCGCCTTCCACGGGATCTAAAAAGGTCGGATCCCTTTTCAGCTTGGCGACGAGCTGCTCCGCTTCCCGCGCAGACAGATTGTGTCCGGCGATGTGATCCGCCGCCTTCTGCACGAGTTCCGGCGTGTCAAGGGACAAAAGCGGCCGCGCCTGCCCCATGAGCAGCACCCCCTGCAAGAGGCTCTCCTGCACCTTTTCCGGCAGCGCCAAAAGCCGCAGAATATTGGCGATGTGGGAGCGGCTCGCACCCACTTTTTCCGAAAGCTCCGCCTGCGTGAGGCCGAAGCGATGCATCAGGACGCGATACGCCTGCGCCTCCTCGATGACGTTGAGATCTTCCCTCTGCACGTTCTCGATGATGGCCACTTCCGCCATTTCCAGCGGATTAAAGGCGCGGACAATCGCAGGGATCTCGTTTAGCCCCGCCAGCTTCGCGCCCCGATAGCGCCGCTCCCCGGCGACGATCTCATAGCCGCCGTCTGCGGGGCGTACCAAGATCGGCTGCAAGACGCCGTATTGGCGCACCGATGCCGCCAGCTCCTCCATCGCAGCCTCATCGAAGGTCTGGCGCGGCTGCTCGGGATTTGGCCGCACGCGATCGAGGGGGAGCAGCTCCACGCGGCGCTCATCGGGATGCGCCGCCTCATGCGCTACACGGTCGAGAGAAGCCCCTCTTTTCTCTTTCGGCGCGGTGGGGAGCAGCGCCGAAAGACCACGCCCTAAACCTTTACTCTTAGCCACGCTTTGCCACCTCCTTCGCCAAGTTCATGTAAACCTCCGCCCCCTTCGCCTTCGCGTCGTAAAAGACCACCGGCATCCCGTAGGAGGGCGCTTCGCTGAGGCGCACCGTCCGAGGGATCACCGTATCGTAGACCTCATCAGGGAAGTACTTGCGCACTTCCTCCACGACCTGTTGGGAGAGGTTCGTGCGATAATCGTACATCGTGAGCAGCACCCCTGCCACGGTGAGCGCCGGATTGAGGCTCTCTCGCACCAACTTCATCGTATCGAGGAGCGCCGTCATCCCTTCCAAGGCGTAGAACTCACACTGGATGGGCAGGAGCAGCGCATCCGCCGCCGTCAGTGCATTGAGGTTCAACAGCCCCAAGGAAGGCGGGCAGTCGATGAGGATGAAATCATACGCCTCGCGCAGCGTATCCAGCGCCTTCTTCAGGCGAAACTCGCGCTTCTCGACCTGTGCCAACTCGATCTCCGCTCCCGCCAAATCAATATTGGCAGGAAGGACATCCAAGCGATATTCCGTGGTGCGAATGGCATCGATGGGAGCGAGATCATCCAAGATCACATCGTACACGGTGGACGTCAGCGCACTCTTCTCGAGCCCTACGCCGCTGGTGGCGTTCCCTTGTGGATCGAAATCCACCAAGAGCACCCGCTTTCCCAATATGCCGAGCCCGGCGCTCAGATTGACCGCCGTCGTCGTCTTGCCCACGCCGCCCTTCTGGTTGGCCACGGCGATAATTTTTGCCAACGTCCCTCACCCCGCCCTTCGCGCATGTTTTGCCTTGTGGTTCTATTATAGCGGAAACTTTTTACAAGATAAAGAGCCTTCGGCGTTATTTCTGAATTTCTCTTAGGAGAAAATGTTTCACGTGAAACATTTTCTTTCATTCTCTGTCGGCAGAATGTTTCACGTGGAACATTTTTTGATCCCGGAAAAAGAAGGCGTTCCTCCTATACCGAAATCAGGCTATGGGAAATAGCGGAAACCGTATATAATGGAGATGCCAACACCGAAGGGGGAAGCTATTTCCATGGAATTTGCAAAAATAAAGGCGAACGATAAACCGAAGTACATGAACTTCCTGCTCATCGCCGATGAAGAGGAGCGCATGGTAAAAACATATTTGTATCGCGGCGATATGTTCGCCTTACGAGATGAGGCGCTTAAAGCGCTCTGCATTGTGACAAGAGAACACCCCGGTATCTATGAACTTAAAAACATCATCACCGTTCCTGCGCATCAGTGCCAAGGGTACGGGACGCTGTTGCTTTCCCACATCGTCGCTTATTACCAAAAAACCGGCCATACTTTATATGTAGGAACCGGCGACTGCCCGGCGATACGCCGTTTTTATGAGCGATGCGGCTTTGCACCATCACATCGCGTAAAAAACTTTTTCCTCGACAACTACGACCACCCGATCGTTGAAGAAGGGCAGCAGCTCATTGACATGGTGTATTTGAAAAAGGATTTATCACATGGCTGCCAGAGTGTCGCAGGGGGTTCATCTTAAAAATGTTTCACGTGAAACATTTTTCTTCCTGCGGCGGGGCGTCCCCCTTCATTTTCATTTGACGCTCCGCACCACAGGCATTACAATAGAACCATCTTGACAAAGGACGGTGTTCCCATGCCGATCTATAATGCGCCGCTGCCGAACGTGGACGTGGCGGAAACACGGCGCTATGCGGGGCTAAAGCGCGCTGCCTTCGATGAAGAAAAAATCCGTCAAGCGGCGGATGAAGCGGCGCTCTTGGCTGCGCCGCGAGGAATATGGCAGCAATACCCATACGACAGCGAGCGGCACACCGTCACCTCTGCACCGGAATTTTCCATCGTCGGCTGCAGCATCGAAAAACATCTCCACGGCGCTGAAGCCGTCATCGTCTTGGCCGCTACCGTGGGAGAAGCCATCGAAGAGGCGGTGACCGAACACTTCAATGCCGGTCGATACGCTTACGCCGTTCTCCTCGACGCCGCCGCCACCGCCGCTGTGGAGCAAGTGGCAGACGCCATGGAAAAAACGATGCGCCCCGCCGCCCTCCGCCAAGGCTATACCATGCGCTGGCGATACAGTCCCGGCTACGGCGACTGGCCGCTCACCGAGCAGCCCCACCTCGTTCGCTTGTCCCGTGCGGAAGAGATCGGCATTCACCTGACGGAATCCCTCATGCTCTGGCCGAGAAAATCCATCACCGCCATCATCGGCCTTGCCAAAAAAGACGCGAAAGCTCCCTTAAAACCCTCCCCTTCCGGCTGTGCCGTCTGCCCAAAAACGGACTGCCTCGCCCGACGGCAAGGAGCGAATGGCACCGTTTCCTGCCCCAACGATGAGACACCCTAAGGCGCAGAAAATGTTTCACGTGAAACATTTTCTTTGATCGCCGAGGTACGGCTGTCACCATTCTTTTCCGCCAATGTTGTACACGAGCTTCTACGAGCGACCATGATCCTTTCGCTGCCACTTGAACCATGGCGCGCCGATCACTTTTCCAATGTCCCACGTGAAACAATGTGCAGGGGGCGCGTCCTGCCCGCGCAAAATAAAAAGGCGAAAAATGTTTCACGTGAAACATTTTTCGCCATCTCATCTGCCATAGCCATTTCAATTCAAAGGAGTCCCCATCATGATCCATATTTTTGACGGCGCCACCGGCACTATGCTGCAAGCCGCCGGCCTCAAAGCGGGAGAATGCCCCGAACTCGTCAACCTTGAGCGTCCGGAGATGATGAAAAAAATCCATAAAGCCTACGTCGAGGCGGGGGCGACCATTTTAGAAACGAACACCTTCGGCGGCTGCGCCCTGAAATTGGAACACTACGGCCTATCGGAAAAGGCACGTGACATCAACATCGCCGCCGTCCGCATCGCCAAGGAAGCCGCCGCCGGGCTGGCGCAAGTAGCCGGCGCCATGGGGCCGACGGGGCGCTTCATCGCGCCCTTAGGCGACCTCGACTTTGAAGACGCCTATCAAACCTACGCCGAGCAGGCCGCCGCACTCCAAGAAGGGGGCGCGGACTATATCCTTATCGAGACCTCCATCGACATCCAAGAGACGCGCGCCGCGCTCTTAGCCGCGAAAGAGGCGACGACGCTTCCCGTCATCTGCCAGCTTTCTTACAGCGAGGACGGGCGCACCGTCACCGGCACCGACCCGGAGACCGCCGCCGTCACCTTGGACGCTTTGGGCGCGGACATCATCGGCGTGAATTGCTCCTTAGGGCCGGAGCAGCTTCTCCCCATCGTCAAGGCCCTCGCCCAAAATACCGATAAGCCCATCAGCGTCCAACCGAACGCCGGCCTTCCCCAATTTGTGAGCGGAAAGACGATTTTCCCCATGGGGCCGGAGGACTTCGCCCGCTGGGTGCCGGATCTCATCTCCGCCGGGGCGACGTATTTGGGCGGCTGCTGCGGCACCACGCCGGATCACATCCACGCCATCGCCGCCGCCGCCGCGACATGCCCCGAAGTGAAGCGGACGCCCATCGCGCCGCGCCTTCGCCTCACCAGCCGCAGCCGGACGGTCGTCATCGACGCGGCACTTCCCCCCGTTCTCATCGGCGAGCGCATCAACCCCACGGGGCGAAAGAAATTGGCGGCGGAAATCAAAGACGGCTCCCTCCTCTCCGTCAAGAAGGAAGCCATCGCCCAGAGCCGCGCCGGCGCCGGGATCTTGGACGTCAACATGGGTGTCGCCGGCATCGACCAGGCGGCGGCGATGAAGCGGGCGGTCATGGAGATCGCGCAGGTCACCACCACGCCGCTTTCCATCGACACCAGCGACGCCGACGCCTTGGAAGCGGGGCTTAGAGTCTACCCCGGCCGCGCCCTCATCAATTCCGTCAGCGCCGAGCCGGAGCGCATCGCCCGCTTCCTCCCCTTGGCGAAAAAATACGGCGCCGCCATCCTCTGCCTGCCCCTCACCGCCGAAGGCGTCCCGGAGACGGCGGAAAAGCGCCTCGCCGCCCTTCGCACCATCCTTGACGCCGCACGGGAACATGGCCTTTCGGATGGCGATTTCCTCTTGGACGGCCTCGTCATGACCGTCGCCGCCGAGCCGAAGGCCGCCGAGGAGACGCTCCAAACGCTTCGCCTCTACCGAGCGCAGTTCGGCTACCCCGCCACCATGGGGCTGAGCAACATCTCCTATGGCCTGCCGAACCGCCCCCTCATCAACAGCACCTTCTTCGCCATGTGCCTTGCGGCGGGACTCGACGCCCCCATCATGAACCCCTACGACGAAGAAATGCAGCGCGCCCTTTTGGCCAGCGCCGCCCTCTTGGGGTACGACCCCAACGGCCGCGCCTACGCGAAGAAAATGACGGCGCCGGAAGGGGAAAAGAAGGCCGCCGAAGCCCCCTCTGCCGACCTCAACCCCATCGACGCCATCAAGGCCGCCGTCAAAGACGGCGCGAAGGAAGCGATGGACGAACTCGTCACCCGCGCTGTCGAGGCGGGCATTTCCGCCAACGACATCACGGAAAACGCCCTCACCGCCGCCATGAACGAAATCGGCGAAGGCTTTGGCGCAGGCACCGTCTTTTTGCCGGAAGTCCTCCTCTCTGCCGAAGCCATGAAGACCGCTTTCGATAAGCTCGGTGCGCTTCTTCCCTCGGCGGAAAAGGAAAAGCGCGGCACTGTCGTCTTGGCCACGGTGAAGGGCGACGTCCACGACTTAGGGAAGAACATCGTCGGTGCCCTGCTCGCCAACAGCGGCTTTACCGTCATCGACCTCGGGAAAGACGTCCCCAGTGCCGACATCGTTCGCGCCGCCGTCGATCACGACGCCGACATCGTGGGCCTCAGCGCCCTCATGACCACCACCATGATCGAGATCGACCAAGTGGTAAACGATCTCAAAGCCATCCACCACCGCGCCCACATCATCGTCGGCGGCGCGGCCGTCACCGAAGAGTACGCCAAAGAAGCCGGCGCCGACTACTACGCCCCCGACGGCGTAGCCGCCGTCCGCCTCGCCCGCGAGATCACGGAAAAATAAAGAGCGACAAGACCCACGAAGCGTATGATCGTGGGTCTTGTCGTTATACATGCTTTCTTAGGTTACCGCCCTATCAACTTTACAAAACAGCTTCGTATTTATCGTACTCGGAAACCGGGATCTTCAACGCCTCCATCGCTTGACGCAGGGTCATGCCCATCGTCTCCATCAGGCTCTGCAAAGCATTGACCCGTTCTTCCTCCATCCCCTGATAATAAAAGGACACCCGTGAATTGCCCCTTACCCCCTTATGAGAAAGCACTAAGGACATGATTTTACACTGTGCCTCCGTCATTTCGGGACAATCTTCCTCCCCTTTCGGCAGAAACGTATGGCGCTTTATTTCATTAACCGCTAAATTGTCCATCATACATCTTCCTTTCTCTCGCCGTCGCTTTTCTCGCCGAAATCAATCGGATCGTATCCCCATGCCGCTCTGTATAAATCACCGTCAATACATCGTAAACCATACCAATGGCAATCAACCGTATCTCATTTTCACTATGATCCCGATCAAAAAATTCCAGCAAAGCACGATCCTGAAAAACCATCGCCGCTATTTCAAACGAAACCCCATGCTTCCTTCCATTCGCCTTCGCTTTCTCTTCGTCCCATTCAAACCGCAGACCACCGATGTACGTCGTCACATCAGACACCCCATCACCTTCTTACCCTAATATTATATAAGCTGCTGCCAAAAATATCAATCGTATCCCGCCTCCGAAACGCCCCCTCTTTGCCCTTCATTTTATCCGCGCTTCCTTGACAATGCCTCCCTATCATGATAGGCTGAAAATAACAGAATATTTATATCATTAAAATTTCCCCTATAAAAGGAGCTTACGAACATGGACGCACTGCCTTTGAAATACGGCTGCAATCCCAATCAGAAACCGGCTCGGGTGTTTATGGAAAAGGGGGCGCTCCCCTTTACCGTCCTGAACGGAACGCCGGGGTACATTAACCTCTTGGACGCCCTGAACGCTTGGCAGCTCGTGCGAGAACTCAAGGAAGCCACAGGGCTCCCTGCCGCGGCGTCCTTTAAGCACGTCAGCCCGGCGGGCGCGGCGGTGAGCGTCCCCCTCTCGGAGACCTTGCAAAAAGTCTACTTCGTCGAGGGAATCGACCTCTCGCCCGTCGCCACCGCCTACATCCGAGCGCGGGGCGCGGATCGCATGTCCTCCTACGGGGATTTCGTGGCGCTCTCTGACGAGTGCGACGCGCAGACGGCCTCCTTCTTGCAGCGGGAGGTCTCCGACGGGATCATCGCGCCCTCGTACTCGGAGGCGGCCTTGGAGATCCTGAAGACGAAGCGCAAGGGGAGCTACCTCGTCCTTCAGATGGATCCGACCTACGAGCCGAAAGCCGCCGAGCGAAAACAGGTCTTCGGCGTCTGGTTCGAACAGCAGCGAAACGACGTCGTCCTCACCCCCGCCTGCCTCGCCGATCGGCCCACGAAAGAAAAAGACATCCCGGAGAGCGCCCAGCGCGATCTTCTCATCGCCCTCATCACCCTGAAATATACCCAGTCCAATTCCGTCTGCTACGCAAAGGACGGGCAGGCGATCGGCATCGGGGCAGGGCAGCAGTCCCGTGTCCACTGCACCCGCCTCGCCGGGGAGAAGGCCGACCGCTGGTTCCTCCGGCAAAGCCCCGCCGTACTCAGCCTTCCCTTCAAGGACGCGGTGCGCCGCCCCGACCGAGACAACGCCATCGACGTCTACCTCGGCGACGAATACGAAGACCTCTTGGCGGACGGTGCATGGCAGCGCGTCTTTACGGAAAAGCCCCCGGTCTTTACCCGAGAAGAGAAAAAGAAGTGGCTGGCCACCGCCCAGGGCGTCGCCCTCGCCTCCGACGCCTTCTTCCCCTTCGGCGACAACATCGAGCGCGCCAAGAAGAGCGGCGTCGCCTACATCGCCCAGACCGGCGGCTCCATCCGAGACGACAACGTCATCGAAGTCTGCGATCGCTACGGCATCGCCATGGCCTTCACCCACATCCGCCTCTTCCACCACTAAATCGTTGACTACGGTCAGTTATCCACAAAACTATTCACAAACAGGTGTTTTTTTCTTTAATTTTGTGGATAACTCTTTTCCCGCATGTCTCCCGCCTTTCTTTTACCTACCATACCCCACGCCAAAAAGCGCTTTTGAAGAACCATCTGCCCATCGGATCATTTCTACGGAATCCCCCGCCCCAAAAGCGCCCATCAAAAAACCGCCGAGGAAAAACCTCGGCGGTTTTTTATGCACATCTTCAAAGGTAAATGTGGAAAACGTCCTCCAAAATGCTGCTCACGGACGTGGATAAGGCTTGATCCTTGGGATGCGTCACCTTCTTCATGATCCGATGATAGAGGGCGTCCTCCAGACTCCCCGGCACCAAATCCTCCCACGCGGCAGAGCTGTATTTCCCTGCGGCCACGTCATTTTGGGGACGGCCGTTGACCTCGAGCTCCGCCAAAAACTGCACTTGGCGCTGCCGGCGACGCATATAATAATGCTCCAAGTAGTAATGCCCCGTGTAGAGATCCCCCGCCGCTTCCCTCGTCTCCGCCTCGGCGGCATCCGCCACGGGAATGAGCCGTATCCAGACGTCAAGCATTCGCTCCTCCGTGTAGGGGATGCTCCGCCAGCGCAGGTTCTCCTGATCGACATAATAGACGTAGGAATCGTCCTCATAGACGATTTGATACTTTTTGATCTCTCTCTTTTTGTGCTTCTTTTCGCGTTTTTCCCGTGCCTTTCTTTCCTTCTCTTCCTGCTTGAGCCGTTCCTTTTCCTCCTTCGTCAGAACCTTCTCTTCCTCCATACCGTCCCGTTCGCGAAGCGCGCGAAGGTAAGGCGCCAAAATGCCCGTCTCCCCGGCGCCCGCCTCTTGCTCTCCTGCCGCCAGCGCCGAGAGCGGAAAAAGCCACAGCGCTACTGTCGCCAAAAGTCCGCACGCGATCCCTCGATAGCCGTTCATGTCCATGCCTCCCGATTTTACCTCATCCTGTCCATGACATATTCGTCCCGTGAAGGAAATTTCCCTTCCACAAGAAAAATTTTCCCAAGGCGATGCCATCTCAGTGCATGTGATGTTCTCCCTCGGCGGTGCCGGCATAGTAAAAAACGGCGGGGGCAGCGGGCGCCCAGTCCATGCCCTTCCCGACAAGATTTTTCTCTTTTACCAAGCGGGCAAGAGAGCGAAGCACCGGACATGTTGTCGGCTGCTTGTAAAGGGCGCAGTGAAGGCAAGCACGGTGAGAAACGCTGATGAGACAGAAACAGTCCTTCGTTTCCGCCCAAGGGACGACTTGATGTAAGAGATGGCGTGCCGCTTGGCTGAGATAGTAAAGACGCGCCTTGCGCACCCCCTGCACCCAGAAGATCCCCGGCTGCGTATCCAAGATCATCTTTAAGTGTTCCCGCTGCTTCACCATCATGTCAAAGCGCATCTGCGTGATGAGGACATTGCCTAAGATATTGGCGAAGACTCGCAGGATCTCATGCTCCTTTTTCGACCAAGTGCGCGGCGCCAGACAATCGTCGAAGCCCACGCTGCCGATGCGCTCCCCGCCGCTCATGATCCCCGCGTGGAGAAAGGCGCAGATGTGGCGCTCGCGCATCTCTTCCCCCGCCGCACCGTCCACGAAATGCGTGTCGCTGCACTCGCTGAAAAAGCCGTACACCCCGGCTTTATAATTCTGGTGGATGTACTCCCCCACCAAGCCCTCGTGCGCTTTTTCCGTGGCCATGACATCGCTGGCACGCCACTCAAACCAGCATTCCCACTTGATACGGCTCACCTTCTGATAGATGAAGACACGCTGCACGTTGAAAAACTTCGCAAAGAGTTCCAAGAGAAGTTTCACGGTCTCTCGCGCGTTGCCCGTTTCGTAGAGAAGTCGAAAAATAAACTCGATGGGCTGCTGAAAGAAAATTTGCTGGCGCTGGGTTTCCTTTTCCTCTACCGGCACCCGTTGATGCCCGGAACCAAGCAGCGGATCGTACATCACCTGCGTGTCCCGCCCGCTATTCTTCGCCTCGTAAAGCGCCGTGTCCGCGTTTTTCAAAAGGGTTTCATAGTCCGTCCCATGCGCGGGCGAAAGCGCCATGCCGATGCTGACGCTCACATGAAGCTCGCTCGGCGCATCGGCAAGACTGCCGGCATGGATCGAACGATTCTTCTCCAAGGAAAACCGCCGCCGCACCTTCTGCCTTAGCTCTTGACACCGCTCTTCCAAAAAGGCGACATCCTGCACATGCGGCAAAAAGACCACAAATTCGTCGCCCCCCATGCGGCCGACAAAATCGGAAGCGCGAAAGATCGAGGTCAGAGAGAGCGCCAGATCTTGGATCACCAAATCGCCGGTCATGTGTCCCAAATGGTCATTGACCCCCTTGAAGCCGTCCATGTCCAGGATCACGAGCGCATGGCGGCTCCCCGGTTCTTGCAGCGCCTTTTCGGCCAACTTTTTCAGCGTCTGCTTATTGTACACCCCCGTCATGGGGTCGCGGCTCGCCTCAAAGGAGAGCTTTTCCTCCCGACGATAGGCCTCGTCGATATTGCGAAAGAAGATCACCGCCCGGTAGGGGCGATCGCCGCGAAAATGGAACCGCACCGTGGCATGGTACCATTGCCAAGGCCCTTCTACCGCCTGACGGACCCGGTAGTTTAAGCCCATCTGATGACTGCCGTCCGCATATTCCGGATGCGGCGCGCGGGAAAATTCCACGATGGGCAAAAAGCACTTGCGATCCTCGGGATGAACCAGCGCCCAGTTCAGCAGAAGATCGGCCACCGAGTGCTGCGCCGCATCGTCCGGCAGAAAATGCGCCACCGGCGCGTCCGCAAGGAGCGTATCCGCTGCAATGTCCCAGAGGAAGACGCCGATATGTTCCGCCGCCAAAATTTCCCGATACGTCTGAAGGTCAAGAAAATGTTTCATAGCGATGACCTTTCTTTCCTTCTATACAGGAATGATTAGGATATACCTCCATTATACACGATGATGATAAAGTTACAATAAAATAAGATTAAATTCAGAAAAAACGCACCTCAGCCCAAGGGCTTTTTCTCCGGCGTGCCGGCCTTTCGCGGATAGGAATCCGGCGTTGGCCGCACCTTCTCCACATAGAGAACCGCCCGCGCGTCATCGAGACCGGGCAGTTTGACCGATGCGATCACCGGCGCCGCCCCGCCTAAGAGATCGAGCGCCTTCGCGCCCTCCTGCGCTTCCGCAGCGTACTTCGCCCCCTTTTGCGCGGCCAAAAAGCCCCCCACCCGAACGAAGGGGAGCGTATACTCCGCCAAGACGGAGAGGGGCGCGACGGCGCGGGACACCGCCGCGTCGAAGCGTGCGCGGTACGCCTTTTGCCGCGCCCCTTCCTCCGCCCGGGCATGCACCGCCACAACGCCGGTGAGCCCGAGGGCTTCAATGACTTCCGACAAAAACCGCACCCGCTTTTGGAGGGCGTCCATGAGGGTGACGTCCAATTCCGGGTGCAGGATCTTGAGGGGTAGACCGGGGAACCCAGCCCCCGTCCCCACATCCACGACGCGGCGAATGTCCGCCGTGAACCAATCCGCCCGCCACACGGAAGCCGCGTCGATGAAGTGCTTCACCGCCACCTCTGTCGGCTCTACGATGGCGGTCAAATTCATCTTCTCGTTCCAAGAGAGGAGGAGCATCGCATAGCGATCAAACTGCATCACCTGTTTGTCCGTCAAAGAAAGACCATAGACCTCCGCTGCCTGACAAAATGATCGTGTCACCTCGTTCATCGCTCATTCCTCCCCTGCCCTTTCCTTCTCCCCCTCTTTGCGCCGCTCCCGCTCCAGCCACACCAAGAGGATCGAGATGTCCGCCGGGGAGACGCCGGAAATGCGCCCCGCCTGCCCAACCGAGCGCGGGCGAAGCGCGGTGAGCTTCTCGCGTGCTTCCTCTCGAAGGCTCGGCACTGCTCCATAGTCCATATCCTCCGGCAGCCGCCGATTTTCTAAGCGCTCCTGCCGCCGCACGTCCTCTTGCTGCTTTGCGATGTAGCCCTCATAGGACGTAGCGACGTCCACTTCCCGCACCGCTTCTTTGGAAATCTGCGGCAGGGAAAAGAAGGCGCGCAGTGTTTCATACTGCGCGGCAGGGCGGCGCAGGAGCGCAAAGAGCGACGTCACGACATGGATCTCGCCCAGCCCCGCCGCCCGCAGCTTTTCATTGACTGCCACACTCGGTGTCAGCACTGTATCACGAAGCGCGGAAAGCGCCGAATCGATCTCATCCTTTTTTTTCGTGAACCGCGCCCAGCGCTCGTCCGTCACGAGGCCCACCCGACGGCCGTGTTCCGTCAGGCGCAGATCCGCATTGTCTTGGCGCAGGAGGAGCCGATACTCCGCGCGGGACGTCATCATGCGATACGGCTCCTGTGTCCCCTTCGTCACCAAGTCATCGATGAGGACGCCGATGTAGGCTTCGCTGCGCTTTAAGATCAGGGGCTCCTCGCCCGCGATCTTCCGCGCCGCATTGATCCCCGCGATGAGCCCCTGCGCCGCCGCCTCCTCGTATCCTGAGGTGCCGTTCGCCTGCCCGGCGGAAAAAAAGCCGCGGATCGCCTTACATTCGAGCGATGGCCAGAGCTGGCGCGGATCGATGCAGTCGTACTCGATCGCGTACCCCGCCCGCATGATCCGGCAGTTCGTAAGCCCGGGAATCGTGTGGAGAAACGCGATCTGCACGTCCATGGGCATACTCGTGGACATGCCCTGCACATAGATTTCGCGCGTATGAAGACCCTCCGGCTCCAAAAAGAGCTGGTGGCGCTCCTTGTCGGGAAAGCGCATGATCTTCGTCTCGATGGAAGGGCAGTAGCGCGGCCCTATCCCTTCGATGACGCCGTTCGCCATGGGGGCGCGGTGGATGTTCTCCCGAAGGATCCGATGCGTCTCCTCGTTCGTGTAGGAGAGAAAGCAGTCAACCTGTGGGAGACTCGGTGCATCGTCGTCGGTCATGAAGGAAAAGTGCGGCGCGTCGTCGTCCCCCCGCTGGAGGATGCACTGGGAAAAATCGACGGATCGCGCGTCCACGCGCGCCGGCGTCCCGGTCTTAAAGCGCATGAGGCGGATCCCCGCCCGAAGGAGCGCGTCCGTCAGCTTCATCGCCGGACGCTGACCGCTTGGACCGCTGTCGTAGACCGCCTCCCCGATGATGATCCGCCCCCTAAGGTACGTGCCCGTGGCTAGGATCACCGCCTTCGCCCGATAGATCTCGCCCGTCTCCGCCACGACGCCCCGCACCGCGCCGTCCTCGATGAGAATATCCTCGATGAGAAGCTGCTTGACGTCTAGATTTTCCTGATTTTCGCACGTTTCCTTCATCGTGAACTGATAGAGCTTCTTGTCCGCCTGCCCCCGGAGCGCCTGCACCGCAGGGCCCTTCCCCGTATTGAGAGAGCGGCGCTGGATGGCGGTCTTGTCGGCGGCAATGCCCATCTCGCCGCCCAAAGCGTCGATTTCCCGCACCAAGTGCCCCTTGGCGGGGCCGCCCAAAGACGGATTACACGGCATGAGCGCGATATGATCCAAGGAAATCGTCGAAAGGAGCGTCCGCCGACCGAGGCGCGCCGCCGCAAGAGCCGCCTCGACGCCCGCGTGTCCGGCTCCGATGACAACGACATCGTATGTTCCCGCTTCAAACCGCACCCGAATCTCTCCTCTCATCCCTTTGCCGCCGTCCTCCGGCGTATCCTGCGTCCCGTTCGGCGCTTTTCATTCCGCTCACTTGCCGAGACAAAATTTGGAAAACATCTCATCGAAGATGTCCTCGCCCACCGTCTCCCCGGTGATCTTCCCCAAGGCCGTCCACGCGCCCCTCAGATCGATGGTGATGAAGTCCTCGCCGAGCCCTTCGTCCATCGTTTGACAGGCCGCCCGAAGGTGCGCCGCCGCTTCTCGAAGCGCCGCCGCCTCCCGCGCCGTAGCCAGAAAAGCGCTTTCCTCCTCGATCGCGCCTTTGCCGTAGACGATCTGCCGCACCGCATCGAAGAGCGCCGGCAGCCCGTCCCCCGTCTTGACGGAGAGAGAAAACACCGACCGCCCCGGCGCACGCGCCAACAGTTCCTCCGCCGAAAGACAAGGGGGCCGATCCGCCTTCGTAAGGAGGAGGAAAACATGCGATTTCTCCCCGATGAGCGAGAAAATCGCTTCGTCCTCCGCCGTCAAAGGCGTCGAGGAATCAAAGAGCGCCAAGACGAGAGAAGCCTTCAAGACCGCGCTTTTCGCCCGCTCTATCCCGATCTTTTCCACGTCGTCCGAAGCTTCCCGGATCCCGGCGGTGTCGATGAGACGAAGCGGAACGCCCCCCACCGCCGCATATTCTTCAATGCTGTCGCGCGTCGTGCCGGGGACGTCGGTGACGATGGCGCGCTCTTCACGCAGGAGCGCATTTAAGAGGCTGGATTTTCCCACATTGGGACGCCCTACGATGGCGGTCGTCAGCCCGTCCCGCAGGATGCGCCCCGCGCTCTCCGTAGACAGCATCTCCTCGATCGCCGTCAAGATCTCGGTCACGTCCCGGCGGACGTCCTCCGCCACCACCTCGTCCACGTCGTCTTCGGGAAAATCGATGGTCACTTCAAGGTGAGCGATGATCGCTAGCACCTTCTGCCGCATCGCACGGATGCGCGCTGAAAACCGCCCGGAGAGATGCCCCGCCGCGAGGCGCAGCGACGCGTCCGTCTTCGCCGCGATGACGTCCATCACGCCCTGCGCCTGGGCCAAATCGATCCGCCCGTTCAAAAACGCGCGCTTCGTAAACTCCCCTGGCTCTGCGAGCCGCGCCCCAAAAGAGAGCGCCAAAGAGAGCGCACGGCGAAGGATCACGCTGCCGCCGTGGCACTGGATCTCCGCCACATCCTCGCGCGTGTAGGAGTGGGGCGCACGCATGAGGATCGCGATGGCCTCGTCGAGAGGCGCCCCCTCCTCCATGATGTCCCCATACACCGCCCGATGAGAAGGAAGATCCGCCAACGCACCTGCGCGACGGGGACGAAACATCCGCGCCGCAAGAGAGATGGCTTCTTTTCCAGACAGGCGCAGAATCCCGATTCCCCCTTCGCCTACGGGCGTCGCAATCGCAGCTATGGTCTCTTCCTGCTTCACTTCTCTTCCCCTCCCAAAAGGCATTTTCCCGTCAAAAAAAGCCGCCCCAACCCGTGTGGGACGGCCTTTCTCCGATGTTCAAGAAAAATCTTTCCGCACGTCCCCGCTTCGTTCTCCGCGGCGATGGCGCGGTTCGATGACCACCTTGCGGAAAGGTTCGTCCCCGGCACTGTACGTCAGGATATGATCGTTTTCCTGCAGCGCGAGGTGGATGATCTTGCGCTCGTGGCGATTCATCGGCTCTAAGACGATCCGCGCCCCCGTGCGCCGCACCTTCTCCGCGAGGCGCCGTCCGAGGCTCTTTAGTGTCTCTTCCCGACGGTCGCGGTAATGCTCCACATCCAAGAGAATCCGCAGCCGCTCTTCGGCGAGTCCCTGATTCGCCGCCAAATTCGTCAGATACTGCAAAGCGTCCAAGGTCTGCCCGTGCTTTCCGATCAGGATACCTAAACTTTCCCCTTGGATCTGAAAGAGGACAGCCCCCTCCACGTCCCGCCGCTCAATCGTCACCGCAATCTTCATCGCGGAAAAGATCCGACGCAGGAAATCTTCCCCTTTTTCGAGCGGCGAAAGCTCCAATACCGTCGCCCTCACCCGTGCCGGACGGCCGCCGATGAGGCCTAAAAATCCCTTAGACGGCTCCTCTAAAATCTCGAAGGACGCCCGTTCCTCGGGTACACCAAGCTCTAAAAGCGCGGCCTGACGCGCTTCATCGACGGTTTTGCCCGTCTTTTCTACACTCAACGCCATGGAAGCGCCCTCCTCATTTTTCTTTTTTCTCCTTCTTTTTCCCCTTCTCGTCCCGTTTCGCGCCCGCGGCTTTCTCATCTCGGAAGATGAACCACTGCTGCACCACCTGCACCAAGTTCATGGTGATCCAGTAAAGCACAAGCCCTGCCGCGAAATTCATGCTCATCCAGCCGATGACGAGAGGCATGACGTACATCATCATCTTCATCTGCTGATTCGATTCGTCCGTCGTCTGACGGGTGGTGAGATAGGTGGAAAGCGCGGAGAGCACCGGCAGAATATAATAGGGATCCGCCTCGGAAAGAGACGGGAGCCAAAGGAAGGCGGGGTTCCCCCCCTCGTAGGTAGCGTCCTTTAAGGCATAAAAAATCGCCATCAAGATGGGCATCTGCACCAGCATGGGGAGGCACCCCGCCAAGGGGTTCACCCCGGCTTCTTGATAGAGCTTTTGCATTTCCTGCTGCAAAAGCTGCGGATTCGTCTTGTACTGCTCCTGCAGGCGCTTCATTTTCGGCTGCAATTCCTGCATGGCCTTCATGGACTTGACCTGCTTCACCGTCAAAGGGTAGAGCAGCATCTTAATGACGACCGTCATCAAAATGATGGCCACACCGTAGCTCGGCATACCGGCAGAAACCGTCAAGCGGTACAGAAACTCCACCATGTGAGCCAAGAGATGCACCAAAGGCTCAAACAGCGACCACAAAAAATCCAATCCATCACATCCTAAACTATCCCGGGCGCCAAGGATCGCCGAAAGCAATCTCGCTTAGGGCACCGGGTCGTATCCGCCGTCGTGAAAAGGATGGCAGCGCAAAATGCGCAAAAGCGCCAGCCAGCTTCCCCGTGCGGCTCCGTATTTTTCGATGGCCAGCCGCGCATACGTCGAGCAAGTCGGGTAATAGCGGCAGCAAGGCAGCTTCAGCGGCGAAAGAAACACCTGATAGCACCAAAGGAAAAAAAGACAAATCTTTTTCGCCACGTCACGTCGCCCCATTTTCTCAGACAAAAAGATCGGCCTTCCTACCCAAATTGAGGAACGCCTGCTCCATGACCGGCTGCTTGACGCCAATCGCCGAGATACGGGCGACCAAGAGGAGATATACCCCTTCTTTCACCCGCGGGCGCTGGCGGCGATAGGTTTCCCGAAGCAGCCTTTTCAGCCGGTTGCGCACGACCGCACCGCCCAATTTCTTCCCGGCGGCAAACCCGGCCTTCGTCTCCGACCCAATCGCCGGAAAGACGTATAACACCAAATAACGATTAGCCCACGAACGCCCCTTTTGGTAGACCATCTGGAACATTCGAGGGCTCTTCAAAATCCTGCGCTTTGGCAGTTTCGACATCGCGCCCGAACCTCATTTACCCGGCCGCCCGTCACGCGGACAGCTTCTTTCTGCCTCTCTGGCGGCGCTTCTTCAAAACCATGCGGCCGCCCTTCGTCTTCATGCGGGCGCGAAATCCATGGGTCACTTTGCGCCAATGGGTATTCGGCTGAAACGTACGCTTCATGAAAATTCCTCCTTTCTCCTGCTTCGAGAAGAGAGCGCTTTTCAGGAAGCTCTCTCCTTGGACTATCGTCTGATAAAAACGAATCTTTACGCGCCGATTCCGTTCCCTCCGCATCTTTGGCAGAGGTCAGAGAACCGCAGTCAAGATTATAGCCCACCCCTCGCGGTGTGTCAAGGTTTCCGCTTGGCAAGAATCGCCACCATCGACACGTCTTTTTTCTGTCCAATACCATATATAGGTTCATTTTTTTTCTTTTCCCTTGATGTAGTGCCAAAGGGAAAAAGAGGCGCCGCCCTTCCTTCTAGATAAAATTCTTTATTGCTTCCTGTGGATAAGTTTGATACACTTATTTTACTTCGCCCGCCCTCTTTCTTTTTTCCCATGAGAGATATGGATTCGCCGGGCATCAAAGCGGTGTTTCGCTGTTTTCGCGGGGATGGCGCGCGGGCAAAAAGTTATTCACATTTGTACATAACTCTGTGAATAAACGATGGCAAGAAAGGATTTTTCCCATGGACGAAAAAGAATTGACACAAATTTGGACAAAAATTCTCGTCAACCTGCGGGAGAATATTGCCGAAAGCGCTTGCGACCGCTGGCTCTCGCCCATGAAGGCCACCGCTTTGGATGAGACGCATCTCTTCCTCGAAGCGCCCAATGAATTTTCTCTCAACTATATTCAAGACCGCTATATTCCCTTCATCAAGGACGCCGTGAGAGAGGTCGTCGGCCGTGAGATCGCGATCCGCTTGACCTCCGCCAAAAGCGACACCACCTACCAAGATGTCCTGACAGAAAACAACGGCCAGACCGTCCTGATGGTCGCTGACTCGCCGCCAAAGATCCCCTACGGTTCTTCTGCGTCAGCGAAGGATCCTTCTTCCCTTTCCCCCATCGCGCCCGGGGATCATTCTTCACTCAATCCACAATATACCTTTGATAAATTCGTCATTGGAAATTCCAACCGCTTCGCCCATGCCGCCGCCTTGGCGGTCTCTGAATCCCCGGGCAGTGTCTACAATCCCCTCTTCATGTACGGCGGCGTCGGCCTTGGAAAGACGCACCTCATGCAGGCCATCGGCAACCAGATCCTCCAGAGCCACCCTGAGATGCGCGTCCTTTACATCTCCAGTGAGAAGTTTACGAATGAGTTCATCAACTCCATCGTCAAGGGGAACCCCGAGGCCTTCCGTCAGAAGTACCGCACCATCGACGTCCTCCTGGTCGATGATATTCAGTTCCTCTACAAAAAAGAGCAGACGCAGGAAGAATTTTTCCACACCTTCAATACCCTCTTCGACGCCAGAAAGGCGATCATCCTGTCGAGCGACCGCCACCCGCGGAACATCCAGACCTTAGAGGATAGGCTTCGGTCGCGCTTTGAGTGGGGCCTCATCACCGACGTGCAGGCGCCGGATCTCGAGACGCGCATCGCCATCTTGAAGAAAAAGGCGATCATCGAGGACTTGGACGTCCCCAACGACGTACTGACGTACATCGCCAGCCGCATCGACAACAATATCCGGGAACTGGAGGGCGCTTTGACCCGCGTGGTGGCCTACGCGCAGCTCAATCGCCGCCCGATCACGACGGATCTCGTCAGCGAGGCGATGAAGGATGTCTACCCCACCCAGCGCACCGCCATCATCACCTTAGAGCTCATCCAGAAGCTCATCTGTTCCCATTTCAACATCACCAGTGAAGATATGATGTCAAAAAAGCGGACGAAGGAAATCGCCTTCGCTCGTCAGGTCGCCATGTACCTCTGCCGGGAACTGACCGACAGCTCTCTTCCTCAGATCGGCGAATATTTCGGCGGCCGCGATCATACCACGGTGCTCCACGCCTACAAGACCATCGAGGAAGCGCAAAAGAACGATCATAAATTGAATGCTTCCTTACAGGAACTCAAGCATCGGCTGAGCCAAATGTAGCCTTTTTTTCCGTGGATAACCTCGTGTATATCCTGTCGATGCTCTGTGGATAAAAAGAGGACTTCGTCCATCTTGTGGATGATGTGGATAACTCTCCTCTCGTTACGCACAAATTATCCACCGCTTTCCTTTAAGACACAGAACGCCTCCCCTCCCTTTTCCACAAATCCACAGGCACTACTACGACTACGACGAACTTTTCTTTTCTCTTCTTCTTCATAAAGGGGCGTGGATAACTTCCTTCCCTCACCTCTTAAGAGAGAAAAAAGCGAGGCAATAGACCATGCATCTCCCAGATCACATCATAGACGGGATCGTCGCCTTGGCAAAGCGCTATGAAATCGAGCGCGTCCTTCTCTTCGGCTCTCGCGCTAGAGGCGATCACCATCCTCGAAGCGACATCGATCTCGCGATCTCCGGCGGCGATGCGCTGCACTTTACCTTTGCTTTAGAAGAAGAGCTCCCCACCCTCTTATCCTTCGACGTCGTCCGAGTAGACGATCCTATCCAAGACGAACTTCTAGCGAACATCCAGAGAGAAGGCATTCTCCTCTATGAAAAAAACGGAAACTTTTGAACAGGCGCTCGACAATCTTCGCGCCATCCAAGGGAAAACCCCACCCTACGACGCCATCACCTTGGCGGGCATGGTTGCCCTCTTTGAAATCTGCTTTGAACAAGCGTGGAAAGCGATGAAAGAGGTGCTGGAAGAGAGCGGGTACAGCGAGCGCAAATTGGGCTCTCCGCGCGCCGTCCTCAAACTGGGGTACCAAGCGGGCATGATCTCCGATGAAGCCTTATGGCTGACGGCTTTACAGGCACGAAACGACATCATTCATTCTTACAGTGCGCCCATCGCGCTCAAAATCATCCGAGACAGCCAAGAACATTTTTTACCCCTCTTTTGCGCGTTATCCAAAGAAATCCACGCAAATTGGCGATAAACGATTACATCAACAAAATCTCATCTTCAAACGAAGGAAAGAGGTGTCCTGATGAAAATTAACTGCTTAAAATCAGATCTCGTGCAAGCGCTGCACGTCGTGAGCCGCGCCGTGGCGAGTAAGCCACAGACGCCGATCCTCTCCGGCATCTACCTCAAAGCAGAAAAAGATGAAGTGGAGCTTCAGGCGACGGATTACGCCATCAGCGTCCTTTGCCGCGTGAAGGCGGAAGTGGAAGAGCCGGGGACCGTCATCCTCTCCGGGCGCTATTTGCAGGAAGTGACGCGAAACCTTCCCGCAGACGAGGTGATCATCGAGACCGACGCCGAAGAAACGCAGGTCTTCATCCGCTCCGGCACGGCGCATTTTCAGCTCCTCGTCATGAACCGGCAAAAGGGCGAGGAATTTCCTACCCTCAGGCACTTGGAAGGCAAAGTGACCTTCACGATCAGCGACGTCCTCTTGAAAACGCTCATCCGAAAGACGGCGTTTTCCTGCGCGGGGGAAGATGGCCGTCCGGTCTTTACCGGCTGCATGTTGGAGCTTGGCGAAGACGAAGTGAAAATGGTGGCGACGAATACGCACCGCTTGTCCTTTATGGAAACGCCTTTGGCGGGTATCCACGGCGAAGGGCGGCAGTTCATCATCCCCGCGAAAGTGCTCGAAGAACTGCGCCAAATGATGACATCGGAAATTCCGACGGAAGTCACCGTCGCCTGCACGTACAGCGAAATCAGCTTTGCCTTTGACCATATCTACCTGAAAGCGCGGCTGATCGAGGGACAATTCCCCGATTATCGCCGGGTCATTCCCACGGACTTTTCCACGCGCGTGACGCTCTCCACGGCCGATTTTCTCGCTGCGGTAAGCCGCGTCTCCCTCATCGCCCGCGCCTCGGATTACAAGGTCATCAAGCTCCATTTCAGCGGCGGACAAGTCCACATGACGTCGAATAACCCGGAGATCGGACAGGCGGAGGAACGGGTCGCCGCCACCATCGACGGCCCAGATGTCTCCATCGCCTTCAATGCCGCCTACGTCACCGACGTCTTAAAGAACATCGAAACGAAGAATTTCTACTTCTCCCTGACCGAGCCGCTAAAGCCTGCCGCCATTCGGGAGACGGACAACGAGGCTTTTATCTACATCATCACGCCGGTGCGGACGCAGCCGAGCTGACGCCTGCGCGCATGACGATGGACACGAGGAGGACGGAGCATTCATGACCGACGTCGCCATTCGTACAGAGGACATCCAATTGGATCAATTTTTGAAGCTGGCCGGAGCGGTCAATACCGGCGGCGAAGTGAAGCATCTCATTGAAGAAGGGTGTATCAAGGTCAACGAGAAGAGAGAAACCGCCCGCCGCCGAAAGATTCACATCGGGGATCAAGTGACCTTAGGCGAGGGAGAAAACGCCGAAGTCTACCGCGTGATCGGGAAGGGATGAAGGATGCGGGTACGCACCGTCACACTGGTCAACTATCGCAATTACGAGAAGGAGACCATCGAGGCGTCCCCCTCGGTGAACATTTTTTTGGGACGCAACGCGCAAGGGAAGACGAACATCTTGGAAGGGATATGGTACGCGGCCTTGGGGCGATCCCACCGCGCCCGCACCGACGCTGAGCTGATCCGCTGGGAAAAAGAGGCGGGTCGGCTCTCTTTCGTGACGGAGCGGCGGGGCGTGGATTGCACTTTGGAATTTCGCTTTCAGCGCGGGCATCGCCGTCAGATTCTCCTCGGCGGCGCGTCCATTCCCACCCGGGATCTCATCGGCATCTTAAACGTCGTCCTCTTTTCGCCCGAGGATCTTCTCTTCGTCAAGGGCGCGCCGGATGGGCGGCGGCGCTTTTTGAACATGGAACTTTCTCAAGCGGATGCAGGTTATTTCTACGATTTGGCGATCTACACCCGCCTCCTTGCGCAGCGCAACGCTCTCTTAAAAAAAGTGCGCGAAGGCGGCGGCCGCGCCGAGGAGCTTTCGCCGTGGGATGCACAGCTTTCGGAGAAGGCCGTGCGCGTCGTCAAAAAGCGAGAGGAAGCCGTGACCATTTTGAACCGCTTGGCCGGCAGCATCCACGAGCGGCTCACGCAGGGGAGAGAACAGCTCACCATCGAATACCGCCGCCATCGGGGGGAAGAGGTGACGGAGCCGCTCCTTTCATGGTATAATAAGACGTTACGAGAATCGACGGCGGCGGACATCCGTCGGGGCAGCACGAGCGTGGGGCCGCACCTCGACGATCTCACCCTGAAAGTGAATGGCGCCGATCTTCGCGCCTATGGCTCGCAGGGGCAGCAGCGCACCAGCGTCCTCTCCTTGAAATTGGCGGAATTGGAATTTCTGCGCGAAGCGACGGGAGAATATCCCGTGCTTCTCTTGGACGACGTCATGAGTGAACTCGATCGGGAGCGGCGGACGGAACTTTTGTCCTTTTTGGAGCGGGAGCATATCCAGACCTTCATCACCGCGACCGACGCCGCCTATTTTCCCGCCGACCTTCCCGGCGCCGTCTTTACCGTCGAGCAGGGATCCGTCAGGAAGGTGCAGAGAGACCGCGCCGAAGGAGAAGGGGGAAAAGTCTGATGGCGAGGACGCGCACGGTGGAAACGGTGGGAGAATTTCTCCCCCGCTTCCTGCACTCTTTCGCGGGCAAAAAGAAATATCAGGAACATCTCGTCTTCTTGCGCTGGCCGGACATCGTGGGGGAGATGTTGGCCGCGCATGTGAAGCCGGTGCGGTTTGACTTTCGCACCCTCTTTCTTTGTGCGGATGCGCCGGTATGGGCGCAAGAGCTCCAATATATGCTCGGCACCCTGCGGGATAAAATCAACGGGTACGTCGGCGCGGAATTGGTGCGGGAGATCCGCTTTGGCGCCGGCATCGGACGTAAGCGAGTCGTCTTTTCTGCGCCTCCTGTGGGAAAAGCGACTTGGCAGCCGCCCGAGGAAAGAGAGCGGCAAAGGGCCGAGACGGCTTGCGGCGTCGTCGAAGAGGAGCGCGTGAGAGACGCAGCGGCGCGCGCCATGGCGCAGAGCCTCGCGCGGACGCGGCAGGAGGAGGCGGCGGGGGGCGGCGCCTGCCTTCGCTGCGGCGCACCCGGCGGGGGCAAGGCGCGCCTTTGCCCCGCCTGTGTGAGGCAAAGGCGAAAGGAAAAACGCGCCGCGCTCCGCCGCATCCTCGAGGAAAAGCCATGGATCCGCTACCATGAAGCGGCCAAGCTCCTTGACGTCTCCCCCGACTTCGTCCTCTCGGAGCGCCGCCGTTTAGCACAGGCGTGGGCGAGCCGCCTCACCATAAAAGACGACATCGGAGAGGAGGAGAAAAGGCTTGCCATGCTCTTCGCCTCGGTTCCGCCCGAGGCGCTGACGGAGGAAAAAGTGCGGCAGGTCATGCACCGGCTGCGGTTTGACCTTCGCCCCGATTGGGAAAAGGCAAAGGCAGAAAAAACGCTCCGCCGCCCGAAGATTCGCCCCTTTTCAAGCAGGAGATAAGAGGGCTGAAAGGAGAGAGCCGCCGTGTTTTTGCATTTGGGCAGCGGTGTCTGTGTTCCTCTGTCGGAGATCCTTTACATTCAGGACGCTTCGCAGCGGGAGGCGTCCGAAGACAATCGGCGTTTTTGGGCGCGCTGTCAGAGGGAACGCGTCGTCTGGGATCTTTCCGAGGGCAATCCCCGTTCCTTGGTTTTAACGGATACCGGCGTCTATCTTTCAGGGATTTCCTCCTTGACCCTAAAAAAGAGACACGATCTCTTCCTCGTTCGACGCGATGGAGGAGAGGACTTCATGCGATGGGGCGATCCCCGTCGCGTATCGGATAAAAACGGCAGAAAAAAATGAACGCGCAGCGTGGAGGGCATAAAGCGATGATGGACGACGAGAAGCAGACCATAGGAGAAGAGATGGGGATGGACGCGCCGGAAAGGGTCGATGTGACGATCCATTCCGACGAGGAAAGCGCGCGCGTCTCCGCGGTGGAAGGGGACTACGGCGCCGGCCAGATACAGGTCTTAGAAGGCCTTGAAGCCGTGCGCAAGCGCCCCGGCATGTACATCGGCAGCACCTCGGAGCGCGGCCTTCATCACTTGGTGTACGAAGTCGTGGATAATTCCATCGACGAAGCCTTGGCGGGGTATTGCAGCGAGGTTTCCGTGACGATTCACCAAGATAACAGCATCACCGTCGTGGACAATGGCCGCGGCATCCCCGTCGATATGCACGAGAGCGGCAAACCCGCCGTAGAAGTCGTGCTGACCATCCTCCACGCCGGCGGAAAATTCGGCGGCGACGGCTATAAAGTCTCCGGCGGCCTTCATGGCGTCGGCGTCTCCGTCGTCAACGCACTCTCCGCCTCCATGGAAGTCGAAGTGAAGCGCGACGGCCACATCCATCGGATCGCCTTCGCCCGAGGGGCGACGGCGAAGCCACTCGCCATCGTCGGGGACACGGCGGACACGGGGACGAAGGTGCATTTCGTCCCCGATGCCGACATCTTTACCGACACCGTATATAAATTCGACATCTTAAAGCACCGCCTGCGCGAATTGGCCTTCCTCAACCAGGGCATCACCATCACCCTCATCGACGAGCGCGGCGAAGCGCCGATCAGCGAGACATACCACTACGACGGCGGCATCCGCTCCTTCGTCGAGCACCTCAACCGCAAAAAGGAAGTCCTGACGCCGGATACCATCTACTTCAACGGCGCGAAGGACGACACCATCGTCGAGATCGCCCTCCAGTACAACGAGAGCTATCAGGAGACGATATACAGCTTCGTCAACAACATCAACACGGAAGAGGGCGGCACCCACTTGGTGGGCTTCAAGCTCGCCCTCACCCGCGTGGCGAACGACTACGCCCGCCGCTTGAACGTCCTCAAATCCGGCGACGAAAACCTCACCGGCGAAGACGTGCGGGAAGGCTTGGCGGCGGTCATCAGCCTCAAGATCCACGAACCGCAGTTCGAGGGACAGACGAAGACGAAACTTGGCAACTCCGAAGTGCGCGGCATCGTGGACTCGATCGTCACCGAAGGCCTCTCCGAATACTTTGAGGAAAATCCCGCCATCGCCAAGCGCGTCTTGGAAAAATCCATCTTGGCCGCCCGGGCGCGTCTCGCCGCCCGCAAAGCGCGGGAACTCACCCGGCGCAAGAACGCTCTGGAGATCACGAGCCTGCCCGGAAAATTGGCCGACTGCTCCGTCAGAGACCCCGAGCAGGCGGAAATCTACCTCGTCGAGGGCGACAGCGCCGGCGGCTCCGCCAAGCAGGGACGGGACCGCCGCTTTCAGGCCATCCTGCCGCTTCGGGGCAAGATCTTAAACGTCGAAAAGGCGCGCCTCGACAAGATCTTCGCGAACGCCGAGATCCGCACCATGATCACCGCGTTCGGCAGCGGCATCTCCGACGACTTCGACCTCGCCAAGAGCCGCTACGGCAAGATCATCATCATGACGGATGCCGACGTCGACGGGGCCCACATCCGCACGCTCCTCCTCACCTTCTTCTACCGCTACATGAAGCCCCTCATCGAACACGGCCGGGTCTACATCGCCCAGCCCCCCCTCTACCTTATCCGTAAGGGGCAAAAGCACTGGTACACTTACAGCGACGAAGAAATGAACGCCAAGCTCAACGAAATCGGCCGCGATAACATCAGCGTCCAGCGCTACAAAGGCCTCGGCGAAATGAACGCCGACCAACTCTGGGAAACCACCATGGATCCGGCGACGCGCACCATGCTCAAAGTGGATTTGGAAGACGCCCAAGAAGCCGACGAACTCTTCACCATCCTCATGGGCGACAAAGTAGAACCCCGCCGCCAATTCATCGAGGAAAACGCGAAGAAGGTCAAGAATTTGGACATATAAGGGAAAAAGTATGCTGTATCGATGGATGAAACGACTGAAAAACCGATTTTTTTACAATATCCGGAAGGAGATGCAGCGGTTTCCGCAGCGTTTTTCCGTGGGGCGTACTTCTGTTTTTTTAGACGGTGCACGCATCGATTGTCGAATCAATCATGACCGCAAACGACTTGTCATTGGCGAGGAATGTGTCTTGGGATGTGCGTTTGTCTTTGAATCCGATGAAGGGTATATTCAAATCGGCAATCGGACATTTATCAATTCGGGTACGCACTTGATTGCACGCAGCGATGTGATCATTGGGGATGATGTCACCATTGCTTGGGGCGTATGGGTGTACAATCACGATTCCCATTCCCTCGATTGGCGAGAACGGGTAAAAGATCTGCGTGCCGTCTATGAAGATGTGCAGGCGGGACGCGATATGATTGCCGGTAAAGATTGGACAAGTGTCAAGGCAGCGCCGATCCGCATCTGCGATAAGGCGTGGATTGGGATGAACGCGATCATCTTGAAGGGCGTGACCATCGGAGAGGGCGCTGTCGTTGGCGCCGGTTCTGTGGTGACCCATGATGTGCCGCCGTGGACCATCGCGGCGGGCAATCCGGCGAAGGTGGTCGGGCATTGTCCTGTGGCCGAGGGCATGTAGAAAGGATTCTCTATGGAAGTATGCAGAGTTTGCGGATCCCATGCGGAAGTATTTGATCGGGCGCGGCTTCTGGACAAGTATGACGTCCAATATTTTCGATGCCCATCCTGCGGCTTTGTCCAGACGGAAGAACCGTATTGGTTGGAGGAAGCGTATTCTAACGCCATCTTGGATGCCGATCTTGGCCTTCCGAGCAGAAATGTTTGGCTCAGTGGGAAAGTGCCTGCCATCATTTCTCTATGCCTTCCGACGTGTCACTCTTTTTTGGATTATGGCGGCGGCTATGGGATGTTTGTGCGCTTGATGCGGGATGCCGGCTTTCCCTTTGAGTGGTTCGATCGATACTGCGAGAATCTCTTTGCGAAGCATTTTGAAAAGAGCCGAGAGACGTATGATCTCGTTACGGCCTTTGAGCTGGTCGAGCATTTACCGAATCCGTGGAAAGAATTTCAAGAGATCCTGTCCTTAGGGGAGAACTTTCTGTTTATGACGGAACTCCTGCCCGATCCGCCGCCTAAAGTTTCCGATTGGTGGTATTACGGCACCTACGGCGGGCAGCATATCGCATTTTACACAAAAAAATCGCTGTCCTACATGGCGGAGAAATTTCATCGGCACTATGTGGGATTCGGCAATCTGCATCTTTTCTCACGGCAGCCGGTGAGCCGAGGGAAGTTCTCGTTCTCGGTGCGGTTTGCCCCGCTCCTCCATCGTCTGTTCAAAAGGCAAAGTTTATTGGCTTCGGATTATCAGACCCTCACGGGGGATAAGATTCTTTAATCGTGCGGTGCGTATGATCGTCGAGGGGAGGGGCTTGCGTGAGACGCATTCTTGTGACCGGCGCGCATGGCTTTATTGGCCGTTATGTGGCAAGGGCTTATCATGCGGCGGGCTTTTATGTCGTCGGCATCGGGCATGGCACGTGGAACGAGAGAGAAGCGCGGGCGTGGGGCGTCGATGAATGGCATGATACGGACGTCAATATCGACGCCCTCAAGAGCTATGCACAGGACTGCGAGGCGATCATCCACAGTGCGGGCAGCGGATCGGTTGGATTTTCGCTGCTCCATCCGATGCAGGATTTTGAGCGTACCGTTTGGACGACCCACTATGTTTTGGAATATATCCGCCTGTTTTCACCGAAGACGCGCTTTCTCTATCCTTCGAGTGCCGCGGTTTACGGCAGTCAGCAGAAGCTGCCGCTGTCTCCTGATCTGCCGCTTCATCCGATCTCTCCCTATGGGGTACACAAGAAAATCGTCGAGGAACTATGTGCCATGTACGCGCGGCAATATGGGCTCTCCATCGCGGTACTGCGCCTCTTTTCGGTTTATGGGGAGGGGCTTAAAAAACAGCTTCTTTGGGATGCCTGCGGCAAACTCTCCCGGGGGCAGGTTGATTTTTGGGGTACAGGCGAGGAAACGCGGGATTGGATCCATGTCACGGATGTCGCCCGTGCCTTTCTTGTCGCAGACGAAAAGGCTTCGGCGGCGTGTCCGATCTTCAATGTGGCATCGGGAAGCGCGGTCAAAATCGCAGACGTTTTGGACTCTCTCTTTCAAGCGTATGGTGCTTCGGCAAGGCCGTTCTTTGGCGGCGAGGTGAATGTCGGGAACCCCGACCACTATGAAGCCGATATAGAGACGATCACGCGCTGGGGATGGCGGCCGACGGTTTCCTTAGAAAAGGGCATTGCAGACTATGTGAGGTGGTACCGGCAATATGATGACAGTGGCCTTCACCCCGCTGTTCAGTGAAGAATGGATTGGCGGGATCAATTATTATCGGAACCTATGCAGCGCGGTTGCACGGTATGAATCGGAACATCTTCATATAAAAATTTTTTTACCCTGTGGGCAAGAGAAGGCAATATTTGATGAGTTCCCTCCAGAAATTGAAGTTCACGAAACGTTATTTTTGACGCGATGGAGTATTCCGTGGATACTCAGAAAACTTTGGTTGAAATGCTTTGGCCATGATGGTGTGTTGGCTTGGTATTTGCGTCGGCAGAAGGTAGACGTGATTTCCCATCAGCAGAGTCCTGTACGATGTGCCGGGATGCACAATATCGGATGGATCCCGGATTTTCAACATAAATATTTGCCGGATTTTTTTACAAAAAAAGAAATCAATGGACGTGATCTGGCATTTGCGCGCTTGGCAGAGAAGATGGATACGGTCGTCTTGAGCAGCCAGACGGCAAAGGACGATTTTATCCAATATTATCCACAATATGCGGAAAAAGCGCGCGTTTTGCGCTTTGTGCCGGCAATTGATTTTTCGGCCAGAGGAAAAAGGGACGAGGTAAGGAAAAAATATGCGCTGCCGGACAAATTCTTTTTCCTGCCCAATCAGTATTGGGTACATAAGAATCATAAAATTGTACTGGAAGCGCTGCGCATCTTAAAAGAGCAGGGGAAGGTTGTCCATGTCGTTTCTACGGGCAATACGAAGGATTATCGTAACCCGGGATATTTTGCGGCATTGCAGGACTGGATCAGACAATATGACATAGGCGACAGGTATATCATTTTGGGCATGGTGCCTTATGCGGATGTGCAGTCTTTAGCCGAAGCCGCATGGGCATACATCAATCCGTCTTTGTTTGAAGGGTGGAGTACGACGGTAGAAGAAGCGAAATATCGGGGCAAGCCGATTTTGCTGTCCGATTTGAAGGTGCATCGTGAACAGGCGCCAAAAAAAGGCGTATACTTTAACCCTATGGATCCTAATGAATTAGCGGAAAAGATGTGGCAGATGTGGAATCGTGACGACATGAAGGAAGAAGAGATAGCGGCCTTGGAGATCGCCCATCAAAAAGCGATGAAAGCCTTTGCCGAGACATATTGTGGAATATTAGGGGAAGGAAAAAAAGGAATCGTTCTCGAACGTCACGGATAAATCATCAGCTATACTTGACGGAATTGATCATCATCCTTACCGTGTCCTTACCCATGAGGAGTGGAAGTGATTGGTCATTTTAGGGGCAAAAACTGGGCAATTAGGGAATCGGTTGTTCCTTTATGCCCATTGGCTGGCAAATTCTTTGGCATACGGATATACGCTGTATAATCCGAGTTTTGACGAGTATGGGGCGTATTTTGCGCGAGAGAGTATGTATGAAGGGAAGCGGGGGTTTCTTAGCCTGTGGTGGATCCGGCAGGTGATTTTGTTTTTGACAAGGGTTGTTTTTAAGTGTATGGCTTTACGTGGGACGAAACTTGCGGGCAATGCATGGCTGCGTTTTTATCGGCTGGAGGAGGGAGATGAATGCAATCTTAGAGATTTAGATTTTGTGCAGCTGCGTGAGAGTACAAAGTGTTTGGTTGTGCAGGGGTGGCTTTATCGCGATCCTGTGTCTTTACAGAGGTATGGAGATGAGGTTCGGCCATTCTTTCGTATTTCGCCGACGCACGAAAAGCATGTTATCGCGCTGACGGAAAAAATCAGGGATGAGAATGATAAGTGTGTGATAGGGCTTCATATCCGCCGCGGTGATTATCAAAATTTTTTGGGTGGGGCGTATTATTATACGAATGAGCAATATGGCGAGGTGATGGGGAAAGTAAAAGAATATTTCAGGGGGAAAGAGCTTCGTTGGCTGATTTGTTCGAATGAGCCGGTGGATAGAGAAGCGTTTTCTTCCTTTGATGTCGTTTTGGGAAATGGACAGATCGTTGAAGATATGTATGGCTTTGCCTCCTGCGACTACATTGTGGGGCCGCCCAGTACATATACGGGATGGGCAGCTTTTTATGGAAAGAAACCGATATACTACATAGAGAAGATCGCGGGAGAAATTCGCTTCAGGGAAATGAACGGGTGAGTCTCTTATGCTGAAGATCAGTATCATTACCGTGTCGTATAACGCCGCCTCAACGATTGAGAAAACGATTTTGAGCGTTATCGGGCAGGTGTATCCGAATATTGAATATATCGTCATCGATGGCGGGTCGACGGATGGCACGGTGGAGATCATACGAAAGTATGGGGAGAAGATTGCCTACTGGGTCAGCGAGCTGGATGAGGGGATTTACGACGCGATGAATAAGGGGATACGTCGGGCGACGGGCGATTATCTCTATTTTTTGGGGGCGGACGACTGGCTGTGTGATCGTCAGGTGATGTGCAAAGTAAGCGAATTTATTCGGCTCCATCCGGGGTATGGTTTTTATATGGGACATGTTTTCCAGTATCAGGCGGCGCTGCAGCTGATCAAACGCGAATGTGTGAAGCCATCGATGGATGCGATCAAACATGGGGTCATGTGTCCTCACCAAGGCTTGTTTACACGCAGTGACTTGATGAGTTCCGGTTTTGATACGAAGTATCATGTGGCGGCTGATTACGCATTTTTATTGCGTCATATCGTGGACGGCGCCACTTTTTGCGCTATGGATATAGATGTCGCCTATTATAGCCTTTTTGGGGCGAGTTCCGATGAGGCGGTGTACGATGAGTATATGGCCATCATCAAAGCCTATGCCGGGGAGGTATATCTGACGCGCCTGTACCAGTTACGAGCGCGAGCGAACGGACGCCAATCGTGGCGGAAGCTACTGAAAATAGTGGTCGTGGAAATTTTAGGAGAACGCAATTTTTTCCGCCTGAGAGGCTGGCGAACGTTTCGGTCTGTGAACTGAGAGGTGCGATATGGTTTCCATCATCATTCCTGCGTACAATCGAGCAGATTGCCTCTCCTTCTCTTTGGAGAGTGCCTTGCAGCAGACGTATGAGGATATTGAGGTAATTTTAGTGGATGATGGAAGTATAGACGATACGGCAAGTCGTGTTAGGGACTTTCAGAAGAGATACGGGCAGAAGGTAAAGTATATTTATCAAAAGAATCAAGGCGTTTCTGCAGCCCGTAATCGGGGACTGCAAGAAGCGTCAGGGGAATATGTTACTTTTTTGGATTCGGATGATCGTCTGTATCCGACGAAAATCGAAGAACAAGTAAAGTTTTTGCGCGAGCAGGAAGCTGATGTTTGCTGCTGTAATTATTGGGTGTTGCAGGATGGTTGCCGTCGTCAGGGACTATGTGATAACGGCAGAATTTCTCTCTTAGCGTATTTGCAAAATCGGATGACGCCTCAAACAAATGCGTGGCTGATGAAGCGGGAACGACTTCGGGCATATCACCTTTCCTTTCGGGAAGGGTGTGCTTGGGGGGAGGATATGGAGTTTTTCGTTAAGGTACTTTATACAGCGAAAAAAATCGTATTTTTGCCCCAGCTACTGTTTGAGTATCGTATTCATGATGGAGCGTTGTCCTCTTTTTCTTGGGATAAATTGGAGCAAGATGTGTTTATTTGGAATGAGATTTGGGCATGGCTTCGGCAGTGTGTGACGGATCAAGAAGAACTGATCGCCTATGAAAAAGCGATTTTCGGGTACCGCCTGCCCGCGCTTTTGATTTACCGTTTGTGGAAGGGGCGATCGTCGCGGCGAACGGCGAAAATGTTTGCCGATCACTATCAGGCGTACTTGGTGAAGCGAGATTGGTCGAACGGATTGAGAAGCCTTAAATTGGCTTTCCTGTGGCAGTTGTTCAAGTTGAACATGTTGGGCGAGAGATCGAGATCGTCATGAAGAAAATCTTGTTCTTGCATCAGGGGAAGGCGTATTTGCCGGAACTTTTGCTGTATAAAACGTTTTTTACGGAATATGCTTTTTTTGATTGTCGTGAACTTCCAGAATACGATTGGACGGAGTTTGATTTAATCTGGCAGTTTATGGGGGTAGATTTTCGCTTTTTCAAGGTGCCTGCGATTCCGCGGATTCATGAGTATGTTTCTCTCTCGGTGGGGCGGGGGGCGCAATGGAAGGATATTGTCAAGCGGTATTTGAACGCGCGGCCATCGCTTCGGATTTTTTTGCATGAAGGCATACGGACGCAATATGGGTTTCAGGATGGTGTTCCCTATTGTTATCGCGATATGGGCGTTCATGAACGCTTTTTCCACCGGGAAAAGACGGCAAAGCAGTACGATTTTGTCTATGTCGGGCACATGGGTGCAGAACGTGGGTTTTCTAAAGTGTTGCATTTTTTTTCACGCCACCCGGAGAAATCTCTTCTTTTGATTGGAACGCCGGACGAGGCGCTGTATTCCTCTTATCGGCGCTATCGAAATTTGATTTTTGCCGGCCGAGTGCCGTATGAAGAAGTTCCGCCCTTAGCGAGGCAGGCGGAATATGCGCTGAATTATATCCCAAATGTCTATCCGTATCATATCCAGACATCGACAAAGCTGTTGGAATATGTGGCCATGGATTTGAAGATTGTCACGACCGCGTATGCTTGGGTCAATGCGTTTGAGAAGCGAAGAAAGATGAAGTTTTATAAAATCAGGGAAGATTTTAGTGATATGGATTGGGAGAAATTGCGTACGTTTCCCTTTTGCAATACCAGTGTTGAAGATTTACAATGGCATCATATTCTTGAACACTCAGGGATAAGAGAGAGACTCACTGCGCTGCTTGCCCCATGAGCCTTTGGGGCTTTTTGTGAGGGAGAAGGCGTTTCCTTCTTGTATTTTCGTCTTGAGGAGCCATGTTCTATGGGAAAAATTGCCTTGAAGATACTCTATCTCATCACCCTCCCTGATTTAGGCGGTGCGCAAGTACATCTCCTCACGGTGGCTTCGGAGATGGCGGCGCGAGGGCATGGCGTTTTGGTCGTTGTGGGAAGAGCGGGGTGGCTGACGGCACGGCTTCAAGGAGCGGGGATAGAGAGCGTGATTGTGCCGGATCTCGTGCGGGAGATTTCACCGTGCCGCGATATGCGCGCTGTGCTGGCGATTCGGCGCTTGCTTTTGGATCGGCGGCCGGATCTTGTGCATTGTCATTCCAGCAAAGCGGGGATTGTGGGGCGGTTGGCGGCTTGGCTTTTGGGGATTCCGTCGATTTTCACGGCGCACGGCTGGGCGTTTACGGAGGGGGTAGCGCCGCTAAAAAGGCGCTTTTATCAATGGTTGGAAATGGCAGCCGGATTTTGGGCGCGGCGGATCGTTTGCGTTTCGGAGTATGACCGCCGCCTCGGGTGTCAATGGCTTCCGATGCACGGCAAAAAAATGGTGACGATTTATAACGGGATTTCCCCCGAGGCTTCCATGCGCTCCGAGGTATCGTCGGGTGCTTTGCGGCTGGTCATGGTGGCGCGATTTGCCCCGCCCAAATGTCAGGAAGATGTCTTACGGGCGTTGGATAGGCTGCGAGAGCATGGAGAAAAATTAACAATAGAGGTGGATTTTATCGGGGAAGGAACCACATGCGCACGGGTACAGCGCATGGCGCAACAACTGGGCTTAGAGGATACGGTGCGGTTTTTAGGCAATCGCACGGATGTCCCGGCGCTTTTGCCGCGCTATGGCGGCTGCCTGCTCATCAGCCAATGGGAAGGCTTTCCTATCAGTATTTTGGAAGCGATGCGCGCGGGACTGCCCGTGATCGCTTCGCATGTGGGCGGGGTCGCGGAAGCGGTAACGGAAGGGGAAAATGGCTTTTTAGTTCCCAAGGGCGACATTACCGTATTAGCGGAAAAAATTCGCTATGCAGCGCAGCATCGTGAAGATTTTGCGACGATGGGACAGAGAGGCCGCCAGATGTTTCTTGCGCAATTTACTGCGGAAAAGATGATGACGCAGCTTGTAAGCCTTTACGAGGCGTGTCGGTGAAGGGGGCGATGATTAAAGAAAGTAAGAAAATGAGATAGCGCGGTAAATGGCTACAACAGTTAGGCAATTTTTAGTAATAAGGTTAATAAATTTCTTTTTTGTTACTAAAAACTACTTAAATTTGCTAAAAATATGACATGATGTTACCTGTTTTTAGAGTCAGTTTGATCAATTTCATGTAAATGAGAGCGTAAAAACGGGATTGTCTTTTGATAATCTTTAAGCTATCATATAGAGGAAGAGGGCGTGGCTTTGTATCGCATTCAATTCTATGCGGACAAGAAGGGGAATCAGCCTGTACGCGCATACATCAAGGAACTTGCGGCGAAGAACGATAAAAACAGCCGGATAAGATTGCATAAGATTCGCGAATATATCAAAATCCTTGCCATACACGGCGCGACGATGGGCGAGCCGTACATGAAGAAGATCGGCGGCGATATATGGGAGCTGCGTCCTTTAAGCGACAGGATTTTATTTGCGGCATGGACGGGTAAGAGTTTTGTTTTGCTCAGTCACTTTGTGAAGAAATCACAAAAAACACCACCCGCTGAGATTGACAAGGCAAAGCGGCTTTTGCAGGACTGTAAGGAAAGAGGCGAAGACAATGGGGAAAGGCTATAAAGAAGCGTTAGCAGAAGCACAAGTTGCCTTAGAGGACTTGAAGGAACGAGGCGATGAGGCAATCGGCGGAGAATGGGATGATACGTTCGATAAGGAGCTGTTCATGCCGGAGGAGATCGTTGCGAGTGATTTACGCGTAGCCTTGATCAGTGAACTGGTCAAGGCGCGAAACGAAAAGGGCATTACGCAACGAAGGCTGGAGGAATTAAGCGGCGTGCGGCAGCCTGTGATCGCACGGATTGAAAAAGGCAATATCAGTCCGCAGATCGGAACGCTGATCAAAATGCTGGCACCGTTAGGAAAAACGATAAAGATTGTGCCGCTTCCATCTGCACAGTAAGAGATACGACATCTATATGTGGAACGTAAGATGAGGCGAGGAGGCACGAGATGAAGAGGGCTTTGATTACGGGGGTTACGGGGCAGGATGGCTCGTATTTGGCGGAGCTTTTGCTGGAGAAGGGCTATGAGGTTCACGGGGTGGTGCGGCGTCACAGCACGCCGTGTACGGGGCGGATCGATCATTTGCTTTTCGATGAGGGGCTGAGAGATCGGTTTTTTCTTCATTACGGCGATCTGACGGACGCGGTCAATTTGGCGCAGCTCGTGCGGGCGGCAGAGCCGGATGAGGTGTACAATTTGGCGGCGCAGTCTCATGTGGCGGTGTCGTTTGAGGTGCCGGCGTATACGGCGGACGCGACGGGGGTGGGGACGCTGAAGCTCTTGGAGGCGATGCGTCTCTATGGGAAGCCGTGCCGCTTTTATCAGGCATCGACGTCGGAGCTTTTCGGGGGGCTGCCGGAGACGGCGCCGCAGAGCGAGGTGACGCCGTTTTATCCGAAGTCGCCCTACGGTGCGGCGAAGCTCTACGCGTACTGGATCACGGTGAATTACCGCGAGGCGTACGGGATGTTCGCGGTGAACGGGATCCTCTTCAATCACGAGTCGCCGCGCCGGGGGGAGAACTTCGTGACGCGAAAGATCACGATCGCCGTTGCGCGGATTTTAGCCGGGAAGCAGAAGACGCTCGCGCTCGGCAATCTCGATGCGAAACGGGACTGGGGCTTTGCCGGGGATTATGTGGAGGGCATGTGGCGGATGTTGCAGCAGGAAAAGCCCGGCGATTATGTGCTGGCGACGAATGAGACGCATACAGTGCGCGAGTTCGCCGAGTGCGCTTTCCGCGAGGCGGCGGGGATTGAGATCGAGTGGCGCGGCGCGGGGGCGGAGGAGAAGGGGTACTGCAAAAAGACGGGCCGCCTGCTCGTCGAGGTCGATCCGCGCAGCTTTCGTCCGGCAGAGGTGGAGCTTCTCTGGGGGGATCCCGCGAAGGCGGAGCGAGAGCTCGGCTGGCGGCGCAAGGTGGATTTCCCGTCGCTCGTCCGCCTGATGGTCGCGGCGGATAGGGAGAAATACGGCCACTGAGCCGGAGAAGGTGAGGCGGGGCGGCGTGCATATTGTGCTTTTGTCCGGTGGTTCGGGAAAGCGCCTCTGGCCGCTTTCCAACGAGATTCGCTCGAAGCAGTTCATTCCGATCTTTCGGCAGGAGGACGGAACGGTTCTTTCGATGGCGCAGCGCGTGTACGGGCAGGTACTGCGCGCCGACGCTGCGGCGGACGTGGTGATCGCGACGTCGCGGGCGCAGGTCGCGACGCTCTGCCACCAGTTGGGGGAGGCGGTGGAGCTTTCCGTGGAGCCATGCCGTCGGGACACCTTTCCCGCCATCGCGCTGGCGGGCGCGTATCTCCACGATAAAAGGGGCGTGGGCGAGGAGGAGGCCATCGCGATCTGCCCCGTCGATCCGTATGTGGAGGACGGTTACTTCGCGGCGGTGCGGGAGCTGACCGAGCTTGCGGCAAAGGGGGAGGCGTCGCTCCTCTTGATGGGCGTGGAGCCGACGTATCCAAGCGCGAAATATGGCTACATCCTGCCGCGGGACAAGGGGCGGATCAGCGGGGTGGAGGCGTTTCGGGAAAAGCCGGAGGAAAGCGAGGCGGCGCGCTACATCCGCCAAGGCGCGCTTTGGAACAGCGGCGTTTTCGCCTGCCGCCTCGGCTATGTGCTGGAAAAGGCGCGGGAGATGCTGGGCGCTTCTTCCCATGCGGCGCTTTTGGCGCGCTATGAACAATTGCACCCGATCAGCTTCGATTACGCGGTGGTGGAAAAGGAACGCAGCATTTCCGTCGTGCGTTACGGCGGCGCGTGGAAGGATCTGGGGACGTGGAACACGCTGACGGAGGTCATGGAGACGAAGAGCATCGGCGATGTGACCATGGACGAGGGCTGCGAAAGGGCAGAGGTCGTCAATGAGATGGATGTGCCGGTGCTCTGCATGGGGCTGCGGGATATGGTCGTCGCGGCCAGCGCCGAGGGGATCTTGGTCGCGGATAAGCACAGCTCAAGCTACATTAAGCCGTATGTGGAGCGGTTCACCCAGCAGGCGCGGTTCGCAGAAAAGTCGTGGGGGAGTTTTCGCATCTTGGACGTGGGGGAGGAGAGCCTCGTCGTTAAGGTGACGCTCCGCGCCGGACACGCCATGAATTACCACAGCCATGCCCATCGCGCGGAGGTTTGGACGGTGGTGCGCGGGCGCGGCGAAGTCCTCATCGACGGGGTGCGCCGCGTCATAGGGGTCGGCGACGTGGTGCATCTGCCGCCGGGGTGCAAGCATACGGCAGCCGCGGCGGAGGACATGACCCTCATCGAAGTGCAGATGGGAAAGGAGATTTCCCGCGAGGATAAGATCAAGTGGGAAGCGCCGGAAGATGTGGATGATCCGGCGAACGGAAAGCGGGGCGAGCGATTGTGATGGAAAAGGACGCGAAGATTTACGTCGCGGGGCATCGCGGCATGGTGGGGTCGGCGATCGTGCGCGAGCTTCGCCGGCAGGGCTACGAAAACATCGTGACGCGCACGCACGCGGCTTTGGATCTTGGCCGGCAGGACGCGGTGGACGATTTTTTCGCCGAGGAAAAGCCGGCCTACGTCTTCTTGGCGGCGGCGAAGGTCGGCGGCATCGGGGCGAACAGCGAAGCGCCGGCAGACTTCTTATACGACAACATGATGGTGGAGATGAACGTGATCCACGCCGCGTGGCAGAGCGGCTGTAAAAAGCTGGAATTTTTAGGCTCGTCGTGCATTTACCCGCGCCTCGCCCCGCAGCCGATGAAGGAGGATTGCCTCCTGACGTCCGCGTTGGAGGAGACGAACGAGGCCTACGCGCTGGCGAAGATCTCGGGGCTGAAATACTGCGCGTACCTGAACCGGCAGTACGGGACGGACTATATCTCGGTGATGCCGACGAATCTCTATGGGCCAAACGACAATTATCATCCGACGCGCAGCCATGTGCTGCCCGCGCTGATCCGCCGCTTCCACGAGGCGAAGGTGGCGGGGGCTGCGTCCGTGACTTGCTGGGGCGATGGGTCTCCGCTGCGGGAATTTCTCTACGTGGACGATCTTGCGCATCTCTGCGTGTTTTTGATGAATCACTACCATGGGAACGAGACGGTGAACGCGGGGACGGGGCGGGAGATCACGATCAAGGCGTTGGCGGAATTGGTGGCGCGCGTGGTCGGCTACCAAGGCGAGATCCGCTGGGATACGGAAAAGCCAAACGGCACACCGAGGAAGCTCTTGGACGTCTCGAAGGCGGCGGCGCTCGGCTGGCGCTATCGGACGGAACTCGAAGAGGGCGTGCGGCTGGCTTACGCGGACTTTCAAGAAAACGTCGCGCCGACTTTGGCGTAGCGGGGAAAAAGGCGCCGTACCCCTCTGACGGCTTCATTTTATTCGTGCTTCCTTGAAAAAAGTGTCCGGTGCGTATACAATAAGAGCAGGGACGTAAGGGAGAACGATGTCTATGACGAGAGCAAACAAAATGTTGGACAGCGCCTTTTTAGACGGCGACAACGCCTCCTATGACGACATCGCCAAGCGATTCTTGGCGCATAAAACCCTTTTGGCACAGATCTTAAAAGAATTGGTCGAAGAGTTCAAAGACTGTTCCCTGCGTGACATTGCCGAGAAATACATCGAGGGCGAACCTGCGGTCAACATCAGCGAGATTCCCGTGGATGCCGATTTGACGAACGTCGTAAAGCGTGCTTCGGCGATCAAGAAAGGAAAGCCGGAAAAGATCAAGGGGCGGCGCAACGAGGACAGCAGCCCGACGGAAGGGACGATTGTCTTCGACATCCTCTTTCACGCGACCTTGCCGAAGACAAACGAACCCATCACGCTCATCATCAACATTGAACCGCAGCGTTCCCTCTACACGGGCTACCCGCTCATTCGACGCGCCATTTACTACGCCTGCCGCCTGATTTCCTCGCAAAAGGAACGCGAATTTCACGGGGACGACTACGGCGGGATTCGGAAAGTCTACACGATATGGCTTGTCATGCACACCCCGAAAAACGCCGCGAATTCCATTCAGCGCTACCAGATTACGGAGAAGCGGCTGTATGGGAAAAAGCAAGAGGAGAGGACAAACTATGACCTCTTCGTCGCCATCATAGTCAATTTAGGAAAGCTTCCGTCCAAGCAGCGGCTGTTGCAGTTCCTACGGCTCATCTTTTTAGATGAACGCAAAGCGGCGGAAAAGAAAAAGATTTTACGCGATGAATATGATGTGACGCTGACGAAAACAATGGAAGGAGCGTGGATGCAAATGGACAGCTTGGCAGCCGGGATTGCTGAACAGGCCGCACTAAAGGGGGAAAAGCGCGGCGAAAAGCGCGGGGAAAAGCGCGGAATCCGGATTGGGTTTCAGCAGGGGCAGAAGCAAGGTGTGGATAGTATCATGGCAGCTTTGCGGATGTTAAAGAAGAATTTGCCGATGGAGATGATTGTCGAAAAGACCGGGCTGACCTTAGCGCGCTTGACGGAGCTTCAGGCAGCGCTGGCAAAATGAAGCCCGGCAGACTGGCGCTGGCTGAAGGATGTTGGCCGTGTTGACGAAATTTCCCACCTTTCGCAAGGTGACGCTCCTCATCGGGGTGCTGCTCTTGACGGCGCTGGCGGTCTATTTGGCGCTCCATACGGTGCTGGCCGTTTATCCGCAGGCGTTTTCCACCGATGTATACTATCAGATGATGCCGATGAATTTACTTTTGATCGGCCTTCTTTTTGGTGTCTACGGCCTCTTTTCTCTCACGAGAAAGCGCTTCGGGGAGATCTTCATCGGCCTCGCGCTCTCCGTCCTCTACACGCTCATCATCATGATGGCGGCAAATTTCTTTTTCCGCGCCTTCAGCTATTCGCGGAGCGTCCTCCTCGTGACGGCGGTCTATGAACTCCTTTTCTTAGGGGGGTGGCTGTGGTTCATGTGGCGCTTGGAGCGCTTCATCATGGTGGCGCGCACCGCCCTCGTGATCGGGAGCGAGAAGGCCTGTGCCCGTGTCCTCATGCGCCTTTCCGGCGTGCCGGAGCTCGGGATCGAGGTGCGCCACATCGCCACGGACGGTGCGGACAGCGATGCGTGGCGGACGCAGCTTTTGCTGGTGGATCTCGTCATCTTGTGCAGCGATGTAGAGATCACGAAGAAAGCGGAAATTGTCGGCTGCTGTCAGGAACTCCAAAAGGAAGTGCTCTTGACGCCTTCCCTCTACGAGCTTTATTGCAGTGATCTTTCCATTGATAAGATCGACGACATTCCCTTTTTCCGGCCGCAGTATTTGAATCCCTCGTTGGAGCGCCGCTCCTTAAAGCGCATCTTGGACGTCTTCGTCGCGGGATCTGCGCTCCTTTTGACGGCGCTTCCCATGCTTTTCATCGCGCTCCTCATCAAATGGGACAGCAAGGGCCCGATCTTTTATAAGCAGGTGCGGACGGGGCGCTACGAAAAAGAGTTTGAGGTCTATAAGTTCCGCAGTATGCGAGAGGACGCGGAGGCGGAGAGCGGCCCCGTCATGGCGGGGGAAAACGATCCCCGGGTGACGCGGGTGGGGCGGTTTCTGCGGGCGACGCGCCTCGACGAGCTGCCGCAGTTCATCAATGTCCTCAAAGGCGAGATGAGCGTGGTCGGCCCGCGCCCGGAGCGCCCCTTCTTCGTTCGGCAGTTTAAGAAGGAAACGCAGGAGTATGCCTATCGCCACAACGTGAAGCCGGGGATCACGGGGCTGGCGCAAGTCTACGGGAAATACAACACCACGGCCTACGATAAGCTCATCTACGATCTCATGTACGTGCAGCACTGCGATATTTTTACGGATCTGGTGGTCATCATCCAGACGGTGCGGGTGCTCTTTCAAAAGAGCAGTACGGAGGGCGTGGACGAGGCGAAGGCGGCCGAGGCGCTGGCGGACTGCGGGAGGTCGCAGGGCGAAAAAACGAGCGAGGAAACAAGCGAGTCATGAAATCATTGTTCAAGGTATTTACCATCTTTACGTCGGCGCAGCTTTGGCATTGTGCGGTGATCGTCGCGGCGATGGTGGTGGGCGCGATGATGGAGGCGGTGGGGATCGGTGCGATCCTGCCGCTCATTTCGCTGATGGGGCAGCCGGACTTTTTGGCGCAGCACGCAGAGGTCGGACACTACGCCGCGATGCTCGGCATCCGCAGCCATACGGCGCTGATCATCGCGGGGGCGCTTTTTCTCGTCGCCGTGTACATCGTGAAGAATCTCTATATCGCGTGGCAGACGAAGCTGCAAATTGATTTTGCCTTGAAATACCAGATTTATTTCACCGGGCAGCTGATGGCCAATTATCTTTCCAAGCCCTATCTTTTCTATTTGCAACATAATACGGCGACGCTCCTGCGCAATGTGAATGTCGGCGGGCAATTCGCCTTTACTTCGATTCTCATTCCGATCTTTATGCTTTTGACGGAAGTCATCACGGCCGGGACGATATGGCTGATGCTCGTTTTTGTGGACGCCTTTACCGCCGTCGTCGTCGCGGGGGTGATGGCGGCTATGGTCTATGCCTTGCTTAAATCCTTTCGCCGCAAGATTTCTGAGGCGGGGCAGGTGCAGAATGCGTATGCGGCACTGTATCTTAAATGGCTCAATCAAGGGTTGGGGGCGATCAAGGAAACGAAGGTCATGCGTCGGGAGCGGTTTTTCTTTGCGGCGTTTTTGGAAAGCTATACCCACTACGGCGACGCCAACCGAAAATTCCTCTTTCTCAATCAGATGCCTCGGATGATCATTGAGACGCTGGTGGTCTGTGCGCTGCTCTTGATGATCGTGGTGAAGCTCTCTTTGGGGACGCCGCCGGAGGAGATCGTGCCGCTTTTGGGCGTCTTGGCGCTGGCGGCCTTTCGGCTCATGCCGAGCGCGAACCGCATCGTGAATTTAGCCAACGGGGTCAAATTTCACATGCCGCTTTTCGAGGAGCTTTATCGGGAGTTTTTGGTCATCAAGAGCCGGGCGGTGCATCGGCGGGAATTCAAATTGGCGGAAGATACGGGGAAATGCACGTTCCAGCGAGAGATTTCGGTGGAAGGCCTGGGCTTTCGCTATCCGGGGCGAAGTGAGGACGTCCTCGACGAGGTGAGCTTTCGCGTGCCCAAGGGCGCCTTCGTGGGTATCGTCGGCCCCTCCGGCGCGGGGAAGACTACGTTTGTGGACATCCTCTTGGGGCTCTTGCGCCCCGCGAAGGGCTGTATCCGCGTGGACGGGGTGGATGTATGGCAGGACATCCGGGCGTGGCAGGCGAATATCGCGTACGTGCCGCAGACGATCTATCTCATCGACGGCACGATCCGGGAAAATATTGCCCTTGGCATGAAGAGCGAGGACATCGACGACGAGAAGGTGCGCCGCGTGCTCCATATGGCGGAGCTTCATGATTTCGTGGCGGCGCAGCCCGACGGGATCGAGACGATGGTGGGCGAGCGCGGCGTCCTCCTGTCCGGGGGGCAGCGCCAGCGCATCGGCATCGCCCGCGCCCTCTATCAAGAGCCGGAGGTGCTGATCTTAGACGAAGCCACCTCCGCCCTCGACAGCGCGACGGAGGAGAGCATCACCCACACGATTTTGAAGCTCAAGGGCGAGATCACCATCCTCTCCATCGCGCATCGCGTCAGCACCCTGGCGGAGTGCGACTTCAAGGTGCGGTTCGCCGAGGGTCGCGCCGCGCTTCTCTCGGCGGAGGAGACGCAGGCATGACGGCGATGCAGCGGTATACGCTTTCCTTCTTGACATCACAGCCGATCAAATTACGGGCAATATAAAACGCCCCTCGATCCTGCCATAGCAGGGTATCGAGGGGCGTTTTCTTCGCGCGGATTAGAGGCTCTGGCGCGCCTGTTCGTCCTTGTCGATGAGAAGGGCGACGGCGCCGTCGCCCGTGATGTTGAGGCAGGTGCGGAACATGTCCAAGATGCGGTCGATGCCGGCGACGAGCGCCAAGCCTTCAATGGGGAGGCCGACGGACTGGAGCACCATGGCCAGCATGATGAGACCCGCGCCGGGGACACCCGCCGTGCCGATGGAGGCCAAGGTGCCGGTGAAGACGATCATGACCATCTGCCCGAAGGAGAGATCGACACCGAAGACGTTGGCGATGAAGAGGGAGCAGACGCCCATGTAGAGGGCGGTGCCGTCCATGTTGATGGTCGCGCCCAAGGGGAGGACGAAGCTCGTGACTTCGCGGGAAACGCCCAATTTCTCTTGCAGGTTCTTCATGTTGACGGGGAGCGTGCCGGCGCTGCTGCACGTGGTGAAGGCGATCATCATGGCCTCTGACATTCCGGCGAAAAAGTCCATGGGAGAGGTCTTTCCGCCAAACTTCGCGAGTGCGGAGTAGACCCCGACGGCGTGGATGAGACTGCCCGCCGCCATGCAGAGGATGACGGAGATGAGGGGCAGCAGCACCTTCGGCCCGTGCGCTGCCACCACCGGCAGGAGCAGTGAGAAGACGCCGATGGGAGAAATCGCCATGATCATGGCGATGACCTTGTAGCAGACTTCGGCGGCGGCGTCGAAGAATTTGATGAGTACCTGAGATTTTTCCCCGCCCACCTGCAGGATGCCCACGCCGACGAAGAGGGCGAAGACGATGACCGGCAGGATCTGCGCTTTCGCCATGGCGTCCACCGGGTTCGTGGGGATCATGCCCACGAAGACCTCCATGATGGAGGGCGCTTCCTTGACCGTCACGGTGGCGTCGCCGGTCATGATCATGCCCGCGCCCGGCTGTCCGATGATGGCCACGGCGAAGCCGATGACGATGGCGACGGCGGTGGTGACGAGGTAGATGCCGACCGTCTTGATCCCGATACGTCCCAAGGTGTGGGTATCGCCGAGGCTCGTCATGCCCACCACGAGGGACGTGAAGACGACGGGGACGATCATCATCTTGATGAGGTTGATGAAGATGGTGCCGATGGGGGCGATCCAGTGTTTGATGAAGGGCAGGCTCTCCGGTCCCGCGATCAGCCCGACGATGACGGACGCCACCAAGGCGATAAAGATTTTGACCGATAAGTTCATGGGTACGATACCTCCTATGATATGGGATACACTCTTTTGATTATATAAGAGAAGAAGCGCCATGTCCATCATTCTGACAGATGTATACAATGTGCAGTGCTTCTTTATGCCCCCCCTGCTTCTTCTCTTCGTGTGTTTTTCCGTAGCGATTCTTTTATACGCATCGGTCGCTTTTTTCAAGATGCGTTGTGCCAAAGGGTACGCAGGGAGCAAAGAGCCGTCTCACGCTTTACGCGAGACGGCTCTTTGTATCGTTTTGTTGTTTTTCTCTTTAGAACGCCCAGTTTACCTGTGCGCCGCCGGAGAAGCCGCGGCGGATGCCTTGCCAACCGGTGAAGTGGAAGTCGTAGCTGAGAGGGCCGCCCGCGGGGGTGAAGCGGTAGCCAAGTTCTAACATGCCGCTCGATCCCTTGAGGCTCGGACTCGGCGTGCTGTAACCTTGGAACGTGGCCGTGGCTTTGCCGTTAAATTCGTATTCGTAGGCGAGGCCAGTGTAGAACTCGTTGCTTTCGCTCACCTTGTGGGTGTACTGGAAGCCGAGGCGGATGCGGTGGGAGTTTACGCTGCCGAAGTCGTAGACTTCGCCGCTGGAGAGGGTGGCCGTCATGCCGTTTTGGTGCGAGTAGAAGTAGCGCAGATACGGGGTTACGGTGTCGTCCTTGACATGGATGTCTTTCCCAAGGCCGAGGTGCGCCGCGTAGTAGGTATTGGAGCCGTCGTAGCTGACGTCATCAGCGCCAATGGTGCTTCGATAGTCGCTCGTGGAGCGGCCGCCGCGGAGGGAGCCTTCGTACCAGAGTCCCTGCTCGCTTTCGACCCGCGCGAGAACGCCAAGGCCAAAGTAGCTCATGGAGCCGCTGCCGTGCGTTCCGTTGTCGAGGTAGGAGTCGTAGTCGCCGCGCCCGTATTCGACGAAGGGGCTAAAGAGCGTTTTCTTCGCCGCGCCGCCGTCTTGACGCGCCCAGCCGAGGCCGAAGCTCCAGCCCTTCGTGTCGACGTAGGAGCCGGATTCCGCCCGCATGGCGTTCGCGCCCATGCCTGCCCAGACTTGGTAGCGATCCATCTCCGCATTGGCGCTCGCAGCAGCCGCCGCCTTCTTCGCGGAGGAGAGGCTCTCGCCCGCGACGACGTCGCCGGCATGGTTCACGAAGTCGGCGAGGGCGGCGCGGGTCTCTGGGAAGGATTTCGTGGTTTCCTCGTCCATGCCCGCTTTCGTGACGGTGGCGATGAGCGCCTTGTCGTCGTCGGCGGCTTTCTTGATTTCAAATTCATACTTCATGGAGCTGCCGTGGCTGCCCTTGAGCTGATTTTCGATGGCGGCGTCGGTGGTGAGTGCGCCCGTCGTCTGGAGGAGCCGGATGACTTCGCCGACCTTCATCACTTTCGCCCCGCCGTCGACCTTGACGCCGATGCCGGTGCCGGTGAGGTCGGCGTCGTTATTGATCTTCAGCATGGGATTGACAGGGCCTACGGCGTCGTTTTCGATGTAGAAGTGGACGTTTTGGAAGCCGTAGATGCCCCCGATGGAGGAGCCGCCGGTGCGGGAGTGGACGATTAACGTGTTGCCGACGCCATTCACATTAGTGCCGCCGATGACACTTCTCGTCACCTGTGCGCCCCGCAGGTGGACGATGTTGCGATCGGTTCTCCCTGCCGCGCTGCCGGACCTGCCGCCACAGACATCGCCGGTGACGTTGACGGGGCCTATGTCCACGATGTTCTCCGAGGCGTCGCCCGTGAAGGAGTTGCCGCCGTAGATGTCCTCCACGCTGCCGCCCTCGACGGTGACGGTGTTGCCGTTGGCTTTGCCGTTGACGCAGGTAGTAAAACCGCCAGCGAGTTCGTCATTGATGGTGCCGGCCTTCAAGATGACGTGGTTGTTTCGGCTGTCGCGCCTTTCGCTTTCGGCCGCCTCGCTGCCCTCTCCCATCGTGGCGCCGCCGTAGACATTATTGAAGGCATCGACGCCGTCGATGGTGATTTTGTTGTTCAGGGTGGAGTTTCCCGCCCGCGACAGACCGGCACATACAGAGGTGCCGGTTTTGATTGCCGTCGCCGGCGTGACGTCGGCGTTCTTGAATTGATAGACGTCGTAGTAGATATGGTTGCCGCCGTTTCGGATGTTCTTCTCTATGTTGCCCGTTATGTCTGACTTAGTATTTTTGCCGTCGGTGATCGTAATGCTGCCGGCATTGAACACCAAGGAGAGGCTTTTTCCAAAGGCCACTTTTGTTAATTCGCCATCGGCTTCGATATTGGCGAGGCTCGGGATCGTTATCCCCGCCCCCTCGGTCAGCGTCAAGAAGGCCGCCCCGAGATCGACCGCGGTTTCGTTGTAATGGAATTTGATCTTCGCGAAATTTTCGATGTTTTCGGCTGTTACATTCGTCTTGACGTTGAGGGTGTTCCCCGTGATGTCGGCATGATTGCCGCCGAAAATCTTGCCGATTTGATAGCCGGCGGCCATGGCGTGTTCCCCGTCGCCAAGGTTTACCGTATTGCCGGTGGTCTTATTGACTGCGGCGTCCGTAAAGCCGCCGTAGACGTTGTGCAGTTTTCCGCCCGTGATGGTGACGGTATTTTTGAGGGCTTTCCCGTCGCCGCTTGTCGCGCCACCATACACCGCGCCGGCGACCTCGCCGCCGGTCACGGTCACTTCGTTTTCTATGGCATCGCCGCTTCCATACGCGTCGACGACACCACCCGTAATGTCGGCAAGAACCTTACCGCCGTTTAGGGTGACTTTGTTGCCCTTCACCTCGCCGGTGGTCTTACCGCTGTACCCGCCGACAATCGCGTCCACTTCGCTGTCGCCCTTCATGGTGACGGTATTGCCGATGACGTTTCCGCTGCCATCGGTTTTACCGCCAAAGACAGAGCCTTCGAATTTCCCGCCCTCGATGACGACATGGTTGCTTTCTACGCTCCCCGTGCCGCCCGCACCGTAGCCGCCGGCGACTTCTCCTGTCACCTTGGTCGTCGTTTTATCCCCGCGCAAAGTGACACTGTTTTCCTTTACGGTTCCCGTCGCACCCGAACTGGTGAGCGCGCCGCCGAAGACGGAGCCATAGATGGTGCCGCGCTTAATCTCCACATCATTTTTGATGGCACTGCCTTTTAGTGCCTGTGTCGCACCGCCGTAAATCTTTTTGAGATTGGTGTCAGGCGGGGGCGCTTCGCCGATGGTGCCGCCGTCCACGATCAGATGATTTTCGATCGCACTGCCCTGATTGAACAGTGCGCCGCCCAGTACAAAGCCGCCAAAGCCATCGGCCTTGAGGGTGGCGCTGTTTTCGATTTTCAGGGTATTGTTTTTAACATCCCCCGTGCCAAGGTGAAAGCCGCCGTAGAGCTGCCCTGTTGTATAGGTGACCCCAGCTTTTAAGATCAGCGTATTGCCCTCCACCGTCACCGTGTCATCACTGGAGCTTCCGCCCCACGCCGGGCCTGATCCGTCAGCCGTAATCTCCTTCTCTGCCGCGCTGACCGCACCGGAGAGTGGCGGCAAGATCGTCCCCAAGGCCAACGCCATAGAGATGGCCAATCGCTTCTTTTGGCTCATGTTTTTCATCTTCATCATCGTCGCCTCCTAAGAATCCATATGGTTTTCCTGATAAAACAACCCCATTATAATTTACTGGGATTTAGGTTTTTTGTCAATAGGGAGGCGATTGTCTTAAAATTGGCGATGTTTTTGGCCTACACTGCGTTTTTCGTCAGCGGTAGCCGCCTTCTCTCGCCTGCGCTTCAAGGCGGGCGACGCGCTCCGCCGTCGAGGGATGCGTGCTGAATAGCCCGGCGAGGCTCATCTTCGCGTTCTTTAGCGGATTGACGATGAAGAGGTGCGCCGTGCCCGGCGTGGCCGCGTCCATGGGGCGCAGATGTGCGGCGGCGTATTCGAGCTTCTCCAAGGCGCGTGCCAAGTAGCGCGGGTTGCCGCAGAGTTCGCCGCCGCTCTCGTCGGCGTCGTATTCCCGGGCGCGGGAGATGGCAAGCTGGATGAGCATGGCCGCCAAGGGGGCGACGATGATGGTGAAGAGGAAGCCCAAGGCGCCGCCATTGTCGTCGCGGTCGCTGCTCCGCCCCGCGCCGAAGATGGCCGCCCACTGCGCCATTTGGGCGATGTAGGAGATGATGGTCGCCATGGTGGCGGCCACGGTGGAGATCAGGGTATCCCGGTGGCGGATGTGGGAAAGCTCATGCGCTAAAACACCGCTGAGTTCGTCGTAGTCGAGGATCCGCATGATCCCTGTCGTCACGGCGACGGCGGCGTGGGACGGGCTGCGCCCCGTCGCAAAGGCGTTTGGCGTCTCGGAATTGATGATGCAGACCTTGGGCATGGGGAGATCGGCCTTTTGCGCGAGCTTCTCCACCAAGCCGTAAAGCTCCGGCGCCTGTGCGCGGGTGATGGGCTTCGCCCGGTACATCTTCAGCACCATGGTATCGCTGTACCAGTAAGACCAGAAATTGATCCCGAGGGAAATGAAGAGCATGATCATCGCCCCTTGGTGCCCGCCCAAGGCGCCGCCGCAAGCCACCAATACCGCCCCTAAGAGCGCCATCAGGGCGGCGGTTTTTATGGTATTCATCGTAGGTTCCTCCTTGATAAAATCCATCCCAGTTATTTTAACCTGCGATCATCATAAGGAAAGAGAATGAAAAATAGTAGGAAGCGCCTATGATGGCGGTGCGGGGACAGCCACTGGGGCTATCGTGCCCGCGAGGAGCGCCAAGCGACGTTATGGCAGGGCGATTGTTTTCCGGCGGCGCCTTCGGTATAATGAGGAGAGAGGTCGTGGCAGGGTGTGCCGCGCGGCAAGGGGAAGGGCTGTGGTATCGTTTGTCATGTTTACCATCGGAGAAAAGTGAGATGGTAAAATCGGCGTTTTTTACCATCGGGGAAAAGTGAGATGGTAAAATCAGCATTTTTTACCATCGGGAAAAGAGAGGGCATCATGGCGTGTAGGCGGATTTATCCCCAAGGGTCGCGTTTTCCTTGGGGATAAGTGGATAAGTTTTGTGGATAACCCCGCAGAAGTTAGAAATTTAGAGGTAAGAGGGATGAATAACTTGGGAACTGCGCGGAAAATCTGGCAGGACGAGGCGGAGGGAGCGCTCGCCGAGAGTGTTTTAGGGCAGGGGATGACGAGGGAGGCGCGTCAGGCGCTTTTATCGGCGCCCGGCGTGGGTTATGAGCGCTGGGGTGCGGGCGAAGCGGTCTTTTCGGAAGGGGAGCGCCCCCGCGGGACGTTCCTTCTCATTTCCGGCGCGGTGGGGATCCGGCAGGATACGCTCTCGGGGCGGGAGATCTTCCTTACCGATATTGATGAGGCGGGCGAAGTCTTTGGCGAGGTGTATTTCCTTCTCGACCAGCCCTACGACATCAGCGCACGGGCGCTGACGAAGAGCGCGGGGCTGCGCCTTTCGCCGCCGCTCTTTGCCGGGGACTTCGGGGCGGCGCTCACCCGGCGGCTCCTCACGGTCTTGGCGGAGAAGGCTTATCAGATGAACCGCCGTCTGCGCGTCTTAGGCAGCGGGTCACTGCGGGGCAAGATCGCGCGGTACCTGCTCTTGCCGGGGAAGAAGCCGCCGCTCTCGCGGGAAGCCTTAGCGGCGCGCCTTTCGGTGACGCGGCCGTCGCTTTCACGCGAGATTGGCGCCATGGTGCGGGCGGGGCTGCTCCGCGCTTCGGGGCGCACCTTGGAAGTGGTGGATCGGGCGGCGCTGGAAGAATTTTTGTGAATGTGAGAGAAAAATCGTCGGCTTTCCGTAACATTCGATACGGAGAGCCGACGATTTTTTTGTTACGATAAAGGGGCATGACTGCGGAGATGAGCGCTCATATATCGCCCGCTTCGTGGTCGGGATACGACCGAGTAGAAAAGAGCGGAGGAGGATTTCCATGGAAAATCAGATGTTTTGCTTTCAATGTCAGGAGACGGCCGGTGGTCGGGGTTGTACGGTGCGCGGCGTCTGCGGCAAGACGCCGCCGGTGGCCGCGATGCAGGATCTTCTCGTCTATGTGACGAAGGGGGTTGGCGTTGTCGCTACGAAGATGCGCGAAGCGGGGCTGGATGTCCCCGAGGCCGTGGATCGCTTGGTGACGGAAAACCTCTTCGTGACGATCACCAATGCGAATTTTGATGAGGAAGCCATTAGGGATCGCGTGGCGCGGACGATGGCGCTTCGAGATGAGCTGTGCGCGGCACTGGGCGAGGCGGTGCTGCCGGACGCCGCGACGTGGCAAGGGCCGCGGGAAGAGTACGCGGCGAAAGCGGCTGCGGTGGGGGTTCTCCGGACGGAGAACGAGGACGTGCGGAGTCTGCGGGAGCTTACGCTCTACGGACTCAAAGGCTTGGCGGCCTACGTCAAGCACGCCAACATGTTAGGGGGCGACAGCCGCGAGATCGACGCATTCATCCAGTCGGCGCTGGCAAGGCTCTTGGACGATTCTTTGGACGGCGCGGCCTTGACGGCGCTGGCGCTCGAGACGGGAAAATTCGGCGTAGACGGCATGGCGCTCTTGGACGCCTCAAATACCGGCGCTTACGGCGATCCTGAGATCACGACGGTGGACTTAGGGGTGCGGAAAAATCCGGGCATTTTGATTTCCGGCCACGACTTGCGGGATCTGGAAATGCTCTTGGAGCAGACGGCGGGGACGGGCGTGGACGTCTACACGCACGGGGAAATGCTGCCGGCGCACTATTATCCGGCGTTCAAAAAATATCCGCACTTTGCGGGCAATTACGGCAACGCATGGTGGAAGCAGAAGGAAGAATTTGACGCCTTCCACGGGCCCATCCTGATGACGACGAACTGCGTCGTCCCGCCGGCGGATTCCTATCGAGATCGGCTCTACACGACGGGCGCGGTGGGGGTCGCGGGCTGCCCGCACATCGCGGGGGACAGGAAGCACAAGGATTTTTCCGCGCTCATCGCGCAGGCGAAGCAGTGTCCACCCCCGACGGAACTGGAGCAGGGAACCATCGTGGGCGGCTTCGCCCATGCGCAGGTGTTCGCCCTGGCGGACAAAGTGGTGGAAGCCGTCAAGAGCGGCGCCATCCGAAAGTTTGTCGTCATGGCCGGGTGCGACGGCCGCATGAAGTCGCGGGCGTACTACCGGGAATTTGCGGAAAAGCTGCCAAAGGACACGGTGATCCTGACGGCGGGCTGCGCCAAGTACAAGTACATCAAGCTTCCCTTGGGCGACATTGGCGGGATTCCCAGGGTGCTGGACGCGGGGCAGTGCAACGATTCGTATTCGTTGGTGCGCATCGCGCTGAAATTGCAGGAGGCCTTCGGCCTCGCCAGCGTCAATGATTTGCCGGTGGTCTATAACATCGCTTGGTACGAGCAGAAGGCGGTCATCGTCCTCTTGGCGCTCCTCCACCTTGGCGTGAAGAACATTCATCTCGGCCCCACGCTGCCCGCGTTCCTCTCGCCGAACGTGGCGAAGGTGCTGGTGGAAACGTTCGGCATCGGCACCATCACCGATGTGGAAAGCGATTTGGCGTCGATGATCGGCTGAGCGGGCGAAAAATTTTTACTTTTTGCTGTTTTGACCTATTGACTTTTTGCCTTTTTGCGCTATAATAAAGACTGTAAGAAGGAACCGAAGAGGATGCGCCGAGAACGACGGCGGCGCGAGGAATCGCTTCGGCTTCCTCCCACAAAATATGCCAGACATAGGGGAAGAAAGGGGATTGATTTTTATGTTTGGTTTGGTACCGTTTGGTTCGAGAAATGATTTGGCGAAGCGGGAAGATTCGTTCGAGCGACTGTTTGATCTCTTCCGGGAGCCGTTTTTCCACGGGGCGCTGACGCCGCTTCGGGAATTGGGCGCGCTCTCGTCCTTTAAGGTAGACGTGAAGGATAACGGCGACGCCTATGAGCTGACGGCGGATCTGCCCGGGGTGAAGAAGGAAGAGATCGCCCTGAGCTACGAGAACAGCTATCTGACCATCGCGACGACGCGGGAAGAGAGCAAAGAGGAAAAGGACGAGAAGGAGAGCTATATCCGCCGGGAACGCTCGGTGGGCAGCGCGTCGCGCTCCTTCTACATCGACGACGTGGATGAAGCGAAGGTGAGCGCCGAGTTTAAGGACGGGGTCCTCAAGGTGACGCTGCCGAAGGCGGCGGCTCCGGCAGGGAAGAAGGCCATCGAGATCCGCTGAAGAAAGCGCCGCCGCCGATTCAACGGCAAAAGCAGCGCCTGCGCCAGAGCAGCAAAGAAGCCCCGAAGGGTGAACCCTTCGGGGCTTCTTTGCGATCTGCCCACCCTATGCGTCGTCGTAGTGTCCTCGGCAGGCGATGATACGGATATAGTCCGTCGTCGTGTCATACACGATGCGATTGGCGGCGTCAATGCGGCGGCTCCAATAGCCAGACAGCGCGCCGCGCAAGGCTTCCGGTTTTCCGATGCCATCGAAGGCGTTCCGCTGCATGTCTTTTACGAGTTCATTGATCCGCTTCAAGGTTTTTCGATCCTGTTTTTGCCAGTAGAGATAGTCCTCCCATGCGCGGTCTTCCCACAGGACGTTCAAGGCTCTTCCTCAATCAGGTCGTGGGCGGTGAATTTCGCGGTGCCGTTTTTTACATCGTCAGCGATGCGCGTTAAGTGGGCGATATTTTTTGGGGCGTAAAAGGGATCGAGGGAAACGTCAAAGGGAATGCGCTGTTCCCGGCTCATTTTTTTTGCGAAAATCGTGAATGCTGTGGTCATATTCATCCCTAAGTCATGACAGACGTCTTCCATGCTGCGCTTTAAGTCTGTGTCCATCGGGATGTTGACAAAAGTTTGTGCCATGGCGCTTCCTCCTTCATGGCTCGTTCTTATCCGTCGGCTAACATATCCTTCGTCATCTCGTTGGCTCTGCGCCCTACTTTCCCTCGTGCAATACCTCATCCAAGGTGTGCCAAGAGAGAACGGCGCATTTGACGCGGGCGGGGAGGTTGGCGATGCTTTTCAGTGCGGCGGCGTCTTCCAATTCTTCCAAGGCTGCGTCGTCCTCGATTTCCCCTTTGATCATGGCCAAAAAGAGGGCGGTGAGACGCTCTGCCTTCTCTACCGGCTGACCTTCGATGAGGTCGATCATGAGGGAGGTGGAGGCTTGGGAGATGGCGCAGCCGACGCCGGTGAAGGCGGCGCTTTCGATGACGCCGTTTTTGACCTCTACTTCCAGCGTGATCTCGTCGCCGCAGCTGGGGTTTCGTCCCTTGAGGACGGCGGTGGGATGTTCCAGATGGCGGCGGTGGGCGGGATTTCGGCTCTCCTCCGCGATGAGTTCCGTGTAAATCTCTTCAAGACCCAAGGTGCATGACCTCCCGCACTTTTTTCAGCGCCGCGATCCAGCGGTCAACGTCGTCTTTCGTATTGTAGAAGTAGAAGCTGGCGCGGCAGGTGGCGTTCTGTCCTAAATACGTCATGAGCGGCTGGGCGCAGTGATGGCCGCCCCGCACGGCCACGCCCTCCGCGTCCAAGATGGTGGAGACGTCGTGGGGGTGGACATCCTTCACGTTGAAGGTGATGATCCCCGTCTTGTTGCTTCGCGTCGTGTCGCAGCCGTACAGCTCGAGGTAGGGGAGGGCGCGAAGGCGCGGCAGGGCATAGTCCAAAAGTTCCTGCTCAATGGCCTCGATGCGCTCGAAGCCCACGCTTTCCAAGTAGTCGATGGCAGCGGTAAGCCCCGCCGCACCGCCGACGTTCTGCGTGCCCGCTTCAAATTTTGCGGGGAGCTCTGCGAAGGTCGTCTCCTGCTCCTCGACGTATTCGATCATGTCGCCGCCGGTGAGGAAGGGCGGCATGGCGGAGAGGAGCGCATGGCGGCCGTAGAGGACGCCGATCCCCATGGGAGAAAGCATCTTATGCCCGGAGAAGGCGAAAAAGTCCGCGCCTAAGGCCTGCACGTCAACTGCCATGTGTGCTACGCTCTGGGCGCCGTCCACCACGACTACGGCGCCGACATGGTGGGCGCGGTCGGCGATGTCCCTCACCGGGTTGATGAGCCCCAAGACGTTCGACACATGAGTCACGGCGACGAGTTTCGTTCGGGGCGTGATCTTCTCCTCGATGTCCTTTTGCGAAAGGTTCCCGTCCGGCTCCAAGTAGATGTAGTTCAGCTTCGCCCCGGTAGCCTTCGCCGCCTGTTGCCAGGGGACGAGGTTGCTGTGGTGTTCGGCGATGGTGAGGAGGATCTCGTCGCCCGGGTGGAGCGTCGTCCTGCCGTAGCTATAAGCGACTAAGTTCAGCGCCTCGGTGGCGTTCTTCGTGAAGATGATCTCTTCCGTTTTCGGCGCGTGGATGAAGCGGCGCACCCTTTCTCGGGCGGTTTCGTAGACTTCGGTGGCTTTGATCGAGAGCGCGTAGGCGCCCCGGTGGGGGTTGGCGTTACAGCCGCCGTAGTAGCCGCACATCGCCTGTATCATGCTCTCCGGCTTTTGGGTGGTCGCGCCGTTGTCCAAGTAGACGATGGGGCGGCCGTTCATGTCCTGCTTCAGCAGGGGAAAATCGCGGCGAAATGCTTCGGCGTCACGCATGGGACAGTCTCCCTTCTATGGCGGCGCGGATCTCCTCCGCCAGCGCCGCGTCCGAAAGGCGAGAGAGGACGGGGGCGAGAGCCGCTTCCACGACGAGTTTCTTCGCTTCTTCGCCATCTAGCCCTCGGCTCATGAGATAAAAGAGCTTGTTTTCGTCCATTTTGCCGATGGTGACGGCGTGGTGGCCGTCTACGTCCGCTTCCCCGGAGAGCATGAGCGGCACCGAGCGGTTGCGCACCTTCGGGGAGAGGAGGATGACTTCCTCGCTCTCGCGGCCAACGGAGCCGGCGGAGCCGCTGGTGAAATCGAGCGTGCCGCGAAAGATTTTTTCGGCCTCGCCTGCCAATGCGCCGTAGACGCGCATGGTGGCGTTCGTTTCCGGCGCCTTCTGCCGGATGGTATAGTTCATGTCCGTGCGGCGCGTGCCGTCGGCGAAGTAGAGCGCGGCGACGTCCGCTTTGCTGCCGCGCCCTGAAAGGGCGATGTCAAGAGACGACGTGGAGACACGCCCCCCCGCTTCGACGGCGGTGAAGCGAAAGCAGCCGCCCGCCGCGACGTCTGCCTCCACGCGGTCGGCGCGCGCCTGATCGTCCGCCGCAAGCTGCACCCGGATGAGGTGAAGCGCTGCGCCCTCGGCGATCTCGGCGCGGATGGCGGCGGCGGGTTCCTCGCGGTAGACGACGACGCACTCGGCTTTCTCCCCCGGGGGGACGACGATATGCTGCTCCACGGGGGCGGCGGTCGCCACGCTCTTTGGCGCCCGCGCCTCGTTGACCCCCAGCCAGCGCCAAGTGCGCATGGGGATCGCGCTGTAAACGACTTCTTGCTCCGCCATCAGCCCATCGTCCCTTCCAATTCAATCGTGATGAGGTTGTTCATTTCCACCGCGTATTCCAACGGCAGCGCCTTGGCGATGGGCTCCACGAAGCCCCGCACGATCATCGCGCGCGCCTCGTCCTCCTTGATGCCGCGGCTCATGAGATAGAAGATCGCCTCATCGCTGATCCGACCGATTTTCGCTTCGTGGCCGATGTCCGCCTCGTCCCCTTGGATGTCCATGGCGGGCAGCGTGTCCGCCCGCGATTCGCTGTCGAGCATGAGAGACTCGCAGCTCACGGAACATCGCGCGTGGTCGGCGTTCGGCGCGACCTTCACGGCGCTTCGATAGACGGCGACACCGCCGTCCTTGGAGATGGAGCGGGTGCTGATGTTCGCCGAGGTGTGGGGCGCGGCGTGTACCACCGTCGCCCCCGTGTCGAGGTGCTGGCCGCGTCCGGCGAAGGTGACGCCGGTAAATTCGCACCGCGCTCCCTCCCCATGGAGGATGCTGGCGGGGTAGAGCATCGACACGCGAGAGCCGAAGGAGCCGGACACCCACTCGATGAGGCCGTCCTTTTCCACCAACGCCCGCTTCGTGTTGAGGTTCATCATGTTCCGCGACCAGTTCTCGATCGTGGAGTAGCGAAGCCGCGCTCCCTCTTTGACGTAAAGTTCGACGCAGCCGGCGTGGAGGTTCGTCACGTTGTACTTCGGGGCGGAGCAGCCCTCAATGAAGTGCAGGCTCGCCCCTTTTTCCACGATGATCAGGGTATGCTCAAACTGGCCTGCGCCCGGCGCGTTCAGCCGGAAATACGACTGGAGGGGGATCTTCACATCGACGCCCGCCGGGACGTAGACGAAGGAGCCGCCCGACCACACCGCGCCGTGAAGCGCCACGAATTTATGATCCTTCGGCGGCACGAGTTTCATGAAATATTCCCGCACGAGATCCTCGTATTCATGAACCGCCGTCTCCATGTCCGTGTAGACGACGCCCTTCTTTTTCAGGCTCTCCTGCACGCTGTGGTAGACGACCTCCGAGTCGTACTGCGCCCCTACGCCCGCCAAGGACGACTTCTCCGCCTCGGGGATCCCCAAGCGGTCAAAGGTATCGCGGATGTCTTCCGGCACGTCCTCCCAGCGCCCCGTCATCTTCGCGTCGGGCTGGACGTACGTCACGATGTGATCCATGTCGAGGGCTGAGAGATCCGGCCCCCACGTGGGGAGCGGCGTTTCATGGTAGACGGCGAGGGATTGCAGCCGAAAGTCCAGCATCCACGCCGGATCGCCCTTTTTGGCGGAAATGTCGCGGACGATCTCCTCCGTCAGCCCCTCTTCCGCCCGATAGAGGGGACGATCCTCGTTCTTGATGTCGTAGAGCGTGCGCTCGATGTCTTCGATGAAGGTCTTTTGCTTCGCCATGGGCGTCACCCCCGTGCATCCAAGAGATGGGTGAAGCCCCGGCGATTGATGTCGTCGATGAGGGACGCGTCGCCCTCTTCCGCGATGCGCCCCTCCAGCATGACATGCACGCGATCCACCTTCAGCGAAGAGAGGATCCGGGCGTTGTGCGTGATGATGAGACAGGCATTTTCCGCGTTGTGAAAGGCGCTGACCCCTTTCGATACGATCTGCACCGCGTCCACGTCGAGGCCTGAGTCCGTCTCGTCGAGCATTGCCAATTTGGGGCGCAGCATGAGGAGCTGCAGGATCTCGCTGCGCTTTTTTTCCCCGCCGGAAAAGCCGACGTTCAGGTAGCGCTTGGCGTAGGATTCGTCCATTTGGAGCGCGGCGAGCGCCGCTTTGAGCTCCTTTTGGAACGCCAAAATTTTGATCTTCTCCCCCGTGACGGCCTGCTTCGCCGTGCGGAGCATATTTTCTACCGTGATGCCGGGGATCTCCTCCGGCGATTGGAAGGAGAGGAAAAGCCCCCGCCGGGCGCGCTCGAAGGTGGGCATGTCCCGCATCTCTTCGCCCAAAAATGTCATCTCCGCCGCCTCGACCTCGTAGCGCGGATGCCCCATGATGACGTTCATCAGCGTGGACTTGCCCGATCCGTTTGGCCCTAAGATGACATGCACCTCCCCGCGGTTCACCGTGAGGTCGAGTCCCTTCAATATTTCTTTGCCGTCCACGCTGGCCGTGAGGCCGCGCAGCGTCAGCAGATTTTCTGCCATAACCATCGTTCCCTTTCCTCTTTGACTTTCCTGTATGTTACAAAGATGAAGCACCTTCATTTTAAGAGATACCCCGACCCTTGTCAATCCCTACTTCTTTTCTATGTTTTTAAGAAATGTTCTCATTTCGCCGTTTCCCTCTCCTTGGCGGGTCAGGGCGTCAGTCGCTGCCCATGATCTGCAGGAGCTGCCGATTCTTCTTCATGCGGCGGGGATTCATCTCCGCCCAGTCGTAGAATTGATGGTACACATCGTAGCGCCGCCACTCGGCGACGAAGCGCTGCTGCTCGGCGACGAAGATGTCCCAGAGGGCGTCGAGGTCAAAATGCGCCCGCAGCTTCTCGAGAAGATGCAGCCGGGTGAGATCCTCGGCACTCTCGTAGAGGGCGAGGAACATGGCGTAGCGGGCGGGGCAGTGCTCGAGGGTGATGCCCTGATTGAAAAAGATCAGGCGGCCATCGTCGTAAAAGATGTTCTCCGGCACCATGTTGACGTAGACGCGCCGAAGGATGACGCCCCAGTCCGCGCCTAAAGCGCGGTCGGCCATGAAGTTCATCTCGTCGGGGACAGGGGGCGACGCTTGGAGGATCGCCGTCCGCAATCGGTCAAAGACGGCGCACACCTTCCCTTCCTCCCCGGGGGTGCGCTCTTTGAGCCACGCGGAGAGAACGGGAAAGTCGTAAAAGGGCATGGAAAGAGCGCCTTCGGCACGGGTCAAGGGAACGACCTCTAAGCCGCGCGCCGAAAGCGCCGCCATGTTTTTTTCGAGGCGGACGAGACCTTCTCTCCCCGCCGCCGTCAAGGGTCGCTTCATCACGGTTTCCCGCCCTTTGATCGCGGTGGCGATGTTCGCTGCGGGGACGCGATCCGACGCCAAAGAGATGAAGTCCGCGCCGTGCACGGTGTTTTTCGGCACGGCACACTCGACCAAAAAGGAATTTGCCATCGCGGGGAAGAGACCGTTGGCGACGATGTGGCGATAGAGATACGTTTCCGAGAGCACCCGCGTATCCGAGGTGGGATCGTAGGGGATGAGTCCCTCCCCCACGGCCGCGTCGGGGAGGTGCGCGTCGCTGAAGATGAGCTGCGGGAGCCGGTAATCGGGCAGCGGGTAATAGAACCTGACGTAGGCATAGCCCGCTTCCGATGCGATGGCGCGGATCTCCGCCGCCGTGAAGAGGTGGCCTCCGCCCGCCGTGCCCGACAGCCCACCAAATGGCTCGCCCGCGTAAGCGTCCCGCGCGCCGCAAAAGAATTTCAGCCCCAGCCGGTTGTCCATCGCCAAGAGGATGCGCCCGTGGGGCTTCAAATATTCTTGGAGCGCCCGCAGATAGTCTGCGTACGGGGAGAGCGCCGCACTGCCCTCGAAAAGCTCCGGCAGCACGCCGACGAGGGTGATGAGGTCGAAGCGGCGGCGAAAGGGCATATCGAAGAGATCGCCCGCGTAGACATCGATATTTTCCCTCGTCGTCCACCGCTTCGCCAAGGAACGCGCCCGAAAGAGCGAATGCTCCATCACCGTCACATGACCCGCCATGTCCGAGAGCTGTCCCGTCAGTGCGCCGAATCCCGCGCCGATCTCCAAGACTTCCGCGTCGGGGGGCAGCTCGTACCAGCCCAAAAGGCCGCCGCGCATGTCCGAGAGGTGGTAAAAGACCGGCCAGCGGTCGTCCTCTTTTAAGACTTCATCGAAATCGCCGTCGGGGTGCGCCGTGATGTAGCGGTCGATGTCCTGCTCCACCGGCGGCACCACCGTGGATGGGCCGGTAAAATTCGTGTGCAGCTTCGCCAATTCGGTTCGCCTCTCTTCATCAAGGTCTGTGCGTCCTCCACGTTTGGTCGCTTATGCACGGCGCACTCGCCAAGCGCTCTTTTCGGGGCGGCGCGGGGAACCTGTCGATACATATTTCCTATTATATCAGTCTATTAGGGGATACACAAGCCGCCGGGGCGCGCTTTAGGAGGGATCACAGAGGTTTTTTAGATAAAAAGTTTTATTTCAATGGGAAAATTTTACCTAAGATATGGTATAATATAATGAAGAATCGTGCGCCATATTTACCATAGAGATAAAGGGGTTTTTTCATCATCATGCTTACGCGACTATTTGCGGCGCTGCGCAATTTTTTTGCTTTCCGCACCTTGCGGATGAAACTCATGACCATCTTGACCGTGTCCGCGCTCGGACTCTTGCTCTTCGTGCACACCGTCGTGTTGACGATGATTTCGCAGTTCGAAAAGCAGCTCATCATGGATCATCTTCATGCCGACATCAATTATATTCAGGATCTCCTCTCGCCGAAAAAAGATGCCTCGTGGAACATCCGGGGCAAGACGCTCTATTACGGCGATACGCCCATCGGCGACGGCACGGAAGCGAGGGCGAATATCGCCCCCTTCTTGGAGCATGAGCGAAAGACCGGCACCTTCGCCTATATTTTTAAGTTGGATTCGGAGGCGGCGCTTGGCTACGTCCAGGCGACGGAAACGACGGCCGGATACGAAGAGGGGCATTATCTTCGCATCGCGGGCAGCACGAAGAGCCCCGACGGAAAATCCATCGTCGGCACCTACATCTCAAAGCGCGTCGCGGATTCTTTGGATCGCTACGGCGTCTATTCCGGGGAAGCGAATGTGGCGGGGGGCATGATTTACTGCCTGTATCAGGCACTCGTCGATAAGGACGGCAATACCGTGGGGGCGGTGGTCGTCGGCCGCAACATTACGGATTTAGAGGCGCAGATTGCGGACGTGGCGAGAAAGATCCTCTCCATCATGGTGGGGGGCATTGCGTTCGGCTACATCGTCATTTTTCTCGTCACCTCGCGGCTCCTGCGGCACATCACGCATATCACGGATTATCTGCACAAGATCGAGGAGGGCATCATCCCGGACAAAAGTTTGCATTTGACGACGAGCGACGAGATGAACCTCATCGCCGACAGCATCAACAACATGGTGGCGTCGCTCAAGGAAAACATCGTCCTGCGGAAAAAGTCTGAGACCGACGCCCTGACGGGATTGGCGAACCGCTTCGCCTATGACCGCTACGTGAAGTACATCGACAATCAGCTGCGCAAAACGCCGCAGACCTTGGCCGTGGAGATTATCGACATCGACTATTTCAAACAGTATAACGACAATTACGGCCATCAGGCGGGGGATAAGTGCATCGAGAGCGTGGCGCGGGAAATTCACGGCCTCGTCACCAGCGCGGAGAATATTTTCGCCTGCCGCTACGGCGGGGACGAATTCGTCATCCTCTACACGGGCTACAGCCGCGATGAGGTGCGGGACTTCACCCGGCAGTTGGCGCAGCGCATCGCCGCCTGCAACATCGCGCACCGCTATTCCAAGGTCGCCTCGGTCGTCACCATCACGCAGGGACTCTGCTTCGATCATTTCTCCCCCGACCGCCATGTCGAGGACTTCTTCTTGGCGGCGGACAGCGCCCTGTACGATGTCAAAAAGACGACGCGCAACGCCTGCTGCATTGTGAATCTTGAAAAGGACGACGTCGTCGTCGAAGTCGAGGACGGCTACGCGAAGGACGTGCTGATCCAATCAAGGTCATGAGGGGCGAGCGTGGCGCTCCCTCGTGCATCACGAAGAACCCCGCCGCATCGGGCTTGCCATGCGGCGGGGTTCTTCGTAGGGGGAAGCGTGCGCAGGGAAGACGGCTGCACGCAGCGCTTTTCTCAATATACGCGGTCGATGGTGAAGCCGCCTTTTTGCAGGGCGGCGAGGATGCGGCGGATGTGATCCTCGTCATGGGTCTCGCAGGTGACGGTGAGCTGCACTTTCTTGAAGCTGTCCGTGACCATGGCTTGATTGTGGTCGAGGCGGATGACATTCGCGTCCTCCTCGGCCAAGATCTGCGAGACGTGGAGCAGCTGCCCCGGCTTATCGGGGAGCTGCACGGCGAAGCAGAAGACGCGTCCCCGGGCGATGAGCGCCTTGTTGATGAGGGCGGAGATGGTGGAGATGTCGATGTTGCCCCCCGAGAGGATGGCGGCGGCCTTTTTCCCGCGAAGCGGGAGCTTCGGCAGCGCGGCCAAGGAGAGCACCCCCGCGCCCTCGGCGATGAGCTTGTGCTTTTCGATGAGAGAGAGCAGGGCGGACATGATCTCGAGTTCGGAGACGGTGACGATCTCGTCCACATACTTTCGGCAAAAGGCGTAGGTCAGATCCCCCACCGTCTTGACGGCGCAGCCGTCGGCGACGGTATCGACGGAGGGAAGCGTCGTCACCGCTCCCGCAGAGAAGGCGGCTGCCATCGAGGCCGCGCCCGCCGGCTCGACGCCGATGACGCGGACGTGCGGATTGACGAGCTTCGTCGCCATGGCGACACCGCTCGCAAGCCCGCCGCCGCCGATGGGGACGAGGATGGCGTCGATGTCGGGGCAGTCGTCGATGATCTCCTTGGCGACGGTGCCTTGCCCCAAGAGGACTTCCCGATCGTTGAAGGGGTGGATGTAGACGAACCCCTTTTCTTTTTGCAGTTCCAAGGATTTCGCGTAGGCGTCATCGAAGGTGTCGCCATAGAGGACGACCTCCGCCCCGTAGGCGCGCGTGGCCTCCACTTTCAAAATGGGCGTGGTGGCGGGCATCGAGATGACGGCTTTCACGCCGAGCTTCTGCGCCGAAAAGGCGACGCCTTGTGCGTGGTTTCCGGCGGAAGCGGTGATCACGCCCCTTTTCCGCTCTGCCGCTGACAGTTGGCTGATCTTATTGTACGCGCCGCGGAGCTTAAAGGAGCCGGTGTTTTGCAGATTCTCCGGCTTTAAGTAGACGGTGCCGCCGGAGAGCGAGGAAAAGTACGGGCTTTCGATGAGCTTCGTCTTGACGGCGACGCCGTCAAGCTGCTTGGCGGCATGGAAAATATCGGCAATGGTCGTCGCAGCGACGAAGTCGGCGGCGCTTTTTTTGTTGGACATCATGAAAAGCCTCCTGATGATAGAGTGAAAAGGCGGCGCGGGCGAAATTGGCGGCAAGGCTCAGCCTTGCCGCCAATTTCGCCGTGGGCGCACGTGTATTTTGCCATCGGGGAAGTTTGGGCTAGAGTAGGCTGTGCATCTTGCCCAAGGCGTTCACCTTCTCCACGGAAAAATTCGATATCTTGGCGATGGTTTCCACCGGCAGTTTTTCCCTCAGCATGTTCAAGATGATGGCGGTTTTCTCTTCCTGCCGCCCCTTCTCCATGCCCTTCTCCATGCCCTTCTCCATGCCCTTTTCTATGCCCTTCTCCATGCCATCTTCGCGAATGGCGTCTTCGTATTCTTTTTGGTTCCATTCAAAATTCACCATGTCGATGACCTCCCTTTCGTGCGCCTTGAGAAATGGCGCCATGATGGCGTGTGTCTCGCAGTAGAGAACGGCTTCTCGGATGGCGTCGGGGCGCGCCATGCCCTGACGGAGATTCGCTTTGATGCGCCCGATGAAGAAGCTGTACTCTTTGAGGGCACGGCTTTTTTGCAGCAGCGCCTTTTCTCTGCTGTATTCGATGTTGTGACAGAGGACGGAGAGCTCCAAGTGGATGCTGCGGATGGGGGAAAGATAGGCGTCCGAGAGGCGCAGGATCTGCGTCTCCGGGATGTCGGTCTCCCCGGTATAGAATACGTGGAATTCCGGTGCGGGCAAGGTGATGCGCCGGTTGCGGTGGAGATCCTTGATGGCGATGGTTTGCCGAAACTGTTCGCACACATAGTAGAGACAGCGCAGCGCCATGTTTTGGTTCAGGGTGCTCTGGTGCTCTATCAGGATGAGGCACCGCCCATCCACGAGGAAGGAGATGTCATTTTTTAGCTGCGAGAGAAAGGTACCCTGCAAGGTGACGATTTGGATGTGCTCCTCGCTGGGGTACGTCCTTTGGTGGAGTGCCCCGGCTACTTCGCGCAGACGGTCAGGGTCGTTAAAGTAGAGGCGAAAGACGGAGTCTTGGTACTGCCGTCCGCTGTGCTTCGTGGTCATGCGGCTCGCCGCCTCCCTTCTGGTGTTTTCTATTGTATACGCTTTCTCCCCCTTTTTCAAGGTGGCGCAGGAAAGGCAGAGAAGGGAAAAATAAGAACGCCCCGATGCCTTGGCAAAGCGCATCGGGGCGTTCTTGATGAGGGGGGAAGCGGCTTAACGAAGCGCTTCCGAAAGCGTCGCCTGATTTTTCTTCATCGTCTCGATGTAGGCATCCTTGGCGGCGCGGTTGGCCTCGCCGGTGACGACGGGGTCGAGGGTGTAGATCTTCGCGCCGGTTTCGCGCGCGATGGCTTCGGCGGCGCTCGGAGAATACTGGGGTTCGGTGAAGAGTACTTTCACGGGCAGCGCGTTCACCTTTTCGATGGTTTCTTTGAGTTCCGTGGGCGTCGGCTCGCTGCCCGGCTCACGCTCGATGACGGCGACGATGTGAAGGCCAAATTCCTGCGCGAAGTAAGGGAAGGCCTCGTGGAAGGTCACGATGTCCTTATGGGAGACCTTGTCCAGTGCGGCGTGCATGTCCTTTTTCAGCGCCTCCAATTTTTGGACGTAGGCGTCGGCGTTTTTCTTGTAAGCGTCGGCGTGCTTGGGGTCGGCGGCAGAAAGCTGCGCGGCGATGTTCTTCACCTGCGCGATGGCGTGGGTGACGCTGAGCCAGACGTGGGGATTTTCCTCGTCGCCGTCCTTGAGGAGGGGAATGCCCTTCGAGGCGTCGATGAGCTTGAGGTTCTTTTGCTGGCTGACCACCTTGTCGAGGAATGCCTCCATCCCCGCGCCGTTGACGACGAAGGCGTCGGCTTTTTCCAGCGTCGTAAGATCGCCGGTGGAGAGCTGATAGTCATGGAGGCAGCCCGTCTGGGGCTTCGTCATGTTCACGACCTCCACGCCGTCGATGCCGTCGGCGATGTTTAGGGCAGCGATGTACATGGGATAGAAGGACGTGACGATGCGAAAGGGCGCTTCGGCCTTCTTGTCACTTTTGCCGCCGCTGCTCTCACTTCCCCCGCAGCCGACGAGAGCGAGGGAGACGAGGGTGAGAATGGAAAAAATGGATAAGATGCGTTTCAAGGTAAGACCTCCTGCAAATAAAAATGGTATTAAATAGGAAAAATCCTATTTAATACCATACCATATCTTCGGCGAGGGCGCAAGAAAAATTTTCGTCGCTGCGCACCCTTTGGTGCAGGGCGTTTTGAGAGAACGCTCTCCCTATTTTTTGGCTTTTTCCTGACAGTCTCGGCAGAGACCGTAAAATTCAAAGATGTGACCGGTGATCAGAAAGCCTTGTTTTTTGGCTTCCTCTTCGTAGATGGGCGTCATGGGGCAGACGTCGATGCACGCCGTTCGACCGCAGGCGGTGCAGACAAGATGGTGGTGGTGGTGGTCGGGCGCGGTCAGTTCGTAGACGCTGCCCGCCGGACGGAAAATCTCGTGGACGAGTCCCAGATCCGTCAGCATCGCTAAGTTGCGATAGATGGTGTCGAGGGAGACGTCGGGCTGCGTCCGGCGCACGGCGTCCAAGATCTGGTGCGCGGTGGGAAAGGGCGCTTGGCTTTGGAACGCCGCTAAGACGGCGCGGCGCTGGGGCGTGATCTTATAGCCGGCGGTGCGAAGCCGTCCTAAGAAGTCTTCCATGAAATCCCTCCCTCCGTGTTTTTCGGTGCGTGGCGGCGGTCATGCCCCCCAATCTTTCACGGGAAACATGCGGAGCCGGTATCCTCAAAAAACGCCGGGCTTTTTGAGGGACGTGACGTTGATGGCGGTGATGCCCTGCGCATAAGGCCCCAATTCGTAGGGGCCAAAAGTGACGAAGATTTTTCCGTCATCCGTAAGGAAATAGTCTTCGGGTACGCGCTTCGGCGGGCCAAAGAGGGGGATGACGTCGATCTTCCTGCCCTCGTAATGATACAATTCGCCCTCTTCCCAGAGCTCGATCAAATCGTCCAGCGTGACATCGGCGAAGTGGGAGAGGGGGAGCTTTTCGCCGGTCGTCTTGTCGTAGACGGCGCCCACGCCGGTATACATGCCGTGGATGGCGCCTTTTGGATAGCCGCCGGGGAGAAAGACGAGGGAGAGGTAGCGATCGTTTTCCATCTTCAGCTTGTAGTGAAAGCTCGTCGTATAGGCTTCCCCTTGATTTGCATCGGCGGTTTCCGAGGCCTGGGTGTAGATGTCGGCGTTGATGGCCTCTTTGATGTCCGGGTCGTCGCACTCAAAGACGGGGTAGACCAATTCGTAATAATCGCCGGTTTCTGTGGCCGTCCAGATGCGGGCGTCCGCCGGGGCGGCGGAGAGGGCGAGGCACGAGGAGAGAATGAGCGCGGGGATGATGGGTTTCATGGTAAATCCTCCTTTGTTGTCGTCACGGGAAAATCGCGGGGGACGCCGCGCGTTTATGGTGCGTGGGAAAAGGGGCAGCCGCAGCCTAAACGCTCGGCAGAGAAACGCCCGGGTGCTTTAGCGAGGTGACGTCGATGGCGGTCGCGCCTGCCTGGAAGGGTGCCAATTCTCTAGCATCGAAGAGGACGAAAATAGTGCCCCACCGGGTGATAAAATAGTCCTCCGGCACTTTCGTCGGCCGTTTCACGGGGTCGATGGGGAGGGGCAGCCCCTCGTAGTGGTGGAAAGCGCCCGCTTCGTAGAGGCGCACCAAGTCGGCTGTCGTGACGTCGGCAAAGTGGGAGAGGGGGACTTTTTCGCCCGTGACCTTGTCGTAGACGACGCCTTCGGCAGTCGAGCGGGCGTAGCCGTCGCTCTTACGGTGGTAGTCGGAGAGAAAGATGTAGGAGAGGTAGCGGTCGTCTTCCCTTGGTCTTTTGTAGAAAAAATGCACGACGCAACCCAATTCTTCGGCGGCGTTTTTGGCGTGGAGGACGTGGGACAGGATGTCGGCGGTGATGGCATCGGACGCCGGATCGCCTTCCCAGATGGGATAGGTGAGGGCGTAGGTGGCCGTTTCTTCGTGTACCGTCCGGCTTTTCTCCGCGTCGGCGGGGGCGGCAGAGAGGACGAGGCACGAAGCGAGAATGAGGGTGAAAATGATGGGTTTCATGGAACTTCCTCCTTTTCGTAGGCCGTGCTGCATAGCGCTTTTGCGGCGCGTGCTGGGGGGCGAAGCGCCGTCAGAAAGCGCCGGGCTTTTTTAGATCGGTGACGTCGATGGCGGTGATCCCGTCAGCGGGGCGAGCCAAGAGGTCGGGGGAGAAGAGGACGAAGATCTGCCCCCGGTCGTTGAGGAAGTAGTCCTTCGGCACGCGTTGCGGTTGCCCTTGGATATGTTCGGTGGGGATGGGCGTGCCATCGCAGCGATAGAAGTGCCCGGCGCGCTGGAGGCGGATGAGATCCTCCACGGTGACGTCGGCGAGGCGCGAGAGGGGTACCTCTTCCCCGGTGGTCTTGTCGTAGACGACGCCAAACGCATAGACACGGTGAACGGGGTTCTCTTCGCCCGCTTCGTAGCGGCTGAGGAAGAAGAGCAGGGAAAGGTAATGATCGTCTTCTCTCATCAGCTTGTAGTCGAGCCGTCTGCTGGCATTTTTTTCGCCGTCGTTGACGCTGCGGTAGGCGCGAAGGTAGAGGTCGGCGTTGATGGCCGCCTTGATCTCCGCCTCGTCGTCTTCAAAGATGGGGTAGACCATTTCCCAGTAGCCCCTCGTTTCCGTCGCCGTAGAGACGCTGGCGTCGGCGTGGGCGGAGGAGAGGGCGAGGCAAGAGGCAAATAGGAGCGCGGGCAGGATGGGCTTCATGGCAGTGCCTCCTCTTTGTAGGCAGTGTGAGATGGCAACGCGCACCGCTTTTTTCGGTGCGTTGGGTAGGGCGTCAGTCAAGGCGCACGCCCGGCTTCTTTAGGGGCGCGACGTTGATGACCGTCACGCCGTCGGCAAAGCTCGCTAAGGCGTAGGGGGGGAAGAGGACGCCGATCTGCCCCCACGAGGTGAGGTAGTAATCCGCCGGCACATGCCCCGGGCGGCCTTGGATATGATCCTTCGGGATGGGGGTGCCATCGACGTGCAGGAAGTGGCCGGCGCGCTGGAGGCGAATCAGATCCTCCACCGTGACGTCGGCGAAGTGGGAGAGCGGCACCTTTTCCCCGGTCGTCTTGTCGTAGACGACGCCCACGCCGGTATACATCCCGTGCATGGCACCTTCTTCGTAGCCGCCGGGGAAGAAGACGAGGGAGAGGTAACGCGCGTTTTCCATCTTCAGCTCGTAGCGAAAGCTCGTGGTGTAGTTTTGGCGGGCGGCGTCGGCGGTGCGGGCGGCGCGGGTGTAGATGTCGGCGTTGATGGCTTCCTTGACGACGGGATCGTCGCACTCAAAGACGGGGTAGATCAGTTCGTAGTAGTCCCCTTCCTCGCGCGCCGTCCAGATGCTCGCGTCGGCGACGGCGGCGGAGAGGGTGATGAGCGCAGCGAAAACGAGGGCGGAGATGATTTTTTTCATGCGCAGAACCTCCTTTGAATCGAGAGAAAGATGTGCCGTCATGCGGCGGGGATGTTCACTATATAATTAGGCGCAAGGCGGGCAGATTCCTGCCAATATCGGCTGTGGGCGGGAGAAATGTTTCCACCAGCAGGAAAAAGGCGGGCGAGTGACGAAATAGGGGGGAGAAAAAATGCTCTGTCCTTTTGTCAGGGATTGGGCTTTGACAGGGAGGGTCATAGGATGAAGGCAAGGGACATCATGCTGAAGGAAATCATGACGGTATCGCCGGATACGCCGGTGCGCAAGGTAGCAGAGCTCATGGTGGATCGCGCCGTCCCCAGCGTTCCGGTGGTGGACGCGGCGGGGAAGGTGCTGGGCATGGTGAGCGAAGGGGATCTGCTCCGAAAGAAGATCGCGCCGAAAAGGCCGCAGGTGGTCAACGTCTTAGGGGAATATCAGGGGATGGAGGAATATCGTGAAGCCTTCCGCAAGATGGGGGCGAATACTTCCGGCGAGATCATGACGTCTCCGGTCGTGACCGTCGGGGCGGACGACGAGGCCGCCAAGGTCGGAGAAACGGTGCTCAACCACCACATCAAGCAGGTGCCGGTCTTAGAGAATGGGAAACTGGTGGGACTCATCTCTCGCTCGGATCTCTTGAAATGGCTGCTGGCATGATGGAAGCGGCGTGGAATGAGTACGCCCGCCTCGTGGTGCGGGTGGGGGTCAACGTGCAGAGAGGGCAATCGGTTGTGGTGAGCTCGCCCGTCGAAGGGGCGGACTTCGCCCGGCGCTTGGCGCAGGCGGCTTACGAGGCCGGGGCGCGGGACGTGACGGTAAACTGGGGCGATGAGCGTCTTTCGCGGCTTCGCTTTTTGCATGTCGCCGAAGACGTTTTAGACGAGTATCCGCACTGGAAAAAAGCCCTCTACGACGACAACGCAAGCGCGGGGGCGGCCTTCATCGCGCTATCTGGGGACGATCCGGAAATCTTTCGCGGGATCGCTCCGGCGCGGCTCCAAAAGGCGCAGCGGGCGGCGGGGGAAGCCCTCCTCGACTACCGCACGCGGATGATGAGCAATAAAAATGCTTGGTGTGTAGCGGCCATCCCCACCGCCGGCTGGGCGCAGAAGGTGTTCCCCGGGAAATCCCCGGAGGACGCGGCATCGTCTCTGTGGCAGGCGATCTTGGCGACGGTGCGGGTGACGGGGGACGGCGGCGCGGCGGCACGCTGGCGCGATCACATCGCCTTTTTGCGGCGGGCGGCGGACTTTTTGAACGAAAACGCCTTTGACAGCCTGCACTATCGAAACGCCTGCGGCACCGACCTCACGGTGGGGCTTCCCGCTGGCCACCTCTGGGTGGGGGGCGAGGAGGCGACGGAGCCGTTCGAGGGGCAGGGGGGCGGCGTTCCCTTCGTGGCGAATCTTCCCACGGAGGAGGTCTACACCCTGCCGGATCGCGATAGGGTGGAGGGCGTCGTCTATGGGACGAAGCCCTTGGTCTTTCACGGCAACCTCATCGACGGCCTGCGGCTCACCTTCCGCGCCGGGAAGGTGGTGGACTTTGATGCCGCCGTGGGGCGCGATCTCTTGGCCGAACTCCTCGCCACCGACGAGGGGGCGGCGCATTTAGGGGAAGTGGCGCTGGTGCCCTTTGATTCCCCCATCTCAAAGAGCGGCCTTCTCTTTTACAACACCCTCTTCGACGAAAACGCCGCCTGCCATTTGGCGCTGGGGAAAGCGTACCCCACCTGCCTTGCCGGCGGCGCCGACATGGACTCCGTAACGCTCCTGAGGCACGGCGTCAACGATTCCCTCCTCCACGAGGACTTCATGATCGGCTCCGCGGATCTCTCCATCACGGGGAGAAAAAAAGACGGGCAGGAAGTGCCCGTCTTTCGCGAGGGGAATTTTGTGGCGTTTTGAGGTTTTTGAGGAGGAAGCGCATGAGGAAGTCGCTCCTGTCACCCCCCGCTCTTGCCCAGAAATCGGCGGCAGGAGAGTGACTGGAGTGTATACTGTGAAACTCTAAGGAGGTAGGATATGATTGATAAAATTTATATACCTCCAATTAAAATCCAAGGAATTAAGACCAAAATCGTCAATCTGATTTCAGATAACCTATATATAGCGGATAATGCCACATGGTTCGAACCCTTTATGGGCTCAGGGGTAGTAGGACTTAATTTGGCTCCTCGTAAAGCTGTTTTTTCTGATACGAATCCGTATGTTGTAGAATTATATAAAGCCATCCAAAATAAAACAATTACATCGAAAATCGTTCGTGATTTTTTGGAATATGAAGGCTCAATTTTAGCAAAAAAAGAGGATGAACACTACTATTTCATAAGAGATAGATTTAATGAAAAACATAGCCCACTTGACTTCTTATTCCTGAATAGGAGTTGCTTCAATGGGATGATACGGTTCAATAGATACTACAAGTTCAACGTTCCATACGGGCATAAACCAGAGCGTTTTGCAAAAGCGTATGTGACAAAAATCGTTAATCAGGTTAGACACTTAGAAGACATCTTGCCGGAAAATGATTGGGAGTTTGTTTGTTGTTCGTTTGAACAAACGATTGCAAGAGCAGGTGAGGATGATTTTATTTATTGTGACCCACCTTATATTGGACGTCACGTCGATTATTATGATAGCTGGGATGAAACGTTGGAACTGTCTTTGCGAAATACTTTGTTTGCCACGCGTGCTAGATTTATGTTATCGACATGGGACGAAAACAAGTATCGCAAGAATGAGTACATTGATCGTATTTGGAGCGGTTGTTATAAAATAAATCAAGCACATTTTTATCATATTGGGGCTAAAGAAGAAAACAGAAATCCCATGATAGAGGCTCTTTTGATGAATTATGACCCGGCAAGCTGTCAAAAACAATCTTTGAGCGATGAACTCCAATCATCGATAGAACGGATTGCCCTTTGAACTTATATCGGAGAGGATACATCATCCTCCCCGATATTTTTGCTTGGAGTTGAAGATTTCGCATCTGTGCGCCGATGGGTTAACGGTTTGATAACTTTTTTGCATACGCAACAATCCTGTTTAGAACCTTGTTATAGTCGTAAGGATGAAGTAATGTAACATTGGATTTTGACTGCATGGGAAACCATTCCATGAATTCGCGGAGAGATGTGTATGCTTTAGATGAACTTCTATATTGGGGATAATATTTCCAGTACAGGTCAAACACATCTACACCCAAATGGCAAAAGGGGCCATTCCCGTTCTTCAAATCTAAGAGATTTTGGGTGGGAAAAGAACCGATATTCTCCGTGTTGCCTGAACCTGGTCTATCCCCCGCAATTTTGTATTTTTCTTGCATAAAATATTTTACACCATAGAATGGGAATTCGATTTGATTACGACCTTCGTAATTAAAAACGTGACTTTCTTGGGCTTGCCCGTTTCTCTTGTAGACAAAGCCGATGACATAGTGTCTCGCATAATCTGTATATTGATATGCTATATTTTTCGTGTTGTTCCGCATATAGGATCCAAAAGAACCCAGCGTAAATTTTATCGTTGACTGATCAGAATCGACATATGTTGTCTTTATATCTATGGCAATTTTTTCTTTCGATGCTTCATTCCGCATCATAATAAAATCTGGATACACCGTCTGTGAATTTGGGGTGGAAAGAATCATATGGTGGTTCTTGGCGATGCTTTCAAGAACAGGTTGAGAAAACATCTCGAAGATTCTTCCGATTATCTTTGAGTCTGTTCCTAACGTATGAATCTTGTCCGATGAGTCTAATATCCCGTATGCCTCGAATTTGACCGACGCCATTTCCTCATAAAATTCGTCAAGTATTACATCATTCATGTCAATCCTCCTTAAGTAAATGAGATTGAACTTCCCTTACCTTACGAGCAGGGGGGCTAAATTTCTCTCAAGGAGCAGGATGAGGTCGCCTGCGAGGGGGATGGCGATCATGATGTGGTGCAGGAGAAAGAGGGGGAGGAAGCGGGTAAATTTCGTGCCGAGGGAGAGCCCGCCAGCGTCTGGAGGAAGACGGAGAGATCCATCAGGTCGGCGGCAAAGTAGCTGAGACCTCCAGCGACGCGATGAGCCCTTACCCCTCGAAGAGCTCCGTGGAGAGGTAGCGGTCGCCGGTGTCGGGGAGGAGGGTGACTATGGTTTTTCCGGCGTTTTCCGGGCGGAGAGCGAGCTTTACTGCTGCCGCCAAGGCCGCGCCGGAGGAGATGCCGACGAGGATGCCTTCCGTGCGAGCGAATTTACGGGCGCATTGGCAGGCGGCTTCATTGGCGACGGGCAGCACCTCGTCGTAAATCTTCGTGTCGAGCGTCTCGGGGATGAATCCCGCACCGATGCCTTGGAGCTTGTGGGAGCCGGGGGCGCCGCCCGATAAGACGGCAGAGCATTCGGGCTCTACGGCACAGATCTTGACGGTGGGCTTTTTCCCCTTGAGAAAGCGCCCCACGCCGGTGATCGTGCCGCCGGTGCCTACCCCCGCTACGAAGATGTCCACCGCGCCGTCGGTGTCCGCCCAGATCTCCGGCCCCGTCGTCGCCTCATGCGCTGCGGGGTTTACGGGATTCGTAAACTGTGACGGCAAAAAGGCGTGGGGAAGCGTTTTTGCCAGCGCTTCGGCCTTTTCGATGGCGCCCGTCATGCCCTTGGCGCCGTCCGTCAGCACGATTTCCGCACCGTAGGCCTGGAGCAGCCTGCGCCGCTCTAAGCTCATCGTCTCCGGCATGGTGAGGATCGCCCGATAGCCCCGTGCCGCCGCCACGCTGGCCAGACCGATGCCCGTGTTGCCGCTCGTCGGCTCGATGATGACGGCATCTTTCGTCAGGAGGCCGCGCTTTTCCGCGTCCTCGATCATCGCGGCAGCGATGCGATCCTTCGCACTGCCCGCCGGATTGAAATACTCCAGCTTCACCAAGATCGGCGCGGGAAGCGCCTCCTCCCGGCTGAAGCGCCGAGCCGCCAAGAGCGGCGTATGGCCAATCAATTCCGTTAAGCTCTGATAAATTTTTCCCATCGCATACTCCTCCTCGTATCGCTGTCTTGACATACATGGCTTCATCGGGGGGCTTGCCTACCGATTTTTCCGAAGCGCCGTCACGGGGACGCCGCCGATGCCCCAGTTATCCGTATCCACCTCATCGATGGTCACCACGGTGGTGGCCTTGTTCTTCCCCAATACGTCGTGGAGGAGTGATGTCGCACCCTCGATGAGCCGGCGCTTTTGCTCTGCCGTCACATTTCCCTCCCGGGTGATTTTGATGTTGACATACGGCATACTTTCCCCCGACCTTTCTTTTTGATATAATGAGAATATATACCTAAGCACTTAATGAAGACGAGCGGAGCGAAGGCGAGCCAAGCACCACCCGCACCACATGATGAAGATATTCGCGACGCACGGGAAAATCCCTGCCGTGAGGGCGCGAAACGGAAAAGAGGACATGCGATATGACGTACAAAGACATCATCAACAGCGAGACCTACGCGGCGGATCACCGGGAGAAAATGCGCAGCCCCTCCGCCGTTCGCGCCCGCTACGAACAGGAGATCGCCCGATATAAAGAACTGATGCGGGCGCAGGTGGATCCAAGAGAGCAGCGGGTCATGCTCTACGCGGAGATCAAGGTATTAGGCTGGGTCTTAGGGAAAAGCGACCAGACCATCGCCCACGACATCAAATTTTAGGACGCGTACTCCGCCTTCGCGAAACAAAAAAGCACCGCCAGCGCGGTGCAAACATTCGGTGGCTGGGGTAGCTGGACTCGAACCAACGCATGCGGGATTCAGAATCCCGTGCCTTACCAACTTGGCGATACCCCAATCGCTTGTCAACGTATCCGATTATACATGCCGCCCGGGGAAGTGTCAAGGGCAAATTTTGCCGTCCCTTGGCGTGTCCGTAAGTTTGATAAACCCATATGATACGCGAACGAGTCGGTTGAAAAGGAACCGTCCCCGCACCGGCGCGCCGCGGCAAATCCAATGGACGGCCGTGCCTAGCTCCGCGAGGAGAAAATGATGGATAACATGCGGAAATTCTTGTTCTCTCTCCGAGGAAGGATCCCTCGCGAGACTTATGTTGACGCTTGGGCGACGCTTTTGTCGGCAGAGATCGCGATGACTTGGCTCGTTTCCTTCCTGTATCTTACGGGGATGTGTTCCAGCGACGGGGGAAAATATATTTTTCCTATTTACGCCGTGTGGATTGCTTTCACCGTGATAGTATATGCTTCGCAGACGGTTCTCGCCGCGCACCGTCTCCATGTGCTTGGCCGATCGGGTCCCTGGGCAGTTCTCGCCCCGTTGGCCACTGTGCTCAGCCTCTTGGCGTGGCGCGTTTTCGACGAAGAGCTGGAAGAACACTGGGCGGCGTATACCGGGCCAGGCCAAGATTCCCTCGGCCTGGGGGCGGGACTTATGCTCCTGGCCGGGGCGGCATTTTTCGTCGGGCAGTTGATCTACTTGTTCATCGGTTTGCTGGAGGACAGGGTGCCGACGCGCCATGGCAATGGATAACAGGTGTGTTTCGTCTGCGGCACACGCATCCTCGCATCAAAAGGGGATGACTGACGTTGATTTTTTATGGGGGAAAGAGAAGCTGCGACAGGAGGGTATATCATGCGGTTAGACGATATTTTTGGCTTCAAATTGCGCTTTAAGCGCCGCGACGACGATAAAGGGCTGCACCCGGTGCGGGAAGTCTACTACCGAAGGGACTACGCGCCGGGGGTCTCCGCCTTCGTGACCCCCGCTCCGGGCGCGTCGTCCCCCACAGACGAGGCCTTTTGCCTGACCTTTCGGGATGAAAATAAAAACGTCCTCATGGAAAAGGACTGCACCTCCCCCATGGGCGGCGAATTCTTCCTCAACAACGCCTTGGAAATGACGAAAAATCAAAAGAAGTGAAAAACAAAAGCGCCTATCGCCATTTTTAACCGCCAACGTAAATCATTTTGCTTTCAAATTTCGTTACTTTTGCATATAGCAGAGATGAGAAAGGAGTGAATTTTATGGCACAGACTGTGAATGTGAATTTTCGATTGGATGCGGATGTGAAAAAGAGCATGGAAGAGGTGTGCGCCGAGCTGGGGCTTTCCCTGATCGCCGCATTTACCGTTTTCGCAAAGAAAGTGAGCCGGGAAAAGCGCATTCCGTTTGAACTATCGGCGCATCCTTTTTATTCGGAAAGCAACATGCGGTATCTGAAAAAGAAGATGGCGGCTTACCGAAATGGAACGCTTGCCGTAACAACGCACGCGCTCATGGAGGATTGAGCTATGGCGATTCTCGTACGATTGCGTGGGATATGGACGCTTCGGAAGATTATCTTTACTGGCAGCAGCAGGAGGAAAAGACTGTCAAAAAGATTCACCGGCTCATTAAAGAGATGAGTCGGAATCCCTTTGGGGGGATAGGCAAGCCTGAACCGCTGAAGGGAGATTTGGCAGGATTTTGGAGCCGCCGTATCGACGATGAACACCGGCTCGTATACGCGGTGGAAGAGGATAGGATTGTCGTGATCGCCTACCGCGGGCATTATGACGATTGAGACGCCAAAAGGAAAAGGGGTTCTATAATAAATGTTGTGGTATGACAAAAATATCATCCACAACATTTATTAT
>JBQNAL010000005.1:0-132939 GCA_052170475.1 Schwartzia sp. (in: firmicutes)
TAATGAAGACGAGCGGAGCGAAGGCTGAATTTAGTGGTTATGGTATAATATGAACGCTTAGAGAGCGCGACCGAAGGGAAGCGCGAACTTCGTGGAAAAGAAAGCGGTGGAGGTTGACGGGGATGCGGATTGCGATAGGGTGTGACCATGGGGCATTGGCCTTAAAAGAAGAACTCAAGCGCGTCTTGGCGACGTACCCGGAGATGGAAACGGTGGATTTCGGGGTGCATACGCCCGAGTCCGTGGATTATCCCGATATTGCGGTGAAGGTCTGCGCCGAGATTACGGCGGGACGGGCAGCGCTGGGGATCCTCCTCTGCGGGACGGGGATCGGGATCTCCATCGCGGCGAACAAGATCCCCGGGATCCGGGCGGCGCTCTGCGGTGATGTCTACTCGGCGAAGATGGCGCGCCGGCATAACGACGCGAATGTCTTGGCGCTGGGCGGCCGGGTCTTAGGCGTTGGCGTCGCGGAGGAGATCCTCCGCGCGTTTCTCGCTTCGTCGTTTGAGGGCGGTCGTCACGCGCGGCGGGTGGAGAAAATCATGGCGCTCGACGCACGCTGAGGCGTTTCGCACGCGAGACGAATAGGAAAATCAATATCTTTGAGGAGGCTGTTTCATGCGGTTAATGGACACGTTAGAAAAGGCGGATCCCGAACTGAAAAAGCACATTGACGAGGAACTTTCGCGGCAGCGGAGCAAATTGGAGCTCATCGCTTCGGAAAACATCGTATCCCGGGCGGTCATGGAGGCGCAGGGGAGCGTCCTGACGAATAAATACGCCGAGGGATATCCCGGCAAGCGCTATTACGGCGGATGCGAGTTCGTTGACCGGGCGGAGCAGCTCGCCATCGACCGCGCGAAAGCGCTCTTTGGTGCGGGCTACGCGAATGTGCAGCCCCATTCGGGGGCGCAGGCCAATATGGCGGTTTTCTTCGCGCTTCTCTCGCCGGGCGACACGGTGATGGGGATGAACTTAAACGACGGCGGCCATCTTACCCACGGAAGCCCCGTCAATATGTCAGGCAAATGGTTCAAGATCGTTCCCTATGGCGTAGACAAGGAAACGGAGCGCATCGACTACGACCTCTTGGAAAAGACGGCGGAGGAATGCCGCCCGAAGATGATCGTGGCGGGGGCTTCCGCCTACGCGCGGATCATTGATTTCCCCCGCATGGCGGAGATCGCCAAAAAGGTCGGCGCGTACTTCATGGTGGACATGGCGCACATCGCCGGACTCGTGGCGGCGGGGCTTCATCCAAGTCCGATGCCCTATGCTGACGTGGTGACGACGACGACCCACAAGACGCTGCGCGGCCCTCGCGGAGGACTCATCCTCTGTCGGGATGCGGAATTTGGGCAGCAGTTCAATAAGGCGGTGTTCCCCGGCATTCAGGGCGGCCCCTTGATGCACGTCATCGCCGCGAAGGCGGTGGCGCTCGGCGAGGCGCTCGATCCTTCCTTCAAAGCATACGCAAAGCAGGTGGTGAAGAATGCGGCGGCGCTCGCAGAGGCGCTGGCGAAGGACGGGTTCCGCATCGTCACGGGCGGCACGGACAATCACTTGCTGCTCGTCGATCTCCGCTCGAAGAACATCACCGGCAAGGCGGCGCAGACGCTCTTAGACGAAGTGGGGATCACGGCGAACCGCAACACGATCCCCTTCGAGCCGCTGTCGCCATTTGTGACGAGCGGGTTGCGGCTTGGCTCTCCGGCGCTCACCACCCGAGGATTCGTGGAGGACGATATGCGGGAGGTCGCGGCGATCATTGCGCTCACCCTCTCCCACCCGGAGAGCGAATCGGCGAAGGACGAGGCACGTTCGCGCGTCGCCGCCCTTTGCCGTAAATATCCGCTCTACGAGGAGGCGTGAGCCATGGCGGACGATCTGAAGGTTCATCTCATCGATCATCCCCTCATTCAGCATAAATTGACCCTCATGCGGGAGAAGGAAACCGGCTCCAAGGATTTTCGCGAGCTTTTGGAAGAGATCTCCATGCTCATGGGCTATGAGATCACGCGGGACTTCCCGCTCGAGGAGGTGGAGGTCGAGACGCCGGTGGCGAAATGCCGCGCGAAGAAGCTGTCGGGGAAAAAGGTGGGGATCATCCCCATCCTGCGCGCCGGCCTCGGGATGCTCCAAGGGATGCTCGATCTCATCCCTGCGGCGCGGGTGGGACACATCGGCCTCTACCGCGACCCGAAGACGCTGCAGCCGGTGGAATATTACTGCAAATTGCCGCCGGATGTGGCGGATCGCACGCTCATCGTGGTCGATCCCATGCTGGCGACGGGCGGCTCCTCGGCGGCGGCACTGACCATGCTCAAGGAACACGGGGCGAAAACCATGGTGCTGATGTGCTTGGTCTCCGCGCCGGAAGGCATCCGCGTCGTCAATGCGGCGCATCCCGACGTGCCTATCTACGTCGCGGCCATCGACGAGCGGCTGAATGAACATGGCTACATCGTCCCCGGTCTGGGAGACGCCGGGGATCGCATCTTCGGCACGCTGTAAGAGGCAGGGACGAAAAGCGCAGGGCGTCCCATGAATATGACAAAGACCGCCTATCGGAGCGCGCTCCGATAGGCGGTCTTTTCACGTTCTGCGGATTGCTTTCTTTAGTGCACGACCATCACCGGGCAGGGGGCGTGGGTGAGGATATACTGGCTCACGCTGCCGAGGACGATGTTTTCCAAGACGTTCAGCCCCCGGCTCCCCATGAGGATGAGGTCAGTGCGGCGCTCTTGGGCGATGCGCTGGATCACTTTTCCCGGCGACCCGACCTCTACGATGTCCTCGTGTTGGATCTTGTCTTCCAATCCGACGACGAAGGTCGCCAGCTTCTCCGCCCCCGCCTTTTTCCACTCCTCGATGGAGTGGCTCTCCTCCCAGATGCGCTGGGCGGCAGGGAGTTCCTTGTTGAGATCCATGACGTAGAGAAAGATGAGTGCGGCGCCGCTCAGGTCGGCGAGGTAGATGGCCTCCTCCATCGCCCGCCGCGATGCGTCCGAGCCGTCCAGCGGCACTAAGATTTGTTTGTACTTCATAGGGCGTTCTCCTTTCGCATACCGCCCCTCGTCGAAGGAGCGGTCAAGAGACTATCGGGACGGCAGGAAAATCCTCGTGTCATGCCTTGATTTTCTTTGCCAGATCGCCGAAAAAGGATTTGCAGATGCGCTCAAACATCCCGTCGTGTTCACCGCTGCCGTCGCGGTCGCGGGTGTCTTCGCGGAGCATGACCGATTGCCCCGAGGCCGCGTCCCGCACCTCAAAGGCTGCTTGGAGCTCCGAATACCAGACCCGCGTGGCCGGATGATAGACCGGGACGCTGACGTAGTACGTTTCCTCGCGGGTCTTTCCGTCCTTGTCCTTCACGGTGCGGGTATAGGCCTTCTGCTGCCACTCCGTATAGGCCTCGCGGATGTAGGAATCGTTCGTCCAATTCTGGACGTGTCCGTCGATAAAGACGTCCGCCACGCGCTGCGCGTGCTTGCGGATGAGCGCCGCCGCCTTCTCCCGATCGGAGGCGAGAAGCGCCGTCACGTTGGCGTCGATCTCGGGATCTAAGAGGCGCGCGGCCTCTTCTAAGGAGAGCAGCCGCTTGCCCAGTTTGTCCTTGGCAAAGCGCTTGAAGATGTCCTCCGCCAGACGCCGGTCGATGGTGCTGTCCGGCATCTTCGCCGTATCTAGATCAAAGAGCAGGACGCGGCGCACGCGGGAAAAATCGTAGGTGCTGTCCGCCCAGTCCCGCTTGTCGGCGTGTGCGGTGCCGCTGAGAAAGAGACAAAAGAGCGCCGCGAGGCAACAGGCGGTGAGCTTTTGCCAGAGGGGGCGGAGAGGGGTTCGGTTTGTCATGGAGAGCCTCCTTTGCGTATGGGGGAGCATGAAAAGCGCCTTTCGTGCGGCGCTTTCCTTACGGATGAAGGGATGCGGCCTCATCGCCGAAGAATTCTTCTTCTGCCGCGATGCAGAGCGCGTGGTAGACGGGCAGGTGGTACTCTTGGATCTTGAAGGTTTCCCGCGCCGGCACGCGGATGGTGATGTCGGCGAGATCCTTGAGCTTTCCGCCGCCTTCTCCTGTCAGGGCGATGGTGGTCAGCCCCTCTAGCCGCGCCACCTGTGCGGCGTAGCATACGTTCGCCGAATTGCCCGAGGTGCTGATGGCGAGGAGCGCGTCCCCCGCCTTTCCGAGACCTAGCACCTGCTGCGCCATGGCGAGATCCGGCGCTTGGTCGTTCGCGAAGGCCGTGTTGAGGGCTGCTGCGTCCACCAAGGAGATGGCGGGGAGAGCGCCTTGCAGATGTTCATGGAGATAGTCCGCCGTGTCCGGGAACACGGTGCGCCACCTTTCCCACTGGGCGGCAGAGAGACGCCGGGGCTTCAAAAAGCCCTTCATCAGCTCGCCCACGATATGCGCCGCATCCGCTGCGCTGCCCCCGTTCCCACAGACCAAGAGCTTTTTCCTCGCACCGAAGGTTTGGCAGAGCGCTGCCGCCGCCCTCTCGATCTCCTCTTGGCAAACCGAAAGCGCCGGGTAGCGCTCGATGAGATCCCGTATCTTCTGCCGCGACGCCTCTCGCATATCGCGCCTCCTTTTGTCGATTCCTGTTCACTGCCTCTATTATACGGGACGCACTGTGCTTTTTCAACTGGGCGAGGGGCGGTGCGCGGCAAGATTTTACGCGAGGGCGCGTCTCCTTTCGCGCGTTTGCCGAGGGGTCATGCGTTCATGCGTGACGATGTGCGGCGCTTTTTCGGGGAGGAGGAAATGCGCTGGATGGCGTCGAAGCATAAATAATGTCTTTCTATACGATGGATGTACGTTAGGGACAGTGCGGCGGCTTTTCCGGGCGCATCGAAAAAGCGAGGGGTTTGTCGTGAAGATTTCGATTTTACAGATGCCGGTCGTCATCGGCGGCAGGGCGGAGAATATCGCGTCGCTTCGGCGGATGATGGAAAAGGCGTCGAAAGAAGAGCCGGATGTGGTTCTCTTGCCGGAGCTTTGGGACATCGGTTTTTTTCCGCGCCCGATGGAGGCCTATGGCGATCCCGAGGGCGAGGCGGCGAAGGCGGCGCTATCCGAGCTTGCGGCCGCCTACGGGGTGAATATCGTCGGCGGCTCGGTGGCGGCGGCGGCGACGGATCGCGTGGCGAACCGCTGCTTCGTCTATGACCGAGGGGGAAAGCTCGTCGCGTCTTACGATAAGACGCATCTCTTTTCGGCGGGCGGCGAGGGGCGCGTGTTCGCCCCGGGGGCGCAGGCGACGACGTTTCTCCTCGACGGGGTGCGGTGCGCCGTGATCATCTGCTACGATCTGCGCTTTCCCGAATTGGTGCGGCGTCTCGCAGAGGAGAACATCAGCGTCCTCTTCCTCCCCGCCCAGTGGCCGACGGTGCGGGAGATGCACTGGCGCGTCCTGACCCAAGCCCGCGCCATCGAGAATCAAATCTTTGTGGCGGCTGCCAACGGCAGCGGCGCCTTCGCGAACGGGCTGCCCTTGGCGGGGCGCTCCGTCATCCTCGACCCGTGGGGGGAGCGATTGGCGGAGGCACAGACGGGGGAGGCCATCTTGACGGCGGACTGCGATATGGCGGTGCGGGAGAAGATTCGCCGAGAGATCGATGTCTTCGCGGATCGGCGGCCGGAGCTCTATGGCTGAGGACGCGCGGCTCTCCCTGTCGCCGTGTCGGCTCTGCCCTAGGGAATGCGGCGCAGATCGCATCGCGGGCGCGCGCGGCTACTGCGGGGCGGGCGCGATGGCGGAGGTGGCGCTCGCCGCGCTCCACCCTTGGGAGGAGCCGTGCCTGACGGGGGGAAAGGGCGCGGGGACGGTGTTCTTTTCCCATTGCAGCCTGCGCTGCGTCTTTTGCCAAAATGCCGCGATCAGCAGCGAGGGGCGCGGCATCGCGGTAGACGAGGCGCGTCTGGCGGACATCTTTTTGGAGCAAGAGGGGCGCGGCGCGGCGACGCTGGACTTGGTGACGCCCACGCACTACGCGCCGCAGATCATAGCGGCCTTGCGTCGCGCGCGGACGCGGGGGCTTCGCCTGCCGGTGGTGTGGAATACGAGCGGCTACGAGAAGGCGGCGCTCGTGGAGCGATTGGCGGACGAGGTGGACGTCTTTCTGCCCGATTTCAAATATGGGGAGGAGGCGACCGCGCTTCGCTACGCCGACGCCCCGGGGTACGTCCGGCAGACGAAAGATGCCATCCGCACGATGGTGCGGGCGAAGGGGCGGCCGGTGATGGGGGCGGACGGCGTCCTGCGCACAGGGGTGTTGGTGCGCCATTTGGTGCTGCCGGGGCGGCGCCATGAGAGCATGGCGCTCCTCGATTGGCTGTGGGCGGAATTTGGCGACGATATACTGCTGTCACTCATGAACCAGTACACGCCCCTCTATCGGGCGGCGGAATTTCCGGAGATCAATCGCACGCTCACCACCTTTGAATATCAATCCGTCGTGGATCACGCTCTCCGCTTGGGGATCACCCGCTGCTATGTGCAGGAGGGAAAGACCGCGTCGGAAAAATTCGTCCCGGTTTTCGACGGCCGCGGGGTGCTGGAGGAGGCAGGGGCGTCTTTTTGACAAAAGAAAGGATATTTGCTATATTTTGTATGAGCGAAGCAATATATCATATGGGCGGAGTTTACAAAAGGAGCGGACGTCATGGCACAGGCGGTATTGAGTATTCGTGTGAACAGTGAGGATAAAAGGAGTTTTGAAGATTTCTGCGAGCAGACGGGGCTGAATGTTTCTGTGGCGGTCAATATGTTCCTGAAAGCTGTGATCCGTGAGCAGCGGCTGCCCTTTGAAGTCAAGGCGGATCCCTTTTATTCGGCAATAAATAGGAAGCGGCTGCGCCGCGCCATCGATCGTTTAGATGCCGGACAAGGGACGATACACGAGGTTTCCTATGACTAAACTTTGGGACGATGAGGCTTGGGAAGATTTTGAATACTGGACGCAGGAAGACAGAACGACCTTAAAGCGCATTCTGCGCTTATTGCAGGATATTGAGCGCAACGGGTATCAGGGCATTGGCAAACCGGAACCGCTGCGAGGAGATTGGAGCGGTTTTTGGAGCCGGAGGATCGATGATAAAAATCGCCTCGTGTACCGTATTCGAGAGGGACGAGTGGAGATTGCCCAGTGCGGTTCTCATTACCGCGATAAATGAGCGCGAGAGACGGTGCAGTGTATTGCAAAAGGGAGAACGATACACTACAATAACGATATATTGAATATAAAAGGTGGAATGAGCCTTGAGCAATTTAGAAGTGGGCATCGTGGGGCTGCCCAATGTGGGAAAGAGTACGCTCTTTAACGCCATCACGAAGGCGGGGGCGCAGGCGGAGAATTATCCTTTCTGCACCATCGAACCGAACGTGGGGGTGGTGGACGTGCCGGATGCGCGTCTTTCCGTCCTCCATGAGATGTATCAGTCGAAGAAGACGACCCCGGCGGCGGTGCGCTTTGTGGACATCGCGGGCCTTGTGAAGGGCGCGTCGAAGGGCGAGGGGCTGGGGAATAAATTCTTGGAGCACATTCGGCAGGTGGACGCCATCGCCCATGTGGTGCGCTGCTTTGAGGACGCGGACATCACCCATGTCGAGGGGGCGGTGGATCCCATCCGGGACATCGGGATCATCACCACGGAGCTGTGTCTCGCCGATTTGGAAACGGTGGAAAAGCGCCGGGAGAAGCTCCTGCGCGCGATGAAGAGCGGCAGCAAAGAGGCGAAGGCGGAGGCGGAACTTTTGGCGCGCGTCGCGGCGGCGCTGTCGGAGGGACGTCCGGCGCGGCAGCTGGCATTTTCCGAGGAGGAGGCGGCGCTGCTTCGGGAGCTGACGCTCCTCACCATGAAGCCGACCCTCTATGTGGCGAACGTGGCGGAGGATGAGGCGGCGACGGCGGAGAAGGAGAACGCTTTCGTCGCACGGGTCAAGGCCTACGCGGCGGAGGAGGGGGCGGAAGTGGTGGCGATCTCCGCGAAAGTGGAGGCTGAGATCGCGGAGCTGACGGGAGACGAGGCGAAGGAGTTCCTCTCTGCCATCGGTCTTGCGGAGTCGGGGCTGGATCGTCTCATCAAGAAGGCGTTCGCGCTCTTAAACCTCATGACCTTCCTCACGGCAGGGGAAGATGAGTGCCGGGCGTGGACGATCCCCAAGGGGACGACGGCGCCGAAGGCCGCCGGCAAGATCCACTCGGACATCGAGCGGGGCTTCATTCGCGCGGAGATCGTCACCTACGACGATCTGGTGGCGGCGGGCAGTACGGCGGCGGCGCGGGAAAAGGGGAAGGTGCGCCTGGAGGGGAAGGAGTACGTCATGCAGGACGGGGACGTGACCTATTTCCGCTTTAACGTATGAAGGTGCGAAGCGAAGAGCCACGAACCGGCGCGGAGCGCTTTGGCGCGTGGCTCTTTTTTGACGGCTGGCGCTTGGGGCTTTTGCTGTACCTTTTTTTCTGGCTGATTCTCGCGGCCTTTCGCGCCCTCTTCATCGCCGGCATGACGGAATACTTGACGCCCGGCGTCGCGATGGCGGATATTTTTTCTGCGCTGTGGCAGGGAATGAAGTTGAGCATGAAGACGGCGGGGCTGTTGACCCTCGTGGTCTTTTTGCCGACGTTTCTCCTGACGCCGCTCCTCCCGCGCGTCGGTGCGCTCTTTCGGCGCATGGCGAGCGGCGTTTTGCTCGTTTCGCTCAGCGTCCTCTTCGTGGCGCGGTTTCCCTATTACCGGCAGTTCCACTCGGGGTATCATCCGCTGCTCTTCAACACGCTGAACGACGACGTCTACGCGCTCTTCGTATCGCTGGTGCAGGAGTTTTATCTTCCCGTGCGTCTTTTGGCGGCGCTTTTCTTGGCGTATGGCCTGTATCGGCTCCTTGCGATCTTCCTCGCCGCGCGGTTTTTGCGGGACACGGGGCAGGGGGCTGACGCCGGCGGCTGGGCAAAGCGGGTCCTCCTCTGGGGGCTGGTCGCCTTGGTTTGCCGCTTGTCGTGGTTTGGTGGGGCGCTTGGCTGGGAGACGGAGGTGGGCTGGGAGAACGCCGGCGTGACGAAGGATGCGCTCCTCAATGAGGCGATCTTGGACGATGGACAGGCGATCTTTCGGGCGTGGACGATCAAGGAGCGCGGCGCGGCGGGAACGGGGCTTTCCTTTTCGCCGGAAGAGATCCGGCGCTTGGCGGCGGTGCTGACGGGAAAACCGGGGCTCTCCATGGATCTTGATTTCTATCTGACGCGCGAGGCCAAGGGGGCGCAGATCCAAAAGCCCCGGCACATTTTCCTCCTCATCGGGGAGAGCTACGCGAATTGGCCGTTCCTGTCGGAATACGCGGATCTCCCCATCGCCGACGGGATGAAGGCGATTTTGGCGCGCCCTGACAGCGCCTACTGCGGCGCGTTTCTCCCCAATGGGGGCAGCACCGTGTCGGCGGTGACGGGGATCGTCGCGGGGCTTGCCGACGCGAACCTCTACCTCACCACGATGCCAGAATCCTTCGCTGCGCCGTATCCTACGGCCAGCGCCCCCGTCATGGAGCGTCTGGGCTATGAAACGTATTTTTGGTACGCGGGGCCTTCCTCGTGGGAGCGGATCGGCGATTTCGTGACGGCGCAGGGCTACGACCATTTCCTGAGCCGTGGCGACATCCCCGCATCGTCGGGGAGCGTCTGGGGCGCGGACGACGAGTACCTTTACGCTGCCGTCTTAGCTGGGGTCAAGGCGGAGGAAGCGCAGTTCCATGTCATTTTGAACGTGTCCAATCATTCGCCCTTTTCCGTGGATCTTGCGGCGAAGGGCTTCGATAAAGAAGCGGTGCGGCGCTCTCTCCCCGAGGAACGGCAGGGCGATGAGGCGCTCCTTCGCCAGCTGGGGCATTTTTGGTACGAGGATCGGGAGATGGCGAAGTTCATCGCCGCCGCTTGGGCGCAGTACCCCGACAGCCTGTTCCTCATCATCGGCGACCACGCCGACCGCTACAATGTGCGCCTGACGCCGGGGAAGTATGAGCGGTACGCCATTCCCTTCATCGTGACGGGGCGGGGCGTCACACCGCACCTTTTCCCGCCCGACGCAGCGGGTAGCCAGATCGACGTGGTGCCGACGCTCGTCGAGATGATCGCACCGGCGGGCTTTTCCTACACCGCCTTGGGGCAGAGTCTTACTCGGGGCAATCGGCAGGGAGTCAATTATCTCCTGTGGGTGACGAAGGACGCCATCGGCTTGGCGGATACGCGCCCGCTCGCGGGGGAGCCGCTCCATGGCGGCGCTGCGGTGCCGCTGAAAGACGAAGCCGTGCTGTCCGACTACATCGACGCCGTGCGCGCGATTTCGTGGTGGCGGGCGAAGTATGGCGCGTCCTTGGAGGCGGGAAAATGACGGGTGCGCGTGGCGTGACGAAAGGCAGGAGACGAGGGGGCGGCCGATTTGATCAAAAACATTGACATTCGATCCTGCGCGGGGGAGCGCTCGTATGACAAAGGCTGCCGCTACTATGAAGAGGGGGCGGTGGGGCGCGTCACGGAGGAGATAGAGGGGCAGACGGCGCTCTATCGGGCGAAGGTGTCGGGCACAGAGCGCTATGCGGTGTGGGCGAGGGTGGAGAGCGAGAAGCGAATCGTCGCGTATGATTGCACCTGCCCCGCGTCCATGGTGTACCAGAACGCCTGCAAACATGTAGCGGCGCTCTTAAAGGCGGTGCAGGCGCTGCAGGGAGAACGCCAGCGGCAAGAGGAGAAGAAGACAGGCGCGACGATAGCGGGAAAGCACTTCCTCGCGCTTTTCCAAGAGGAAAAAGCGCCGCGCCAGCAGCGAGAAGAGAGGATTTTTCTTCGCCCCCTCTTATATGTCGAGACGACGTGGGGACGGATTTTGACATGGCTGGAATTTCGGATCGGGCGGGATCGCCTGTATGTGGTGCCGAACATCGCCGACATGATGGAACGGTTTTTTGGGGGACTTCCCATCGGCTTTGGGGTACAGTTTGCCCTGAACCCGGAGACGGCACGCTTCGCGCCGGGGGTGTCGGAGGGGCTGTGGGCGCTTTTAGCGGCAGCGTGGCGGGACGAGAAAAGCCGTTTTTCTTGGCAGTTCCACGAGGGCGGGCAAGCCTTTTCCAAAAAACGGTTTTTCCTTACGCCGTCGAGCATGGATGCCTTTTTGGACATCATGGCGGGGGAGGTCTTTTCGCTGTCCTTCGACGAGGAGATCCGAGAAGTGTCCGTGGAGGACGGGCTTCCGCCCCTCCATCTTCGCTTGGACGCGACAGCGGAGGGGGGCGCGGTGACCTTGGCGGAGGGGGAATCCCTGCGGCTTTTGCATTCGTCGGGGCGTCTGGCGCTCCTCGATTCCATCCTCTACCGCGTGCCGCCGGAAAAGGCTTCGGACTTGGCGCGGCTATCCAAGGGGTTTTCGGGCGCGGCCGCCGTCTCTTTGGGACAGCATCAAGTGAAGGCCTTCTTTGCTGCCGCCCTCCCCGCCTTGAAAAAGGTGGCGGAGGTCGAGATCGCGCCTTCCTTGGCGACGCGCTACGAGGCGCTGTCGCTTTCGGCGGAGGCGTACCTCGATTACCATCGGGACGGGATTTCGGCGCGGCTCCTCTTTCGCTATGGCGCAGCGGCCTACGACCCCCTGCGGGAGAAAGCACCGGCGCCGCAGCGGGGGAAAACGCTCATCATAGACAAGGCGGCGGAAGAGGACGTCAAGGCGATCTTTGCCGCTTACGGCTTTACGGTGGAGGACGGCCTCTTCGTCCAGCCTGAGGAAGAGGCGAGCTATGACTTTTTGACGGAGGGACTCCCCGCCTTAAATGAAAAGGCGACGGTCTTTTACGCCGAGATCTTTCGCCGCCGCCCGGTGCGCGACATGCCGCCGGTGACGGTGGGGGTCAGCGTCAGCCCCGATGCGCTCTTGGAGGTGCGCTTTTCGGCGGACGGGCTGGACTTCGAGGAGGTGGCGGAGGTCTTGAAGTCCTATCGCTTGAAGCGGCGCTATCACCGTCTCAAGGACGGCACCTTCGTGACCTTCGAGGCGCAGCAGCTTGACGCGGTTGCGGATCTCGTGGACTCGGCAGCCTTGGAGAGGCGGGGGGACAAGGCGGTCGCCCCTTTATCCCACGCGCTCTATTTGGACGCGGCGGCGCGCGAGGAAACGGAGCTTCACGTGGCGAGAAGCGACGAATTTTCGCGCCTCGTGACGGCGATCACGCGCCCAGCGCGGGATGCGTGGCCGGTGCCGGCGCGGGTGGCGGGCGTCCTGCGCGACTATCAGGTGCAGGGATTCAACTGGCTCATGGCGCTCTCCGCGTACCATTTGGGCGGCATCTTGGCGGACGACATGGGGCTGGGGAAGACGCTCCAAGTCATCGCCTTCCTCCTCGCCAAGCAGGAGGCGGGGGCGGCGCCTTCCTTAGTGGTCGCGCCCACCTCCCTCATGTATAATTGGATCGAGGAGATCGCCCGCTTTGCGCCGGAGCTTCGCGCCGTTGCCATCGCTGGAGGGAAGGCGCAGCGCCGGGAGAAATTGGCGGCGGCAGAGGGTCTCGACGTCGTGGTGACCACCTACCATCTCTTGAAGCGTGACATCGACGACTACATGGAGATGCCTTTCCGCTACGTCTTTTTGGACGAAGCGCAGCACATCAAAAACCCCGCGACACAAAACGCCAAAGCCGTGAAGCGCCTCAAGACGGAGGGATATTTCGCCCTCACCGGCACCCCGATTGAAAATACCCTGATGGAGCTGTGGTCGATCTTCGATTTCCTCATGCCGGGGTATCTCCTCTCCTACCCGAAATTTCGCGCCCGCTACGAAGTTCCCATCGTGCGGGACGACAGCCGGCGGGCGGCGGACGACCTGCGCCGTCACATCGCCCCCTTCATCCTGCGGCGCATGAAGAAGGACGTATTGACGGAGCTGCCCGACAAGGTGGAAAGTAAGCTGGTGAGCGAGATGACGCCGAAGCAGGAGAAGCTGTACAAGGCGTGGTTTCTCCGCAGCCAAAAGGAATTTGCCGCCATCCTCGAAGAGCATGGGGTGGATACGGGGCGGATCAAGATCCTCGCCATCCTGACGCGCCTCAGGCAAATCGCCTGCGATCCGGCGCTTTTTTTGGAAGACTATGACGGCGGCTCGGGCAAGCTCGACCTCCTCATGGAAGTGGTGGAAGAAGCCGCCGCGTCGGGTCATCGGCTCCTCGTCTTTTCCCAGTTCACCGCCATGCTGCGGCGCATCGCCCGCCGCCTTGAGGAAAAGCAGCTCGCCTATTCCTACCTCGACGGGCAGACGCCGGCGAGAGAACGGCTGCGCCTCGTCAACGCCTTCAACGCCGGCGATACCCCCGTCTTTTTGATTTCCTTAAAGGCCGGCGGCACGGGGCTGAATCTCACCGGCGCGGATATGGTGGTTCACTACGATCCTTGGTGGAACCCCGCCGTGGAGGAACAGGCCACCGATCGTGCGTATCGCATCGGGCAGGAAAACAAAGTGCAGGTGCTGAAGCTCATCGCCAAGGACACCATCGAGGAAAAGATCTTCGACCTGCAGGAACGAAAAAAAGCCCTCATCGACCAGATGATCCAGCCGGGTGAGAACTTCTTGGGCAAACTCAGCGAGGAAGAGCTGAAGAGTCTCTTTCGCTGAGGGCGGGGGCAAAGAGGCGCTCGCGGAGGCACGCGCTTGATGTCCGCCTCGGCGGCTGTTTTTTCGCCGCATGGAGGGATTTTCCGCGCGTCAAGTCTTGTATCGCGGGGCGCTTTATGATATGATAGCGACTAAAGAAGGAATCGTCTGGGGTGTGCGTGGACGAATATCATGTCTAACCGACTTTTTTACCTTTGGGAATCTGATTTTGCCGCCGGCCGACGGGGTCGCTTCGGGCGAATGTCAAAGGGCGGGCTTAGGATACCCACCTGCACATGCAGGTTTAGGCAGTTGTTGTTGACGGCACTTTGGACTCCTCTTTGAAGAGAACCTGCTGCGTGGCGGTAGGTTCTCTTCGTTTTTGTGCGCCGTCGCTTCCATGAAAAAGGGGCTTCTGCACGAAGCGCGCGTGCAAAAGCCCCTTTTCTGGCAAAAAAACAGCAGCCAGTGTTTTCAAACACCGGCTGCTGGCGTAAAATAACGACTTTTCCTCTTTCGCCACTCGTCAAAGGCGGTCGGATTCCGAGGGAACGGTGTAGACGTGGGTGTCGCCGCTGTGGAGGAGCTGCGCTGCCTCTGCGGGAATGCCGTCGTCGGTGAAGACGGAGTCTACGTTTTGGAAGGGGAAGAGAGAGACGACGCCGGTCTGGGTAAACTTCACGGACTCCGTGAGGATGAGTACCCGCTTGGCTTTTTTCGCCATGGCACGGATGGTCTCCGCCCGCATCAGGTTGTTGCTCATAAATCCGCTTTCGTTGAATCCGTCGGTGCCGACGAAGAGCTTATCCACGAAGAAATCGTCCACGCACTTGCGCACCATGGGCCCTACCATCACTTGGGATTCGTTCTGGTACTCACCGCCTAAGAGAATGACGTGCGCACCGGGCGATTTTCGGATGAAGGCGGCGATGAAGCCGGAGTTCGTGATGATGGTGACATCCCTGCGATTGGTGGCCAATTCCTCCGCCAAGAGCGTACAGCAGGAGCCGGACTCGATCATGACCGTCTCGCCGTTGTGTACCGTGTCCGCCGCCCGCATGGCAATGCGGTGCTTCGTTTCGTAATTGAAGGACAGATGATTCGCGATGTCGTCGCTTTGCGCCATGGCGGCGTAGCCGTGCTCCCGGCGCAAAAGCCCCATGTGTTCCAAAGTGCTGAGATCTTTGCGGATGGTGACCTCAGATACGTCTAAGGCTTGGGCTAACTGGGTGACCGCCACACGTTTTTTTTCGTTTACGATGTTCAAAAGCTTCGTATGACGAATATGCAAAGCCATCATCTCCCTTGTGAGAACGGTGTCATACCATGGAGCCAAGTTTATTTTCTAACCTTACACTCATATTATACCATGGTTTATCTTTCTACAACAGGGAAATATTGTGCGAATATTTAGGATTTTTTGCCTAAAATTTAAGGGAAAGCGGAAGGCTTCGCCTGCGGGTGACCCCGTTCGACGCACCGGCTGCCGCCCGGAGGGGAGGCGCACAGGGGGGAACGCACAGGGGGGAACGCAAAACGACCGCCGGATCTTTCATGCGGCGGTCGTTTCGCGTAGGGGGTCAGCCGTTCGATTTTTTGAATTGCGCCATGAAGTCCGCCAGCTGGGCGACGCCTTCATACGGCATGGCGTTGTAGATGGAGGCACGCATTCCGCCGACGGAGCGGTGGCCTTTGACGCCGCAGAGCTTGGCGATCTTGGCCTCCTCCACGAATTTTTTCTCCAAGTCTTCGGTGGGGAGGCGGAAAGTCACATTCATGAAGGAGCGGCTGCCCGGCTCGGCATGACCGCGATAGAAGCCGTCGGAGCTGTCGATGGCATCGTAGAGGAGAGCGGCCTTTTTGGCGTTTCGTTCCGCCATGGCGGTCAGTCCCCCCTGTTCTTTGATCCACGCGGCGGTCTTGCCCACCATGTAGATGCAAAAGGCGGGGGGCGTGTTGTAGAGGGAGTTCTTGTCCAAATGGATGGCGTAGCGGAGCATGGTCGGGATCGTCTCGGGACTCTTCGCGAGGAAGTCCTTGCGCCCCACCACCAGCGTGACCCCCGCAGGGCCTAAATTCTTTTGCGCGCCTGCGTAGATGAGGGTGAATTTAGAGAAGTCCATGGGGCGTGAGAGCATGTTGGAGGACATGTCGGCGATGAGGGGGACGTCCCCCGTCTCCGGGATGTAGTGGTACTCTGTGCCGTAGATCGTGTTGTTGCAGCAGATGTGGAGATAGGCAGCGTTCGGTGCAATCTTCAGCTCTTCCTGCCACGGGACGCGGCGAAAGCCGTCCCCTTTCGTGGAGGCGGCCAAGTGTCCGACGCCTAAAATTTCCGCTTCTTCGTAGGCCTTTTTGGCAAAGCTGCCCGATACGGCGTAGCTGCCCACATGCTTCGGGCTGGCGAAATTCATGGGGATCATGGCGAACTGGGTGGAAGCGCCGCCTTGGAGGAAGAGGACGTCATAGTCCTCCCCCAAGCCCATGAGCTCCTTGATGTCGGCTTTCGCCTTTTCCAACACCGCTTCAAATTCTTTGGCGCGGTGGCTGATCTCCAAGATGGATTCGCCGGTGTTTTGAAAATTCAAGAACTCGGCTTGGGCTTCCTTGAGGACTTCCAAGGGCTGCATCGCTGGCCCGGGGTTGAAGTTATAGACACGATTGGCTTCCACGACAATGACCTCCTCAAATAGTGGCGTAAATTCCGGCGCATCACTTTCTTCGATGGCGCGCCGTGCCGGTGACGGCGCTGGTTTGTCCGCTTCCATTCTACTGCCGGGGCGGGGAGGACGTCAAGGGGATACATAAAAATGTTTATTGGAAAAGTACAATCTTGACGTTCATGTAGGATTATTTTATACTAACGTATAGATCATAAAAAACCGTAGCCCTCGCCAACCACGGGCGCGGCAAAGGAGAGAGAACAGCATGAAAGTGTTAGCAGCAGACGGCGTTTCTCCACGGGGCATTGAGATTTTGCGGGAGGCGGGATTTACGGTCGATGTCAAGGATAAGCTCTCCGCCGAAGAGCTCCTCTCGACCATCGGCGACTATGACGCTCTGATCGTCCGTTCCGCGTCCAAGGTGACGAAGGAGGTCTTAGCCGCCGGGAAAAACCTCAAGATCATCGGGCGAGCCGGGGTGGGCGTGGACAATATTGATGTGCATGCGGCGACAGAGGCGGGCGTCATCGTCATCAATTCCCCCGGCGGCAACACGACCGCTGCGACGGAACACACCATCGGCATGATGTTAGCGGTATCGCGGCACATTCCGGCCGCGAACGAGACTACACAGAAGGGCGAGTGGAACCGCAAGAAGTACGTCGGCGTGGAGCTTCGGGGCAAGACCTTGGGCGTCGTGGGCTTAGGCCGCATCGGCGCAGGGGTCGCGAAGCGCGCCCACGCCTTTGAGATGACCGTCATCGGCTACGATCCCTACGTCACGGAGGAGCGTGCGAAGGTGATGGGCGTAGAACTGGTGACGCTCGAGCAGATCATCGCGCGAAGCGATTTCATCACCGTTCACATGCCGCTGACGGCGGAGACGCGGGACATGTTCCACAAGGAGAACATGGCGAAGATGAAGTCGGGCGTCCGGCTCATCAACTGTGCGCGGGGCGGGATCATCAACGAAGCGGACTTGGCGGAAGCGGTCAAAGCAGGCGCCGTCGCCGGCGCGGCCATCGACGTCTTTACGGAGGAGCCGCTGCCCGCCGATCACCCCCTCCTCGGCGTCCCGGGGATCGTCTTGACGCCGCACCTCGGCGCTTCCACCATCGAGGCGCAGATCGGCGTCTCCATCGATGTGGCGGAAGGCATCGTGTCCGCCTTGAAGGGCGAGCCGGTGATGACTGCCGTCAACATGGCGCCGGTCTCACCGCAGGTCATGAATGTCATCAAGCCGTTCTTCGATTTGGCGGAGCGCCTTGGCTGCATGGCGGGGGCGCTTGCGGAGGGCGCGGTGCGCACCGTGGAGGTAGAGTATATCGGCGACATCACCGAAGTCAATACGAAGCTCCTCACCACAGCGGTCTTAAAGGGACTCTTGAACCCCATCTTGGAGACGACGGTGAACTACGTCAATGCGCCGGGTCTTGCCAAGGATCGGGGCATCGCCGTGCGGGAAGTGAAGAGCAAGGACGCGGCGAACTTTACGAACCTCATTTCGGTGAAGGTAACGACGGAGAAAAAGGAGACGGTACTCTCGGGGGCGCTCTTTGGCAGCGAGGGGCGCATCGTATCCATCGATGGCTATCGGGTGGACGTCGATCCCCATAAGCGCATCCTCCTCTGCCCCCACATCAATCGCCCCGGTGTCATCGGGAAAGTCGGCTCCCTCATGGGCGACGAGGGGATCAACATCTCGGGCATGCAGGTGGGCAAGACGGAGCAGGAGGGGACGAACATTATGGTGCTGACCATCGACAATGAAGTTCCCGCCGCCGTACTCGAGCAGGTCGTCGGATTAGACGGCATTTTCGGCGCCAAGGTCATCAATTTCGAGTTGTTGTAAGACGCGGAGATACGCATAGGAAAAGGCGCTTTGCCGCACGCGCGCGGGGGAACCCGAGCGGGCGGTGAAGCGCTTTTTTTGCGGCGCCGGTCTAATCGAATACGTTTCTTGCCTGGTTTGATGGTGTACGCTATAATGTACATAAGGAGGGATAGACATGCAAATGATGAACGCGACAAATTTTCGCCGGGGCCTTTTCGCCGCCATTGAACAGACGGTGCGCTACAATGAGCCGATCCACATTACGAGCCGGACGGGGAATGCGGTTCTCCTCAGCGAGGAGGATTACAATGATATGATGGCTACGATTGAATTGGGGGCGGTTCCGGGGATGGAAGAGAAAATCGTCCAGGGGCTTAAGACCCCACTGAACGACTGTGTGCCAGCCGATGAGGTGAAGTGGTGACTTGGGGCATCGTCTATACCAAAGCAGCGGTTTCCGATATTCCAAAACTCAAGGCGGCACATTTGGCCGAGAAAGCGCAGAGACTGATTGCGCTTTTAGCGGCAGATCCCTTTCAAAATCCACCGCCTTATGAAAAACTGCGGGGGAATTTGAAGGGGGCTTATGCCCGACGTATCAATATTCGCCACCGGCTTGTTTACGAGGTGATCGAGACGGCGCGTACCGTGAAGATCCTCAGTTTATGGACACATTACGGGGATTGAGCTGCGGCGTCATTTTTCCTGCCGCGTTTTGCCGGGGCCGTCGTCGGCGACGGAGACGCGGGTTTCGGCAAAGGTTTTCATGTCGTTTAAGATGTGGAGGGCGGCGTCGATGATCGTAAAGCCAAGGCAGGCGACCGCCCCGCCGGCGGCGGTGATGCCGAGGCGGAGGAGGTTTGGCTGGGTGTGGAGGAGGTAGGGAGAGAGCGCGGGCGCGAGGGCTTTTGCATAGCGCGCCACGATCTCCGTGGCTTCGTCGTCCAAGACGACGAGGGCGTTATTGTGCGCCGCAGCGATGATCGCGCCCAAGAGCGCCGAAACTTCCGCCTGCAAGGGTGCGCCGACATGGGCGAGAAATTCTGTCGGATCATAGCGCAGCGCACCGTCCTCTTTGAGGAGCGCAGTGCGGAGCGCCGCCGCCTTTTCCCCGGGGGCGTATGATGCGCCGTCGGAGAGGGCGACGCCCACGAGGGGAACGGAAAACGCGATGCCCTCCCCGACGGCGCGCCCGAAGTCGAAGGCTTCGGTGAGGGGGCGATCGTTTCGGAGATGGGCGAGGGTGACCTCGGCTGTTGCGTGCTGCGCGAAGGCGGCGGTACGTCGCTTTTCTTCGGGCGTGCGTTCCTCGGCAGCAAAGATGAGGAGGGTGCGCGCGAGGTCGAGACCGGGGCGTTCGTCATCCAAGATACCCGCCAGTGCGGCGGCGATATGCTCTAAGTGACCGAGGCTGTCAATGGGCTTCGCCAAGTTGTCCAAGCGGCGCTGACACGCCTCCATGGCAGCGCGGGACGGCGTGGGAAGGGTTTGCAGATAGAAATCAAAGGTTTTGTCGGTGAGGGCGGTTCCTTCGGCGGGCATGGTTTCTTCCGTGACGGGGAAGGATTCGTCCGCGCTTTGCAGCGCTTCCTGCACGCGGACGGCGGCGTCGAGGAGATTGACGGCGAGGGAGGAGCCGGTGGCCTCCCCTAAGCGAAAGGCCATGTCCATGTACGGGACGAGGCCTAATTGTTTCAGCATGGCGCCGTGCGCCGGCTCCGCCGCCTGATGCGACGCGATCAGGTAGCGGGCGGAAAGGGGCGCGATGGCCTTTGCGATGAGGGCGGCGGCCGCCGTGTTGAAGCCGTCGATGACGACGACGGCACGGTGTGCCGCCGCCCCTAAGAGGATGCCGGTGATGCAGCCGATCTCAAAGCCCCCGACCTTGGCGAGGACGTCTATGCCATCTTTGGGGTCGGGCTGGTTCACGCGCAGGGCCTCTCGCACGACGTCGATCTTGACCTTTAGCCGCGCGTCGGAGATGTTCGTCCCGCGCCCGGTGGCTTCTTCCGGGGTCAAATCGCAGAAGACGGCGGCGACGCAGGCGGAGGAGGTGGTATTGGCGATGCCCATCTCTCCCGGCAAAAAGCAGCGGACGCCGTTTTTTACGCCGGCGGCGGCGAGTTCGATGCCGATCTCGATGGCCTCTATCGCCTGCGCCCGCGTCATGGCGGGACCCTCGGCGCAATTTTTCGTGCCGAGGGCGATTTTCTTTTGCAGAAGTCCCGGCAGATGATCCATGGGGGCGGCGATGCCGAGGTCGGCGACGAGGAGATCCGAGCCGGCGAAATTCGAGAGGGCGTTGGCGACCGCGCCCCGCGAGATGAGATAATTCGTGGTCATCTGCACCGTGGTGGAGGGGGGATAGGCGCTCACCTTCATGGCGGCGACGCCGTGATCGGCGCAGCAGATGATCGTCTCTTTCTTCGGGAAGGGCGGCGCGACGCTCCCCGTCGCGGCGGCATAGCGGGCGAGGAGCGCCGTGAGCGCGCCCAAGCCGAGGTCTTTCCCTGCTGGCGTCCGCAGCGTCGCGGCCGCTTCTTCGCCGATGGCGGCATCGGGCGGCTCGATGCGGGCAATGGTTTCTTTGAGAGAGGGCATGGAAGTCTCCTTTTTGGTGGCAGGTGGATGTTCACGAAAAAACTCCCGGCGTCTTTCCCCCCTCGGCACGTTCACGGTGTGTGCGCATGGCCGAGGGGGCGATCGGGGCGGGAGTTTTTTGAGGCGGGTTTTTCGCCCCCTACAAGCTGGTGCGGAAGTAGAAGATGCAGATGAAGAGGACGGTGAGGATGATCATGATGGTGTCGGCGATGCTGGTGCGGTAGTTGTCCGGGCTGTAATGCTTCTTTTCCCGGAAGGGCTTGGCGTCCAAGAACTGCATGGGGTTGTCGCAGACGAGCATGATCTGGTGGACGCCGATGCCCCACGCGCTGCCGAGACCGCGGCAGAGGGCGAAGCAGAGGTAGGTGATGCCGCCGAAGACGCGCTTTAAGGGGCGGCGGTAGAACCAGTCAAAGTCGAGGGAGATCGCCGTGTGGGGTTCCATGCGCGGCAAAAAGAGCAGGAAGGGGATCAGCCCAATCGTCATCATGATGAGTTGGTTCGTCACATGTCCCACGGTGAAGGGAACGTAGCCGACCGCCCCGAAGGGGAGGAAGGGATAGAGCGTCCTCTCGGGGAAGAGCCCGATGACGACGCAGAGGGACGCGCCAAGGGCCATGGCGATCTTCATGTTGGCCTCCACCGGGCGCACTTCGGCCGCTTTTCCAAGATCGGGGCGCAGGAAGATGAAGTAGAGCATCTTAAAGCAGATGGAGAGCAGCGTCCCCATGCTGGCCAATTCTAAGAGCAGCGCCGCCGCTTCTAAGTGCGCCGCCTCCGCTGCGGTGATGGTGATCATCTTGCTGACGAAGCCGTTGAAGAGGGGGACACCGGCGATGGAGAACGCGCCTACGGCAAAGCAGACCGCCACTAAGGGGTAGCGCCGTGCCATGCCGCCCAGCTCGTTGATGCGGCGGACGCCGGTGGCGTAGATGAGGGCGCTGCAACACATGAAGAGGAGGGATTTATAGAGGATGTGGCAGACGGCGTGCGCCGCCGCGCCGTTCATGCTCATCAGCGTCCCGATTCCGACGCCTGCCACCATGTAGCCTACCTGGCTGACGATGTGGTAGCTCAAAAGGCGGATCATGTCGTTTTCCATCACGGCGAAGGTCGCGCCGTAGAGCGCCATGAGGACGCCGACGCCGATGAGGAGATCCGTGCCGCCAAAGACGCGAAGGAGCGCGTAGACGGCGACCTTCGTGGTGCAGCTCGACATGAAGACGCTGCCCGTCAAGGTGGCCGCCGGATAGCCGTCCACCAGCCAGCCGTGCAGCGGCACCGCCGCCGCATTGATCAAAAAGCCTGAGAGGAGGAGCCAGAAGGCCAAATCGTGAGGCCCGCCCACTAAGTTGTGGACGAGGAGATCCCCCGCCATCAATTTCAGGAGAACGCCGAAGAGGACGAGATTCCCGCTCAAGGTGTGGATGAGGATGTAGCGGATGCCGGCGCTCTTGCTTTCGGGGCGGGGGTCATTCCAGATGAGGAAGGTGGAAGTGACGGCTTCAAGCTCCCAAAAGCAGAGGAACGTGATCCAGTCGTGCGCCAAGACGACGCCGATGGAGGAGCCGACGTAGGCCATGGAGCAGAAGGCTTCCATGGGGCTTTTGTTGTGGCAGCTGTAAATGCCGCCGATGGCGCCCAAGATACAGAAGGTGACGCCGAAGATGAAGCTCAGGGGGTCTACCAAAAGGTAACGCAGGGTAAAATCCGGCAAAAAGGAGAAGGCGAGATCGGTGCCGAGGGAAAGCCGGCACATGCTGAAGACGGCGAGGAGAGGCCCAGCCGCGAGGATCAGCCGGCGGGGCTTCGCGTCCGAGAAGGCGGCGAAGAGGCCGACGAAGAAGAAGAGGAAGCCCGGATGGAAGTTTTCAAACATGGCCGTCGTCGCCTCCTTCCCTGTAATAATTTTCCTCCCGCTGTAAAAGCGGCGTCAGCACGAGCTTTGCCACAAAAATGAGAAGCGAGCAGCCGAGAAAAGCGAAGAGGATCATGCCGCCCGGCCGCTCCAAGAGGTTTTCGGCACCGCTTTCGTAAGCCCCACAGGCAAAGGCGATGGCAAAGGAGAAGAGGCCGAGCGCGAGAGCGACGAAGACCGCCAAGAGGCGCTGCCGGCGGTTCGCGATGAGATCCATCATTTCAGCCACCCCCAAAAAGCCCCCGCGATGCCATCCGACGCCATCTGCGCCAGCCGATAGAAGTCCGGCGGAAAGAGTTCCGGGTCAATGCCTAAGACCACGGCCAAGATGGTCGTAAAGCAGATCGGGATGAGCATGAGGTAGCTGATGGAGCCGTAGCGACGGGGGTCGTCTACGGGTTCCGGCTTGAAGAACGCCATGCGCACGATGGGCATGAGGTACGCCATCGCCAAGATGCCGGACGCTGCCCAGACGGCGACGAAGAGGGGCTGCCCCGCTTGGATCGCGCCCATGGCCAAGTTCCATTTGCTGATGAAGCCTACGACGAAGGGGGTGCCGGCGATGCCGAGGGAGGCGATGGCGAAGCAGCCCATGGTGATCGGCATGCGGTGACCGATGCCGTCCATCTCGCTGATGTCGTGGAGGTGGGTGCGGACGATGATGCAGCCGGCACACATGAAGAGGGTGATCTTCATGACGGCGTGCGCGACTAAGTGTAGGTACGCGCCCTTAAAGGCGAGCGGCGAGAGGAGCGCCCCACCCAAGACGATGTAGCTGAGCTGACCAATGGTGGAAAACGCCAAGCGGCGCTTTAAGTTGTCCTGCTTTAGGGCAATGAAGGAACTGGCGATGATCGTGATGACCGCCGCCCACGCCAAGACGTCGGCGACGCCCAGCTCGGAGAGGAGCTTAGGGCCAAAGACGAAGCCCAAGATTCTGAGGACGGCGAAAACGCCGGTCTTGACGACTGCCACCGCGTGCAGGAGTGCGCTCACCGGCGTCGGTGCCACCATGGCGGCGGGGAGCCAGCCGTGGAGCGGCATGACCGCTGCCTTGACGCTCCCCGCCATGATCATGAGGACGAAGAGGAGCTGCAGCACCCACGCCGGCGCCATGTCCAAGGAGAGAAAGCCGCCCATGCGAAAGTCCATCGTCCCCGCGATGCAGTAGACGCCCACCGTGGCCGCCAAAAAGAGCTGCCCGGAGACGAGGGTGTAGGCGAGGTATTTGCGCGACGCCAAGAGCGCTTCTTCGTCGCGCTCGTGGAGGACGAGGGGATAGCTCGAGAGGGTCAGGATCTCATAGAAGACGAAGAAGGTCAAAAGGTTCGCTGCCATGGCGATCCCCATCGTCGCCCCGATGCAGAGGGCGAAGGCGGCGAAGTAGCCGGTCTGCATGTCCTCGTGGTTGTTTCGCATGTAGCCGATGCTGTAAAAATTGATCGGCACCCAGAGGATCGACGCCAGAGAGGCGAAGATCATCCCCGCCGGATCGACGCGCATGGTGAGCCCGATGGTGTCCGTCAGGGCGAACAGCGTATATTCGTAGGTCGTCCCGCCGACGACGCCTTCCGCCATGCTGAGGATGGTACCGACGAGGAGCAGCGAGGCGACCGTGCTCCACATCTCGCGGATATTGGGATGCTTATGGCTGACGGAAACTAAGAGCGCCGCCAAAAAGGGGATGCCGATGGCCAGAAATGGCCGTGGATCGATGGCTGTCATCTCAGGAACACCTCCGGCAGTCCGATTTTGACAATATCCGTCACCAGCGTGCTGCTGTAAAGCCCCAGAAGGAGGATGGCAAGCCCCGTGACGCCGATGGGGATGACCATGTTGAGGGGCATACCGAGCTGGCCTTCCGGCCCGTGCAGTTCGGTGAGGGAGGCCTCGCGCTGGACGAACATCTGCTCAATGATGCGGAAATAATAGATGGCGTTCAAAAGGGAGCTGACGACCAAGACGGCGATGAAAATGTTCTGCCCGCCTTCGTATGCGCCCAGCATGAGGTACCACTTGCTGAAAAAGCCGCAGGTCGGCGGGATCCCCACCATGGAGAGAACGGCCAATACCACCGCGATGCTCGAGACGGGCATTTTCTTATTGAGTCCGCCCAAGCGGTAGAGATTGACCTCGCCGAAGCGGTAGGTGATCCCCCCCACGATGAGGAAGAGGCAGCACTTCATGAAGGCGTGGTTGACGAGGTGCAGGACGGCGCCGATGAAGCCGTAAATGTTGCCGATGGCCATGCCGACGGCGATGTAGCCGAGCTGCGCCACCGACGAATACGCCAGCATCCGGCGAAAGTCGTACTGCGCGAGCGCCATGACGGAGCCGATGAGGATCCCCGCGATGCCCATGAGGCCGAGGACGTTCGTCAGCGCCTCCATCATCGTGTTGTGGACGCCGAAGACGTAGAAGAAATAGCGGATCATGGCGTAGGCCGGCACCTTGCTCATGCAGCCGGAGATGAGACCGGCCGCGCCCGGGTGGGAGTAGGTGTAGGCGTCTGGCTGCCAGCCGTGGAGGGGAAAGAGCGCCATCTTGATGCCGAACGCGATGAGAAAGCACGCCACGGTAAAGGCGAAGAGCGGCGTATGGATGAAGGGCTGGATGCGAACGCCGATGTCGGCCATGTTGAGAGAGCCGGTCATGGCGTAGAGATAGCCGATGCCGATGAGATAGAAGGACGCGGCGATGGTGCCGACCAAAAGGTAGCGAAAGGCCGCCAGCATCGACTTTTTTCCGCCGAGGGCGATGAGACCGTAGCCCGCTAAGGACATGATCTCAAGGTAAACGTACATGTTGAAGACGTCGCCGGTGATCGTCATGCCGCAAAGCCCCACGGTCAAAAGACCGTAGAGCGTATAGTAGCCGCCGTAGTGGAGCCAGTCCTCATTGGACAAGAAGGGCTTACTGTAAAAGCTGACCACCAGCGAAATGAAGGTGATCATGCACACCACCAACGTATTGAGCGGATCGACGGCGAACTCGATGCCGATGGGGGGCGGCCAGTTCCCCAGCCAGTAGTGAAGATTGTGCCCGCCGACGGAAAGCACTTGGTCCATGGTGACCAAGGAGAAAAGAAAGGCGGCGAAAAGGGAGAGCTGTACCAGCCACGCCCCTAACTGACGGTGGAGGCGGCTGAGCGCCAAGCAAAGAAGCGCAGCCGAAAGCGGCAGGAGTACGATGAAAACGGGACTGTGCGCGGAGAGCGTCATTTGCTGGCCCTCCTCAATACCTCTTTTTCCTCCACGGAGCCGTAAAATTCCTTGATGCGCATCAAGAGGGCGATCGCCACGCCGGTGGTACCCATGCTGACCACGATAGCGGTGAGCATGAGGGCGTGGGGGAGCGGGTTGATGTAGCTCGCAGGATCCACGTTTCCCGGCACAAGGATGGGGATCATGGCGCCCTCTTTCTGGGCGAAGCAGAGGTAGAAAAAGATGACCGCCACCTGCATGACGTTCATCGCCATGAGCTTCTTGAGGTAATTTTTGGCCAAGACCATGCCGTATACCCCCAAGAAAAAGAGGATCATGACCAGCGTGTAGATGCCCCGATGGGCGAGAAATTCATTCAGCGCATCCATCAGTCGTCACTCCTTTTCGTGATCGCGTCCATGATGTTCAAAATGGTCATCATGACGCAGACGGTAACGCCGATCTCGATGATGAGGATGCCGAGGGCGTGCAGCTCATGCGGCTCTTGCACGGCGAAGGGGAGAAAGCCGTAGTCTAGGAATTTCCCGCCGCCAAAGAGCGTGAGCCACCCGGCCGAGGCGTAGATCAACGTGCCGATGCCCGCGAGCGCCAGCGATTTTTTGAGGTCGATGTTAAAGGCTTTCGTATCTTCCCCCAAGATGAGCCGGGCGAGGACGATGCCGAAGGCCAAGACGACGCCCGATTGAAAGCCGCCGCCGGGCGACGTCTCCCCGAAGATCAAGACGTAGACGGCGTAGACGAGGCTGAACGGCACCAAGAGGCGAAAGGCGATCTGGAGGAGAATGCCGCCGAAGGGTTCCTTCATTCGTAATCATCCTCCTTTTCGGGACGCCGCCCCATCGTGGACTTGCTGAGGATGAGTGTCGCCGTCAGTCCCGAGAGGAACATCACCGTCGTCTCCCACATCGTATCGAAGCCGCGGTAATCCGCCAGCGTGCCGGTGACGATGTTGGGCGAGCCGGTATCGAGCTCGCTCTGGGCGATGTAGACCGGCGTGATGTGCTGATTCGGGGCGCTTTTCGGGTCGCCGATGGAGGGCAAAAAGAGGACGCTGCCGCAAAAGAGACCGGTGAGAAGCGCCAGCACCGTGATGACAAAGCCGCGCATTACTTACACCACCTGTCGATTTTTTTCAGGGCGATGACATAGAAGATCGTGGAAACCGTCCCCACGACAACCTCGGTGAAGGCCACGTCCGGCGATCCCATCATCAGGTAGAGGAGGACGGCGCAGAAGCTGAACGCGCTGTAAATCATCACCGCGCTCAACAGATCCCGTTCATAGATGATGCAGATGGTGATCGCGATGAGGAAGAGGAGGAGCAGCGCCTCAATGGTGTATATCTGCATGACCCACCGGCTCCTTTCCTTCGCCTTTTTCCTCTTCGGGGGTGTCTCCGACGGGATGCTGTCTCGTCCACACGGGAAGGCCTGTCTTGTAGGCGGCCTTGGCTAAGATGTGGGAGCCGATGGGATTCCCGGCGAAGATGAAGAGGAAGATGAGGAGGAGCTTCGCCGAGGTGATCGAAATGCCGTTGTAGACCGATAGGCCGAGGAGCACGAGCATGACGCCGAGCGTCTCACTGTTTCCCGAGGCGTGTACGCGGCTGTAAAAGTCCGGCAGGCGGAGCATTCCGATGAGCGAGCCGACGAGAAAGATCGTCCCCAGCCCCATGAGCAGCCCGGCGCCAATTTCCTGTAAGGAGATGCCAGCGATCATAGCTTCTTCCCTCCCAGATACTTCGCCAGCACCACGGAGCCGAGACAGCCCATCATGGCGTAGGCCATGGCGAGGTCGACGTACATCCCCGGCTGACCGTCCAAAAAGCCGAAGAGGACGATGAGGAGAATGGTGTCGGCGGTGATGACGCCCAGTGCATTCATGCGGGCGAAGATGGTCGGCCCTTGAAAGAGCTTTTGCAGCATGAGTCCGACCGTAAAAAGGAGGAGGACGACGATGGCCATAATCAAGATGCGCATGTCAAACTTCCTCCCCGATGAATGCAAATGTATAGGGTGTGTTAAAGAGCCAAGCCACTTTTTCCTGCATGGCGCCATCCTTCAATCCGTCGGCGGCGCCGTCGGTGAGGGCGTGGACGGTGAATACGCCGTCCTCCGTCACCTCGATGGTGACCGTGCCGGGGGTGAGGGTGATGGAGTTGGCGAGACAGACCTTGGCGATGGGGTTTTCCGCCTGATAGCGAAACCTCACGATGCGCGGCGCGATCTCAATCTCGGGGCGCACCGTGGCCTTGAGGACATCTAAGTTTGCCAAAACGAGCTGCCAAAAGAGCCAGAGAAGATAGAGGACGAGCTTTCCGGGGTTTACCCCGAGGAGAAAATACTTTTTTGTACCCGCGTCATTGGGGATGAGGAGCAAGGGGTATGTCACCCAAGCGGTGATGAGGGCGGTGAGAACCCCGTAGGTCAAAAATTTGCGTTCGATACTTCCCGTGAGGAGCAGCCAAAACGCGAAGAGCATGATCGCCAAGCTGCCCATGTGGAGCATCGGGGCGCCGACGATGCCCTTGTCGTGTCTGGGCGAAAAAGCCGTCACGAAAACCCCTCCTTGTCGTGTGGACGGTATCTTTTAGCAAAAGCCGCAGCGTTCAAAGGGCGGCAAAGCGCAACGAAGATTAAAATTACCCAAACAATTCTACGGCTTAGGTCTATATTCCTTCTTTATCCACGAGGATTTTTCGGAAATTTCATCTTGTCTTGTGCGGGCTGTGATTTTATGATAGTATACCTTAGTATGATTTACTCGGGGGAATCTTTTCGCCCGGGACGATGAAAACCTAAACAGGAGGTCGTTTTCGACAATGAAATTCACGAGAGAAAATGGCGACAACCAAGAAGTTGTCTTGACGATTGAGGTCGGCGAAGAAGAGTGGGGCAAGGCCATCGAGGCCGCCGTCAAGCGCATCGCGAATCAGGTGAACATCCGGGGCTTTCGCCGGGGCAAAGCCCCGCGCCGCATCGTAGAGCGGGAAGTGGGTCTTGAGGCGATCCTCGACGAGGCCTATGAGAAGATGGGGCCGAAAGCCTTCAATGAAGCGATGGAGCAGGAGAAGCTCGAGCTGGCCACCTATCCAAAGTTTGAGCGCGTCACGGTAAAAGAGGATAAGCCGCTCGTCTTCAAGGCGACGGTGACGCCGAAGCCGGAGGTGACGCTGGGCGAGTATAAAGGGCTGAAAGTGGAGAAGGCGGCGGTGGAGATCACCGACGCGCAGGTGGAGGAACACCTCGATAAAATGCGCGCGCGCCAGGCGAAGCTCGTGGACGCACCCGCCGGTGCGGCGGTCGCCGAGGGCGACTTGGTGACGCTTGACTTCAAAGGATTCGTGGACGGGGAAGCCTTTAAGGGCGGCGAAGGGAAGGACTATCCCTTAGAGATCGGCTCGGGGAGCTTCATCCCCGGCTTTGAGGAGCAGCTCGTGGGCGCGAAGGCCGACGAGGCGCGGGAAGTGAAGGTCAAGTTCCCCGAGGACTACCACGAGAAGACCTTAGCGGGGAAGGACGCCGTGTTCGAGTGCACGGTGCATACGATCCGCCACAAGGAACTGCCGCCCTTGGATGACGCCTTCGCGGAGAAGGTCAGCGTTTTCCACACGGTAGAAGAGCTCAAAAAGGACATCCGCGAGAAGATGGAGAAGGCGGCGGAGCAGAAGGCGGAGAACGACCGCCGGGCGGCCGCCATCGACAAGGCGGCGGAGAACGTCACCGTGGACATTCCGCCCGTCATGATCGAGGAGCGCATCACGCAGATGCTGCAAGAAATGGCGATGCGCCTTGAGCAGCAGGGCATGAAGTTTGAGCAGTACCTCCAGTATTCCGGCTCCGACATGGCGAAACTGCGCGAAGAGTACCGGGAGACGGCGGAAAAGAACGTCCGCACGGATCTCATGCTGGAAGCGGTGGCGAAGGCGGAGGGGATCAAGGTGGAGCCTGCCGACCTCGACGTGGAAGTGGCGATGATGGCGCAGATGTATGGCGCGAAGCCGGCGCAGGTGAAGAAGATCGTCGCTGAGCAGGGACGCATCGGGGATTTGGCCATCACCGTCATGCGCAGAAAGACCGCGAAGTTCATCGTGGATCATTTGGCGGCGCAGGATGCGTGAGGTTCCCCTCGGAGGAGGTTTTGACATGAGTGCATTGATTCCCATGGTCGTCGAGCGATCCAATCGGGGCGAGCGGGCGTATGACATTTACTCCCGCCTCCTCAAGGATCGCATCGTGTTCATCGGCGGACCCATTGACGACAATGTGGCCAATGTGGTGGTGGCGCAGCTGCTCTTCTTGGAGTCGGAAGACCCCGATAAGGACATCCATCTCTACATCAACAGCCCCGGCGGCGTGGTGACGGCGGGACTCGCCATCTACGATACCATGCAGTACATCCGCCCCGATGTGTCCACGATCTGCATCGGGCAGGCGGCCAGCATGGGGTCGCTCCTCTTGGCGGCGGGGGCTAAGGGGAAGCGCTATGCGCTCCCCTTGGCGCGGATCATGATCCATCAGCCCCACGGCGGCGCGCAGGGGCAATCGACGGACATCCAGATCCAAGCGAAGGAGATCCTGCGCCTCAGGGAGATCGGTAACGATATTTTGGTGAAGCACACCGGGCAGGATCGGGCGCGCATCATTGAGGATACGGAGCGGGACAACTTCATGAACGCGGAGGAAGCGAAAGCGTACGGGCTGATCGACGAGGTCATCACGGCGCGTCCGCCCTCGAAGAAGAGTGAGAGATGAGGGGCGGTGGCGACATGAAATTGGGCGGAGACGATAAGGGAATGCTTCGCTGCTCTTTTTGCGGCAAGCCGCAGGATCAAGTCAAGAAGTTGGTCGAAGGCCCCGGCGTCTACATCTGTGACGCTTGCGTCGACCTCTGCAACGTCGCGGTGGCGGGCGGCGTGGAGGGCGAAGCGGAGAGCGAATTGGCGGATCTCCCGAAGCCCAAGGAGATCTGCGCCATCTTGGATCAATACGTCATCGGGCAGGAAGCGGCGAAAAAGGCGCTCTCCGTCGCCGTGTACAACCACTATAAGCGGATCCACGCGCCGGCTCAGAAAAGCGACGATGTGGAGCTCGCGAAGTCGAACATTCTCATGTTGGGGCCCACGGGGAGCGGCAAGACGCTCTTAGCGCAGACTTTGGCGCGGATCTTGAACGTTCCCTTCGCCATGGCGGACGCCACGTCGCTCACGGAAGCGGGCTATGTCGGAGAAGACGTGGAGAACATCCTCCTAAAGCTCATTCAGGCTGCCGAGTATGAGGTGGAGCGGGCGGAGCAGGGGATCGTCTACATCGACGAGATCGACAAGATCGCGCGCAAGACGGAAAACCCCTCCATCACGCGGGATGTGTCGGGGGAAGGGGTGCAGCAGTCGCTCCTCAAGATCTTGGAGGGGACGAAAGCCTCCGTGCCGCCGCAGGGCGGGCGAAAGCATCCCCATCAGGAACTCATCCAGATCGATACGACAAACATCCTCTTCATCTGCGGCGGCGCGTTTGATGGGATCGAAAAGATCATCGAGGAACGGCTGGGCAAGAAGAACATGGGCTTTGGCGCATCCATCGAGTCGCGGCAGGAACGCAATGTCGGGGAGACGCTGCGTCACGTTCTGCCGGAAGACCTCTTGAAGGACGGGCTGATCCCGGAATTTGTCGGGCGGCTGCCGGTGGTGGTGACGCTCGCGGCGCTCGATGAGGACGCCCTCATGCGCATCTTGACGGAGCCGAAAAACGCGCTGGTCAAGCAGTATCAAAAGCTCCTCGCCATGGACGGCGTGCAGCTCCTCTTCGAGGAGGAGGCGCTTCGCCTCATCGCCCAGAGCGTCCTCCAGCATAAGACGGGGGCGCGGGGCTTGCGCTCGGTCATCGAGGACATCATGCAAAATGTCATGTTTGAAGTGCCCTCCATCGAGGGGGCGTCTATCTGCCGGGTGACGGCGGACGTGGTGAAAAATCACAAAGAGCCGGATCTTGTCATCGACAAGACGAAGGGGAACCATGCCCTCGGGAAGCGAGCGGCAACCGCCTGAAGACGCGTGCGAAAAAGGCGTCGCTTGGCGCAAACAGCATACGACCGCAGGGGTCTGCCTTTGCCCTACGGCGGCATCGAGTCGATGATACTGCCGTAAGAGCGCCGAAGGGCTGACCCCTGCCTTTTATGTGCCGCGGCGGGGCGTGTGTTTTCGCGCCGTGACGGGGTGGTGAGGAAGGAGATGTGTTCTATGGACAAAACGATAAAAATGCCCCTCTTGCCCCTGCGGGGGATGGTGGTGTTTCCCTATATGATCATTCACTTGGATGCGGGACGGGAGCGCTCCGTGGCGGCTTTAGAAAAGGCCATGACCGAGGATCGGCGCATTCTGCTCTGCGCCCAGCGCGACGGCGATGTGAACGAGCCGCAGCGCGCCGACCTCTACGACGTGGGAACGGTGGCGGAAGTGCGCCAGCTCCTCAAGCTGCCGGGGGGCGCGTACCGCGTCTTGGTGGAAGGCATTTGCCGTGGGGAAGTCAAAGGCTTTAAGGCGCTCGAGCGGTACGATCAAGTGAGCGTCCTCCTCCATAGAGATGCGATCGATCCCTCCATGGAGATGGAGGCGCTGACGAGAAGCGTCGTCCACCAATTCGAGGAGTGGGTGAAACTCAGCAAGAAGATCCCGCCGGAAGCGCTCGTCTCCGTGGCCATCATCGAGGACGCGGGGCGCTTGGCGGATCTCATCGCCAGCCATCTGAACCTGACGCCGGAGACGAAGCAGGAAGTGCTGGAGCTTTTAGAAGTACATCCCCGCATGGAGCGTCTTTTCGGCCTTTTGACCCGCGAGATGGAAGTCTTGGCGCTTGAGCGCAAGATCGGCTCGCAGGTGCGCCGTCAGATCGAGAAGCTGCAAAAGGAGTATTACCTCAGGGAAAAGGTCAAGGCGATTCAGAACGAATTGGGCGATAAGGACGGCCGTCAGGCGGAGATCACCGCGTGGCAGGAAAAGCTCAAGGAAGGGAGCTACCCGGACGCAGTGCGTCAAGTGGTGGAAAAGGAGATCCAGCGCCTTGAGGCGACGGGGAATTATTCGGCGGAGGGCGGCGTCATCCGCACCTACATCGACTGCCTGTTGGAGCTGCCGTGGGCGAAAGCCACCCCGGATACCATCGAGCTAAAAAAGGCGGCGCGCATTCTCAATCGCGATCACTATGGCCTCGAGAAGGTGAAGGATCGCATCTTAGAGCATTTGGCGGTGCATAAGCTGCTGATGGAACGGGAAGAGGACGGCTCGGGAGAGGAAGCGGCGCGGCGAAAATCGCCCATCCTCTGTCTTGTGGGGCCGCCGGGCGTCGGGAAGACGTCCTTGGCGTCCTCCGTCGCCCGCGCCATCGGACGCAAGTTCACCCGGGCGTCTTTGGGCGGCATTCGCGACGAGGCGGAGATTCGCGGCCATCGCCGCACGTATGTGGGCGCGATGCCGGGGCGGATCATCGAAGGGCTGCGCCGCGCCGGGGTCAATAACCCGGTCTTTCTCTTGGACGAAGTGGATAAGCTCAGTCACGATTATCAGGGCGATCCGGCGGCGGCGCTCCTTGAGGTCTTGGATCCGGCGCAAAACGATACCTTCAGCGACCGCTATGTGGATCTGCCCTTTGACCTCTCGCAGGTCTTTTGGATCGTCACCGCCAACGACTTGGGGAGCATTCCCCGGGCGCTGCGCGACCGCATGGAGGTACTCACCCTCTCAAGCTACACGCAGCAGGAGAAAGAGGAGATCGCCAAGCGCTACCTTCTCCCCCGTCAGCGTCGGGAGAATGGCCTCGCGGGGGAGGCGCTGACCCTAGGCGCGGGGGTCATCGCCAAGATCATTTCCGCCTACACGCGGGAAGCGGGCGTGCGGGAATTGGAGCGGTGCATCGGTCAGATCTGCCGCCGCGCCGCCCGGGCGGTCGTCGAGGAGGGGAAAACGGCGATCAAGGTCACCGTCCGCCAGTTGGAAACCTATCTTGGCCGAGCGAAATTCCTCCGCACGCGGGGCATGGAAGCGCCCATGGTGGGCGTCGCCACCGGCATGGCGTGGACGGAAGCGGGCGGCGATATTCTCCCCACGGAAGTCAACGTATTCAAGGGGAAAGGGCAGCTCATCCTCACCGGGAAATTGGGGGATGTGATGCAGGAATCGGCGCAGGCGGCACTCTCCTACATCCGCAGCCGGGCGCAGGAATTTCACCTGTCGGACGCCTTCTATGAGAAGCTGGACATCCACATCCACCTCCCCGAGGGCGCGGTGCCAAAAGACGGCCCATCGGCGGGGATCACCATGGCGACGGCGATGATCTCGGCCTTGACGCACAAAAAGGTGCGTCGGGACGTCGCCATGACGGGCGAGATTACCCTGCGCGGGCGGGTGCTGCCCATCGGCGGGCTGAAGGAAAAAGCGCTTGCCGCTTACCGCGAAGGGATCCGCACCGTCCTCTTGCCCAAGGAAAACGCCCGCGACATCGAGGACATCCCCGCATCCGTGCGCGAGAAAATTCGGTTCATCCCCGTGGAGAGCATGGACGAAGTGCTGCGGCACGTTTGGGAGCAGGGCTGATGGCGGAGCGGGTCATCGTCACGAAGGGGATGTACGTAGCTTCGGCCGTGCGCCGGGATCAGTACCCGGCGGAGCCAAAGCCGGAGATCGTCTTCATCGGACGCTCCAACGTTGGGAAATCCTCTCTGATCAACTCCCTGACGCGGGTGCGGAATCTGGCGCGCGTGTCCTCCCAGCCGGGCAAGACGCAGACGATCAACTTCTACGACGTCGGCCTTAAAATCGCGGGAAAAGAGGGGCGGCGGGACTTTTACTTAGTGGATCTCCCCGGGTACGGCTACGCGAAGATCGGCAAGCGCTATCGGGAGATATGGCAGCGCTTCATTCGGGAATATCTTCTTTCCTCCACCTCCATCCGCTTCGTCTGTCAGCTCATCGACGTTCGTCACGCGACGATGGATTCCGATGTCGAGATGTTCCGCTGGCTCCTCGCGCACGATCTCTCGGTGCTGCCCGTAGCCACCAAGGTGGACAAGGTGGGAAAGACATCGCTCGAAAAGCAGATCGCCGCCATCAAGCGCAGCCTTGGCGTCGCGGAACTCGATATTCTCCCCTATTCCTCTCTGAAAAATGAAGGGCGTTCAGAATTGCTTGACGTCATCGCCTCCGCTTTGGTAGAATGAGGGGGAAGGACTTGATGAGAGGGAGATGAGAGAGATGCTGACGGAGGTGGACAAAGCGCTTCTCAACGCGGTACAGGGGGATCTGCCGCTGGCGTCCCGCCCGTTCGCGGTGCTGGCAGAGCGGTTGGGTACGGACGAGGAGGCGCTGCTCGCGCGCTTAAGGGCTTTGAAAGAGGAGGGCTATGTGCGCCGGATGGGCGCGTATTTTCAATCAGAAGCACTGGGGTATCAGGGGTCGTTGGTGGCGCTGGACGTCGAGCCGGAGCGCATGGACGAGGTGGCGGCGGCGGTGAACCGCTATCCCACGGTGACGCACAACTACGAGCGTAACGGGGCGTTCAATCTGTGGTTCACGCTCCAAGTGGCGTCAGAGCGCGCACGAGACGAGGTTTTGACAGCGGTCGCCGCACTGCCGGGGGTGCGGCGATGTCTTAATCTCCCCTCGGAGAGAAAATATAAAATTCGTGTGCAGTTTGCGCTGCACTGAGGAGGCGAGGGCGATGCTCGACGAGACGGACAAAGCCATCGTCCGCGCGATGCAGAACGACATTCCGTTGGTGGCGCAGCCGTACGCCGCCATGGCCGAGGCGGTGGGGCTTTCGGAAGAAGAATTTCTGCGGCGGGTGAAGCGGCTAAAGGAAGAGGGGAAGCTGCGGCGCATCGGCGTCGTCTTGCAGCACCGGCGCGCCGGATTCACCGCGAATGCGCTCTGCGTCTGGCAAGTGCCGGAGGCGGCGGTGGATATGGTGGGGGCGGCGGTGAGCCAAGAGGCGGCGGTATCCCACTGCTACACGAGAACCCCTGCGGCGGAGTTTCCCTATAATTTTTACGTCATGATCCATGCCCAAAGCCGCGATGACTGCGAAGCCATCGCCGACCGCATCACGGCGGCGCACGACCTTCCTAAAGGGCAGATCTTCTATTCCGTGCGGGAATGGAAAAAGATTTCCATGAAATATTTTTTAGATGCGTGAGGGCATGTCGTATGCCATGGCCGCTCTTCGCAGAGAGAAAAGCGGTTCATCTACATGGGAATCCGACCGAGGAAGATGGATGAGGAGATGACATGGTTTGAAGTTCATCGCAAAGAGTGTGAGCGTTCTTTTTGTTGCGGTCAGTGTATGGGGCGTGGCCGTCGCCCCTGCTTTCGCATCGACCATCGTCAATACGGATAGAAGCAACAGGCTGTCGCAGAAAAACAGAAAAGAGAGCGAATATACCCAACCGACGCCCGCGCAGCACGTTCAGGAAGAGGCGGTACGGCAAACAGAAGGCGCACAGGAAGAAGAACAGGAGAGGGTCGTTTCGGCGCGAGAATCAACAAAAGAGCCTGCGCCCGATAGAAAGGACGCGGCGCATGAGGACACACCAATTCAGCAGGAACCTGTGTCGCCCGCGCCGCCATCGATAGAACCTCCTGCGGGACATCACGTGGACGAAACGGCGCTTCCCAAAGAGAAGCGTGATCCTCTCCCGCCGCCAAGAGAACCGATGCCGGCGACGCCGAGCGCGACGTCAGGTGATCCATTCTTTGCAGGGGGGCATAAGACGAGGGGCTTTACACCGATGGCGTATACTCCTTCGGCAAAAATGAAGACGCCTTACGACAATCCGGAGAAGCAAGCAAAAATTAAAGCGCTCATGAAGGACATTAAAGCAGAGAAAGATAAAATCTATAATGTCGTCAGCTATTTTCCAAAGCGCAGGGTAGCAGATCCGATCACGCTGTATCCCATCGTGAAAGTCGATAAAGATCATCAAACCGTGAGTCTGGAGTTTGTTGCCTGCTATTCAGATTCTCATGTGTCAACGAGCGTACCGATGTTCAGCATGAGCAGCGGATCTACCCAGTGGATCAATTTTGACACGGTTTCCGTCCGCGCGGATGATCGTGTGAGCGTAGTGAAGTACGATATAACAAAGTCCATCAGGAATGCTGTGGTGAATCCTTCCTTTGCGACTTGGATGATGGCAGCCGCTTCCAGCACCATCATGGAGCAATACATTGAAGAAATGGATCAGGATGCCTTTATGGCCTTTGCTTCCATCGCTAATGCCAAAGAAGTAACCATCCGGTTTAGCGGGAAAGAGTACGAGTGCACAGATAAAATGGGAAAGCGTTGTCAGCGTGCGACGAAACAACTTTATGAATTGTATCAAATCCTTTTGCAATAAGTTCATACCTCGCAGCAAGTCAGGTTCTTCGACCCGTTTTGTGCTGACCGATTTCGAGGGCTGTTCAGTCACCGGCTGAACGGCTCTTTTTTCGTGCATGGCAACTGCCAATGAAAACGCCTTGCGAGGGGAGGAGGGCTCCCCTTGCAAGGCGATGCTGCTCATGGTTCCTTTATTGGCGCTTTGCGCTATCCGTGCCTTATCATGGCGTTTCGTCGTTTTCGGCTGGCTTGATGAGGGGGGCGCGGGTGAGGATGGTTTCGCCGTAGCGTTGGCGTAGGCTGTCGATGGCGGCGTAGAGGCGTTCTTTTTTCCGGCTGTCGTCAAAAAGGGACATGGCGCCCACCGCGCCAAAGCCGCTGGCGCTCAGCCCCAAGAGGCGGATGCCGCCCGGCGGGCGCGTCCATTCGTCAAAGAGCGCACAGGCGGCGTCGTAGAGGTCTTCGTCGTAGCAGAGGGGGACGTCAAAGGTGCGCTGCCGGGTGAAGGTGGAAAAGTCCCCTAGGCGCACCTTGAGATGAACGGTGTGCGCCCGCAGCCCCGCGCGTCGGAGGCGCCACCCCACCTCGCCCGCCAGCTTGAGGAGCGCTTCTTTCGCTTCTTCGGCAGTGCGCAGGTCTTTGGGGAAGGTGGTCTCCCGCCCGACGGACTGCACCTTTCGCACCGGCTCCACCGGGCGATCATCGCAGCCGTTCGCCAGCGCGTGGAGATGGTGCGCCAGCCGCTCGCCGACTTCTCGCGTCAGCTTGCTGCGGTCGGCGCGGGCGATCTCGCCGATGGTGCGATAGCCAAAGAGCGCCAAGCGACCGCTCGTCTTCTCCCCGACGCCCCATATCCTCTTTGCGGGAAGAGGCCAGACGCGGCGAGGAAGATCCTCTGGGCGAAGGAGGGTGAGGCCATCGGGTTTTTCCATGTCCGAGGCCAATTTGGCGAGGAATTTATTCGGCGCGATGCCCACTGAGGCCACGAGTCCCGTTTCTTCTCGAATGGCGTCCTTGAGCGATTGTCCGTACGCACGGAGCCCGTCGGGCATGAGGCGCTCCATGCCCGTGAGATCGAGGAAACCCTCGTCGATGGACAGCGGCTCGACGAGGGGCGAAAAGCGGGATAGGATGCGGAAAATCTCTTTCGATGCGGCGCGGTAGCGGGGAAAATCGCCGGGCAAAAAGATGGCGTCGGGGCAGCGCCGCCGCGCCTCTGCCATGGGCATGGCGGAGCGGACGCCAAAGGCGCGCGCCTCGTACGACGCCGTGGACACCACACCACGCGCCCCCATGCCGCCGACGATGAGCGGCCGCCCCCGGTACATCGCATGGTCGCGCTGCTCCACGGCGGCAAAAAAAGCGTCCATATCTACATGCAGGATCCAGCGATTGCCGTTCGCCTCTTCCATTCCCATCACCCCTTTCCCCATGGCGGCAGCGCCCGTCACCTCACCCGTGACGGGCGTCGCCCGGCCAATCGCGGCGTCAGCGATGACCGCTTCGCTCCATGACATCCTCGTCAATCCGCTTTTTCCACGTCTTGTCGAGAGACGCCGCACCGCTTCGCAGGGTGCAGATGGCCTCGGCCAAGACTTCGTAATTGAGGGCTGTCCCGATCTCATCATTTTGATAGGTCACGGCGCGGTCGGCATGGATGCCGATGTGTTTCGCCGCGTCGATGGCATCCATATTCGCGCCGAGGAACAGGAACTCCCAGCCGTACCTATCCTTTTGACGTTCCACCATTTCTTTGACCTTTTGGTAGGTGTAGCGGCGGCTGGCGTTCTCCATGCCGTCCGTCGTGACGACAACGAGCGTTTTTTCCGGGCGGTCTTCCTCGCGGATGTACTTGTGGATGTTGCCGATGTGGCGGATGGCGCCGCCGAGCGCATCAAGAAGCGCCGTGCTGCCCCGGACAAAATACGCCTCTTCGGTCAAGTCCTTCACCTCGGCGATGGGGACGCGGTCGTGGATGACCTCGCACACGTCGTCGAACAGCACCGTGGAGAGCAGCGCTTCTCCCGCTTCTCGGCGCTGCTTCTTGAGGAGCGAATTGAACCCCCCGATGGTATCGGACTCCAGACCGCCCATGGAGCCGCTCCGATCCAAAATGAATACGATTTCCGTCAACTCTTTTTTCATGGCAAACCCCTCCTTGTCGTTGATGGTTCCAGTCTAACAAAAACCAGGACGGGTCGGGTCGCACGACAGGCGACATTTTGAGTTTCTTATCCAAGACAAGGCTGATCGAAGGCAAACAGCGTCTCATTGATGGTGAAAATATCATATTCTCCCTGCCGGATGAAGTATTCGACGATGATGTCCAACTTGCTGCTGTGCGAGAGCGCGTACCCGGCGCGGCCGATGAAATCTTTTGTTTCGTCGAGATTCAGTTCCAGTGCGACGGCAAACGCCAAGGCGGTCGCTTTGCTCGGTTGGTAATCGGGATTGTTGATGTCGCTGCGGACAATGTTGAGTGGCATGTGTACCACGTCCCTTCCTTGAATTTGCCCTAAAGGGAAAACGGCGCGAAGCGAAAAAATGCGCCGCAAGGGGAACTGTCAAAATTATAGCAAACGGCGCCGCGTTTGGAAAGCGCAGCAGGGGCGGCGGGATGATGGGTGACGATGACGAGAGGCAAGGCGCTTTCGCTGCAGAACGCACAGGAAAAGACCGTTTCTTTACGAGAAAGAAACGGTCTTTTCCTATGTCGATGGATCGAAGGCGTTACCATCGTGCCGTTCGGCTATTGCGGGCTTAATGAGGATAGATACTCAGCATGACAAATTTCTCTTTTTGCCCGAAGAAAAGATATTCGCCGGGCGCGATGGAATGCACCGTCCATTCTTCTGTCTGATCGGGATGCGGCGGCAGATCGTATGCGCGGGCGTATTCCTCCCATCCATCATCCACCGCGAGTCCCGAGCGATCGAAGCGCATCTGACTTCCCGGAAGAAGCGCCAGCCCCGTCACAATCCCATGGGCATGGAGAACGATGAAGCTCTTTTCCGGGTAATACCAGCCCTTGGAAAAACGCATGTGGCCGATGCGGTAGGGGTTCTCTACACTTAATTCCTTGCCTTCGCCGAGCATTTCCCGCACGGCACGGGTGCGCATACCGAAGTGGATGCCGCCGACGGATTCAAAGTACGCAGGGGTCAGGGTGCGCTGCAGTGCGTCGCCGTTCGCCAACGTGATGTAGTCCCCTGCACCGCCGAAAAGGCGCCATCCGAGTTTTATGGTTCGTGTGCCGGTCGCCTCTTGGATGACAAACCCCATACCGCCGTAGACAGAGCTGCCTGCCAGCCCATCTGCGCCGACGACGGCGCAGCGGTTGATCATACCGTCTTCAATCGTGAGTACCGCACGCCCTTCTTCGTCGTACCATGTTCCCGTCAGCTTCGCCAAGCACTGATCAATGGTTTCCTGCTGTTCCGCCGCACACTGCGCGGCAAAGAGCAGCATAAGCGCACATGCCATGAGTAAACGAACGTGTTTCATCTCGCACCTCCATAGATACACAGATACATTGAGCTCTCATCACCAGTATAGCACATCAGCGAGCAGAGAAAAACCCTCATGCCCAAGGAAGGGACATGAAGGGTTTTCGTCCGCGACATTTCGTCGTGCGGGGCAATTTGTTGTTTTACATGTAGACGATGGGCTTGATGAGGTCGCGGGGTTTATCCTTCATGAGGAGCAGCGCGTCCTCTAAATGATCGAAGCCTTGGAATTTGTGCGTGAGCATCTTGCCCGGATCGACGCGGCCACACTGGATGAGTGCTGCCAATTTCTCCGAGCGCAGGCGCCCGCCGGGCATGAGACCGCAGCGGATCTGCTTGTGGGACATGCCCGCCCCCCATTCGATGCGCGGGATCTTGACGAATTCCCCCGTCCCGAGGTAATTCACGCTGCCGATGACGCCGCCCGGTTTTAGCATACGGATGGCTTGGGCGAAGGTGTCCACGTCGCCTCCAGCGACGATCACCCGATCCACGCCCTTGCCGCGGGTCTTATCCAAGATTTGCTCGTCGATGGCGCCGTCGCGGTAATTGACGATCTCCGTGGCGCCGTACTCTTTCGCCAAGTCCGTGCAGACCTTGCGGGATCCGACGGCGAAGAGATTGGCCGCGCCCCGAAGCGCCGCCGCTGCCACCGCCATCAGCCCGACGGGACCGACGCCCACCACGCACACGTCGTCGCCGTACTGCACGTCCGCCAGCTCCGCCCCGTGGAAGCCCGTGGGCATCATGTCGCTCAGCATGACCGCTGCGCCGGGATCGACCCCTTCGGGGAGCAGCGCTAAATTGCCGTCGGCGTCATTGACATGGAAATACTCGGCGAATACCCCGTCCTTGAAATTGGAGAACTTCCAGCCGGCGAGCATTCCGCCGGAGTGCATGGGAAAGCCGCGCTGGGCTTCCAAGGAGTTCCAGTCCGGAGTGATGGCGGACACGATGACCTTGTCGCCGACCTTGAAGTCTTTGACCAACGCGCCCACCTCGTCCACGATGCCCACGGCCTCGTGACCTAAGATCATGTTCTTTCGATCCCCGATGGCGCCTTCCCAGACGGTATGGACGTCCGACGTGCAGGGACTCAGCGCGATGGGACGCACGATGGCGTCCATCGGGCCGCAGGCGGGGCGCTCCTTCTCGATCCAACCCACCTGATCAATGCTTAACATGGCAAAACCTTTCATTATCCTGAACCTCCTTTTTTGAGATCCATCGGATGCCGCTGCTGTTCTGAAAGAGGGATGGGGAATGTACGGCGCGGCGCTGAGAACTTGGGCGCGTCCCGTAGGGCGTAGAAGCATGAGGCAATTCCGACGAATTTACTATGATTTTATGGTAACATGAAATCCTGCTTTTGGCAATGCCAAGGGATGGATTTTTATCAGAAGCAATAGAAATAACATCCATGCCCTATGGTTGCCCCTTTTTCCCGTAGAGGAACGTGAGGCAAAAGAGTGTAGGTTGTAAAATAAATTGACGCAAAAAGTTCCATTTTGGAACCCATTCAGTTAAACTTTGAGGTAACAGCCAAAAGTCACTGATGAGGCGGTAGCGCTTCCTCCACGACAACTTTTGCAAGGTGCTAAGTGAGCGGCTTGGTTTTGATTGCGGGAAAGAGGTGTCAAACCGCGTTCCAAAGCCTTATTGGCAGAACACCGTTAAACTGCAAGGTAATGCGTCGGTTTTGTAAGGTTGGACAGAGATATGCCTTAGGAAAAGCGCTTTATCTCCTTGTCCCCCCTTGCCATGTATGGTCTTATGCCATTGAAAGGTTCTTGCACTGTTTTGTAAGGCGGCAGGGGAAAAGGTGTGTCTTTCCCCCTGCCGCCTTCGTCATGCCTATGTTTTTTTATGCGTCGTTCGTTTATGGGGTGGATGGCGCGTCTACGATGCGAGGGTGCTTTTTTTCATTGGCTGTTTTCGATTCCGGGAACGCCTCGGGATAGACGTTTTTGGCGATCTCTAAAATGGCGTCGCCCATGTGATGGGTGTTGGAGGCGCGGTAGCGGTCGCGGAGGAAGAAGAATTGCCGATTCTTGACGGCTTTCGCCGTTTGGAGCGCCGGATCGCTCAAGACGCGGTCGCGGATCTGTCTGCCGTACTCGTTGGCGGCGCCGCCATCGACGAACATTAAGATGTCGGGATCGATCTTTAGGATGTGTTCGTCGGAGAGGTGGCTCCCGTAGGCCATGTGGATGCGTGAAGCACCGTTGATGACGCCGCTCTGGCGGCATATATCGTGAAAGAGGCCGTCGGGATGGCCGAAGGCGCCCATGGTGGAAAAGCCTAAGAGCACCCGGCGCTTTTCCGGCGGAATGTCGGCGGTGCGGGACTTTACATAGGCGACTTTTTCGTCCAATTCGGCCAAAAGCGCCTGCCCGCGCTCCCTCTCGCCCACGGCTTCACTCATCTGCCGCAGGCGGTTTCGCACCATGTCGAGATTCGTCGCCACGTCCATGCAAAAGACCTTGAAGCCCATTTCTTCCAAGGTGGCGATGGTTTCCGGCCGCGCGCGGAGCTGGGCGAAGATGAGATCGGGCTGCAGAGCGGCGATCGGCTCAGGCCCCGGGTAGGCGGGGACGCGTCCCGCGACTTTGGCGGCCTTGTCGGCAGACAGCGAATATTCGCCGTCGAGGGTTGGGGGCGATACGCCGGCGATGCGCTCGGGCGGCAGAAGATCGAGGAGGATCTCCTCAAGGCTCAAGGTGTTGCCGTAGACGCGCTCCGGCTTTTTGTCGAAATGGAGGGTACGCCCTCGGTCGTCCACCACATCGTAGCCGCCGGGCGCCTCTGCCGTCGGTTTTTCCCCGCAGCCGGGGAGGAAAAACAGTAGCCCCAATAGGAGCCAGACATATCCCCGCCGCCGTAGGCTGTGCTTATCCGTCATCAGGAATCTCTCCTTTTACGTGTGCTTCTCTACAAGTACTGCCTACAATAAACCATGGAGCGGTCATACGGTCAAGGGGATTTTCCGGCATTTTTCTTCCTTGGAGATAGGTTCTCTCCTGCGCCTTTTGGCATTCTGCCCGGCGAACGTTTACTAATTCACGAAAAATTGCTACAATCAAGGGAGTGTAACGTGGGAAGGAAAGGGGGCGCAGGCGGAGATGACGCGATGGCTGGAAGGGATAGGGCGCGGGGTATTGAAGTGGCTGGGCTACATCGGTGAGGTCGTGCTGCTCCTTCTGTCGGCGCTGCGTCAGATGAAGCGGCCATTTCGGCTGCGGTTGATTTTGGCGCAGATGGCGCATTTGGGCGTCGATACGCTGCCCATCGTCGCCTTGACGCTCCTCTTTACTGGCATGGTCATGACGCTCCAGATCGTCCATGAGTTCATTCGCTTCGGGGCGCAGGCCACGATCGGCGGGGTCATCGCCATCGCCATCGGCCGGGAATTGGGCCCTGTTCTGGTGGGGGTCGTGGCGGCTGGGCGCGTGGGGGCGGCGATCACGGCGGAGATCAGCACGATGAAGGTGACGGAGCAGATCGACGCGCTGCGGGTGATGGCGACGAATCCCGTGAGCTATTTGGTGGTGCCGCGGATGATTGCCTGCATGGCGATGGTGCCGGTCTTGACGGTGTTCGGCGACGTCGTGGGGGTCTTGGGGGGCTGGCTCGTGGCGAGCGGCGGCAGAGGGATCAGCTCCTATCTTTATTGGCATTCCATTGATATGTTCGCCGTCGCCCACGATTTGACCGGGGGGCTCGTGAAGGCCGTGGTCTTTGGCATGATCATCGCGCTTTTAGGCTGTTACTGCGGGCTAAAGGCGCCGGAAGGCGCGGAGGGGGTGGGGCTGGCTACGACGCGATCTGTGGTCAGTGCTATCATCATGATTTTCTGCGCGAACTGTTTTTTGTCCATGATGCTTTATCAGTGAGGGTAAAGTATGATAAAATTAGTGAATGTCAATCAATCCTTTGGGGATCGCGTGGTGCTTCGCAATATCAATCTTACCGTCAAAGCCGGAGAGACCTTGGCGCTCATCGGCGGCTCCGGCTCGGGGAAAAGCACGCTGCTCCGCTTGATGGTGGGGCTGATGCCGCCGAGTAGCGGGGAGATCTGGATCGATGGGCAGGAGATTTCCCATCTTGACGAGGAGGCGCTGGACGAGGTGCGGCTCAAGATGGGGATGGTCTTTCAGTATTCCGCGCTCTTTGATTCCATGACGGTGGGAGAGAATGTGGCCTTTGGCCTTCGGGAGCATACGGATTATTCGGAGGATCAGATTCAACAGATCGTGGCGGAAAAGTTGGCCTTGGTGGGGCTTCATGATGTGGCGGCGATGATGCCGGGGGAGCTTTCCGGCGGCATGAAAAAGCGCGTCGGGCTGGCCAGAGCCATCGCCTTTGCGCCGTCGATCATCTTTTACGATGAGCCGGATTCCGGGCTTGACCCGGTGATGACGGAGAAGATTGACGAGCTGATTTTGGCGATGCAGCGACGCCTGAAGGTCACGTCGGTGGTGGTGACCCACGATATGGAGAGCGCCTGCCTCGTGGCCGACCGCATCGCGATGGTGTACGAGGGCGAGCTGATTGCCCACGAGACGGTAGAGAATTTTCGCCGCCTGAAGGATCCCCGCGTGCGGGCGTTCCTTCGGGGCTTGGCGCTAAAAGAGGAGGCCGGAGCATGACGAACGAAGCCAAAGTCGGCGCTTTCACCCTCATCGGTCTGGCGCTGCTCGCGGGCATTTTATTCCACATGAGCGACATTCGCCTCTTCGGCGGCAAGGATTATACGCTCTACATTGGCTTTGATGAAGCGGTGGGGGTGAATCCGAGCGCTGAGGTGCGCTTTGCCGGTGTTTTGGTGGGCAGGGTGCGGTCGGTGGAGACGGATGGCATGGGGGCGTTGGTGACAGCGGAGATTCGCCCGGATATTCACATTCCCCGCACATCGCGCATCAGCATTTCGTCCAGCGGTTTTTTGAGTGAAAAGTTCATCGGCATCCTGCCGGGCAAGGACACCGGCGACTATCTGACGGACGGAGAATATGTGTACGGCGTCGGCGAGCAGACCATGGACTCCATCTTGGGCAGCATGAATAAGCTGATGGAGGAAGTACACGGCATGGTGGCCTCGATGAACCATGTCTTGGGCAGTAAGGACTTGCAGCATTCGCTGGTGGATACGGCGGTCAATGTGCGCGACATCACGGCGAACATGCGGGATCTCACAGGGGCTTTCGCGCAGATGGCGGGGGAAAATCGTGCCGACGTCAGCGCTATGGTCAAGCACCTCAATGTGGTGGCGAGGAATTTGGCCGATACGACAGGCGAGGTAGAGCGGATGGTCGCTGAATTTTCCGGCGACGGACAGACGGCGGCGAATCTTAGGCTGACGATTGCCAATCTCTCCGCTACGAGCCAGCGCATCGAGCGCATGGCCGCGAGCGTGGAAGGGGTGGTGACGGATCCAAAGACGGCGGAGGACGTCAAGGCGCTTCTCCACAACGCTCGGTCGGTATCGGAGCGGGCGGATCGCCTGATGGGCGGCCTTGGCGATGCGGCCGTCACCACGGGCGTGGAGGCGATGTACAGCGGGAAGGACAGCGATTGGCGGGCGAATTTTGACGTCGAGGTGGCGCCTTCGCCGGATCGTTTCCTTCGCCTCGGCTTCGATGGGATCGGCGAGGACAATCGCTTCAATGCCCAAGTGGGACGAAGGCACGGGGGGCTCACGACCCGCTTTGGGCTCGTGGACAGCCGGGTGGGGCTGGGCGTCGATGCCGATGCGGGTTCTCGCTGGCGGTTTTCCCTGGAAGCCTATGATCTCAACGATGTAGCCCTCAAGGCGAAGGTGCGCTATCGCCTGGGGGAAAGCACGTATCTCTTCAGTCAGGTGAACCAACTGAATGATCGGGAAAAGCGCACCGCCTACGTTGGCGTGCGGCAGGAATTTTAACCGCAGGGGTCTTTTTCTGTGTGTGGATGTAGATGGGATCATGGGTGCAGGCGTGTGTGAGGAGGAACTATGGTGAGGACACGGAAAGCATGGAATAGAAACTTGATGGCGCTTGTCTTGGGGGGGCTTCTCGCCCTTTCGGGGGGGACGGCGGCGGCTTCGGCGGAAGTGGTCGATTTGACGCTCGAGGAGAGCATCCGCTTGGCGCTCGACAACAATCGCACCATCAAGATGTCGGAGGCCGATGTCGAAACGGCCGTCTGGGTGCGGCATGAAGCCAGAAGAAACGGGGGACTGACGCTTTCGTGGCAGGGATCTGCGACGACGCTCGGGGGACAGTCCGTGGCGGCTGCCCGTCAGGCGGAGCCTCTGACGGGCATCAAGTATGATCGGAATTTTTATAACAGCCTGACCTTGCAATTTCCCCTTTACACAGGCGGACGGTTGGAACATGGGATTGAAGCGGCGGAGTACGGCCTCGATGCGGCGGATCTGACGCTAGAGGCGACGCGGCAGGCCGTTAAGGCACAGGCGACGTCGGCTTACTATCGGATTTTGCAGTGCCGCAACATGATTCAAGTCAATCAGGAGGCGGTGGACACGCTGGCGGAGCACCTGCGGAACGTGGAGGCGCAGTATCGCGTGGGGATGGTGGCGAAATCGGATGTGCTGCGCTCTCAGGTGGAGCTCGCCAACCAGCAGCAAGGGCTCGTCAATGCGCAGAACAATTACGACATTGCCATCGCCACGTTCAACAATATTGTCGGACTGCCGACGGATACCATCGTCAACGCCAGCGATGCGCTGACGTACACGAAGTACGAACTGCGCCTTTCGGAATGCACGGGATACGCCTTGGCGCATCGGCCTGACGGCATCGCGGCCGATCGGGCGCTCAAGGCCGCCAAGGCGCAGATGGAGGCGGCGAAGGCCGGCTATCGTCCTACGCTCGCTGCACAGGCGGAGCGCGTCTTTGCCGGGGACACGGCGTTTGGGACGAACCACAGCGGCAGCGATTCCATGCGCGTCGGGGTGGTGGCGAGCTGGAACCTGTTTGACAACCAAGTGACCGAGGCGCAGGTACAGCAGAAAAAAGAAGCCGTTTACAAGGCGGAGCAGCGGTTTTTGGCGCTGCGCGAGAAGATCCAGCTCGACGTGCAGACGGCCTACCTCAATCTTTTAGCGGCGGAAAAGAACATCCATACGACGAAGGTAGCCGTGGATAAGGCGAAGGAAGATGATAAGATTTCCCAAGTGCGGTACAGTGCCGGGGTAGGGACGAACTTGGATGTGATGGATGCCGAGTCGAGCCTGATCGTGGCGCAGACGACCTACATCACGGCGCTCTATAACTACAATACCAGCAAGGCAGCTTTAGACCAAGCCATGGGGCTTTCCGTGGGACTCGACATCACGCCGTATCAGGCGGGAGACGTTTCGCAGGAAGTTCCCGTGCGCCCGGCGGCGGACACCTCGCAGAATCTTACGGCAGAAGATGCCGCGATGCCAAAGGCTCACGCCATCAAGCTGCCCCGCGCCGACCGATAGGGAAAGGCCGATGGCGGAGGCTCCTGCCGCTGTGGCAGGGGCAGGAGAAACGGCAGGATAAACGGGTACACTTAGGGAGTGGTGGCGATGGCACGCAGATCATGGGCTTTCCTCTTTGGGATCGTCACTGGTCTCGGTCTCCTCTTGGGGCTTGGGGGCTGGTACTACATCGGAACCCGAGCCTTCATGGCGGACATGGGGGCGCTGGCAGCAGAAAAGGGGACGGCGCTTTTGGAGAGCCGCGTCGATATTGGCGCAGTTCGCGTGGCGTCCCTCCATTCCCTCGAGATTTCGGAGATTGCCGTTTACGATAAAAAGGGATTGCCAGTTCTGAAAGCTGATTCTGCGATTGCCGGATTCAGCTTTTTTGGCGTGCTTTTTTCGGATCCGCTCGAAGCGGTGGATCGGGTCGAGCTGGTAAGGCCGGAGGTGTGGCTCACACACCGGGGAGACGGCACGTGGAATTATGAGGAACTGATGTCTAAGGACGATACGTCCAGCCGCTTTCAGGGGATCTTGCGCACCGAGGCGGGCGTTCTTCACTTGGACGATCAGGGAAAGCGCCTTGACCTTACGGCGGTGGCGGGGGAGCTGGATTTTTCCTCCGAGGAAGCCGTCATGGCGGAGATGTCGGCGCGGCAGGGGAAGGCGCGATGGCAGCTTTCGGGCAGCTTGGGTGCTGATTTGCAGCTTGACGCCGAGGGGCGGGAGGTAGACATCGCCGCCTATCAGCCGTGGCTTCCGAAAGATGCCTTGCCCGAAGAGGTGACGATCCGGAGCGGCTTCGTTGAGGACTTCACGCTCTCTTTGCGCCGGTCGCCTTCGGGCTGGCGCTATACGGGGGATATGCGCTTTTCGGAGGGCGCGGTGCGTGTCTTGGGCAGCGAGGTCAAGGACATGGCGGGGGAGGTACATTTTTCTGATCGGGCGGCGTCCTTTTCCCTTGATGCCGCATCGGACGGGCAGCGGGCTTTGGCCAAGGGAGATGTCTATTTTATGCCTGAGGGGACGCGCCTTGAGGTCAACGTGGAATCGAAGTCGCTCGATCCCGCCGTCTTTTTCCCGGATAGCCCCTTTCAGGGGGCGGTGGCGTTTTCGGCTCGGATTACGGGCGCGGCCTCTTCCCCCTTGGTGGAGGGGGTGCTGCGGGCGCAAGAGGGGACGCTTTCCGGCTACGCCGTAGAGGAGGTCAAGGCAGCGGCAGTCTACTATGATGGGCGGATAGCGGTGCGCGATTTTTCGGCGCGCGCGTTCGGCGGGGAGATGCAGGGCAGCGGCGAATTTGAGGCCTCGACGCAGCGTTACGCGGGAAGAGCGGTACTGCGGGAGGTGGCGGTGGAGGATGCCTTGGCGTCGGAAGCGGATCTCAGCGGGCGTTTGTCGGCGGATCTGGGCTTTTCTGGAGAAGGGGCAGATCTCGGGCAGCTGCGCCTTTATGGCAGCGCTTCGCTGCGCGATGGGCTTTGCCGGGGCGTTGCGTTTTCCGAAGCGCAGGCGTCCTTTTCGAGTGACGGCACTGCGCTGATTTTGGATCACCTTTCCGCGCAGATGGCAGGGGGCGGTGAGATCGGCCTTGAAGGGCGCGTGACGGAAGGGAGGACGTTGGATCTTTCCTTTACGGGCAGCCGGATCGATTTGGGTGTAGCGAAGCTGTTTTTTGACAAGGCGGAGATGAGCGGCACGGCGGAAGTGAGCGGCACGGTGCGGGGGGATGTAGAGAACCCGACGGTGCAGGTGACTTTTTCCGCTGCCCAAGGTCATCTCTTTCAGCAGCCGTTTCAAACGCTCCACGGCGCCGCCAGCGGCAGCTTGGATGGGGTGGGCGTGGATTCTTTCTCCATGGAAAACGGCAATGGCGTCAACTGGCTGGTACAGGGTACCGTCGGCTTTACCGGGGCGCGCCGCGTCGAGCTTCAGGTCGATACCATGAATGTCCGCATGGAGGACATCGCCGCTTTGGTCGCGCCGGAGCAGCCGATCACCGGCGAGGTGGACAACATCATCACGGTCACCGGGACGCTCGACGATCCCGATGTGGTGGGGTACGTCCACTTCCGCCACGGCAGTTACCGGGGCTATCTCCTCTCCGGGATGGACGGGGACTACACGCTGAAAAACGGCATATTGACGCTCCATGACTTTCACATCTTTTCGCCCTTGGTGGATATGGATCTCAATGGCACGGTACGGGTCGAACATCGCGCCTTGGATCTTCATGTGGCGGCGCACGACATCGACCTTACCCGCTTTAGTGGGAAGTTGCCCTATCCCATCGAAGGACATGGCACGTTTGACGGGTACATCGGGGGTACGATCGCCCAGCCGACGTTTGACGGGGTGTTAGACGCGCCTTCTTTGCTCTTTAACGGCGCGGCGGTGACGAATGGGCATGGGCAGATCATGCTGCGGGGGAACCAGCTTACCTTCGCCCCCTTCCGCTTCGATCAAAATGGCGGGGACTATGCTCTTCGGGCAGTGCTGCATCTCGACACCATGGGCATGACAGGTCATGCCGACGTCGCCAATGGAGACATTCACGATCTTTTGGCGATTGCCAACGTGAAGAACGACGTGATCTACGGGCGGGTGGACGGCGCCGTTGATTTTTCGGGGTCGTTGGGGAATCCCGCCGTCGCTGTCGATCTTTATTTAGGGAGCGGACGCATTGGCGCGTATCCCATCAGCGACATGTATGTGGCGGCTCGGATGGAGCATCGTGTGATCACGCTGCAGCGATTTTCCGGGCGGCAGGGCGATGGTTCGTTCGCCGCCGAGGGGCGCATCGCCTTGGACGGCGCCGTAGAGGGGCGCTTTTCCACCCACGGCATAGCGGCGGGCATTTTGACCACGGTGGCGGGCAGTGCCGTCCCTCTCGACGGGCTGATGGATATAGAAGCCCAGTTTGGCGGTACGGCAGCGGCGCCCACGGCGGATGCTTCCCTCACCATCGCCGGCAAGGGGCCGTCAGCAGCCTTTGATACCTTGAGCGGACTCTTTCAGTGGCGCGGGAAAACGCTGCGGGTGGAGCAGCTTCTCCTGCAAAAATCGCAAAATGGCCACGCGTACAAGGCGAGCGCTTACGGGACGATCCCCATCGCCGCGATCACGAGCGATTTTGGGGATGAGGTGGCGGCGGAGGATCGCATCGACCTGCGGATTTCCTTGGATGAGGCGGATTTTGGCTTGTTGCCGCTCCTCTCGAAAGAGATCGATTGGGCGCTGGGGACGACCTACGGCAGCCTGCACGTCGGGGGGACGCTGGCCGAGCCGACCTTTGACGGCGCGATTGGCGTCAAGGACGGCGCGGTCAAGCTGAAGTCGTTACATTTGCCGTTCACGCAGCTGCAATGCGGCCTGAAGTTTGAGGAGGACACCATCACCGTCACGGAGGGAAGCGGGCGCATGGGGGGCGGCACCTTCCGCCTTTCGGGCGCGGCGCGTCTCGATGGGCGGCGCCTGAGCGACTATCATCTGACGGCCGAGGCGGATCGCCTTGAGATAGAGAGTGCGTTTTACCGAGGTCCCTTGACCGCCACAGCGGACATTCGAGAAAGTGAGCTCGATGGCACGCATCTACCGAAATTGACGGCGCGGATCACCGTGGACGATGCCCTCGTGTCTTTGCCTTCTCTCCCCGATACGGCAGGAGAACTGCCGCTCATGCGCTTAGATGTAGGGCTTGATGTGGGGCGTCACACCCATTTTTACAGCTCCCGCCTTTATGATATGTGGCTGGAGGGAGGCTTTCATTACGGGGGCACCACCCGCGCCCCGCAGCCCTCGGGGGCGATCCTCGTGCGCCGGGGCTCGGTGACGTATGTGCAGACGGTCTTCAAGATCCGAGAAGGGGGCGTATTCTTCAATCAAGTGGAGTCCTTTCTGCCCAGCCTGCAATTTTTGGCGGATGCGCGCTTGCAGCGGACGCGGATCTTTCTCGACGTGCACGGTCCCATCGATGCCATGGCGTTCCGCCTGACCGCAAGTCCTGCCATGGCGCAGGAGGAGATCCTCCGCCTCTTGACGCTGCGCGGTGCGTACCGAAGCGGAGAGGCCGCCAGCGGAAGCGAGATGACGGCGTCCTTTTTAGAAGCGGGATTACAGATGAGTTTTCTCAATCTGCTCGAGGATACGATGCGGGATATTCTTCAGCTGGATGAATTTCGCATCACGCAGGATGTGGAGGCGACGAGGGAGCAGAAAGGACGCGACAACCAGCTTCAGGAAGCGTATAATATCGAAGTGGGAAAATATCTCAGCGATAAGGTCATGGTCAGCTACACGCAGGGGATCAATCATCCGCTTCGTCGGTACAGTCTGCGCTATGAATTTGATGATCGATTCAGCGCCATCATCGGGCGCAACGAAAATAACCACACGTGGGTGGGGTTTGAGAGCCGGATTTCCTTTTGACGGCGGATCGGCGATCTTTAAGGAGTGTGTTGTTTTGCGGCTGGAAGAATATCTTCGCGAACTCCATAAGATTGCGCTGCTCTCGCCAGAGGAGGAGGCGGCGCTTTGGCGTGCGTCTAAGGAGCAGGGAGACGAAGGCGCTAGACGGCAGCTCATTTCTGCGTATCAGCCCTTGGTCTTTAAGCAAGTTCTTCCCTATCGGGGACTCGATACGATCATGGATCTCATCCAAGAGGGGACGGTCGGACTCATCGAGGCCGTGGAACGCTACGATCATCGGCGTGGCGTCGCCTTCAGTCTCTTCGCCGTGCATCGCATTCGTGGGCGCATTTTTGATTTTTTGCGCCGAGAAGGGGCGGTGGCGCTGGCCTCTTTAGAGGAGGAGCGGGGCGCGGACGGATTCTCCTTTCAGGAGCGGCTTGTGGATCCCCAGGCGTCCGTCGCGGAGCAGGCCGAGGATCATGAGCTTTCCCGGCGCCTTTGGGAGGCGCTGGCGCGCTTGCCGCAAAAGGAACGGTTGGTTTTGGAAGAAGTCTACCTGGAGAGCGCGGGGGTGCGCGACGTGGCTGCGCTGTTAAACGTCAGTCCGGCGCATGTGTATCGCCTGCAAAAGACGGCCATTCGGCGGATACGGGGGATGCTGTCTCGGTTCATGCAGCGCTGGTAACCGCTTGGGCAAGGAAAAAGAAGGAAAGCAGTCATTTTTTGTTGTGCTATGGAGAATTTTTGGTATAATAAACGAAACTGTCGTTTTTTCGCCCTCACCGTGGGGTAAACGTTTTCGCTTTTGGTTGGAGTATAAAAATGTAAGTCGTTTCAGGCGAGATGCGGCGGTTTGCCGGGAAATGGGGCGGCGCGATGGCGCGGGAGACACAGTATCAAGAACACGTGCGGGCGGCGCGGGCGTGGCTTTGCCGCGCGGAAGTTTCGCTGGAAAAGGAGGATCATATCCGAGGCGATTTGGATGTGATGTTGGCGCAGGCCGAGCTGCAGCGGGCGCAGGAAGTGGGGAGGGGCGCCTCCCACATGCCTTGGCTTCGGCGGGCTTTTTCGCTTGGCGCGGCTTCTTTGGCGGCCGTACTGGCTGCGGGCGTCTGGTTCTCCTTGGCGCCGCCCGCGGTGGGGGAGCCGCCTGCGGCGCGGCCGGTCGAGCCAGATACGCCGCTTTCGGCGGCGATGCCTTCCGTTGGCTTAGCGCCGTTGGAAAACGACGCAGTTTCGCAGATGGCGGCGCGTGCGGAGGGCATGCCCGTGGCGGAGGAGCCGCCTTCGGGGGAGACGCTGCCGCATGAGGGCGAGGCGCGGACGGAGCCGCGGGCACCTCTTCCCGTTCGCGTCCCCACGCGGGATATGCAAAAGTTGATGTGCACTGCGGGCGCGCAGCTCCGGGCGCCGTGAAGCGGCGCTCGGACGAGAGGAAACGAAAGTACCGGGCGTTCCTTTGGAATGACCGATTTTGGGAGGTTAAATCTTTGGAAAAGAAGCTGTATCGAACCTTGACTTGTACGGCCGCTTTGACGGCCAGCCTTGCTCTGCTTGGCGCTTCGGGGGTGTCTGCTGCGCCGGATTCGGCCGCAGCGGGCGGGACGGATGTCGTAACGACCGAAGGAGAGCTGTCTCTGCCGGATATTTCTTCGGCGCCCGAGCATGTGGTGCCGGTGGGTGAGGCGACGCCCGAACAGTTGGCGCGGGTCACGCCGCCGCCTCCGCCGCCTACGGCGGAAGAAATTGCCGCAGAGGAGGAAGCTCGCGCACGGGCGGCGGCAGAGGCCGCCGCGCAGGCGGAGCGTGAGCGCGCGGCGGCGGAAGCGAAAGCGGCGCAGGAGGCCGCGAAGGCAGAAGCGACCGCACGCGCCCAAGAAGATGCGAACCGCGTGGATGCCGAACTGAAGACAGGCACTGTTCCGGTGCAGCCTGTGGCCGTGCCCGTGGAAGCTGAGGAAAAAGCAGCGGAAGAGGATGGGGAGGAGAGCGCTTCCCCTGTGGCGGTCGAGCCGACAACACCTGCTGCGGTGCCGGCGACGGAGAGTCAAGCGGAATCGGAAGCGGATCGCTGGGCGCGCCTTCGCCCGGAGGAGCAGCGCATTGCGGCATGGGTTGATTCGCTCGAAGGGAAAACCATTGTGGACGTCGCCGTTGAAGGCGCGGGGAATACCACGGCGGAAGCGGCGAAAGCTGCGCTTCAGACGCGCCCCGGGGATACGTTCTCTCGCGCGCGCATCGAGACGGATCGCACGGCCATCTACGACGTTGGCCTCTTTTATGATATTTTCCCCACCTTCTCCTTGATCCCGGAAGGGGTCTTGGTTACCTATCATGTGCTGGAAAATCCGATCTTGACCTCCGTGGAAGTGACGGGCAATACGGTGTTGCCCATCGAAGAGATCGCGCCCTTCATCACGGTGAAGCCCGGGGAAATGCTCAATACGAAGACGCTGCGCGCCAACATGCAGGACATCACCAACCGCTACCATCGGGATGGGTACATCTTGGCGAAGGTAGGCGATTTGGACATTGCCCGCGATGGCAAGCTGACCATTCGCATCAATGAAGGGACGCTGGAAGGGTATGTCGTCAAGGGGAACACGAAGACGAAGGAGCGCGTCGTCCTGCGGGAGATGCGGATGAAGACAGGGGAACCCTTCAACGCGAAAAAAGCGCGGCGCAGTATGCAGCGCGTGTACAATCTGGGCTACTTTGACGATGTGAACATGAAGCTCAATCCCGGGGTGGAGCCAAATGCGGTGATCCTGGAAGTGGACGTCGTGGAAAAGCGTACCGGCAACTTTACGGTGGGCGCGGGGTACAGCAGCCAGGACGGCTTCATCGGGATGATCGGCATCGGGGATAAGAATTTCCGCGGCACAGGGGATTCCATCAATCTGACGTACGAATTTAGCGGCGACGACTCTGATGCGCACGGCTACACCTTCTCCTATCGCCGCCCGTGGCTCGATAAGAAGGAGACGGCGGGGACGCTGCGCATCTACAACCGTACCTATGAGTATGACGATTACGATACCAACGGCGACGAGATCGAAGCCTACATGCGTAAGTATTCCGGCGGAGAAATCACGCTCAGCCGCCCGCAAAGCGAATACTCGACGAACTTCATCACGCTTAGACATCGCGACGATCGCTACGTGCGCCACCAAGGCGGGCGCTTTAACCGCAGCGGCGCCGGTGCCAAAGAGTGGCGGGATGATAATTTTGGTCTGACGCGAAGTCTTATTTTGGAGCATGTCACCGACACGCGGGACAATATCTATTCGCCCATGACCGGTAACAGAGCCAGCCTTTCGTTTGAATTTGCCGGCCTCGGCGGAGATTTCAATTATCGCAAGTTTACGCTGGAAGACACCCTCTACCTCAAAGCGGGGCGTGCGCAGGTCTTCGCCCTTCGCGGCATGTATGGGCGCGGGTTCGGACATATCTCGGAGTCTGACGTGTTCCGGATCGGCGGACAGAATGCGCTGCGTGGCTACCGCGACGATCAGTTCCGCGACAACAACGTATTCTTGGGGACGGTAGAGTATCGGTTCCCCGTCGTGAGCAAGGTGCAGGGTGCGCTCTTCGCTGATTTTGGCGGGACTTGGTCTACGGGCTGGATGCCGAAGAATCTCCACCAGGGCATCGGCTTTGGTCTTGCCGTGCAGACGCCGGTAGGCCCCATCCGCATCGATTTGGCGCGCGGATCGCAGGGCAATCGCGTACACTTCAGCGTCGGCGGCTCGTTCTGATCGCATGAGGAGGGAAAGCCGGATTCGCTTCGGGCTTTTCGTGGCTGTTTTCTTTTGGTGCTTTGGCGTTTTCGGCGGTTCGACTGGGGTCGCTTCGGCGGCGGACAGTGTGGAGACGGTGAGCGCGCAGGTCACGGCGGTGACCGCCCTGCCGCCTCGGGTGCGTGCGCGCATGGAAACCACCGTAGAGGCGATTGCTGCGCAGCTCTTTTTGGGGCGATCCCTTTTGGCGGCGGAGGCTTCGTCGAAAGAGGATGCGGGGATCCTCCACGAGGTGTTTGACAAGGTTCTGGTGGGGTATTCCGTCGAACGCGTCGATGTCGTCCCCGGTGAACATACGCGGGTGGAGGTGCGCCTCTTGCCTTGGGCGGATGTCATCCATCGCGTCGCGGTGGAAACAACGGTGGAAGGGATGTCGCCAGAGGTTGAACGCTTGGTGCGTCAAGACTTGGCCGCTGTGGAAACCGTCTTTGAAGAATGCCTTCTAGGGCTTCCCGTGGCGGCCTCCGACTGGACGAATGGCGTCTTAAAGCGCAGCCTAAGCGAATATTTATCGGCGCGTCTGCCGGAATTTCGCGGTGATTTTGACGTGGTGCCCGGCGACTTGACCACGGTTTCTCTGACGGTCTATCCACGGCTGCCAGTGGTACGCCGCGCGGATCTCAGCATGCGCTCCGATTCCGTTCCGAATGTTGCGCTGCTCAGCCATCGACAGCGCGTGGAAGAAAAGGTGAACCGGCTCATCGGCGTCCCGGTGGGCTTCGTGCGCCGCCATGCGGACGATTTCGCTGCCGCCTTTGCGGCGGAGCTTGCTTCCCTGCCGGACTTTCGAGCCTTGGCCTTAGAGACGCAGGTGACGCTGCCACGCATTGACGAGACCGTCGATGTGATGAGCCGCTCGGATACAGAAAAGTATCTCATCCGATTGGAGGGCTGGGCGGACATCGACCGGCGCAGAAACGAGAACCGCAATGTCGCCTTTCGCTTTCACGCCGGGTATCGGTTTTCCAAAAAAGACGAGGTGTTTTTGCAGACGGATTTTGCTCCCCAAACCGTCGACTGGCGTTGGGCGCTCGGCTACGCGCGCCATTTCGCTTCGGGGACGCGGGGGATTCTCCGCTATGATGTGGAAGGGCGGCGCTTCGCCTTGGGAGGCGAGCAGCAGATTGCCCCTCGCTGGCTGCTTCGCTATGAGTACCGCTGGACGGATCAGCGCGGGGAAGCGGCGCTCCGCTATCGGATGCACGATTTTCTGAGCATCGAGTATGTGTGCGACAAAGAAGACAGCTGGCTGCGGCTCATTGGGAATTTCTGACGGTATTCTGGCGGTTTGCCTTGAATAATGGAGGGGAGTTTGTTATAATATAGCTGTTTTGGTGCCGGACGGCACAAATCGACAGGGAAAGAAAAGGAGATATGACATGATTAAATTGGAAAAGAAGCACATCAAGATCTTTAGTATCTTTATCGCGGTGGTCTTCATCGGGAGCTGCGTGGCCATCGGGGTGTCCCAGATGGGATCGACGGGCGTCGCCTCGGCCGCCTCTTCGGCGGTGGGCAAGATCGACTACCGCCAGGCGATGGCGCAGTCCCCTGATCTTCAGGCGGCCAACGAACAAATGCAGCAGGCGGTAGAGGACGCGAAGAAGGACTTCGAGGCGAAGTCGGCGGGCATGAGCGATCAGGAGAAGCAGGATTACTATCAGCAGACCCAGTCGCGCCTCCAGCAAAAGCAGCAGGATCTCATCGAGCCGATCCAGAAGAAGATTGAGGAGCAAGTCAAAGCGGTGGCGGAGGCGAAGGGGCTTTCGGTGGTGCTTGATTCCGGCGCCGTGGTGTACGGTGGGCAGGACATTACGCAGGACGTCATCCGCAAGTTGTCCAAATAAGGGGAGTTTCATACCGTGTTCCTGTACCGAGCCATTTTCGTGCGCTCGGTACTTTTCTAAGGGAGCAAGGATCAAAGAAGGTTCGGATTCATACTTTCATGAGGGGGGCTTTCCATGGCGGGAGAGGGCGCGGGACAAGCGCCGGCCGCAAAGGGAAAACGCGGGTGGCTTCTCGTGGGCGCGGCGTTCTTTTTCCTAGGGGCGGCGCTGTGGCTTTTCTACCGGCCAGCGCCGCCCGCGGTATCCGTCCCCCCTCGCTCGGCCGTGGGCATCGTCGATGTCCGGGAGGTGCTTCGGGCACATCCCGCATACAGTGCGCTATCGGCGCAGCGGGCGGAGCGGCAACGGATGGAGGACGACCTTTTCAGCGAGAGGCAAATGATATTGGCGCTTACGGCGCCGCGCCTTTCCTCATCGCTCTTTCAGGATGCAGCGCGGCAGAAGCAGCACCAGCGGGATGTGGCGGAGGAAAATGCGCTGCGCGAGCGACTGGCGGCGGCGGAAAAAGCCCGACGGGAAGAGTTGAAGCCTGCGCTCGAAGCGGCGCGCGATGAGATCAACGGGCAGTACTTCAATGAGATCTTTAATCTGCAGCTCAAGCTGGATAACCGCGATACGATGCGCCTTTCCGATGAGACGGTACGCCTCTTGTCGGATCGTCTCCACGCCCTTCAACAGGAACGTGGGCAAAAACAATTTGCCCTGTGGCGGCGGTTTGAGGACGAGATCGTGGCGTATCGGGCGACGTTGGCCGAAAAATGGGGGCTGGATCTCGCTGAGGAACGCGCCGTCTCCAAAGAACGCCTTTCGGCGGAGGCGCTGCGGCGCAAAGCGGAGGCGGAATCGCGCAATGCGGAAACCCTTCGGCAAAGCCTGATGGCGCTTGCTGAGCGCCGGGCGCGGCTGGCGGAGAAGGAGGCGGCGCTCGCGGCCAAGGCGCAGGAGATTTCGGCGATGGAAGAGTACATGATGAAGGACGTGGCCAGTAAAGCGGCGAAATTAGCGGTGATGCACCATTTGGACATCATCTTTGCGCACCCCGCGAAGAATATCGCGGCGCTTCCCGCCGGACTCGTCCTTCCCATCGGGGCTTGGCCGGCCGAACATGTGTCGGTGGTGCGGGGCGACGCGCTTCTCCTGACGGACGAATTGGCGGCGGAGCTGAAAGGGCATTGAACGTTGTATAAACTAAATGGCATAAAGTCATGAGGAAACGAGGCAGAGAACGAGATGAAGAAGGGGACGAAAGCGCTTTTGGCAGGAGCCGGGCTTTTCTTGACGACGGTTTTGAGCAGCGGCTGCATAGGCGAGAGACAGGCGACCATCGGCTATTTCAACGCCGAGCGCATCGATCAGGAAGCGGCGCAGATCAAGGCCATTGAAGAGGAAGCCAATGCCAAGATGGCGGCGCTGCAAAAGGAATTTTTGGAATTAGAGGCCAAGGCGGATGGCATGTCCCCGGAGGACATGGCGCGGGCGCAGCAGGAGCAGATGGCGAAGGTGCAGGCGGCCAGCCAGCAATATCAGATGCAGATTCGCCAGAAGATCGATGTGGCCTTGGATGAGATCGCCAAGGAAAAGAAGCTCGATGCGGTGCTGCAAAACAGCAGCTTGGAAAAAATGGTCGTTTTGGGCGGCATGGACATCACTGAGGATTTGATTCAGAAGTTGAAATGAGGCGAAGCGCATGACGAAGACCTTGGGCGAGATCGCTGCCTTGGTGGGTGGCCGATTGGTCGGGGCGGCGGCGATTCCAATCAGCGGGGCGACGAATATCGAAAACGCCGGAGAAGGAGACATCACCTTCGCGGTGGAGCCGCACCTTTCAGAGGCGGAAGCCTCAAAGGCGGCGGCGGTGATTTTGCCGGAGACGGCACACGCGTTCTCCAAGCCTGTCATTTACGTGAAGGAACCGCGGGCGGCCTTTGCGCTCCTCTTGGAGACGTTCACGCCGCCGCTCAAGTTTCCGCCGGGCGTCAGCGACTTGGCCTACATCGGCGCTGACGTTCGCATCGGCCGAGGGGTCACCGTCATGCCGTTCGCCGTCGTGGACGCCCATGCTGTCCTAGGGGACGGGGTGATTCTCTATCCGCACACGTACGTCGGGCAATACGCCGAGATTGGCGACGACACGATCCTCTATTCCAGCGTCACGGTGCGCGAGCGCTGCCGCGTGGGGCGGCGGGTGATCGTGCACAGTTCGGCGGTGATTGGCTCCGATGGCTTCGGCTTTACGACGTCGAAAGACCATGTGCACACGAAGGTGCCCCAAGTGGGCAACGTCGTCCTTGAGGACGATGTGGAGATCGGTGCGCACGTGGGCATCGATCGGGCGACGACGGGCTCCACGGTGGTGGGGCGTGGGACGAAGGTGGACAATCTCGTCCACATCGGCCATAACTGCCGCATCGGCGCGAACAATCTCATCGTGGCGCAGACCGGGATTTCCGGCTCCACTATCGTGGGGGACAACGTCACCTTTGGCGGGCAAGTGGGGACGGTCGGACACATCCACATCGGCGGAAACTCGGTGTACGCCGCGCGCAGCGGCATCACGAACGACATGCCGGAGGGCGTTTTCTGCGCAGGATTTCCCACACAGCCGCATCAGGAGTGGCTCCGAACGCAGGCCGCGCTCAAAAAACTGCCGGAACTCCTTAAGCGGGTGAAGGAACTGGAAAAGAAAGCAGCCCGATACGAAGGACAGGAAAGGTGAAAAGGCTCCCCGCATGGGGAGCCTTTTCACCGACAGGGGGAGGGGACAGGCGTGGCCTATTATTTTTCCCGGATCGTGAGCTGGCTCTGCTGCCTTTTGTCGGATCGGGCCAGCGATGGGCTGGGTGCCCTTTTGGGACGCTTGACGTGGCGGTTGGTTCCTGCGCGCCGCCGCCGCATGGCGGTAGCGAACGTCAGCGCCTGCCTTTCGGTGGGGGAGGAGGAGGCGCTTCGCATCGCCAAGGCGAGCTGGGTGCGCTTTGGCTCCATGCTCTTTGAGGTCATGCGCTTTCCCGTCCTCACGCCGCGCTTTTTGGAGATCGCGGAGATCGAAGGCGTGGAGTACCTCCGTGAGGGGCTTTCCTTGGGGCGCGGCGCGGTGATTGCCTCGGCGCACAGCGGGAACTGGGAACTCATGGGCGGGGTTCTTGCCGCCGCCGGATTTCCCATCGTCGGCGTGGCCATGCGGCAGAAGGAGGCGGGCTTCGACCGCTTCATCAACGAATACCGGCGCGGCGCAGGGATGCACATCACATACAAGGATAACGTGCGGGAAATGTTCGCGCTCTTAAAGCAAGGTTGGGCCATTGGGTTGTTGATGGATCAGGACACCGGGCGCCGGGAAGGCATCGTGTTCGATTGGTTTGGCCGCCCCACGAACTTCGTGCAGGGGCCAGCGGTCTTGGCGCGTCATCAACATGCCCCCATTATCCCCGGGTTCATCCATCGCCTTCCCGACGGCCGTCATCGGATCGTCCTTCATCCGCCGGTCTTCGTCCCGCAGACGAAGGATCGGGCGGCGGACATCCGCGCCGCGATGGAAGAGGTGAGCCAGACGCTGGAGCAGCACATCCGCCGCTACCCGGAGGAATGGTTCTGGCTCCATGATCGCTGGAAATCGCAGCGCGCATGAGGAGAAAAGCTTGTCGATAGGCGGTCGGGTTTGATACAATGAAGGAAAACACAAGGGGGCGCTCCATGGAAAAGCAACAGACACTGAAAAAAGCGATCTCCTACGCCGGGGTGGGACTCCATTCCGGGCGGGAGGTTCACATGACCCTTCGCCCTGCGCCCGTCGATACGGGCATTCTCTTTCAGCGGATCGATCAGATGGGACAGCCTGCCGTGCGGGCGTCGGCGGCCAACGTGACCTCGACGGTACGCGCGACCACCATTGAGGAGAGGGGAACGAGGTTTTTTACCATCGAGCATCTGATGTCGGCCTTTGCGGCGGCGGGGATTGATAATTGCGTGGTGGAGCTGGACGCGGAGGAGCCGCCGGTGGGGGATGGCAGCGCCCTCGTCTTTCTTGATTTGCTTGATCAAGCGGGGGTCGAGGCGCAGGCCGCTTTTCGCACCCCGGTGGTCATCGATCAAGTTTTTCGTGTGGACGACGAGGATCGCTTCATCATGGCGCTTCCCTATGACGGTCTGCGGGTGACGTTCACCTCCTTGAATCCCCATCCTTTGGTGGGGATCCAGTACGCGGACGTCATCATCGACGCGGCCTCGTATCGGCGGGAGATCGCGCCGGCGCGCACCATCGCCTACGAAAAGGAAATCGACGCCCTGCGCGCCATGGGGCTTGGCCTTGGGGGGACGCTGGAAAACGTCATCGTCTACAACGACGAAAAGTGGCTGAATACCCTTCGCTATACCGATGAATTGGTGCGCCATAAAATCTTGGACGTCATCGGCGATCTGCGCCTTGCGGGCGCGGTGCGCGGTCACATCATCGCCGTCAAGTCGGCTCATGCCTTAAATACCGCCTTGGCGCGGAAGATCTACGAGGCGTGCGGTCATGCGTAGGGGCGATGGAGCGGTATCTGCCTTTTCCTGAAAAGTAGAGTATGATATAATCAGGCAGTCGAATTTATTTGAAGGAGTGGAACGCCATGATTTTGGAGGTCAACGAGATCAAGAAGATTTTGCCCCATCGTCCGCCTATGCTGCTGGTGGATCGGATCATTGATCTGGTTCCGTTTGAGTCAGGGGTGGGGATCAAGAACGTGACGATGAACGAGCCGTTCTTTCCCGGTCATTTTCCCGGCAATCCCATTATGCCGGGGGTGTTCATCTTGGAAGCCATGGCGCAGGTGGGGGGCATCGCCATGCTCTATCCGGAGGAAAATCGCGGGAAGATCGCACTTTTTGGCGGCATGGACAACGTGAAGTTCAAAAAGCCGGTGGTGCCGGGGGATCAGTTGGTGATGAAGGCGAATCTCGTCCATGTGGTGAAGGGGAATTTCGGCAAACTCCACGCCGAGGCCTTTGTGGATGACGTGTTCGTGGCGCAGGGGGATTTTATCTTCGCACTGAAAAAGCCTGAAAATGGGCCGATTTGAGTTCTGTGATAAATAGAATAAAAGATAATAGCTGAAAATCCGACGAAACAGGAGAAAATGCGGGATTTTTGCCTGCAAAAAAAATGGCGGACAAAAGACTGTATCAATATAGAGTAAGAACGGTTGCGTCCCCTTAGGGGCGATGTTTCGGACGGATGAGGGAGTGGGAAGAATGGCAGTGCATGACGCAGCGGAAGCGACTATCCATGAAACTGCGGTGATAAGCCCCGGGGCGAAGATCGGGAAGAAGGTTGTCATTGGCCCTTACGCAGTCATCGGGTCGGAGGTGACCATCGGTGACGGGACGGTGGTGGGGCCTCATGTGGTCATTACGGGGCATACCACCATCGGCAAGGCGTGCCGGTTTTTTCAATTCGCATCGATCGGCGAGGAACCGCAGGATTTAAAGTTTCACGGGGAAAAGAGTTCCGTTTTCATCGGGGATCGCACCCGGATTCGGGAATGTGTCACCATCCACCGGGCGACCGGGGAGGGGGAAAAGACGAGCATCGGCAGTGACTGCCTCATCATGGCGACGGTGCATATCGCCCATAACTGCATTTTGGGCAATCACGTCATCATGTCCAACGCGGCGATGTTGGCGGGGCATGTTCAGGTGGAAGATCGCGTCGTCATCGGCGGCATGACGGGGGTACACCAGTTCGTGAAGATCGGGCGAAACGCCATGGTGGGCGGATTTTCCCGGCTGTCGCAGGACGTCGTCCCCTACACCATCGTGAACGGCGTCCCGGCGCGCGCCATCGGTCTCAACAGCGTGGGCATTTCCCGAGCCGGGGTGCCGGTGGAGGCGCGGCGGCGGATCAAGCAGGCGTATAAGATCCTGTACCGCTCGGGGTATAATGTGTCGCAGGCGATTAACGTCATTGAGCAGGAAGTGGATTCCTGCGAGGCGGTGGAGCATTTCCTGCGCTTTTTGCGCAACGCGGAGCGGGGGATATGCCGGGGTCGTCGGGAGGCGGACGGCGATTTGAACTGATGCGGTATCGGACGCCGGGGCGTCGGTACTTCGGCGGGGGGATACCATGGAAAAGATTGGACTCTTGGCAGGGGTTGGCCATTTGCCGGTAGAGTGCGCCCGAGCGGCCAAAGCCATGGGGTATGAGGTTTACGCCGTGGGGCTTTTGGCGGGCGTGGATGAAGAGCTTCCTGCGGCGGTGACTGCGTATGAAGACATCAATGTGGCGAAGTTGGGGCGTATCATAGATTATCTGAAAAAACATGGGGTCACGAAGGTGACGGCCATCGGCAAGGTGACCAAGGAACTCTTGATGAACGGCCGCTATGAACTCCCCGACTGGCGCATGGTGAAGCTGCTGCTCTCCCTGCCGGATCATAAAGACGACACGCTCATGCTGACCTTTGCTTCGGCGCTCCAAAAGGAAGGCATTACGCTGGTGGATCAGACGCTGCTCATCCGTCCTCTGATGCCCTCGGCGGGGACGCTGACCCGTCGATCGCCCTCGGAGAATGAGCGGCGGGACATGGCCTTCGGTTTTCGCATGGCGAAGGAGATCGGCCGCCTTGACGTGGGGCAGACGGCGGTGGTGAAGGGCATGGCCGTCATGGCGTTAGAGGCCATCGAGGGTACCGACGCCTGCATCCTGCGGGGCGGCAAGTTGGCGCGGGGCGGCGCCATCGTGGTGAAGGTGGCAAAGCCGGAGCAGGATCAGCGCTTTGACGTCCCCGCGGTGGGCATGACCACCGTGGAGAGCATGATCGAAGCGGGGGCGACGGCGCTCGCCATCGAGGCGGAGCATACCCTGTTGGTGGATCGAGAAAAGACCATCGCCTTGGCCGAGGCGCATGATATTACCATCGTTGCGATGTGACCGGGGCGCGGCAGAGACGCAAAGAAAGCGATCTGCCGCGTTTTTTCATGTTTGTGGGTTATGATGCAACGAGCTGTTCCCTCGTTTGGGGTGAGGGGCGTGCGGTTCGCGTTGCTTGGCACGGTGGTGGGCGTTTGGACGAGAGGAGGTCAGGAAGGATGAAGATCATGTTTTCCGCCGGCGAGGCGTCGGGGGATCTGCACGGGGCGCGCCTTTCGGAGGCGATCTTGAAGGAGGCGCCGACGACGAAGCTCATCGGCTTCGGCGGGGCGAAGATGCGCGCGGCTGGCGTCTCGTTGGCGGCGGACATGGCGGAGTACAGCGTGATGGGCTTTTGGGAAGTGCTGACGAATTTACGCCGGATCTTTCATCTGCTTGACGTGCTGACCGAGACGATGCGCCGAGAAAAGCCGGATCTCTTGGTGCTCATCGACTACCCGGACTTCAACTGGCGGCTGGCGAAACGCGCCAAGGCGCTCGGCATCCCCGTGTTTTCCTACATTCCCCCCTCGGCGTGGGCGTGGCGCAAGGGGCGTGCCAAGAGCTGCGCGGCGCTGGCTGACGAATTGGCGGCGATTTTTCCTTTTGAAACAAAGGTGTATGAGGCGGCGGGGGCGAATATCTCTTTTGTCGGCAATCCCCTCGTCGATGCGGTGAAGCCGTCCCTTTCGCCCGACGAGGCGCGGGCGTTTTTCGGCATTTCTGAGGGGATGTATCCCGTGCTGCTCCTCCCGGGGAGCCGCCATCAGGAGATCGCGCGGATCCTCCCCGCGATGCTTTCGGGGGCGCGTCTCATCCAGGAGGAAAAGCCGGACGCGGCCTTTTTCCTTCCCGTGGCGCCGAACATGGACGAGGCGGCGATGGAACGGGCGGCGGTGGCGGCGGGGGTAGAGGTGACCTTCACCCATGACCACACCTACGATCTCATGGCGCTCTCGGCCTTCGCCTTGGCGACGTCGGGGACGGTGGTGCTGGAGGCGGCTCTTTTGGGGCTGCCCGCTGTCGTCCTATATCGGATGTCGCCGGTGACCTACGCCATCGGGAAGCTGCTGGTGCATGTCCCCTATTTCAGTTTGCCGAATATTTTATTAGGGGAAATGGCGCAGCCGGAGCTTTTGCAGGCGGAGGTCAATCCCCAGCGCATTGCATCGGAAGCGCGGCGCTTTTGGGCGGAGCCGGGCTATCGGGCGGCGGTACAAGAAAAGCTCCGTGAGGCGGTGGCAAAATTGGGGCCGCCGGGCGCGACGGCGCGGGTGGCGGAGCGCATTCTCAGGGCGGCAAGTGGGTGCGCGCCGCATGGTGGAGCCGAGTGGCAGCGAAGGAGCGGGGAGAGCCCATGAAGAACTATGTCAGGCTTTTAGGCTACATCAAACCGTATATGCGCCGATTGGCCGAGGCCATCGTCTGCATCGTCATCGCGGCGGGGGCGAACCTTTATCTGCCGTGGATCATCAAGGACATGATCGATAAGGTCTTGGCGGAGAAGGACATGGCGATGCTCAACGTCATCGCTGTCGGCATCGTCGTGACCTTTTTTATTCGGGGAATTTTTTACTACGGGCAAAGTTATTTAGTGTCTTTTGTCGGGCAACGTGTTATCATAGACGTGCGGGACGTGCTCTTTCAAAAGTTCCAGCGGCTCCCCCTTTCCTATTTCGACCGCCATCAGACGGGGGAGATCATGAGCTACATCACGAATGATGTGGCGGCGCTGCAAAATGCGCTGGTGGATCGGCTCATCGAGTTGGTAACGGAGAGTTCGATTTTCGTCGGTTCGCTCGTCATGATGTTCCTTTTGGATTGGAAGCTCAGCCTTTTGACGCTCATCACGGTGCCCTTGGTCGGACAGGCGATGAAGGTCTTTGGCCGTAAGCTCAAATCCTCCGGCACCGTGATTCAGGAACGCTTGGCGGACATCACTTCTACCATGCAGGAGAGCATCGCCGCCGTTCGGGTGGTGAAGTCCTTCGGGCGCGAAGACTATGAGATCGAGCGCTTTCACCGGCAGAACGAGCTGAACTTTCGGGCGGAGATGAAGAACAACCAGCTCATGAGCCTCCTTACGCCAACGGTGGAATTTTTGGCGGCCTTGGCGGTGACGGTCATCGTCTGGTTCGGCGGCTACGAGGTGGTGAACGGCGCGATCACCGCGGGGGCGCTCGTGGCGTTTCTCACCTATGCCGTCAATTTGGCGAATCCCATCAAGCGCATCAGCCGCGTCTACGGGGCCATCCAAAAGGCCATGGCGGGCGCGGATCGCGTCTTCGCCATCATGGATATGCCGGAGACCATCGTCAATCGTCCGGGGGCGGAGGCGCTGCCGCAGGTTAAGGGCGACGTGGTCTTTGACGACGTGACCTTCGCCTATGAGGAGGGGAAGGAGGCGCTGTCGCACGTTTCCTTTTCGGCGGCGCCCGGACAGATGATCGCCTTTGTGGGGCCCTCCGGGGCGGGGAAATCCACCATCGCGAACCTCATTCCCCGCTTCTATGAGGTGTCCTCTGGGGCGATTCGCATCGACGGGCATGATGTGCGGGACGTGACGATGGAGTCGTTGCGGGAACAGATTGGCATCGTGCCGCAGGAGACGATGCTCTTTTCCGCCACGGTGCGGGAAAATATCCGCTACGGCCGCCTAAACGCCACGGAGGAGAAAATCCAACAGGCGGCGAAGGACGCCAACGCGCATGAGTTCATCATGGCGCTGCCCGAAGGCTACGATACGAAGATCGGGGAGCGGGGACTGAACCTTTCCGGGGGGCAGCGCCAACGCATTGCCATCGCGCGGGCGATCTTAAAGGATCCTCGGATCCTGATCTTGGACGAGGCCACGTCGGCGCTTGATACGGAGAGCGAAAAGGTGGTGCAGGCGGCCCTCGATCGTCTCATGGTGGGGCGTACCGCCTTCGTCATCGCCCACCGCTTGTCCACGGTGTTCCATGCGGATCAGATCTACGTCGTCGAGGGCGGACACATTCATGAGCATGGCACGCATGAGGCGCTTTTGGCGGCGGGCGGACTATACAGCAATCTGTATCGCATCCAGTTCAGTAAGGCGTCCAGCTGACGCGCGCAGGGGAGAAGGAGAAACAGGCGAAGGCGTGGCCTTTGCCATAGAGGGGACACGAAGAGATGCAGCTATTGTACAATATCGCGGCCATCTTAGTGGTGATGCTCATCATCCCGGTATTTTTGATCCGCTCCATCCGGGAGCGGGGGTTCGTGGAGCGGATCCGCCAGTGCCTCGGGATCATTCCCGAGACGACGATTGAAAAGGTCGCGAAGAAGAACTGTATATGGGTACATGCGGCGTCCGTGGGAGAAGTGGTGGCGGCCAGTCCGCTCATCAAGGAGTTTCGTCGGGAGTTTCCCAAAAACCCGATCCTTCTCTCCGTCGTCACCACCAGCGGCTACGAGATGGCCAATCGGATCATCCGCGATGCCGATGCCATCATCTATTTCCCGCTCGATCTGCCCTTTTTAGCGGCGTACATGGTGCGTCGGGTCACGCCCCGCGTCTTTTTGCCGGTGGAGACGGAGCTTTGGCCAAACTTCCTCCGCGCCTGCCGCAGGATGCGCATTCCCGTCATGATGGTGAACGGGCGCATCAGCGACAAGAGCGTGAAGAGGTATCATCATCTCCACAGCCTGCTCGACGATATGATCGGCACGGTGACGAAGTTCGCCATGCAGTCCCCCATCGACGCCGAGTACATCATCCGACTGGGGGCGAACCCGAATCTCGTCATCGTCACGGGGAACACGAAGTTTGACCAGACGTATACCGATGTCAGCCCCGAGGAAAAGGCGCGCCTCTTAGGCGAGATGGGGCTTTTGGAGAACGACGGAATCTTTTTGGCGGGCAGTACCCACCGGGGCGAGGAGGAGCCGGTTCTTCAAGCGTTTCGCGCCCTGCGGGAGGAGCGTCCCAACGCCAAATTGGTCATCGCCCCCCGAGAGCTTTTGCGCACCCGCGAGGTGACGGCCATCTGCCACCGGGCCGGGTGGAAGGTGGCGCGGCGCACGGAGCTTATGGAGCATCCGGCGACGGATCATGATATTGTCATTTTGGATACCATCGGGGAATTGGGGCAGGTGTACAGCGTCGGTGACGTCATCTACGTCGGCGGCAGTCTCATCACCCACGGCGGACACAATATCTTGGAACCGGCGGCGCACGGCAAGGCGATCATCGTGGGCTACAACATGTTCAATTTCAAGGAAACCCACGCCCTCTTCACGAAGCGCAGCGCCGTCATCACCGTCCAAAACGGCGATGCGTTGGCCAAGGCGGTGGTGCGGCTCTTTACGGACGAGGCGGAGCGCCGCCGCATGGAGCGGGAGACGCTTTCCATCTGCCAAGAGAACAAGGGGGCGGCGCGCAAATCGGCGGTGCTGCTCCATGAGATGTTGGAGATGGTGGAGGCGCGGCGCCTTGCCAGCGGGCAGATCAAGTCGACGGACAAGGTGGAAAACTTTCAGACCTATTTTTACCACCTGATTCACAGCCGGGAAGCGCACGGGGTTTTTTGGCAGCTCTTGGTGGGCGTCCTCTACCTCTTTTCTTTCGTCTACGGCGGCCTCGTCAATTTGAAATTGGCGGGGTACAAGGTGGGCATCTTCCGGCGCCGCAGGCTCAGCTGCTATGTCATCAGCCTCGGCAACATCACCGTGGGCGGCACGGGCAAAACGCCGACCGCCCAGCGGTTAGCGCATGCCATTCGTGCCATGGGCTACCGGGTGGTCATCCTGAATCGGGGCTACCGGGCGAAATGGCGGGGGGATGTCGGCATCGTGTCCGACGGGCGCGCCCTCCACATGGATGCGACGGAGGCCGGAGACGAGGCCTTCATGCTGGCGAAGCACCTGCCGGACGTGCCGGTGCTCATCGGCCCCGAGCGCTACGTCACCGGCAGCTATGCCATCGAGCATTTCGGGGCGGAGGTCGCCATCTTGGACGACGGCTATCAGCACTGGCAGCTCGAACGGGACATGGACATCCTCCTCATCGATGCGGTGAACGTGTTCGGGAACGGCTACATGCTGCCGCGCGGCACGCTCCGCGAACCGATCGATCACATCGACCGCGCGGATGTCTGCCTTTTGACGAAGGTGGATCAGGCGACGGAGGCGTCCCGTTCCTATATTAAGAAAGTCGTGCGGGAAACGAACGACCACGCGCTCCTGGTGGAGAGTATCCATCAGCCTCGCTGCTTCGTGGAGCTTTCCGACTGGTCGGATCACATTGCGAGCGACGGCATCGATACCTCCCAGATGAAGGGGAAGCGGGTCATGGCCGTTTCGGCCATCGGCAATCCGATGTCTTTTGAGCAGACACTGTCGGGGCTGGGGACGGTACTCATCGAGAGCCTACGGTTTCCGGATCACCACGATTACACCGTGGAAGAGATGCTTGACGTTGCGGGGCAGGCAGCGGCACTGGGGGCGGAAGCGGTGATCATCACCGAGAAAGACGCGGTGAAGGTGCCGCCGGAAACCCAAGAGCAGATCAGCCGACAACTTAACTCGCACATTCCCATTTATGTACTCAGCGTTGAAGTCACCTTCCGTGATGGGGAAAAGCCCTTGATCGATCTCATCGCGGAAGATTTGGCGAAAAAGGTGCAGCGAGGAGGTGGCGCTTCATGAAAATTCTTTGCGTGATACCGGCGCGTTACGCATCCACACGTCTGCCGGGAAAGCCCTTGGCGGACATCGCCGGAAAGCCCATGATCTGCCGCGTCTATGACCGCGCCGTAAAGGCGACGTGCCTGACGAAGGTCGTCGTGGCGACGGATGATCCGCGTATCGCGGCAGCGGTAGAAAAGGAGGGGGGCAACGTCATGATGACGTCGCCGGATCACCCTACGGGGACGGATCGGCTGGCGGAGGTGGCGGCGGCGTACCCCGAGATGGATCTCGTCATCAACGTGCAGGGCGATGAGCCGCTCATTGAGCCAAGCCTCATTGACGAATTGGCGGCGGTGTTTGAGGGGGCGGCGGATTTTCCCATGGCTACGGTGATGACGCCGATGGACGATCCCGAGGAGCAGCAGGATCCAAGCAACGTCAAGGTGGTGACGGACAAGAGGGGATACGCCCTCTATTTTTCCCGTTCCCTCCTGCCGTATCCGCGCAGCGCGGGGCAGGCAGCGGTGTATAAGCACATCGGCATCTACGCGTACCGCCGGGATTTTCTCCTGCGGTACGCGAACATGGCGCCGACGCCGCTCGAAGAGGCGGAGTCCTTGGAGCAGCTTCGGGCGCTGGAAAACGGCTATCCCATCCGGGTCATTCGTACAGATCACCGCTTCGTGGGGGTCGATACGCCGGAGGATTTGGCGCGGGTCAACGCCATCTACCGGGAGAGGGGGATTCCCTGACCGCCATGAACCGTGCGGTAAGGAGCGATGTGCCGTCAGAGGGCGATGAGAAGGGTGAGCGAAAGGAGATTGATGGGCATGAATACGGTGAAAGTAGCGGATTTTGAAATCGGCGCTGGGAACCCCTTGGCGCTTTTGGCGGGGCCTTGCGTCTTAGAGGGATTGGATCGGTGCCTTTTCATCGGCCGTACCATTCGGGACATCACCCGGCGCTTGGGGATTCCCTATGTATTCAAGGCTTCCTTTGACAAGGCGAATCGGTCTTCTTTTAATGGCTTTCGTGGCCCCGGGCTAAAAAAAGGCTTGGAGATGCTGCGGACGATCAAAGAAGAGTTAGGTGTTCCCATCGTCACCGACATCCATACGGAGGCGCAGGCGGCGCCCGTCGCTAAGGTGGCGGACATCCTCCAGATCCCTGCGTTTCTTTGCCGCCAGACGGATCTTCTCTACACGGCGGCGCAGACGGGGCGCGTCATCAACGTGAAAAAAGGGCAGTTCCTCGCCCCGAAAGACATGAGGAACGTCGTCGATAAGCTCTTGGAAGGCGGCAATTCCAACATCCTCCTGACCGAGCGGGGCGCCTCTTTTGGCTACAACAATTTGGTGGTGGACATGCGGAGCTTCCCCATCATGCGCTCCTTTGGCTATCCCGTGGTCTTTGACGCCACGCACAGCGTGCAGCTTCCCGGCGGCGCGGGGACAAGCTCGGCAGGCAATCGGGAATACGTGGAATACTTAGCGCGGGCCGCGGTGGGGGCGGGCGTCGACGCGCTCTTCATGGAAGTCCACGATAACCCGGAGGAAGCGCTCTGCGACGGCCCCAACAGCGTCTATCTCGATAAGTTAGAAGATCTCTTGAAGGACGCGCTGGCGATTTATGACATCGTTCGCCCGAAACTCGTCTGATCTAAACGAAAGGCGGCAAAACCGTGATCAAAGAAAAAGCCATCGAAACCTTAACCATTGAGATCGACGCGCTGCAAAAGCTGCTGGATCGCGTGGATGACGAATTTGAAGCGGCCGTGCGCGCCATCTTGGACTGCAAGGCGCGGGTCATCGTCACCGGCATCGGAAAATCCGGCCATGTGGGGCAAAAGATCGCGGCGAGTCTCGCCAGCACGGGAACGCCCGCCTTTTTCATGCACCCTGCGGAAGCGTTTCACGGGGATTTGGGGATGGTGACCCAGCGCGACATCGTGCTGGCGATCTCGAACAGCGGAGAGACCAACGAGATCGTCAATATTCTTCCCGTCATTCGCCGTATCGGGGCGCAGATCATCGCCCTCTCCGGCCGCCGCGCCTCGACGTTGGGGCAAAACGCCGACTACTTCATCGACGCCGGGGTCGAGAAGGAGGCCTGTCCCTTAGGGCTTGCCCCCACCGCCAGCACCACGGCGGCGCTCGCGATGGGGGATGCGGTGACCATGGCGGTCATGGCGGCGCGCAACTTTACGGCGCAGGATTTTGCCATGTTCCACCCCGGCGGTTCCTTGGGACGACGTCTGCTCCTCACGGTGGGCGACGTCATGCACAGCGGCGAGGACAATCCTGTCGTTTCCCGCGACAAGACGGCGAAGGAAGCGCTCTTCGTCATGACGGCGAAGGGGGTGGGCGCTACCTCGGTGGTGGACGAGGCGGGGCGCTTCATCGGACTCGTGACGGATGGCGATGTGCGCCGCTGCCTTGCGAAGGGCAGCGAATTTTTAGAGGAGCCGGTGGAGCATTTCATGACGCGCTCCCCGGCGACCATCACGGCGGAAAAATTGGCGGCATCGGCGCTCTCCATCATGGAGAAGCATCAGCCGCGACCCATCACCGTGCTGCCGGTATTGGGCGAAAACGGGCATCCCGTGGGGATCGTTCACCTGACGGATCTTTTGCGGCAGGGGGTGGTTTGAGATGGGGTGCGCGATAGAGCGGGCGGCCTCGATTCGGCTCTTGGTGCTGGATGCGGACGGCACGTTGACGGACGGTGGGATCTACACCGGCGGGGATGGGGAGCTTTTGAAGCGCTTCGACATCAAGGACGGGCTGGGCATTTCCCTCTGGCACAAGGCGGGTGGGAAAACGGCGGTCATCACGGGGCGCAGCTCGGACATCTTGGCGGTGCGCGCGAAGGAATTGGGGATCGCGGATCTCCATCAGGGCTGTCTCGATAAGCGCAAGGCGTGGGAGACCTTGAAGGCGCACTACGATCTGACGGACAAAGAGATGGCCTATGTGGGCGATGACCTCATCGACCTCCCGCTCCTTCGTCGGGCGGGCTTTGCGGCCGCGCCGTCGGACGCCGTAGACGAGGCGAAAGCGTGGGCGCACTTCGTCGCGGCGCATCGGGGCGGTCATGGCGCGGTGCGGGAGGTTGTGGAATTTCTCCTCAAGGCGCAGGGGCGCTGGAACGATTTAGTCAAGCCCTTCCTCTCCTGACGGCGCGCCTTCGTCGGAGTTGTTTTTCTGGAGGGAACCGATATGCTGTATTGGGTATTGATGGGACTCAGCCGGATCATCCGCTGTCTGCCCCATTCGTTCCTGTTGACATTGGGGCGGGGAGCGGGTATCCTGTATTACAGGTTCATAAAAAAACAGCGGCAGCGCGCCATCCGGCAGATGATGGCGGGGCTCTCGATTTCCGAAGAGGAAGCGCAAACGTTGGTGAAGGCCTCCTTCATCAATCTGGCGACGAATGTGTTCGAGATCTTCTACATGCCGAATCTCAATGAGAAAAATTTCCGCGATTACATCGACATCGAGCATTTGGAGCGGCTGACGGATGCCCTCGCGGAAGGGCATGGCGTGGTGGTCTTGACGGGACACGTCGGGACGTGGGAGTGGCTGTCGGCGGCGTTTACCCTTTCGGGGCTGCCTGTGACCGCCATCGCGAAGCCCCAGCCCAACGAGCAGTACACACGCGTCTTAAACGATCTGCGCGCGACGATCCACGTGGAAATCTTTTCTCGGGGCACGAGCGAGCTTTTGGCGGCGGCACGTGCGCTCAAGCAGGGCAAGATCTTGGGCTTTTTGGCGGATCAGGACGCGGGCCCCGGCGGAGCGTTCATTGAGTTTTTGGGGAGACCGGCATCGACGCCCATGGGACCTGCGGTCTTTGCCAGAAAGTTTAACGCGCCGGTGGTGCCCGCTTTCATCCTGCGCCAAGCGGATGGCCGCCACCGGGTGATCGTCGGGGAGGCGCTGCGCTATGAGGATCACGGGGATACGGATCAGGATCTCTATGACTTCACCGTGCGCATGACAGAGATCTTGGAGCGGGTGGTGCGGGAAAATCCTACGCAGTGGCTTTGGTTCCAAAAGCGCTGGAACACGCCGCCGGAAGCGCGGCAGACGAAGCATCATACCATCACCTTGAGGGAAGGCAGGCGCGCCCATGAATAGGAAACGCACACTGCTCATTTTAGCGGCGGTCATCGTTTTGATGGTGGGCATCGCGTGGACGGTTCTCACGGTGCCAGAGGAGCCAGCGGATGCGCCCGAAGAGCCAAAAGCCATGGAGTATCAGTCGAATTTTTTGAGCGAAGAGAAAAATGGCCGGGTGATCTGGGATCTTGCAGCGGAATCCTCCACCGTGGACATGGCGACCCAAGGCACGATCTTTAAGAATCCAGTAGGCCACTATTATAGAGAGGACGGGACGGTGCTGACCCTGACCGCGCCGGGAGGACGTTATGACAGCGGCACGAAGAATGTGAAGCTTTCGGGCGGGGTTAAGGCGGTGGCGACGGACGGCAGTACGCTGACCAGTGAAGAGTTAGAATGGGTCGCCGGCGAAGATCGCCTCATCGCTACGGGCAGCGCCGTGTTCTTGCAGCCGGGCATTGAGGTTCGGGGCAATAAGATCGAAGCGCAGGCTGCCTTTACGATCTTTCGCGCCGAAGGGCATGCGTATATCAAAAAGGAGAATTGATCGTATGACGATGTGTACGGGCAGAAAGATGGGGGCGGCGCTTTTGGCGGCAGCATGCCTTTTTGCCCCCGTGGCGGCGGCGCCGACCGGGAGCGGGATGGCTTCGGAACTTCAGGCGGACGTGGTGGAGTATAACTCCAAGACGGGAGAGATGACGGCTACGGGACATGTGGTCTTAACGCAGGACGGGGGCGTGGCGCACGCTGCGTTTGGCGTCTATAATACCCAGACGAAGGTGGGGCGCCTCACTGGAGGCGTCGTCGCCGACAAAGAGGGCGCGCATCTTGTCTGCGACGTTTTTCACATCCTTTCCAATACGCAATTTTTGGCCGAAGGCAATGTCTATGGAACAAAGGAAGATAAATCCTATGCGGGGCCTCGGGCGGAATATTTTTCCGACCAGGAGTACATCCGGATGACGGCCGGCGGCACGATTACGACAAAAGACGGCTCTTTCACCGCCGACTACATGGAAGGTTGGATGAAGGAGAACCGCTGCAAAGGGGTCGGTTCGGCGCATATCGTGAGCCCCGCACGGAATTTTGAAGGCGGCGGCGATGAGGCTGAGTATTTCGGGCAGGAGAGCGGCAAGGTGATCCTGACGGGGAATGCCTGGGCGGTGCAGGATAACAATACCTTGAAGAGTCAGCGGCTCACGGTTTATTTGAACGAAACGGGCAAGGCCGAGGCCGGCACCCAGTGAGGGCGTCTTTGCCGTTAAAGGAGATTTAGCGAAGTGTTCATCGAAACGCGGGATCTGGTCAAAACCTTCAAAAACCGCCATGTCGTCAATCGGGTGTCGGTGCGGGTGGAGACGGGGGAGATCGTAGGGCTTTTGGGCCCTAATGGGGCGGGGAAGACCACGACCTTTTATATGATCATTGGCCTCGAACATCCAACGTCTGGGGAAGTCTATATAGGAGACATCGAGGTCAGTCGGCTGCCCATGCACCGGCGGGCAGCTATGGGTCTTAGCTATTTGGCGCAGGAGGCATCGATCTTTCGGCGGCTCACCGTGGAAGAGAACCTCATGGCCATTTTGGAAACGACGGATCTCTCGCTTGAGGAGCGCGTGCAGAAGATGGACGATCTCTTGGAGGAATTTCACATCAAACATGTCCGGGATCATCCCGGGTCGGAACTTTCCGGCGGCGAGCGGCGGCGTGTAGAGATCGCTCGGTGTCTTGCCATCGAGCCGAAGTTCATCCTCCTGGATGAACCCTTCGCCGGGGTTGATCCCATCGCCGTGGCGGACATTCAGGGCATTATCGAGTATTTGCGCACACGGGGCATCGGCATTTTGATTACCGACCACAACGTGCGGGAGACACTGCGCATCGTGGATCGTGCCTACATCATGAACGTGGGGGAGATCCTGATCGAAGGGGATCGGGAAACGATTGCTGGCAATGCGCTCGCGAAGAAATTTTATTTAGGGGATACCTTCACCCTTTAGGAGCGTCCTTTGATGCACATCAGAATTTTAGATCGCTATATTTTTCATGAAGTCTATATGACCTTTCTCTTTGGGATCTGCGCCTTTTCTGCCGTATTCATCGGCTCGGGGACGCTCTTTCGCATCGCGCAGTATATCACGGAGTACGGCGCTTCCCTCACTTCGGTCATTAAGATTTTCTTTTTGAGCCTGCCGGGGGTCGTCATTTGGACGTTTCCCATGTCCATGCTCTTAGGCTGTCTCTTAGCGTTTGGGCGGCTTTCCGCGTCGAGCGAAATCACGGCCATGAAGTCGTGCGGCGTCAGCTTTCATCGGATCTCTTATCCGGCACTCATCTTGGGTTTTTTTGTCAGCCTCTTTGCCGTCTGGTTCAATGAATACATCGTGCCTTGGGCAAACTCGGCCTACGCCCGGGTGCTGAACTACGAGATCAAGGGCAATACGGCGCCCCAGTCGCAGGAGCACATCATCATCAAGGACATCCAGAATGGGCAGATCGTCCGCCTCATCTATGCTCGCCGCTACGACGCCGCCACCGAGACGATGGAAGGCGTGACGATGCAGATGTTCGAGGGTGGCAGGGTCTCCCATGTGGAAGACGCGGAGTATGCGAAATGGGAAAAAAATCAATGGGTCATGCACAACGGCATTATCTATGATATTCCCAAGGATTCCAACAAGGATGCCCAGCACAAGATGACCTTTGCGCAGCAAGTCTTGCCGGTGAAGGACAGTCCGACGGCCATCCTTCGGGATCAGAAGAAGCCGGAAGAGATGACGATCAAGGAGCTGCGGGAGCAGATTCAGATTCTGCGGGAGCGGTTCGTCAATACGAAGAAGATGGAAACGGAGCTTTATCAACGATTCACCATTCCTTTTGCCAGCTTTATCTTCGCCTTGGTGGGGATTCCCTTGGGGCTTCAGCCACAGAGATCCAGCTCGTCGCGGGGCTTTGCCGTGAGCATCATCATCATTTTTATTTATTATGTTTTCATGACTATGGGGGGCGCTATCGCCCAGAGCGGCGCGCTTCCTGCGGCAATCGCCGTCTGGCTGCCGAATATCGTCGGACTCATCGCGGGATTCTTTTTGATGAGGCAGGCGGCGCGATAAGATTGGGCAGCGATGGGGGGAAGAAATCCCGTTGAGGGGGGAAGGGGATTGGCGGATGTACGGGTTTGTCCTGATTGTGGTTCTCATCGTCACCGGCGGCGTCATCGCCTTCATCGGCGATCGGGTGGGGTCGCGGGTGGGGAAGAAGAAGCTGTCCCTCTTTGGGCTGCGCCCGCGCCATACGTCTGTCATCGTCACCGTGGTGACCGGCATTCTCATCACGACGCTGACCTTTGTCATCTTAGCGGGGGCGTCCGACAATGTCCGCACGGCGCTCTTCGGCATGGATCAGCTCAACCGGCTCATGGGGGAGACGAAGGAACGGCTCCAAGTGACAGCCATGCAGCTCGCTGATGCGAAAGCAGAGCAGCAGCAGGCGGAGGCGGATCTCACCAAGTCGAAAGGGGAGATCGATCAGCTCCATCATAAGCAGACGGCGCTCGAGGATCGCGCTAAGGAATTGGCGGCGGGCAACGCGAAACTGGAAGACGAGGCGGCGGCGCTCCAAGAGAAAAATCAAGGGCTTACGGAGCAAAATGCGACGCTCATGGCAGATAATGCGGCCTTGGAAGAACATACCGACGCCTTGCGTCGGGGGCTGCAATTCGTGCGGGAGGGGAATATCGTCTTTCAGGCGGGGGAGGTCATCGCGAGCGGCATCGTGCGGGGCGGACGTCCCTTAGAGGACGTTTTGACGGACATGGGCACCCTCATCCAGTTGGCGAACCGAAATACCGCCCAGCGCCTCGGCGTAGGCGACGAGCGCAGCGAGATTTGGATCTATCAGCCTGAATATGAGCAGGCCGCCCGTACCATCGCTGCCGGGGGCGACGATATGGTGGTGCGCATCGTGGCCGCCGGAAATTTGGTGCTCGGCGAGCCGGTGCGGACGAATCTTCAGCTGTTTAAGAACCGCATCGTCTATCAAAAGGACGAATTTATCATCGCCCGACCCTTTAAGATCAATGGGCATCAGCCCGGGGAAGCGGAGCAGATCGTCATGGCTTTCTTAAAGGACGTGAACGCCGCCGCTACGGCGCAGGGCATCTTGCCCGATCCCCTCCGCGGCTCTGTGGGGATCATGGAAGGGTCGCAGTTCTACGACATCGTGCAGGCGCTCATTCCCCTCGATGGGATGGTGGTGCTGAGCGCTTACGCCCGCGCGGATACGGATGCGTTGGGGCCTTTGCGGCTGAATTTGAAATTGGAATCGGATGCGAAGGGACGCAGCGAATAACAGCGGTGGGGAAGAGAAAGGAGAGGTGCCTTTGGTTATCGCGGCCATCGATCCCGGTCGGGAAAAGTGCGGGCTGGCGGTGGTGGATGAGACCGGCGCTGTCCTCGATCAAGAGGTCGTCGCCACGGTCTGGCTGACGGATGAGTTGGCGGATCGGATCGAGCGCTTTCTCGTCGAGCGCGTTCTCATCGGCAACGGCACGACCGGCGGCGACGCCAAGGCGCGGATCGAGGAGGCGTTCCCCGCGCTCGCCGTGGAAGCGGTCAATGAGTACCGCACGACCGACGACGCCAAGCGCGCGTATTGGGCGGCGCACCCCCCAAAGGGGTGGCGGCGCTTCTTCCCCACGAGTATGCAGGTGCCGCCGGCGCCGGTGGACGACTTCGTAGCGGTGCTTTTGGCACAGCGCTATTTGATCAATCGGCGGGAAGGATGAGAAAAAAGACGCATGGCAGAAAAAACGAGCCGCCCGGATTGGACGGAATATTTTTTAGACATCGCCGCGGCCGTGGGGCGTCGGGCGACGTGTCTGCGCCGCATGTACGGCGCCATCATCGTCAAGGATAAGATCATCATCAGCACGGGCTACAACGGCGCTCCTCGGGGCGAGGCGAACTGCATCGATACCGGCGTCTGCGAGCGCGAGCGCCTCCATGTGCCGAAGGGGCAGAACTACGAGCTTTGCGTGGCGGTTCACGCGGAGCAGAACGCCATCATCAACGCAGACCCGGAGAAGATGAAGGGAGCGACGATCTACATTGTGGGGATCAATGCCGACGGTTCCTTGGCGTCGGGCAAGCCCTGCCTCCTCTGCCGGCGCATGATCCGAAACGCGATGATCGCCGAGGCGGTTTACCGGGAGACGGACGGGCGCGTCGTCCGCGTGGCGCCGGCGGACATCAAGGACTGAGGGCAGCGCGGGGTGTGCCGCCTCGGTCGGGGCGCTTTCGCCTTTCGCATGGGCGGTGACTAAGAGCGCTCATGGGGAATAACATAGGCACGGGAAATGGTGAAGGAGGCAGTATCATGCACAAGTGGCAGATCGTGTATTCCTCGGTGACGGGCAATACCCGAAAGATCGCGGAGGCGATGGCCGCGGAAGCGGCGGTGACGGCAGAGGCCGTGGAGGAGGCAGCGCAGCGAGACGACGCACAGATCGTGGCGGTGGGCTACTGGCTGTGGCGGGGCGGCCCCGATCCGAAAATGGCGACATTTTTATCGACGCTTCATGATGTGGACGTGGTTCTCTTTGAGACGCACGCCGCCGATAATCGAAGCGAACATGCCGTGACGGCGTTTGCGCGGGCGGCGTATCTTTTGGGCGAGAACTGCCGTATTTTAGGCACTTTCGAATGCCAAGGGCAGGTGAGCGCCGCCATCCGCGCCAAGCACGAGAAGATGGCAGCCAATGACCCCCACGCCAAAGCCGGAGGGTGGAAGACCTCTATCGGCCACCCCGACGAGACGGATTTAGCCGAGGCAGCCGCCTTCGCGCGAAAGATGGAGGAAAAGCGGACACGGCTGGATGCGTTCGCCGCCCGGATGGCAGCGAAGCGGGGCTGAATGTATCCGTGCTTCCCGAAGTAAAAAACTGCGGACGATCATGGTTTTTGCCATGGTTGTCCGCAGTTTTCTTTGTTTGGGGATCCTGCGCGGTGCGGGGCGGCAGTCGCTGTTATCCGGCGTAGAGCGGGACGGTGAGGCTGCCGGTGGGCATGAGGATGACGCTGTACTCTTTGCCCACGATGGCCTCCGCCTCTTTCAGCGCGTCCTCTACGCTGTCCACGGCGGCGGTGAAGAGCATATCCTTCGCCAAGGTGCGATCGAGCGCCGTGACGAGGATGAACTTCGCGTGGGTCATGAGGCGGCTCACGGCGTAGGCCTTGTTTGCACCGATGACGAAATGATTCGAAAGTTCCGCTTCGATGGCCTCTGGGGTCTTGAGGCGGCGGAAGGTTTCCTCCAGCACCTTGCTGCCGCTCCCCTCCTCGCACTCTGCCAAGAGGATGACGACGCCGCCCTCACGCACCGCTAAAGCGGCGTTGTCCATCGTCTTTTGCATCTGGTAGACGTTGATGTCCTTCGGGTAGCCGCCACAGCTCGCGATGACCACATCCGCCTGTTTGTCGATTTTTACGCCGTAGACTTCATCGACGAATTTACAGGCTTCTTGGTGCGCTTTCACATAATCCCCGGCGAACATCTTCAAAAAACGATGCTCGGCGTCCAAGATGGCGTTGAAGAGGAATACCTTCGTGCCGCGCTTTTTCATGGCATCCGCCCAGAGGGCGACGCCCTCCATCTGATCTTCGTAGACGGGGTTTCCCGTCGTCTTGCCGAGGCCGGCTCTCGGATCCATCATGAAGCTGTGGTTGTGGCGCACCGTTTCCATGGCTGCGCAGCCGGGCAGCACCGCCTTTCGCCCGCCGCCGTAGCCGCTGAAATAGTGGTGGACGATGGTGCCGGTGAGGATGATGTGATCGCTGTGTGAGATGCGCCGGTTGATGAGTACCGGGGTGAAGCGGCTCGTGGCGCCGAAGTATTCAAACTCCTCCGGCACATTGGCGTCACTGTTATACATCGAAAGGCGGGATGCGACTTCTTCGCCCACGGCGTCGCGCATTTCTTCCTCCGTCATGAGCCGATGGGTGCCGAGGGAAAAGACGATCTGCATGTTTTTGTCCGGGACGCCGAGACGGTTCATCTCGTTCACCAAGACGGGCATGAAATCGAAGCTGTTCGCCACCCGCGTGGGATCGTTGCAGATGAAGGTGACCGTGTCGCCCGGCGTCACGCTTTCCTCTAAGGACGGGGCGCCGATGGGATGGCGTATGGCGTCTAACACGGCGGCGGTGATGTCCGTCAGCGGCGTCGCCGCCGGCATACGGATCTCGTTGAGGATCCGGTGTTCGTCGAGAGAAAAGGTCTTTTCGCCTCGTCCATAGTGGAATGTGTACTCTTTCATCGTGACAGCCTCCTTTTTGATTGCGCTCCTTATCGTTACTCTATCATTCGGTGAGGGAAAAGACAAGGGGGCAAGAGGCGGGATTTTCTTGGTCTTTCTCGCCGTTTTGCTATATAATGGAGCGCAGCGAGGAGGCTTTTTGATGGGAGTACAGGATACGCCGCGCGGGGAGCGGCTTCATATCGGGCTATTTGGGCGGAGAAACGCCGGGAAATCTTCTCTGGTGAATGCGCTGACGGGGCAGGAGATCGCCATCGTATCGCCGGTGGCGGGGACGACGACCGACCCGGTGTACAAGGCGATGGAACTTTCCGGCATAGGGCCGGTCGTCTTTATCGATACGGCGGGCTTTGACGACGAAGGCGACGTCGGGGCGGCGCGGGTCGAAAAGACACGGCAGGCGGCGGAGAGGGCGGACATGGCGCTGCTCTTCTTTTCGGGAGAGGAGATGGCGGAGGAGCTTCGCTGGGCGGACTGGTTCAAGGCGCGGCGGGTGCCGGTGATCCCCCTCGTGAGCCGCTGCGATACCCGAGCCGACGGAGGCGCGGGTATCGCAGCGCAGGTGAAAGCGGCGTGTGGTCTTGCGCCGCTCTGCGTCAGTCTGACCAAGGGGCGGGCGGCGGGCGCGGCGGCGGTTCGCGATGCCATTTTACGCGCCCTGCCGTCGGATCATGGCGCGGTGCGCCTCACGGGCGGTCTCGCCCGCCAGGGGGATACGGTGCTTTTGGTCATGCCGCAGGACATCGCGGCGCCGAAGGGGCGGCTCATCCTCCCCCAAGTGCAGACGATCCGAGCGCTTTTGGACGCTTCCTGCGTCGTTCTCTCCGTCACCGCCGACGGCCTGCCCTCGGCTCTTTCTGCGCTCAAAGCGCCGCCCGATCTCATCATCACCGATTCGCAGGTATTTTCGGACGTGTTTCGGCAAAAGCCCGCTTCGAGTCGCCTGACGTCCTTTTCCGTTCTCTTTGCCAACTACAAGGGCGACATCGATTACTACGTGGCTTCGGCACAGCGGATCGACGCCCTCCCGAAAAACGCTCGCATCCTCATTGCCGAAGCCTGTACCCATGCCCCGGTAGAAGAGGACATCGGGCGGGTGAAGATTCCCCGGGCGCTCAAAAAGCGCTTGGGGGCGGGCATTACCGTGGAGGTCGTGAGCGGCGTTGATTTTCCGAACGATCTCGCCCCCTATGATCTCATCGTCCACTGCGGCGGCTGCATGTTCAATCGCCGCTACGTCCTCTCGCGCATCGATGCCGCGCGCGCCCAGGGAACACCCATGACGAACTACGGCGTACTGCTGGCGAAATTGGCGGGGATCTTAGAGCAGATTTCTTTGCCGGGGCAAATTTGACGAATCTTTGTTGAAAATCCTTTCCCTTCGATGGCGAAAAGTTGTAAAATGAGAGCAGTGTTTATGGATCGAAAGAAAAGCAAACGCTGAAAATCGGCACGGCAGGGCGAGCATGTGCCGCCGATGGCGCGGCGATCGGGAGGACAGAGGGATGGAGCGGCAGGGGACAAAGCGGTGGATGATCGCGGTCATGGTGGTCATCCTCCTCATCATCGGCGTGCGGGTGGGGATGAACCTCATGGCAAAGAGCGAGCAGGCGCAAGGGAGCGGCCGGGGACGGGTGGCGTCGGTGACGGCGGGGCATCCCTTGCGCCAGCGGATTGAGCCGCGCCTTCGCTTTTCCGCTACGCTGGATCCCATCTGGCAGGCGGACGTGGCGGCGAAGGTGGACGGGCGCGTGGAACGTGTCTTGGTAGAGGAAGGAGAGCGCGTGGCGGCCGGGGATGCGCTGGCGCTCTTGGAGCAGCGGGACACCGCGGCCGATCTCCTCTCCGCCGAGGGCGCGTATGCTGAGGCCGAAGCGCGGCTCAACAAGGCGGCGGCAGACGAGGCGCGGCAGGCGTATCTCTTTGCCAAGGGCGCGGTATCGAAAGAGGAGATGGACAATGCCCGCTTCGCCCGAGAAAACGCCGCTGGGGCGCTTCAGTCGGCGGCGGGGCGCCTCGCGTCGGCACAGTCGAAGGGCGGTGCAACGACGGTGACGACGCCCCGGGCGGGGATCGTCCAGAAGCGCTACTATCAGGAAGGCTACTACGCCAAGGCGGGAACCGCGCTCTTTCGCATCGCTGATCTATCGACCCTTTCGGCGAAGATCGCCGTGCCGGAAGGCGAGATCCGCCGCGTGGCCGTCGGAGGTGCGGTGACACTTACGATTCCCTCCTTGGCGGCCGAACATCAAGAGACGACAGGGCGTGTCGCTCGGATCAGCCCCGTGGCGGAGGGCAGCGCCCGCACCTTCGAGGTCGAGGTCGAGGTAGAAAATCGCGACGGACGCCTTTTTGGCGGTGTCTACGCCGAGGCACGCATCGAGGCGCGTCCTCTGGAGGATGCCCTCACCGTGCCGCTCTCTGCCATCGTCATGCGCGACGACCAGCGGACGGTCTACGTCATCGAGGACGGGATCGCCGTTCGGCGCGTGCTGACGACCGGCTACATCGGGGAAGAGGTCGTAGAGGTCTTAGCGGGCGTTACGGAAGGGGATGAGATCATCACCGGCGGACTCAATAAAGTGCGCGAAGGGGCGCAGGTGCGCGTGGTGGAGGGGGCGGCGGACAAGTGATCGAAACATTCATCAAGCGCCCCGTCTTTACGACCATGCTCATCATGGTGCTGGTGGTCTTTGGGATCCAGTCCTATCCGGCGCTCGGGATCGACCTTTACCCCGACGTGGATCTCCCCATGGTATCCATCCGGGTCAATTACGAGGGGACGGCGCCGGAGGACATGGAAACCTTGGTGACGAAGCCCATCGAGAACCGCGTGAGCCAGATCTCCGGCATCAAGACACTCACCTCCACCGTGCGGGAGGGCTTTTCGCAGACGGTATTGGAATTTGACATTGGCGTCGATCCCCGCCAGATGGCGGGCGAAGTGCGTGAGAAGGTGGCGAGCGTCCGAAAGCGTCTCCCCGACGACATCAACGAGCCGGTGGTGGAGCGCTTCGACGCCGCATCCCGCCCCGTGGCCGTCTACGCGTTTTCTTCCCCCGTCCGCAGTACCGGCGAAATTCGGCGGATCGTGAAGGACGTGGTCGTCGATGAGCTGCAAATGATCGAAGGGATCGCCGACGTGACCCTCTTTGGCGCCAGTGATCGAGCGATCAAAGTGGAAGTCGATCCGAAAAAGTTAGCCGCGTACGGCATTTCCCTGCAAACGGTCATCGAAAAAGTCAACAGCGCCAATCAGAACACCCCCGGCGGCAAGATTCGTGACGACGCGAATACCATCACCGTTCGCACGGTGGGGAAATTCACCTCCGTGGACGATTTTAAGGCCATCGTGGTGAAAAGTGACGGGGGAAAGCCCGTCCTCCTCACCGACATCGCCGCCGTCACGGACGGCTGGGAGGAGGAGGAAACCTACGCCCGCACGAACGGCGCCCCCTCGGTGCTGATGTGGGTGCGAAAGCAGTCCCGCACGAATACCGTCGCGGTGGTGGATGCGGTGAATGAACGCCTTGCCCGCATCCTGCAAGACGATCTGCCCCCGGACATCGTGCGGGATACCATCACAGAGCAGTCCCAATACGTCCGGGAGAACGTCGGCGACGTCTGGAACACCATCCTCTTTGGCGGCTTTTTGGCGCTTGCCATCACCTACCTTTTTCTCCGGGATCTGCGGGCGACCCTCATCGGCGGCCTCGCCATCCCCACCTCCATCGTCGCCGCCTTCTTTTTGATGGAGACGATGGGCTTTACCTTGAACAACATGTCCCTCATGGGGCTTTCGCTGGCCGTAGGCTTTCTCATCGACGACGCCATCGTCTTGGTGGAAAACATCTTCCGCCACATGGAAATGGGGAAACCGCCCGCCCTCGCGTCGGCGGATGCCACGAAAGAGCTTCTGCTCGCCATCTTGGCCACGTCCATGTCCCTCTTGGCGGTGTTTGTCCCCATCGGCAGCATGGGGGAAACGGTAGGACAGTATTTTAAGGAGTTCGGCCTTACGGTGGCGTTCGCGCTCACCTTTTCCACCCTCTCCGCCTACGCGCTCACCCCCATGGTTTCCGCCTATTGGCTCAAAGCGCCCGGCACTTCTTCCGCCGCTCGACCCCCCTTCGTGACGCGCTTCTTGGACGGCTTCGAGCGGGGCTTTGCCTCGGTGCGCGCCGCCTACGGCGACCTCATGGCCTATGCGGTTCGCCGCCCGAAAAAGGTGGTGGCGCTTGCCTTTTCCACGCTGCTCTTCAATCTCCTGCTGCTCCCTTTTTTAGGGACGGAGCTTCAGCCGGTCTACGATTCAGGGGAATTTATGGTGGGCATCAAAGGCCCTGCGGGTACGGGACTCGATCAGATGAAAGCGTGGGCGAAGCCCTTGGAAGAAACCATCGCCGCCATCCCCGAGGTGGAAGTTGAGGCGCTCCATCTCGGCGGTAGCCGGACGCCGGTCAATGAGGGCGACATCCGGGTGCGCCTCAAGCCCCTCGAAGAGCGCCAGCGGGGGATGTTAGACATCATGGCGGAGCTTAGAAAAAAATTCGCCGACGTAGGCGTCATGCAGGTATCGGTCATGACCACCCAAGGGGGGCGGGGCGATTCGCGCCCGGTGCAGATCGGCCTTCGCGGAAGCGACATCCATAAGCTCAGCGGCTACGCCGACGAATTGGCGGAAAAAATGCGCCAGACGCCGGGGGCGGCCGATGTGGAAGTCATCGGCGTCGCCCCCGAGCCGGAGATTCTCATCCGCCTTGATTCTTATCGCGCGAGTCAGCTTGGCCTCGACAACACCATGGTGGGGAAGGTGGTGCAGAGCGCCTTGCAGGGGAAGAGCCTAAGCCACTCCTACACGATCGGCAACAACGACTACGACATCATCGTGCAGGCGGCGCGAGCGAATCGGCGCACCGTCGAGGACGTGGCGGGGCTCATGGTTTCCACGGCGGGCGGCGCCTTCGTGCGCCTCGGGGACGTGGCGGAAGTCACCCTTGGCTCAGGCCCTACCCGCATCGACCGGGAGGGACGTCAGCGGCAGATCGCGATCTACGCCAACACCAGCGGGATCTCCCCCGGGGAGCTATTAACCACCATCGAAGAGGAGCTGGTCCCCGACCTCAACATGGACATCGGCTACCGCTATCGGCGCATCGGAAATGCCGACCTGATGCGCCGCGTATTTGGAGAGATCGCGAAGGCCGTCGTCATGGCCGTCATCCTCATCTACATGGTCTTGGCGGCGGAATTTGAGAGCTTTTCCCAGCCCTTCGTCATCATGATGAGCCTGCCCTTCGCCGTCATCGGCGCCGTCTTGGGGCTTTTGGTCGCCAACCAGACGGCGAACATGATGGCGCTCATCGGCTTCACCATGCTCTTGGGTCTCGTCACGAAGAACGCCATCCTCCTCATCGACTACGCCAATCAGGCGCGGCAGCGCGGCATGGCGATTCAAGAGGCGGTACTCGAAGCCTGCTCTTTACGATTGCGCCCCATCCTCATGACCACCCTCTCCACCCTCTTAGGGATGCTTCCCGTCGCCCTCGGGCTTGGCGCGGGGGCGGAGCTTCGTCAATCCATGGGCGTCGTCCTCCTTGGCGGTCTCACCACCTCGACGCTTCTCACCTTAGTCGTCGTGCCGCTCCTCTACATGATGACGGAAGAATGGAAAGAGAAGCGGACTTCCCCGTTCGGCGCAGAGGACATGGGAGAAGGACGATGAGACGGGAAACAGCGACGCGGGTAGAACAGATACGGTGGCAGGGCGCATAAAGAAAAGCGGAGGCAGGAAAATTCTGCCGGGCGGCGAATAGATACAGTATAAGCATATCTAAGGGCGGGATTCTTTGCGACGGATGCCCTTGATGGCGCGGCGACATGAGCCGCGACTTTATCGAACGAGGAGCGATGGATATGACGGCGGCAGAATTTAGAGCGAAAGCGGAGCAGCTCGGGCTTTCCGAGTGGGAAATCAGCGGGCAGATCGCCATTTACGAGAAATTCCTCAGAGAAGGACTGACGCCGATTCCCTTTGAGACGGTGCTGGAAGCGCGGCAGAAATCCTCCTGCCTTGAGGTGTTTGAGATGCACAATGCCGATCGCGGCGGTGCCGTACTCTCGTAACGGAGGGAGGCGCGCGTTTGGCACCATGCGGCACTTTTGTACAATAAAATAGGTCTTTGCAAAATGACCGGGGCGTGATAATATAAAGTATATTTATCGAGAAAGGACGAACGATAATGTATTTTGATGATTATGACTCCCCGGTTTTCCGTCCGCCCAGCGAGGCGTACAGCTTCATCCTGCGCCTGACGCGCGGCTGCGCCCACAATAAATGTACCTACTGCAACATGTATCGCGGCGTTCCCTTTCAGGTGCTGACCGATGAAGAGATCGAGCGGCAGATCATGATGGCGCACGCCTACAATGGCGCAGGGGTGAGGCGCGTCTTTTTGGCAGACGGCGACGCGCTGGTTCTCTCCACCGAGCGGCTCTTAAAGGTGTTGGCGACGCTGCGGCGCTTGTTCCCGAATTTTGAGCGGGCGTCCTCCTACGCGGCGCCGAAGGACATCCTGCGAAAGTCTCCCGAGGAGCTAAAAATGCTCCGAGAGGCCGGACTCAAGCTCCTCTATTACGGCATGGAGAGCGGCGATACCGAAACGCTCACGGCGATCAAGAAAGGGGTGGACGGTGAAGAGTCCATTGAGGTGGGGCAGCGCGCGATTGCGGCGGGGATGGAACTTTCCGTCATGGTGATCTTGGGCATCGCCGGACGGGAAGGGTCAGAGCGGCACGCGCTGGCGACCGCCGCCGCACTGTCCGCCATCCGTCCCACCTATTTAGGCGCCATCAGTCTGATGCTGTACCGCGGAAGCGAACTCAAAGAGCAGTTCGAGCGCGGCGCGTTCCATCCCTTGCCGCCCGCCGGCCTGATGGAAGAACTGTATCTCATGATCGACCATCTCGACCTGCCGGAAACGGAACACTGTCTCTTTCGCAGCAACCATATCTCCAACTACGTCCCCTTGAAGGCGACCCTCCCGAAGGAGAAGCCCCAGCTCTTACAGGCGATTCGTTACAGCATCGACGAGCTGAAAAAAATGAAGGATTGGGACGTCTACAATCATGATAAATATTGAGTGATTCGCGCGGAGAGCAATTTTTCGTTGCCTAACATACGCTTGACCATCCCAGCATTCCCTTGCGGTTTTTTGCCCGGTGACGGAATCCCATCGGCAGTCAAGTATTGCATTTGTTTCACTTTTGCATTACGATACGCTTAAAGGAGGGATTGTCATGCCCAAGACAGCCAACATCAAACTTCGTATCGAGCCGGACATCAAAGCCAAAGCCGATGCCATTTTCTCTAGCCTTGGGATCTCGGTCACCGATGCCATCCATGTATTTCTTCACGCTTCCATCATGGAGGGTGGGTTTCCATTCCAGCCCAAGCAGCCGAGATACAATCGTGAAACCGTGATGGCGATGCAAGAAGCACGAGACATCATCGCGGGCAAGGTCGAGGCAAAGCGGTATCGTTCCCTGCATGACCTCTTAGCCGATATGGATGCGGAGGATACCCATGCTTGACTTGGTCACCACCACGCAGTTCCGAAAAGACGTAAAACGTATTCGTAAGCGTGGGTATGATTTATCTAAGCTGGATGACGTCATGCAAACGCTTCTTAGCGAAGCCCCTCTTCCTGAAACAAAGCGTGACCATGCGCTAACAGGAGATTACAAAGGATTCCGCGAGTGTCATATTGAACCTGACTGGCTGCTGATTTATGCGGTAGACAGGGGCAAACTTATTCTCACGGCTTCCCGCACGGGGGCACATTCTGATTTATTTTGACGGCGGTATCAGCCGTCTTTTTTTTGCATCGATGGATTTTCTCGTGCCATCGTGCGCCAATTCTCGCTTTGCGCTCTATGCGGTGTTCTGCTATACTAAGCGCCAGAGGAGTTGAACATCATGGGCGAAAAGCAGCGGGACGTGACGCTCCCGCACGGGCGGGAGCAGTCCATCAAAATGGACATCATGGGCATGATCCACAGTGCGGAGAATCCGTTTGACATCATCTATCATGTGGCGAAATATTTGGAGAAGGAATCTTCCGAGGACGGCTACGCACAGGCGGTGCGCGATAATATGCGCGCCGTCTACGGACTGGCGCTCTTGGACGAAAAGCTGATGGCGGACGAGCTCAAGGACGTCGAGGAACGCTTGGGGCGCATTCGCCGCGCCTACGACAGCGGCGACTTTACGGAGGAAGAGAAAAAGCGTATCAATTACGCCATCACGCTCCACGAAGCGAACATCCAGCGCCTCAAAGATCGCATCCACGAGGCGGAGGTCAACGGTACGTCGCTTTATATGGAAAAGGGTTGAGGGGCGCATCTCCCGAACGTGGCGGCAAACATAAAAAATATAGAAAAAGGCGTTCGAGAAAGAGCGCGCACGAGGGGGAGGCAGGTGGAATTTGACTGCTGGACTGGGATCTTAATTGAGGGAAAACCTTATACGATCGTCGAAAAGATCCGATACAGAGAAAAGGCGTCGGATGTGCGATGGACGGAGTATGGCCTCATCACGGGGACGGAAGAAAAAGGCTGGTGGCTGAGCGTCATGGATGGCGGTCTCTCCTGCACCTTGTCGCGCACGGTGCCGCAGGGGACGGCGCCGAAGCAGTATCGGCTGCGCGATCAGGGAAAGGAGCTTGTGGTAGGCGTCTGGGGCGTGAGCGACGCCTCGGTGGGGGACGAAGCGTCGTATCGTGAATACGAAAGTGAGGACGGGAAGTATACGTTCTTCCTTGAAAATTGGTCGGAAAAGCGCATCGGCGCGTCCGGCTGGCATGTTGATCCCGCGCAGATCCGTCTCGATCCGACGGCGGCTGCGGCGGTTCGGGCGAACGCCTTGAAATGGGAGGGGCGTAAGCGTTTCCTGTCAAATTGCTGTTGGGTTTACGCGGCACCCTTTCTCTACGTCTGCGTGCTGTTCTTGCTTTGTGGGGATTTCGCGGACAGTTTTCGCTGGCACGATGTCCGGCGCTTTTTCCATGTTCCCTATCGCATGGAGGAGCGGCTTTCTGACGCGCCGTACTACACGCCCCTCAAAGATGCGGAAAATACGCAGGGAGGCCATCTTTATGAATCCGTTCTCGATCCCGGCGCATCGGCCATGGATATTATTGAAGGCGTTGACGGCTGGACGCAGGAGGTGCGCCAAGAGATGGCGGGCGCTGACCGGGCGATCATCATCAAGACGAAGGACGAAGCCTGCCGCGTAGGAAAGACGGCCGAAGGGAAAACGATCATTTGGGTCGGTGCCGTTGGCGCTCTCCCGATCGCAGAAGGCAGGGAGCGGCTTTTGCAAGATGAAACGCTGGATCGCTATGCAAAGCTCGTTTGCCGCGCCTTGACGGATGGCCGCCGTGTCGTCGTGCAGGAGCAAAATAGGAGGTAAGGTGATGTATGAAGTGTCCGCTTTCATGAGTACGGTGTTTTATGCCTGCTTTGGCATCGTGTTGATGATCGCCGCCAGCCGGATCATTGATTTTTTTATTCCCGGCGATTTCGAGGTGGAGATCAAGAGGGGCAATCGTGCCGTCGCTTGGCTTTGCGCCGGGTCTTTTATCGGCGTGGGGGAGATCCTGCGGGCGGTCATCCTTTCGCCCTATGGGGAAGCGGCGGACGTTGGCTTTTTGGCGGGCGTGACGTCGAGTCTCCTCTATGCCGCCCTTGGGATCTTCTTCTTTATTTTCGGCTTTTTTGTCGTCAATCTTTGGTGCCGTCAATACTCTCTGCCGGAGGAGATCCGAAAGGGGAACACGGCGGCAGGGATCATGGTGTTCGGTATTTTTGTCGGGCTGTCCCTCGTCATCAGCGGCGCGGTGCATTGAGATCAAGGGGGGCAGAGCATGGAGAACTTAGGGCGAAAAGCCGCCTATTTGGCGGCCGCGTTCGCTTCGGTCGCCGCTGTCACCGCCGGGTATTCCCATTGGGGCGATATTTCCTTTGAACTTTGTGCCGCCGTTGTGCCTTCATGGAATCAAGGGGAACAGCGCCTTTCGGATGCGCAGGGGCGGCGGTTCACGCTTCTTAATCACGGGGACGGGAAGGAAACGGCGCTCTACGACGACGATACGGCGGTCACGTTTCATCGGGATAACGAGGGCAATCTCATCTGGGAATACGGCACGGCCAGCTTGCTGTCTTCCGTTGCCGCGAGTTATTTCGCCTTTCACGGATTTGCGCCGCCGAAAGGACACATGGAGCCGATGACGATGACGTATCGGCTCGACACCCCCTTGACGCCGCGCCAAGAGGAGGAAGAACCACAGCGCGCCTTGGGAAGCCACGGTGGGGGAAGAGGCGGCTTTGGTTCGACCATCAATCGAAACTATAAGGACGAGAAGAGCCAAAAGGCGCGTTTGGTTGGGAGAAAAGCGGGGTTTGGGCAAGCCGGGGTTCGCTCGGCAGGGTCGTGAGGAGCCGATGCGATGAGAAGAGAGACGTCTTACCTCGATGCGCTGGATCCTGCGATTTTTTCCTTCATTCAGTACGAAGCGTATGCGGATCGCTATCCGACGCTTTCGATACAGGGATTTCCGGCATCCTTTTACGAGGAACTGCGCTTTGCCTCCGCGCGGCTCTTTCAGATCTTCGTCAAGGCGGCGCTCGTCTTTCAAGAGGCGCCGGATGCGTTTGCCCGGGATATGGATATGCCGGAGGATTTGCTTCCCTATCTGCACACGCCCAATCCCTTTGGCCTGCCGACGTGGCTGTCCCGTTTTGATTTCGTGATGGACGAAGGGGGGCGTATCCGCATGGTGGAGATCAATGCGGACACGCCCTGCTTTTTGATTGAGAGTTATTACGCCAACGGGGTCGCGGCAGACTGGTTCGGCCGCCGCGATCCCAATGTGGGGGCGATGGAGGAATTGCGCCGCTTTTTACGGACGGTGCATGACGGTCTCTGTGCGCCGGTCATTGACCTTGGGGCGCGGGATTTTTGCCCTCGCCCGTTCGTCTTCAGCTGTTTCGATGATTGCCCGGAAGATTTGGCGACGACGCGGTTTCTGGCGCGTCTGATGGCGGAAAGCTCCCCCCGGGGGGATATTCGTTTCCTGTCGTTTTACGATATGGAAATTGACGCGGCGGGGATCCCGCTCGCAGATGGCGCACATGCCGCCGCGCTCTACCGGCTGCACCCCTTGGAGATTCTCATCGACGAGCGAACGGCCGACGGCGAACCATTGGGGCAGATGTTTTTGGATCTCTATCGGGAAGGGCGTTTCGCGCTCTTTAATCCGCCGGAAGCCGTGATCCTGCAAAATAAATCCTTCATGGCGTTGGTGTACGCGCTCTACCGCACGAACCGCTTTTTGACGGCCGAGGAGCGGGAGATCGTGGGGCGGTATTTGGCGCCGTCGTATTTTGAAGCCGATTACGAGGCGCTATCGGATGGAGCGTACGTCTACAAGGAAATTTGGGGGCGCGAAGGCCGTAATGTTTGCGTTTTGCGAAAGCGCGGGGCGGAGCATGAGATGGTGATCGAAAAATTGGTGGATCGTTACGACGACATCGTTTGTCGGGAAAGCGAAAAGGCCATGTATCAGCGTTTTATCCGTCAGAAACGGTTTCGCCATCGGGTGGATTCGGGCGAAAAAGACGGCTTCCTGACCTTTTCCTGTTTCATGCTCTTTGGGCAGCCTTCCGCCCTTGGCTGCCGCTTTTCACCCGAGGCGATCGCGGGGACGGAAGCGTATTTTCTGCCCTTGGTGGTGGAAGAGGCATGAGCGGTTGCCCCCTTTTTCCGATCGGCTGACGATCTTATACATGCAGCCTATCAGCTGGGTGCAGCGGGATACATAAAGAAAAGCCGCCTCCTCTAAGAAGAGGGGACGGCTTTTCGCTTGCCTCTTAGGAGGCGGGGGTGTTCTTTTCCGGGTCGTAGCCTTTAAGGGGCGGCAGCGGCGGATCCGAGAGGTTCAAGATGTGCGGAATCTCGGGATAGTCGGTGACGTCGTAGACGTTGGCGTAGCCGACGATGGTGCCATCCTCGCGCTCTGTGGTGTGGAAGAGGGCGCGGAAACGATGGAGCCCTGTTCCCACGAGTCTTGGATATTCGACGATGTACGGGGGCGGGCGCTTGACGGAAGCGCAGATGTGGGGGAGGAATTGCTCGCTGAGCTTTTTCCCTAAGAGGGATTCCAAGGGGCGTGGGCGGCGGCGCATCACGTCGTCTGTCGTCAGGTTATACATTTCCGAGAGGCGCCGATTGGTAAAGGAGATCGTCGCGATCCCGTCCTTGACTTCCCCGATGAGGAAGCCGCAGGGGACGGTATCCATGAGCTGCTGCAAACGGAAGGGAAGATTGTACTGCTCGGATACGTCTTCCCACGAGATGAAGAGGAGAAGGCGATCCGGGCTGTCCAAGATGACGCTGCACCGCGCCCGCATCCAGAGGATGGTGTCATCTAAAATGCGGCGCCGGATGATACACTCGGCTGCCTGGTGGGTCGTTTTGGCACGCTCGATGGCGTCTATGAGACGTGGGCGATCCTCTTCGATGATATAGTCTAAAATTTCCCGGGCGTGGTTCATGACTTCTCCGGGGGTGCTGTGGAGGAGCCGGAAGAAGTCCTCGCTGGCTCTTAGCCCTTCCAACGCGCCGTTGGCATATTCATAGAGGGCGATGCCGCCGATGATGCCGGTGAAGAGATGGTTGAAATTGGTGCTGGGATCCAAGAGTTCATCGAAATCCTTCATGTCCGGCCAGTTGGCCACGACGGGCGCAGCGGCTGTCGCCGTGTGTTCCTGCCGCTCCATGAGACGCTCATAATCGGCGATGGGCATGGGCTGGGCAAAGAAGTAGCCTTGGATGAACTCGCAGCCGATGGTGCGCAGGAAGTTGACTTGTTCTCTGGTTTCCACGCCTTCCACGATGACGGGCATCCGCATCCATTTGGCCATGCGGACGATGGAGTTTAAGATGTTGCCGCCGCGCCCGGTGGTGCCTTGCTGGTCGAGGAATTTGAGGTCGATCTTGAGGACGTCCACGGGGAGATCCTTGAGCATGTTGAGAGAAGAGTAGCCGCTGCCGAAATCGTCCATGAGGATTCGAAAGCCGTTTTCCTGCAATTCTTTCGTTACGGCGATGATCTGCTGCGGATCGTCCGTGTAGGCGCTCTCGGTGAGCTCTAATTCTAAGAGGTGGGGGGGAAGACCGTATTTTTTGACCAGCGCGTTGAAGATATTTACGAGCTGGGGCGTATAAAAGTCTACCCGCGATACGTTTACCGAGATGGGGACGGGGCGCTTGCCTTCGTCCAGCCATCGGCGCAGGAGACGGCATACCTCTTCCCAGATGTATTGATCGAGCTGGAAAATAAAGCCGTTGCTTTCAAAGATCGGAATGAATTCGGCGGGGGAGATGAGGCCTTGTCGGGGATGAATCCAGCGGACTAAGGCCTCGGCGCCGACGACCGTTTCCGTGGCGGCGTCGTATTTTGGCTGGAGGTAGATGACGAAGTTGCGGTTGGCCAAGGCGTCGTTCATTTCATTGACGATGGATTGTTCCGTCACGATCTTGCGGCGCATGGCATCGCTGTATTCGGCGCAGTCCAAAAGACCGCTTCGCTTCGCCTTGGAGAGCGCCATGATGGCGCGATCGATCATCGTGGTGACGGGGAGACGCGCCTCCGCTTGGCGCTGATCTCCCACGCGGTACACGCCAAAGCGCAGCGAGATGCGATACCCCAAGGTGAAGCTGGCGGCCAATACCTTGAGGGTCTTGATAAAGCGCTCGCGGTTATGGTTCTTTACCGGGAAGAAGAGGAGAAAGATGTCGGAGTGCAGACGGCCGAACACGCTTTGCGGGAGATTCGTTTCCTTGAAAAATTCCGCGAGATAGCGCAGGATCCGATCCCCCGTATCCTGCCCGAACAGATCGTTGATGACCTTGAAGCGGGCAATGTCGAGCGCCATGATTTCAAAGGGGTCGCTCGGGTTCATATCCAAGATTTCCTGCACCTTTTGACAGAAGGTGGAATGATTAAAAAGACCGGTGAGGCTGTCGTAAGATACTTGGTACACCAAGGCATCATTGGCTTCACGCAGCGGCGTGATGTCGAGGAGAACCGCGTGGTAGAGATGTTCCTCGGGCGCGTGGAACATGGATTGCCCGCCGTATTCGATGATGTGGAGGCGGTGGCCGTCGGCATGGCGAATCGAATATTCCACCTGGTAGACGTTGCGCTGGCGAAGCTGGCGCAGGATCGATTTCGTAATGATCGGGCGCTCATTTTCGGGGATGAGGCTCATGATGTTTTCCCCGACGTTCTGCTGAAAGGCCTCTTCAGACGCATAGCCCAACATGCGCCAGAGGTCGGCGGCATACTCCGTGAGGACGAATTGATCGTCCGTGAGCCGATAGGTGAGGAAAGCGGACTGGGCGAAGGGGGGCACGAGCGGCGCCTCGGGGGAATGAACTGTGGCGCGGGTTCTGGCCACTACGGTACTGAGCATCCGCGAGGAAATCATCCGATACGTGGATTCGTGCTGTGCGTTGCGGGCGATGTGGACGCCGCGCAGCAGGGGCCGCCCTTCCTCCGACAGGCGGTACATCAAGGTGAGCCGGTGGAGGATCATGGAGGTGCCGTGGGCGGGGCGCAGCACCAAAAGACAGGCAACAGAAAACTCCCGCTCCTCTAAACAGGGGTGGAAGCGGGCGCGAAAGAGCCGACAGGGGGCGATGTGATTGTATTCCTTTTGTAAGGCGCGGATCACGGCGTCTCGGCCACGGGCAAATTGAGCCGACTGAGGCGTAAATCCGATAATATTCGCATCTGAGGTATCAGGGTGAATCAAGCTGGAGATATTTCCCAGCAGATAAAAACTTCGCACGAAGGCTTTGGCAAATTCCCTTGCCGTCGATGGTTCCATGGTTTTTGGCTCCTTTTCCGTTCCTCCGGGCGCATCATTTCGCTTTGTGGGCGAACCTCCGAACGGATGGGATACATTTTTATATCGCTTTCATTATACTAAACAAGGTAAAAAATAGAAATGAGCCAAAGGACCATGGCAATGGCGTCCGTTCTCATGTGACGTATGTGTATTTCCTTGCGGCGGGCAAAAGAAAAACCGCTCTGCAAAGTGCAGAGCGGCAGGGCAGTTCTATGGCGTCAGGGCAGAATGTACACTTCAATATCCCGGCGGCCGAAGTTGATGGCGTCTCCGTAATCCTCCATGCAGAGGTCGATCATGTGTCCTTCGATCATGCCGCCGGTGTCGGCGGCGATGGCGATGCCGTAGCCGGGGACAAAGACTTTCGTCCCAAGCGGGATGATGTCGGGATCGACGGCCACCACGCCATGCGCTGCCGGGATGCCGCTGGCGGTGATGCCCGCGCCGCCGCCATCGGAGGGCAAGTAGGCGCTGGCTTCCATCTCTAAGACATAGGCGTAAGCGAGAGGTCCGTGCGGGGTCTGGATGACCTTGGCGCCCAAGGTGGCCTCACGCTCGGCGGCCTTGGCTTCCCTCAGCTCCGCTGCCACGTCGGCGTGTTTTCTGAGGCGCAGCTCCATGCCCTTGATGATGGGCGCATCGATGCCGGGCGTCGCCTGATAGACATCGGGGGAATACCCGAGATCTTTCATGAGATCTCCGACGGTTTCCTTGGCGGTCTTCAGCGTCCGCTCGCGTCCATCGACGATGAGGGTCACTAAGACGGCGCGGCAGACGCGAATCTCGGTGTGGTCGGCCAATTTTGGCGTGGAGAGGCGGAATTCGTCCTTATCGTCTAAGTGAATGCCCGCCTCGTGCAGGATGCGATCCACGCGGGTAGAGGTGGTGGTAATTTCTCGGGAACGCCCGTCGGCGGTGATGGTGATCCGCTTGACACTGATGAATCCGGCGGTCAGGATCATGACCACCGCCAGCAGCATACATAGAAAGCCTCGGCGCTGGAGCATGGTCGCAGTCGGTTTGTGCAGTTTCATGAAAATCCTCCTTGCTGGTGCGAAAACGCAGGGCAAGGGCTGTTTTTCGGCTTTGCCCCCGGCTGGCGCATCGCGCCTTTTGCCGGTGGGCTGTCCGCATCATCGGCGGGGCGCTGTCTCTCTCTTGCGCCCTCGCCCTGCCTTTTGCCCGCCGTTGCCGCCGTGTGCGTGGGACGCACACGGCGAAGTCGTTACACAAGACGATTATACCACCCGACTTTCTGCGTGTCAAACGAGAGCGATGCTCCCTTCCCACTTCCTGCTTTTTTTCAGGGAAAAAATGGGAAAAGAAAAGTGGCAGGCCACTCGTTTTTGGAGTTGCCTACCACTTTTGAAAATTTTATGGCTGATGAAGGTCGTACAGGAGGTGTGCGTTCGCCGTCGTCTGGGCGGCGATAGAATCGAATGACGCGCCACGAATGTTTGATACAAATTCACAAATATACCGAACGAAAGCCGGTTCATTTCGTTTACAGCGATTCGGCGTGGGGGAAAGATAAGGACTGTCCGTCTCCAGGAGAATGCGGAAAAGGGGAAGCTGTCGAACGATCTCCGGGAGCTTGGCGGCATTCTTGTACGTGACAGGGCCGTCGATACCTAAATACCAGCCGAGGCGCAAGAGTTCCTGTGCCATTTCTAAGCTGCCGGAAAAGCAGTGGATGACGCCGGTATTTTCTCGGCCTTCTTTTTTTAGAATGGTGAGGAGATCGCCGTGGGCTTCTCGGTCGTGAATGCAGACGGGAAGGTGGAGCTGTCGGGCGAGATCGAGCTGCCGGATGAAGCATTGCCGCTGGAGGGCGCGCCGCTCGGGATCTTTCTCCCAGTAGTAGTCAAGGCCGATTTCGCCGATGGCGACGACTTTTTTGTGCGCTGCCCATTGGGCGAGGCGATCTTCGTCCGCTGGGGTGAGGCGGACGGCGTTGTTTGGATGGATCCCTACGCCGCAGAAGACGGCGGGTTCCGCCTCGGCGAGGGCGACGCTTTTGGCCGAGGTGGTCATGTCGTCGCCGAAGTTGATGATCGTGCGGACACCGGCGGCTTCTGCGCGGAGGATGACCTCATGGCGGTCGTCGTCAAATTCTGCTCCGTCGATGTGGGCGTGGGTGTCGATTAAGGTACAGGGGAGAGCTTCGTTAGACATCGTTAACTCCTTTCGTATGAAATTGAAAAAATTTGTCCACCGGGAGAAGTGGCTGAGATTCGCGCCGTTTCCCGTTGATAAAAAATCCGCAGGAGGGTGCGCTCCTGCGGGAGATTTTTTTCCTGCCCGAAAGGAATGGATTTCGTTTTTAGCGAATCTGGCTGCCCACCGGCATATCCACCCCCAAGAGCTTGAGTTGATCGCCTTGGGCGGCGGCGAGTACCATCCCTTGGGAGAGGATCCCGCGAATCTTGGCGGGCTTTAGGTTGACGACCATGACCACCGTTTTGCCGATGAGCTGCGCAGGCTCGTAGTGTTGGGAAATACCGGAGACGATTTCGCGCTGTTCGCAGCCTAAATCGACGCGAAGTTTTAAGAGCTTGTCCGTACCGGGGATCTTTTCGGCGTGGAGGATCTTCGCGACGCGCAGGTGGATCTTGCTGAATTCGTCGAGGGTGATCTCCGCTGCGTCGGCGGCGGGTTTCGCTTTGGCGGCCTTCGGGGGCGCCGGTGGAGGCGGCGCGGCGTCTTCCTCCACTTCGATGCGCGGGAAAAGGGGCTGCGCCTTGGCGATTTTCTGCCCGACAGGGAGTGCGCCCCAATGCTTGAGATCGGCTAAGGATGGCTGTACCGAAGGATTGCTGAAGCCAAGCTGCGCGAGGATCTGCGGTGATGTCGCTGGAAGCGCGGGGGCGATGAGGCCGCTGATGATGCGAAGGCTTTCCGCCAGATGGTAGAGGACGGAGGCCAGTTCTTCCTTTTTCGCCGGATCCTTGGCGAGCGCCCACGGCGCTGTCTCGTCGATGTACTTATTGGCGCGGCCGATGAATCCCCAGACCGTTTTGAGCGCCTCCGTGAGCGCCAAGTTTTCCATCTCCCTTTCGTAGGCGTCTACGGTCGCCAAGGCGTCCGCCGCCAAGGCTTCGTCGATCGATCGCACGGCGGCGGGCGCCGCAATGACGCCCCCTTGGAATTTTTCGATCATGTTCAGGGTGCGGTGGAGGAGATTGCCCAAATCATTCGCCAAGTCGGCGTTGATCCGGCTGATCAGGGCGTCGCGGGAGAAATTGCCGTCCTGCCCTAAATGGATTTCCCGCAGGAGGAAGTAGCGGATGGCGTCAGCGCCAAATTCGTCGATGAGAAGATTCGGATCGACGACGTTTCCCTTCGATTTCGACATCTTGTCGCCGTCCACGATGAGCCAGCCATGGCCATAGATTTGTTTGGGAAGCGGGAGATCGAGCGCCATGAGGATCGAGGGCCAGATGATGGAATGGAAGCGGACGATTTCCTTGCCCACGAGGTGCAGGTCACAAGGCCAGTACCGGCGGAATTTCTCCGCGTCGTCCAAAAAGCCGATGGGGGTGAGGTAATTCGTCAGAGCGTCGAACCAGACGTAGATGACGTGCTTTTCGTCCATGGGGACAGGGATCCCCCAATCGAAGGAGGTGCGGGAAATGCAGAGATCGTCGAGTCCCTGCCGGATGAAATTGATCATCTCGTTTCGGCGGGAGACCGGCTGGATGAAGTCAGGGCAGCGCTCGATGTGCGCGAGCAGCCGGTCGGCGTAATGGGACATCTTGAAGAAATAGGCTTCCTCCGCCACTTCTTCCACTGGACGCCCGCAGTCGGGGCAGTGGCCGTCCTTGAGCTGATGTTCCGTCCAGTAGGCCTCGCAGGGCGTGCAGTACAGCCCTTTGTATTCGCCCTTATAGATGTCGCCCTTTTCGTAAATGCGCCGGAAGATCTCCTGCACGACTTTTTCGTGGCGTTCCTCCGTGGTGCGGATAAAGTCGTCGTTGCTGACGGCGAGGCGATCCCAGAGCTTTTGAAATCCGGCGACGATGGGGTCTACATACTGGAGCGGGGTGACGCCTTTTTCCGCTGCCGAGCGCTGGATTTTCTGCCCATGCTCGTCGCTGCCGGTGAGGAAAAAGACGTCGTATCCCGCGAGCCGCTTAAAGCGGGCGATGGTATCGGCGACGGTGGTGCAGTAAGCGTGACCGATGTGAAGCCGCGCGCTCGGATAGTAGATGGGGGTAGTTATATAGAAAGGTTTTTTCTCCATGTGGGGCTGCCTCCTCGTGTGCTGGTTTTTTCTTCCTTTCATTATAAAGGACGCGCGGCCCTTTTTCAACCGTGGAGGGCGCGGAGGAACCATCGCCGCCGTGTCGCTTGAGACGGGGCGAAGCGCTCACCCGGCCGAGCCGATGGCGGCGCATCGGCGGCACGTAGTTTATTCAACGGCAGGTTTTGGCGGTTTGTGTTGCGGATTTTCCCGAAAGAGGTACAATAGGAAGGAAATGGGAAGAGACGCGGGATGGGTGACGTGGGGAAGCATTTCCGTGCGGGGGCGCGGCGTGCTTTTCCCCTAGGCGATGTGGCGAGCGAGTGCGAGGGGGTGGGGCGATGGAGCGCGAAGAGCGCATGGCGCGGCGGTATCGGGTGTTTGGCATCGTGCAGGGGGTGGGCTTTCGCCCCTTTGTGAGCCGATTGGCGGTGCGGTATGGCATTTTGGGCAGCGTCGCGAACAAGGGCTCCTATGTCGAAATTTTGGCGGCGGGGCGGCGGGCGGACATGGCGGCCTTTCGCCGCGCCTTGACAGAGGAAGCGCCGGAGCGGTCGGCGATCCTGCGCGTGACGGAGGAGGTGCTGCCGTCTCTTTCGGCGGAAGCGTTCGTCATCGTCGAGAGTGCGCCGGAAGGGGGCGCGGTCTTTGTGTCCCCCGATATTGCCATTTGCGAAAAGTGCCGTCGGGAACTTTTTGACCCCACCGACCGCCGCTATCTCCATCCCTTCATCAACTGCACGGCCTGCGGGCCGCGGCTCACGATTTTGGACGCCATGCCGTACGATCGGGAAAATACGAGCATGAAGGCGTTTCCCCTGTGCGCCTCTTGCGCCGCCGAGTATGACGATCCGGCGTCGCGCCGCTATGATGCCCAGCCCGTGTGCTGCCCGGACTGCGGCCCCTCCGTCTATCTCTTGGGCAGCGCGTTGCGCGGCAGTGCAGCCATCCAAGAGGTGCGCAGGCGGATCGCCGCCGGGGAGATTGTTGCCATCAAGGGGATCGGGGGCTTTCATCTTTGCTGCGACGCGCAAAGTGACGCGGCCGTGGCGCGGCTCCGCCGCGATAAGCGCCGCCCCTTTAAGCCTTTCGCGGTGATGGCGCGGGATTTGGCCGTCGCGGAGAGGGAAGCGGTGGTCTCAGAGAAAGCGGCAGAAGTGTTGGATGGGCCAGAAAAACCGATCCTGCTCCTCGCGCGGCGTCCCGATGGGCACATCGCCGAAGGCGTCACCCGGGGGCTTTCCCGCGTGGGGCTGATGCTGCCCTACACGCCGCTTCATTGGCTGCTCTTTTCGTATCCCGATGGTGTCGCCATGCCCGACGTCTTGGTGATGACGAGCGGGAATCCGCCGGGCGCGCCGATATGCCGGACGGACGGTGAAGCGCGGGCGGCACTCGCGCCTCTCTCTGACGTGATCCTCTCCCATGATCGGAGGATTCGGGTGCGTGCCGACGATTCGGTGATGGATTGGGTGGAGAACGCGCCCTACATGGTGCGCCGAAGTCGCGGCTATGCGCCGCTCCCCGTGATGCTCACCGCCCCTTTGCGTGGGGAAGTGCTGGCTTTGGGGGGCGAATTAAAAAACACGTTTTGCCTCGGGAAGGACGATCTCTTCTATCCCTCGGCGTATGTGGGGGATCTTTCCGATCTTCGCACCGTGGCCGCCCTCCAAGAATCCATCGAGCGCATGGCACAGCTCTTATCCATCGAGCCGCAAGTGGTGGCCTGTGACCTTCACCCGCGCTATCAGACGACGGCGATGGCGAAGGCGTTCGGTCGTCCCGTGCGGGCGGTGCAGCACCACTACGCGCACATCGTGTCCTGTATGGCGGAAAACGGCGCAGCGGCGCCGGTGATCGGCGTGGCGTTCGATGGCACGGGCTATGGCGCCGACGGGACGATTTGGGGCGGAGAATTTTTGCGCGCCGATTATCGGGGCTTTACGCGCCTTGGGTCGATTGAGCCTTTTCCCTTGGTGGGCGGGGATCGGGCGGCGGTGGAAGGCTGGCGGGCGGCGGTCAATCTCCTTTTTGCCATCGATCCGGCACGGGGACGGGAAGAGGCGCTCTCCTTGGGCTTGGGGACGGAGCGCGAGATCGCTGCCCAGTGCGTCATGGCGGAAAAAAATCTCAACTGCGTCACGACCACCAGCGCCGGACGTCTCTTTGACGCCGTGAGCGCCCTCTTGGGGATCCGCCGCACCTCCACCTTTGAAGGGGAAGCGGCGGTATATTTGGAGGAGGCGGCGGCAAAAGTCCCCGTCCGCCCCATCGCGCCGCCGCCCCTCCGCTTTGACGGGACGGGATTTTTTCACCTGCCGACGCGCGCCATCTTCGGGCGATTGGCGGCGGCACGGCGAAAGGGCGCGGATCCGTCGCAGCTTTCGGCAGAATTCCACGCCCTTTTGGCCGCGTCCGTCGCGGCGGGCTGCGCGGCGGCGCGAGATGCGACGGGGATTTCCACGGCGGCGCTCTCCGGCGGCGTCTTTCAAAACCGCCTGCTCCTTCGCCTCGTCACCGAAGGGCTTGTCGCCGAAGGCTTTACCGTCCTACGACATCACCTCATCCCGCCGAACGACGGCGGCATCGCCTTGGGACAAGCCGTCCACGCCCTCTGCTGCTTCATGACGGAAGGGTAGGGCGCCATGGGCGGCAGGACGGCGTAGAAGGGGACAGAGGGGGTACTCTGTGAGCTGTTTCCATTTCCGTTGTGCCGTGGTAGAATGGAGTTGTTCCATTTTGCTTCCCTCCTCAGTGACTTTTGGCTGTTACCTCAAAGTTTAACTGAATGGGTTCCAAATGGAACTTTTTGCGTCAATTTATTTTACAACCTACACGATATTGTAGAGGTTACAAGCGATGGAAAGGATGTTTGCAATGAGGTATGAAGATTTAGTTTTTAAGATTCCGCAGGAGTTACCGACCTATCGGGAAGATTCTGCATTTGTTATTCAGCAAATTACCGCTATTTTAGATTCACGCAGAGCAGCGAACGATGACAAAATCATTATCAATACGAATTTGCGCATGGGTTTACCGCTTGAAAACATTAATAAAATAGCCGGTCCCATGATTGAAGCATGGGCGGGTGAAGTATTTGCTGGCATTCGGGATGATATGAACAACGAATATCATCTTATCAATGTTGAAGCACAAGAACGCCTTGGAATGGCTGATATTGTCCTACAATTCAGAAAAGAAAATTCTGTTCTAACAGGAAATGTTGATGTTAAAGCTACTGCTAACGATATTCCGAATAGCGGAAAAGGTCCGAACATAACGTCCTTTTCAAGAATTAGAACGGCATATGTGAAAGACCCGGATTTTATGTTTATCATTCTTTCAATAAAGCACCGTGTTTATTCAGAGAGAAACAAGGAAACGGGGCTTGTTGATGGTATTATGGAAGTTGTTGATTATAACGCCTATGACCTAAAGTTCGTTAGCGACGCAGATATTAACTATAACCCGGCGCTTGGAACAGGACAAATTCAGATAAAGGATATTCACTATGTGACTTATCAGTACAGAACCACGTGGGAAATGTGTCAACTGCTTGACCAAAAGTATTTACATAGTTCACGCAGAACATTTGACGACTTTTACAGGGAGGCGACAAAGAATCAATGGATAAAGAACTAAAAACAATTTGCGGCGATGTCATTGAGGAAATGAAAAAACTTCCTGACAAGAGTATTCATTTAATCGTGACAGACCCGCCATATAATCTCAATAAAGATTATGGGAACAATCAAGATAAACTTAAATTTGACGAATATCTTGACTTTTCGCGTCAATGGCTTACAGAAGCAAAGCGTATTCTTACAGATAATGGAACTATATATGTTTTCATGGGAATGCGCTATATTTCCTATGTTTATACTATCTTGGAGCAAGAATTAGGCATGACTTTTAATTCTTGGATAACATGGTTTTATACGCAGGGTATCGGAAAAACAAAAGGCTTTTCGCCGCGACACGATGATATACTGATGTTCACAAAAAGCCCCCAAAAATTTGTCTTTCATTTGGATGATATTAGAGTACCCCAAAAATTTTATCGTTCTGTTAATAATATGCGAGGGGCAAATCCGGGCAATGTGTGGGAGTTTTCCCATATGCACTATTGCAATAAGAATAGAAAGCAGCATCCGACACAAAAGCCGGAGGGGTTATTTGAACGTATGATTTTAGCGTCCTCAAATCCGGGAGATACAATCCTTGACCCCTTTGTAGGGAGCGGCACGGCATTAAGAGTGTGCCAACAGACGGACAGAAAAGGAATTGGAATTGATATAAACCCTGAATATATCGAAATGACCAAAGAACGGCTTGCAGAAGAATTCAAGGGTTTTGATAGCATAGATGAGAGAATGAAACGCGTCCCGAACGATTTGAATGACGCAGCAATCCGTGAAGAGTATATCAGAAATCATGTTGAATGGTTTTTGAAGAATCACCCCGACGCAGTAGGTGAATTCATGCAGGAAGTTAGGCAGAAGTACGAGGTGAAGATGAAAGAAAGCAATCAAATGACCCTGTTTGACCTGTTTGGAACGGAACTGGCGGCGGCAACAGTATAGCAGATAAAATCAAGTATCGAATAGCTTTCAACATCGGTTTGTAGATTAAAGCGACAAAATAACATGAGAGAGTAGCTTACACCCTTATATATCAAGGATTTAAGCTACTCTCTTTTTATGCTGTGGGGAAATTCTGTCGCGCAGATCATCCGGGGCGGCATGGGGCGCGTGGTGGGCTATTCCCCATCGCGATGGCAAAGAACGCTGTGGGCATGACGCTGGTTTGCGAAGGAACGACGTACGTCTGTGCGCTGATTTTTTCTTTTGTTTGGCAGGAGTAACGCGCTTGCTTATCGAAGTGCAACGGGCAGGAAAGGAAGCGGGAGGTGCGGCGTGAAGAAAGTGCGGATCACCGTGGTGCGCAAGGCGTCGTACCCGGATTTGATGGCGAAATATGAAAATCCCATCGAACACGCCTGCGATGTCGAAGAAGGCGCGGTGTTCATCGCCGATGGCCGACAAAAGCCGGACGGTCTGTGCGACAGTGCATGGGAAACCATGTCGCCCTTCGTCATGGGGCTTGCCCATGGGGCGGAGAATTTCTATGACGGCTGGATGAAGAATCCCCGCTCGGCGATGATTTCCTGCAACGATGGCTTTCGCCCGGTCAGTTTTTTGCTGGAGACGATGGAAGAGGATATAGTGCCATGAGATGTCTGCGGGGGGCGTTGTCCGCTTTGTTCCCGCCGACCGGGCGAAAGGGATTCGCTTCGAGGACGGGCTCAATTTGTCCGTGCTTCTTTACGATGTTACAGGCAAAGAAAGAGCGCGGCGGCTCGGAAGCGGCAAAGGGGAGGTGACGGGGTGGGGATATTTCCGTACCCGGTGCAGTATTTTAGCTGCAAGGCGTTCGAGCAGACGCCGGAAGATCTGCAAAAGATGTTGGCGTATTTGGCGCATGTCGGCGCGGGGGCGGCGGGCGCGGTGGCGGGGGAGACCGGCATCCCGGGGCTGAAGATTGATTTTAACGATGGGGTGCGCCTTGAGGTGCCGAAAGGCGCGTGGCACGTTCGCATCGGCGCGCACGATTCGGGGCTGATCTTCTACGATCAGGACGTCTCGGAGACGGTTTTGATCTCCTTGGAGAAGTATTATATTCCGTGGGCGATCGAGGTCAGCTACGAGGGGACGCCGGTCTTTGCCCACGATTTCGACCTGCACGGCGAGAAGGTGCGGCTCATCGTGAGCAGTGATCTCTTGGGGGACACGCAGTCCTTTTTGCCCTATATCCCCTATGTGCGTGACTATTACGGGGCGAAGGTGTACTATTGGGTAAACCAAAAGATGCACGAGGTCTGCCGCCGGCTCTACCCGGAGATTCCCCTGCAGGAGGAGCGGGACGAGGATACCTACGCCACTTTTTACCTGAACGCCGGAATCGATTTTCCCGGTGCCGCGCCTTTTGACGGGCGGCAGGTACCCATGACGCAGACGGGGCAGATGATTTTGGGACTGCCGGAGGAAGCGCCGCCGGTTCCGTGGCCGAAGGGGGCGCGGCGTATCGCGGAGAAGTATGTGTGCATCGGCGTCCAGTCGTCGAGCGTGACGAAGGGGTGGCTCTATCCCGACGGCTGGGAGGAGGTGACGGCGTATGTCAAGTCGCTGGGCTATCGCGTGCTGTGCATTGATCGGGAGCGGACGGCGGAGGGCTACGGCTACCGCGTGACCATGCCGAGCGGGGCGGAGGATTTCACCGGGGATTGTCCCCTCCTCGAGCGGGCGGACATGCTTTCCCATGCGGAATTTTTTATCGGTCTGCCCAGCGGTCTCTCGTGGCTGGCGCGGACGGCGGGCTGCCCGGTGGTGATGATCGGCGGGTTTTCCCTCTATTGGTGCGAATTTCCAACGCCTTACCGGGTGTATAATCCCTTGGTGTGCGGCGGCTGTTATAACGATGTGCGCCTTTCATGGAAGGACGCGATCTGTCCACGGCTGGATGGTGTGCCGGAGCGAAGGTTGGAGTGTTCGACGAAGATCACGCCCCGGATGGTGACGGCGGCCATCGACCGCTTGCGCCGAGACTTAGGGGTGACGGGGTAGGCAGGCGTCCCGCCGAGTGCGGGGCGAGAGCGTTTCGGCAAGACGACGCGAGAGCGGCGCTTACACGAAGGAGGAAATGAGATGACACCGTGGGAAAAGTATCGGCAGGTTTTTCGTGAGGCGGTCGGTACGGGCTGGGCGCTCTTGGCGCTCATTTTGTTTTGGTGCGCGGCGGGGTTTGGCCTCGCGCAGGTGCCGGTGACCTTTGCCCATATCCCCCTTTGGGTATGGGCGGCCATCGGGGGGACGTGGCTTTTGGCGGTTCTCTTGGTGAAGGTTTTGACGGCGCGGGTCTTTCGGGATATGGCGCTCGACGAGGAGGCGGAGGATCATGAAGGACGGTAACCTCTGGACGCTTTCGCCGCTCCTCTTTTTCATGGGGCTCATGTTGCTCGTGGGCTTTTGGGTGCGCTATCAGCAGCGTGCTGGTCTGGCGCGGAATTTCGTGGCGCAGTATTTCATCGGAAATCGGGAACTCGGCGGCTTCGTTTTGGCGATGACGACGGTGGCGACGTACAGTTCGGTGAGTTCCTTCGTGGGCGGCCCGGGCATGGCATGGAAGGTGGGCTTTGGCTGGCTCTACATGGCCATCGTACAGGTGACGGCGATCTTTTTGGTCTTGGGCATTTTCGGTAAGCGCGTGGCACTCCTCTCCCGACGCTTTCAGGCGGTGACGGTGGTGGACATCCTGCGGGAGCGCTTTCAGTCGGATGTTTTGGCGGGGATGGTGGCGTTCGTCATCGTATTGTTTTTCTGCGGCACGATGACGGCGCAATTCGTGGGCGGCGCGAAGCTCTTTGAGACGGTGACAGGGTACAGCTATACGGCAGGGCTGACGCTCTTCGCGCTGGTGGTGGTGGCGTATACCGCTGTCGGCGGCTTTCGGGCGGTGGCGCTGACGGATACGGCGTGCGCTCTGATGATGATGGTGGGGATCGTCCTCCTCCTGTACCACATTTTAGAGGCAGGAGGCGGCTATGACGCCATCATGACCCATATCGCGGTGCATCATCCGGCGATGCTGGATCCTCTCTCGGCGGGCGATATGCCGCTCGGGCTTTACTTTACCCAGTGGCTCTTGGTGGGGATCTGTACCATCGCCCTCCCGCAGTCCGTGGTGCGGGGGATCAGCTATCGGGATACGAAGAGCCTGCACCGCGCCATGATGATCGGGACGGTGGTCATCGGCTTCATGACGGTGGGGGTCAATCTCACGGGGATCTTGGCGCGCGGGGTATTGACGGAGGAACTTGCCGTCTACGGCGGGGTCGATTACATCATTCCCCGCACCATCACCGCCACGATGCCGCCGCTCTTGGCGGGCATCGCCATCGTGGGACCCTTGGCGGCGTCCATTTCCACCATCTCCAGCCTTCTCTTGGTAGCGGCCTCCGCCATCGTCAAGGACGTCTACCTGCACCACAAGACGAAGCGGGGGGAAGCTGTGACGGATGGGCGGCTGCGCTTTTTGAGCATGGCGACGACGGCGGTGATCGGCGGCGCGGTGTTCTTCATCGCGCTGTCGCCGCCCAGCGTGATATGGATCATCAACATGTTCGCCTTCGGGGGACTCGAAACGGCGTTTTTCTGGACGCTGCTCTTCGGGCTCTTCTGGCGGCGCGCCAATACGTTGGGGGCGCTTTTTTCCACCGTGGGCGGTACGGCGGCCTACTGCCTGACGCAAGGCTTGGGCGTTAAGATCATGGGGCTTCATCAGATCACCATCGGCATCACGGCGTCCCTGCTCTTTTTCCTCGTGGGGACGTATGTGGGGAAACCGACGGAGGAGAAGGTGCTGGCGGTCTTTTTCCCCGAAAAGGAAACATAGGGCGGCGTTTGGTCGGGCGATGCGATAGGGAAAGCAGGGGCGAGGTCGGATGGCGAAGCGAGGCGTTTGGGCGGAAATTTCTTTGGGCGCACTAAAAAGCAATCTGCGGGCGATACGGACAAAGATCGCTGGCGGGGCGAAATTCTGCGCCGTGGTCAAGGCGAATGCCTACGGCCACGGGGCGATTCCCGTGGCGCGAGAAGCGGTGCGGGCGGGGGCGGACTATTTGGCGGTGGCGGTCTTAGCGGAGGCTGTGGCGCTTCGGCAAGCGGGGTTTACCACGCCGATCCTGCTCCTTGGCCCCACGGCGACGGAGGAAGCGGAGGATGTCGTCCGCTATGATGTGACCCAAGCGGTCACGACGGAACAGGCGGCACAGGTTCTGAGCGCGGCGGCGCTTCGCCAGCACAAGACGGTGAAGGTGCATTTGGCGGTCGATACGGGCATGGGGCGCATCGGCGTCGCGCCCGAGGCGGCGGGAGACGCCGCCGCCGGTATCGCGGCGCTTCCCGCCGTGGAATTGGAAGGGCTGTTTTCTCACTTCGCCTTGGCGGACGCACGGGATAAAAGCTACGCCAAGGAGCAGTTTCGCCGCTTTCAGCGCGCGATGGCGGAGGTCGAGGGGCGGGGGATCGCGATCCCGCTCCGCCACATCGCGAACTCGGCGGCGATTTTGGAAATGCCGGAAACACATTTAGACATGGTGCGGGCGGGGATCATCCTCTACGGGCTCTGGCCGTCGGAGGAAGTACGGCGCAGCATCGACCTTTGCCCTCTGATGACGGTCAAGGCGAGGATCACCTGCGTGAAGGATTTCCCAAAAGGGGAGACCATCGGCTATGGCCGCCTCTTCACTGCGCCTCGTGACATGCGCGTCGCCACGCTCCCCCTCGGCTACGCCGACGGCTACACGCGCCTTTATACGGGAAAAGCCGCCGTGGAGATCGAGGGGCGGCGGGTGCCGGTGGTGGGGCGCATCTGCATGGATCAGTGCATGATCGACGTCACCGACATGCCCGATGCCGCCGTGGGGGATACCGTCACGATCTTCGGCTCGCCGACGCTCCCCGCCGACGAAGCCGCCGCTTGGCTCGGCACCATCCACTACGAAGTCGTCTCCATGATCGCCCCGCGCATCCCCCGGGTGTATGTGGAATAGGGGGTATCGTGGAACGGGGGAGGATGCAAAAGAGAGGGGCGCGTGCCGCATGGACACGCGCCCCTCTCTTTTTTGGATGTTGCGCTGGGTCTTTTTCCCATCCGCCTTTACTCGGTTTCCGCGTACCAGAAGGGGCGGAGAAGATGAAGAGCGCAGGTCTCGCCGGGTTCCGGCCCCTTGTCACGGCGGCTCTTTTGGACGCGCATGAATTGCTCGCCGACCTTGACTTGATAGTCCACGATCTCCCCTAAGAAGGCCTTGCGGGTGACGACGCCGTGGAGGCCTGCCGGGTCTTCCATCGTGGTGAAGTCGATCTCCGAGGGGCGGCTGGCCAAAGAGACGTTCGCTTCTCCTTGGAGGCGCTCCGGGAGGGAGAAATTCTTCGGGATTTCGCCGCCCTCGGGGAGGGTGACGATGCCGTCCGCCTGCCTTGCGGCGAGGAAGTTCGAGAGACCGATGAAGCTGAAGACGAACTTGTTCGCCGGGTGGTTGTAGATGTTGAGCGGGGTGTCGATCTGCTGGACGACGCCTAACTTCATGACCAAGATGCGATCCGAGAGCGCCATGGCTTCCGACTGGTCGTGCGTGACGTAGATGATGGAAAAGCCGTATTTCACCTGCAAGTCCTTGATCTCAAAGCGCATTTCTTCTCGAAGGTGCGGATCAAGGCTGGAGAGCGGCTCGTCGAGGAGCATGACGTCGGGGTTGATGGCGAGGGCGCGCGCCAGCGCCACCCGCTGCTTGCCGCCGCCGGAAAGAAAGTCTGGGCTTTCGTCCTTCGCTTTGAGGAGGTTCGTGGCCTTGAGGGCGTCGGTGGTGCGCCGGTCGATCTCTTTATCGTCCAGTTTTCGGATGCGCAGCGGAAAGGCGACGTTCTCGTAGACGGAGAGGTGCGGCCAGACGGCGAAGGCTTGAAAGACCATGCCGAAGTTGCGCTTTTCCGGCGGGACGTAGTGGTTCTTTTTCGGCGAGGAGAGCAGGCGATCCCCGACCCAGACTTCGCCGTCGGAGAGATCCTCAAATCCTGCCACCATGCGGAGCGTCGTGGTCTTGCCGCAGCCGGAGGGCCCCAGCATGGAGAAGCATTCGCCCTTGCCGATTTCATAGTTTAGGGCATCGACGGCGGTGACCTCACCGAAGCGCTTCGTGACGTTTACTAAGCGGACATAAGACATCGCGTTACACACCTGCCTTTTTCGAGAAATGGTTGATGACGAACTGCCCCAAGACGATGATGATGAGGGCGATGCCCGCGAGCGCGGCGGAGATGACCGTCTCGCCGTCCTCGTTCAGGGTGTAGATGGCGACGCCGATCGTGCGCGTGGTAGGCGCGTAAAGCATAATGGAGACCGTCAGCTCCCGCAGCGACGGCAGGAAGATGAGGAAGAACGCCGCCAGCATCCCGGGCTTCACGAGGGGCAGCACGATGTCCTTGAGGGACTGCCACATGGTCGCGCCGCAGGCTCTGGAGGCCTCCACGAGGGAATCGTGCACCTGCTCCAAGGCGGCGGAGTTCGCTTTCAAGGAGAACGCCATGTAGCGGGCGATGTAGGCGACCAAGATGATCCAGACGGTGTTGTAGAGGTTGACGCCAAACTGTCCCGACCACGCTAAGATGACGCCCAAGGCGATGACGGAGCCGGGGACGGAGAAGGGGAGCATCCCCAAAAATTCCAAGATGCTCTTTCCCCGTACCTTCATCTTGACGATGACGTAGGAGATCATGACCCCGGCGAACATCGTGATGACGGCCGCCGTGAAGCCCAAGGTCACGCTGTTGAAGATGGCGTCTCGGGTGACGGCGTAGTCAAAGAGGATGAATTTGAAGTTGTCCAAGGAGAGATTCTCCGGGCGAAATGCCAGTCCGTAGGTTTTCAGGCTGCCCACCAAGAAGATGACCACGGTGGGGAGGAGAATGGTGAAGCCGATGTAGAGGAAGCAGAAGATCATCATGGGCGTCTTGAGACCGCGCAGCTTCAGCTCCATGGGGCGGAAACTCTTGCCGCCGATGATCTGATAGTGTCCCGCGTCCAAGATGCGCCGCTGGAGCCAGATGATGAACGCCGCCGTGATGACGAGGACGGTGGCCAGCACCGTGCCGGTGCGGATGGATGCAAAGGAGCCGCCGCTCTGGTGGATGCGCTCGTAGATGAGGACGGGGATGTTGTAGATGCCGTTCTCAATGCCTAAGACGGCCACGGTGCCGAAGTGCGCCATGGAGTAGAGCATGATGAGGAGCGCGCCGGAGAGGATGGAGGGCAGCACCAAGGGGATGGTGATCTTCCGCGTGATGGTGAAGAGTCCAGCCCCCGAGATGCGCGCCGATTCCTCAAGCGTCGGATCCATGCGCTCCAAGGCACCGCAGACTTGGATGAAGACGAAGGGGAAGAGGTACATGACCTCGACGGCGCTGATGCCCACATAACTGTAAATGTTGAAGATGGGGCCGGTAAAGCCGAAATGCTCCACGAAAAACTGATTGATGAAGCCCGCGTTCGGCGAGAGCAGCATCTTCCACGCCATCGCCCCGATGAAGGAGGGCAGCATGAAGGGGACGAGGAACATGCCCTTCATGAACTTCTTGTGCGGCAGATCCGTTCGGGTGACGAGCCACGCGAAGAAGGTGCCGACGATGGTGGAGCCGATGGTGGACATGCCGGCGATGATGAGGGAGTTGATGAGCGCCTGATACGTTTCCGGCTGCTGTAAGATCTGGACAGCCCCTTCAAAATTGAAGTGATCCTCCACCCAGAAGGCGTTGAAAAGGATCAATAGGACGGGGAACGCCACGACGATGACGAGAATGGCGATGGACAGGAACAGGATCACCTGCGCCACGCCGAAGGAGCCTTTTGTTTTTACGGCGCTCATTCGCTCAGCACCCCTTTCAGTTTATCGGCTTCAAACCAGTGGAGGGCGAGGAAGTCCACATTGACGGGATCCCCCGCTTTCAAGATGAGATCCCGGGCGATGGCGTGATGGGTCTCAATGCTGGTGCGAAGATGCGTGCCGTCGATCTCGATGAGGTAGTCCATCATGGCGCCCAAGAAATTCGCCCGACGGATGACGCCGCGCAGCCCCGACCCGCCCCGCTCTATGGTCACGTCGGAGGGACGAAAGGCCGCTGCCCACTTGTCCGTTTCCCCGGTGGGTTTCTCCGGCCACGGGATCGGCTGGGTGCCGGTGCCGACGAAGAAATTTCCGTCGTCTTTGCGGACGTCGATGAAGTTGGCGATGCCCATGAAGTTGAAGACGAAGGGATCGACCGGCTGCTCGAAGATTTCCCACGGCGTTCCGATCTGCCGGATGACGCCCGCATCGTCCATGATGGCCACCCGATCGGAGATGGCGAGGCCGATCTCCTGATCGTGCGTGACGTAGAGGACGGTGACGCCGAGTTGGCGCTGCAGCTCCTTGATCTCAAAGCGCATTTCTTCCCGCAGGTTCGCGTCGAGATTCGACAGCGGCTCGTCGAGGAGCATGAGGGAGGGCTTGCTGACGAGGGCGCGGGCGAGTGCCACACGCTGCTGCTGACCGCCGGAAAGCTCTGAGGGGAGGCGCTGGTCGAGGCCGTGCATTCCTACGATGTCCACCATTTCCATGACGCGGCGCTTGATCTCGTCCTTGGGGCGCTTCGCGATCTTCAAGGGGTACGCGATGTTTTCAAACACGGTCATGTGGGGCCAGACGGCGTAGTCTTGGAACACGACGCCAAGCCCACGGTTTTCCGGGGGGACGTCCACCCCGTCGGCTGCGTCGTAGACGGGGGTGTCGTCGATGTAGATGCGCCCCGCTTCCGGCGATTCAAAGCCGGCGATGAGGCGCAAGAGTACCGTCTTGCCGCAGCCCGAGGGGCCTAAGAGCGTGAAGCACTCCCCTTTTTTGATGGAAAGCGAGAGATCGGAGAGCACCGGGTGATCCGGGTAGCCCTTGACGATGCCTTCCATGCGGATGTTATCCATGTGGAACCTCCTTCATGTTCGGGACTTCATGTCATCCGTGATGTCGTAGAAAAACGACGGGGCGGGCAACCCGTCCCGTCGTTTTTGACGGATTTGTCGATCGTTTATTTTTTGCCGATGATGTCCGTGAACTGCTTGATCGTCGCTTCCTTGTGGGGAAGGATCTCGGTGTAGACGACCTTGATGCCGTTCTTTAAGGCGTCTTCGGGCTTCGGCAGGCCGAACTTCGGATCCTGCTTCACGTCGGTTCTGACCGGCACCGTACCGGCGTCGGCAACCTTCTGCTGGGCTTCCTGGCTCAGGAGGTAGTCCACGAATTTCTTCGCCGCGTCGAGGTTCGGGGAGTTTTTGAAAATGGCCACGGGACTCGGCACCATGAGAAGCTCCGGCGGATACACCATCGCCAAGTGCGCCCCCTTGGCGATCTTGCTGTTCGTGATGTAGTCTACGCCAAGGCAAGCGGACAGCTCACCGGCGGAGGTGTCGTCAATGACTTGGCCGGAACCCTTGCCGATACGGGTGCCGTTCTCGTGGAGACGGTTGAAGTATTCCCAGCCGAACTGCTTTTGGAGGAGCGCCACACTCATGTAAGAGGTGCCGGAGAGCGCCGGATCGGCGATGCCGAACGCATTCTTAAATTCCGGCTTCGTCGCTAAATCTTCCCACGCCTTGGGCGGTTCCTTCACCTTGTCCGTGTTGATGACGATGCCCAAGGTGCCGAGCCGAGCCGCTGTGAAGGAGCCGTCGTAGTCCGTCAAAGGATTCACGAGTTCGCTGAGGTTCGACGGCTTATAATTTTCTAAGATGCCGTCTTTCTTCATCTGATAGAAGTCCGGGACTTCGCTCGTCCAGATGACATCGGCCAAGATCTTGCCGCTTTGGCGCTCGGCAGCAATCTTCGCCATCAGTTTGCCCGCGCCCGCCGACTGATAGTCCACGTCGATGTCCGGGTACTTCTTCTTGAAGCCTTCCACGATGCCGCTGATCATGGCTTCCTTCATGGATGTGTAGAGGACTAATTTCTGCTTGCCCGAAGATGCGCCCGAGCCGCTGCTCGCGGGCTTCGGCCCGCCGCCGCATCCCGCTAAGACCGCCGTCGAAAGCGCCATGACGAGCATGAGGAACAGAGCCATACCTTTTTTTCGCATACCTTAAACCCCTCCCATAAATGTGTTTTCGCCTGAAAGGAATCCGTCTCTTTCAGACAATTCATACTTCAAAACTCATTATAATCGTACCATGGTGATAAGTCAATGGAAAAATCCCTTCTGCCCCCTATATTTAAGGGGTTTACAGGATTTTCCTTCCGCTTCTTGGCGGCTGCTTTTTTCCCGCGGCGGGGCGCGTTTTGCCGAAAAGGGAAGAGTGACCGCGCCGTTTTGGGGGGCGGGAACACGGCAGGAAAATCCTGCCGCCTTAGCGAATACAAAAACTTAAAGGAGGCGCGCTATGGGGATCGGAGAGGAGAAAAAAAGAGAGTGGCTGGAGACGGCGGATCGGTTTTTTCAGGCAGGGGATTTCAAGGCCATGCGAGCCTGCGCGCGGGAGATATTGACCCATGATTTGGACGATTTAGATGGGCTGGCGCTCTTTGCGCAGGCCTCCCTTTACATGGGGGAAGCGGAGCAGGCACGGCGCTTCATCGCCCGGGTACTCTCCGCCGATCCGAACCACTGGCGAATGCTCTTGGTGGCGGGGGAAGAGGCGGCGGCAGAGTTTGCGCTCTACCGTGGGATGCCATATTTGGAGCGGCTCTGGCAGATGGGCGAGGCGCGGGCAGGCGACGTCTCGCCGGTGGAGCGAACCCTCTTGCTTCGCGCGGGGAGCCTTTTGGCGGATGCCTATTACCTCTTGGCGAGGCCGGAGCAGGCGGCGGAGATGTGCTTTTCCTTGAGCGCCATCGCCGTGGGGACGGAGCAAAAGGCGACGTTTTACGGGAAAGGGCTCTTTCTCATGAACTACCGTGCCGCCGACAGCCGGACCTTACCTCGTCGGGAGCGCTACAACGCCTTTTTCGGCGCGAAGGTCACGCTTCCCCATACCCGACCCGAGGGCGTCCCGAAGCGCAAGCTCAGAATCGGCTATCTCTCGCCGGATTTTCGCCGCCACGCGGTGGCGCATTTTTTGACGCCCTTTCTGCGCGATTACAGTAAATTAGATTTTAATGTTTATTGTTACCAGCGGGGTGCGTCGGATGAGGTGACTCGGCGCTTTCGCCGCTTCGCGGCGGTGTGGCGGGACGTGAGCGAGATGACGGAGAAGGAAGCGGCGCGGCGCATCTTCGAGGATAAGATCGACATTTTGGTGGATTTTTCCGGCCATGCGCAGGGATCCTGCCTCCCCATTTTGGCGCTGAAGCCCGCGCCCATCCAGATCGCAGCCATCGGCGACACCCATACGACCGGCCTTCGGGAGATGGATTACTTTCTCTCAGACATGACCTGCCTGCCGCCGGGCAAGCCGGTGCGCGGCTTTACGGAGCGGATCGCGCTGCTCCCGTACTGCCATCTCTGCTATTCCCCAGAGATTGTTGGCGACCTGCCGCCGGTGGGGGGCGAGCCGCCCGCGCTGAAAAACGGCTTCGTCACCTTCGGGAGCTTCAACAATTTTGCCAAGGTCAGCCAAGAGACGCTGCTCCTCTGGCGCGGCGTCTTGGAGGCGATGCCGAAGGCGCGCTTCGTCCTCAAGGGAAAGATCGCCAGCATCCCCGACGGGCGGGCGGAAGTCGCCGCACGTCTCAGAGACATCGGCATCGATCCGGCGCGGGTGGAGCTTCGCCCGTATAGCCCCGATTATTTGGCGCAGTACGCTGACATCGACGTCGCCCTCGACACGACGCCCTACAATGGGGGGCTTACCACCTGCGAGGCCCTCATCATGGGCGTTCCCGTGGTGAGCCTTAGAGGGACGACTCACGCTTCGCGCTACGGAGCGACGATTTTGGAACACGCGGGACTGCCGGAACTCATCGCAGAAAACGACGCAGACTATGTGAAAAAGGCGCTTCGCATCGCTCGCTCTTTGCCCATCCTGCGGGAATTCCACGCGAATCTCCGCCGAGCGCTGCAATCGTCTCGCCTCATGGACGGCGCAGCCTACATGAAGGACATGGAAGCGCTCTACCGCGATCTCTGGCAGCGCTATTGTGGTGGACGGTAAACGGGCGATTTCATAGGGTTTTGGGCGGGTATAAATCGTAGAAATAAAGATTGCACTTTTACGTTGTTTCCATTATAATGTGAGCAGTATCGAAGTTTTAGAGTGAGGGGGAGAGCGTTGTGGATCTTACGATGAACATCGCGGCGTTGAGCGTCGGTCTGTCGGAAGCGAAGACCCAGCAGGGGCTGCAGATCTCGATGATGAAAAAAGCGATGGACATGGCGGGAGAAGGCGTGGAGGAACTCTTGGCGGCCACCGGCCCGGTGAGTCTCGACCCGAGCTTGGGGACGACGGTCGATATGCAGGCCTGAGCCTTCGGGCGACGCTTGCGGAGAGCAATAGCGGAGAGCGGACATACCGCTCCCAAACACAAGGTGAGGGGATTTTTGAATGGCATTTGAAGACAAGACGTTGGTGTGCAAGGACTGCGGGAACGATTTCATCTTCAGCGCAGGGGAACAGGAATTTTACGCGGAGAAGGGCTTTGAAAACGAGCCGGCACGTTGCCGCGACTGTCGCGACAAGCGCCGCCGCTCCCGTGACGGCGGGGAGCGCGAGCCGCGCCAGATGTTCACGGTGGTCTGTGCAGAGTGCGGCAGTGAGACGCAGGTTCCCTTTGAACCGAAGGACGAGCGTCCGGTCTATTGCCGTGATTGCTTCAACAAGCGCAGGGCGGCGTACTGACGTTTTTCTTCGGCGTGTCGCGGGTCTCTCGGCTTGACGGGAGGCTTCGCGACGGGTGGCGGCAAAGGAGTTCGGATGTGTCCGGGCTCCTTTGTGCATTGTCTGCGAGGAGGTTTTTTGATGAAACGATGGATTTTACTGTGCATGACCGCGATGTTCTCCCTCGCCCTTTTGGCGGCGGGCTGCGGCGAAACGGAGAAGAAGGCGGAGACGCCGGTCTCTTCCGGCGCTTCCGCGAAGGTGCTGCGCGTGGGGACGAATGCGGACTTTGCGCCCTTCGAGTTCCAAGACGTCAGCGGTAAGGAATATCAGGGCTTCGACATGGATCTCATCCGCGCCGTGGCGAAGGAGATGGGCTATCAGGCCGACATCCAGAACATCAATTTCGACGGTCTCATCCCCGCCATGGAGTCGGGGAACTTGGATGTCATCATCGCCGGGATGAGCATCAACGATGAGCGCAAGCAGAAGGTGGCCTTCTCGGATCCGTACTATAAGTCGGGTCTCACGATCATCGTCAAGAAGGACAATACTGCGATCCAAAAATTTGCCGATCTCTCCGGCAAGCGCGTCGCCGTCCAGATCGGCACCACGAGCGCCAAGGAAGTCCGCAAGATCCAAGGCGTCTCGGTGCGGGATTTCAACAGCTCCGCCGAAACTTTCTTAGAGCTTCGTGCCGGCGGTGTGGACGCCGTGGTGAACGACCGCCCGGTGAACGACTACTATATCGCCAAGAGCGGCATCACGGATGTGCGGGCGCTGAACGAACTCTTGACTTCCGAGGACTACGGCATCGCCATGTCAAAGAAGAACCCTGCACTGGTGAAAGAGGTCAATGCCGCCCTCAAGAAGCTGCGGGAAAACGGCGAGTACGACAAGATTTATAAGAAATGGTTCGGCACGACGAGCCAGGGAAAGTAACGGATAAAACTCGAGCCATAGTCCGGACATTCAGGCTGTGGCTCGGGTTTTCTCCGTTTCCCTCCTCACTGCCATGAGGAGGGATTGACACAGAGAGGGCGGACGAAAGGGGACGCTGAATGTATCAGTGCTTCCTAAGGGAGAGGGGGCAATCATGAGGCAATTTCAAGTTGAATACATCAACAGCAATCATTTTATCCGAGAGTTGGATAGGATCCAGCGGTATTGCCATCGGTCAACGCATAGCCAAGTCATCTTCCATATTGAGATAGCGGCTGATTTGTCCGATCGGGTTCATGTCATAACAGATACCATCGAGAAGAAATTTCCTCAAGCTGTTTATTATGGCAATCAATCCTTGGCGAATATCTGCGGCGGACGCTTATCGAGGGAATGGGCGCTGATCGTCTGTACCATCCTTGAGGAAGATACTTCTGATGTTCAAGTGATCAACATCAGGAAAGATTCGGCGATTTCATCTCTGGAGGATTTGTGGGCGTATTGCCGCGATATCCCCGATCTTAAGGGCGTGGAGCTTTTGGCCTCGTTTGCCTCGGTAGCCCGCTTGGGAATAGGGGAATCTCAGGTGGATTTGCCGGAGGATGTTCAGGTATTCGGCGGCGTCGCGCTTCATCATCGGGATGTGAATTCTCATGCCTTCGTTTTTTCCAAAGGATTCCCTCCCTCCCAAGAGGACTGTGTCGCCGTCGTCTTCAGCGGACGGGAGATGCATGTCAAATGTTCCTACATTCTGGGCTGGAAGGCGCTGGGGAAGAAATTTAGGGTCACGGACTGCGACAATCATATCATCCGTACGCTGGACGGAAAGCCTGCCTTTGAAATGTATAAAACATATTTGGGGATCAATGCATCGGATGAATTAGCCATCAGCGCGTTTTGGTTTCCCATGCTGATCAAAAAAAGTGGGCTGGAATGTATTCGAAATCCCATGGATCTCTACCCTGATGGCTCCATTCGCATTGCCGTCAAAACGGAAAAAGGGGAGGTCGTACGGCTGGCGTACGGCGATCCCCATGCGATCATCAGCGAGGTCAAGCAGGTGATGCATGAAATCGCTGAATTTTCGCCGTCTATGATCCGGCTCTTTTCTTGCGGCGGCAGGTTTTTCTATTGGGGCGAGGAGAGGGTCAGCATGGAGACGGATCATTTTGATGCCATCGCGCCCGCCAGCGGCTTTTATACGCGGGGCGAGATCTTGAAGGTGAATTCCTTCCTGCATCTCTTGAATTCTACCTTGCTCGTCGTGGGGATTCGCGAGGGGGAGCCGATCGATTATGAATATGAGGACATAGAGGATTTTGGGCAAGAGGTGGATGCCTATCTGATGAATGGTCATCTTATTTGCTTCGTCGAGACGGTGACGAAGGAGCTTGAGGCGGCTTACGATAAGATTGTGGCGGCACTCAATACCGATATATTGACGGGGGTCGGCAACCGTCGCGCCTATGAAACCTATATCAGCGAACTTGAGAAGAAGCCTTTGCCCGAGAATCTCATTGTGATTTCTTCCGATGTGAACAGTCTGAAAGCCGTCAATGACCGCTTGGGTCATGCGGCGGGGGATGAGCTGATCATCGGTACGGCAGCGGTGCTGGAGGAAACGTTCAGCGCGTATGGCCGCATCTTTAGAACCGGCGGCGATGAGTTCCAGACCCTCATCGTTTCCGATGAGCCGATGGAAGTCCTCCTCCGCCGCTTAAAGGAAAATTATGCCCGCTGGCGGGGCAAGCTCGTCGATTCCCTACGTGTATCTACGGGCTATGTTTTGGCGAAGGAGATGCCCAATCAGGGGCTCATGGAGATGTTCAAGGTCGCCGACAAGAGGATGTACGATGATAAGCGGGCGTATTATGGAGCATCGAACAAGGATCGCCGCAAGGGATAGGGAACGAAAAGGCTTGCCTCGCGCTTTTCGGTGTGGTATAATCGCTTTGCTAATGGACGGGCTGCCGTCTGTTTTTCATGCAGAGCGCCGGTTCCCCCAAGCGGGATGCCGGTAAACCAAGCGCTCAGACGAGGGCTTGTATCTTACCCGGCAAAGATTTGCCCATGGGGAAAAGCGAGGTGTAGACGATGAAGGAAAATATCCATCCGAAATTCTTCGAGGCGACGGTGACCTGCGGCTGCGGCAACACGTTCACCACCGGCTCCACGAAAGAGGATCTTAGGGTCGATGTCTGCTCGAAATGCCATCCGTTCTTTACGGGTCGCCAGCGCGGGCAGGCGAAGGGCGGCCGTATCGAGCGGTTCAAGCAGCGTTACGGCAAGGAGTAAGACGGTAGGATGGGGCAGGGCAGAAATTGCCCTGCCTTGTTTGTTTTTCGCGTAGGATGCACAAGAGGAGGAATTTCCGTTGGCAAATCATTTGCTGGTGGGCGGTCAGGCGGTCATTGAGGGTGTGATGATGCGCTGCGGCGCTCGGGTGGCGACGGCGGTGCGGGAGCCATCGGGGCGGATCACCGTGGACGAGCGCGAGGTGACGTCGCTGGCGGAGCGCTATCCGATTTTGAAAAAGCCTTTTCTGCGCGGTGTCGTGGTGCTGGGGGAATCTTTGACCTTGGGCATGAAGTCGCTGGCCTACTCGGCGAAGATGGCGGGGGAGGAAGAGGAGGCATCCCTTTCCGACCGGGAGCTTTTGGGGACGATGGCTGCGGCCTTTCTCATGGCTGTGGTGCTCTTCGTGGTGATTCCCACGGGGGCGGCGCGGCTTTTGGGGGAGGTGACGGAATCTCCCGTAGCGCTGAATCTTTTTGAGGGAGCGCTGCGGCTCTTGATCTTTTTGGGCTATCTGGCCATGATTGCCCGCATGAAGGACATTTACCGGGTCTTTCAGTACCATGGGGCGGAGCATAAGACGATCCATGCCTACGAGGCGGGGGGGCCTTTGACGGTGGAGAACGTGCAGCGCTTCTCTCGGCTCCATCCCCGCTGTGGGACGTCGTTTCTCCTCATCGTCATGATCGTGAGCATTTTGGTGTTCGCCTTTTTGGGCTGGCCGGATCTCGTCACCCGAATCCTCAGCCGGGTGCTGCTCTTGCCGGTGGTGGCGGGGATTTCCTACGAGGTCATCCGTCTGGCGGGTCGCTCGAACAATCAGATTCTCCACGCGGCGCTCCTGCCGGGGCTGTGGCTGCAAAAGCTGACCACGAATCCCCCCGCGGACGAGATGGTAGAGGTGGCCGTCGCCTCCCTCTCGGCGGTGCTGCCGGAAGAAGAGCGGCTGCGGATGGGGCTTCCCGAAGGCGGCGTCGTGTACGGCGGGGAAGTCTCCTCCGCCGAAGGTGATGCCGTCGGGGCAGCGGAACCGGCAGCGGGCGCGGCGGCGATGGGCTGAACGTGGCGGGTTCCTTGTGGACGCAGCCTTCGCGCCGTGCCCTGAGAGAATGATGGAGTGTGGCAGTGTGCAGGAAAAATTACAGGCGATAGAAGATAAATTCCGGGAATTGGAATCTCTTTTGGGCGCTCCCGATACCTTGTCGGATGTGGCGCGGTGGCGCAGGATGAGCCAAGAACATGCGCAGCTTGCCCCGGTGGTGGAGAAGATTCGCGCCTATCAAGGCGTCGTGGCCGAGCTAGCGGAGGATGCGGCGCTCCTTGAGGAAGCGCCGGACGAGGAACTGCGCCGGATGCTCGTCGAGGACATCGCCGCCCTCAAGGTGCGCCGCGATGCCTTGGAGAAGGAATTGCCCATTCTCCTCCTCCCGAAGGATCCACGTGACGAGAAAAATGTCATCGTGGAGATCCGGGGCGGCGTGGGGGGCGAAGAAGCGGCGCTCTTCGCCGGGGATCTCTTTCGGATGTATAACCGTTACGCTGAAAAACGGGGCTGGCGGACGGCGCTCTTAAATTCCAATCCAACGGAACTCGGGGGATTTAAGGAAGTCGCCTTTTCCGTCGAGGGCTACGGGGCGTTCAGCCGCCTGAAATACGAGCGGGGCGCCCATCGGGTGCAGCGCGTGCCGGAGACGGAGTCCTCGGGGCGCATTCACACCTCGGCGGTCACGGTGGCGGTGCTGCCGGAAGCGGAGGACGTCGAGGTGACGGTGCGGCCGGAGGAGCTTCGCATTGACACCTATTGCGCCCACGGTGCGGGCGGGCAGTACGTCAACCGGACGGAAACGGCGGTGCGGATCACCCATCTCCCCACGGGCATCGTGGTGCAGTGCCAAGATGAGAAGTCGCAGCTCAAAAATAAAGAGCAGGCGATGCGGGTACTGCGGGCGCGGATATTGGAAAGAGCCGAGGAAGAGCAGGCGGCGGCCACGGCGGCGGATCGCCGCCATCAGGTTGGCTCCGGGGATCGGAGCCAACGGATCCGTACCTACAATTTCCCGCAAGGGCGCGTGACGGATCACCGCGTGGGCTTGACGCTGCATAAGCTGACCGCCGTCTTGGATGGGGAGTTGGACGAGCTTTTGGACGCGCTCATCACGGCGGATCAGGCGGAGCGGCTGCGGCGGCAGTAGTCGGCGAGCGGTAGTGGTACACGGCAAACGCCTTGTTTCCGTATGACGCGGGAACAAGGCTTTTTAGGGGGAAGGAAGGCGAACGCCATGACAAGAGAAGAGCTTTGGACAATCGGCAGACTCTTGCAGTGGTCGGAGGGCTTCTTTCGGGACAAGGGGATTGAAACGCCCCGCTTGGACGCTGAAGTGCTGCTTTCGCATGTCTTGGAGCAGCCGCGCATCTACCTCTACGTCCACTACGATCAGCCCCTCGACCCCGAGGAATTGGCGGCTTATCGCGGGTTCGTCCGGCGGCGGGCGGCACGCGAGCCGGTGGCGTACCTCTTGGGCGAGCGGGAATTCATGGGGATTACGTTCGCAGTATCACCGGCGGTATTGGTGCCGCAGCCGGACACGGAAACGCTCGTCGGCGAAGCCGAAAAGCGCCTCCGGGGAACGCCCGGCGCACGGATCGCCGACGTGGGGACGGGGAGCGGCGCCGTCGCGCTGTCGCTCCTTTATATGCTCCCGAATCTCACCGCCGCCGCCGTGGACATCTCCGCGGCGGCGCTCGAGGTGGCACGGGAAAACGCCGCCCGCCTTTCTCTTTCGGATCGGGTGACGTTTTACGAAGGGGATCTTTTAGCGCCGCTTTTCGGGCAGACATTTGACGCCATCGTCTCGAATCCGCCCTACATTCCGAGAGGGGAGATCGCGGCGCTTCCCCCTGAAGTGCAGGCGGAGCCTCGGTTGGCGCTCGATGGCGGCGCGGACGGGCTGACCTTTTACCGCCGCTTGGTGGACGAGGCGGAGGCGTTTCTTTCTCCCGGCGGCTTTTTGAGCGTGGAGGTGGGGCAGGGGGAAGCGGCGGCCATCGTTTCGATGGCGCACGAAAAGGGCTGGATTGGCGTCGAAACCGCAGAGGACTTAGCAGGCATCGACCGAGTGGTGACGATGTATCGCGCCTGAGAGAGTCTGCGTGAGAAAGGAGGCTGCGCATGGAAACGAAGATCGTTCGGATCGAGGACGTGGCCGCACAGGCGGCGGAGATCGCGGCGGCGGGCGCCATCCTTCGCGGCGGCGGACTCGTCGCCTTTCCCACGGAAACAGTCTACGGCCTTGGGGCGAACGGTCTTGACGCCGCCGCCTGCGCCGAGATATATCGCGCGAAGGGACGGCCGTCGGACAATCCCCTCATCCTCCATGCGGCGGATCGCGCCATGGTGGACATGGCGGCGCGGGAGGTGACGCCGCTGGCGGAAAAGCTCTTCGCGGCGTTTGCCCCGGGCCCCATCACCCTCATCCTGCCGAAGTGGCCGGAGGTACCGCCCAGCGTCACCGGGGGGCTTGACACCGTGGGGGTGCGGCTGCCGGAGAGTGACATCGCCCGCGCCCTCATCCGGGCGGCGGGTGTTCCCGTGGCTGCTCCCAGCGCGAACCTCTCGGGACGCCCCAGCCCCACCACGGCCGCCGCCGTCGCCGCCGACCTTTGGGGACGTGTGCCGCTGATTTTGGACGGCGGCGCTTGCCGGTTCGGGCTGGAATCCACCATCGTGGACTGCACGGGCGACCGTGCCGTCATCTTGCGCCCCGGCGCGATCACGCGGGACATGATCGCAGCGGTGGCCGGGGCGGCGGATCTTGACCCCGCGATAGAAAAGCAGGACGCCGCGCCCCGCGCCCCCGGCATGAAGTACACCCATTACGCCCCGAAAGCGCCGCTCACGGTTCTCACGGGGGATAGGGCGCACCTTGCGGCGGCCTTTCGCCGCGAAGTGGAAAAGCGGCAGGACGCAGGGGAAACGGTGGGGTTGGTGGTGAGCGCGGAGATGAGGGCGGCGCTCCATGACATCGTTCCCCCGACGCTTATGGCGATTTACGGGGCGCAGGGCGATCTCGTCGCCATGGCGGCGCACCTTTATGAGGCACTGCGGTACTTCGACGACAAGGCCGTGGACGCGCTCCTTGGCGAAGGGGTAGCGCCGGAAGGGCTTGGCGTCGCCATCATGAACCGGTTGGAAAAAGCCAGCGGCGGCCGCCGGATCGAAGCGTAGCGCGACGGCGTCGGAGCGCAGGTTCGCCGTCTGCCATTTGTTTCTCGCCATTTTGTATTGTATAATAGGATAAGGAAGGTCAGCGCGATCCCTTCTCGTACATGATAGACGCGCTTTACTGGAACCGGCAAGAGAAAAGGATGGGGGATGCCATGAAAAACAGATTGTGCCTGCGCGGACTTTTTTGTCTCTTCGTTATCGCTCTGCTTTTGCCCGCTTCGATCGGAAGCGCTTTCGGCGATATGGCGCCGATGGAGATCCGATGGCGGCACGAGACGACGCCGAACGCCTCCTACCTCGTTACGCAGACGATTCCCTTTTCTAAAAAGCTCGATCCGTCGCATTTTGTGTTTCGGGCGAAGGAAGATCTCCCCGGCTTCCAGCTTTTGGAGATGGAATGGATGCGTTGGGACGCTGCAGCGCAAATGAGCGTGTTTTGGGTCAAACGTGCGTTCAATCTTCGCACCCTGACCCCGGCGCACCCGCTTCCCGTGACGACCGCCTTTTATGGCGAATTCCAGACTGTCGGCTTTTCTTATCTGGCCGCCGATGGGAAGCGGCGCTATTTTATGGTGGGACTGAGCGGGCAGGATGGCACGCTCTACACGCAGGAAGTGCGCTGCGGCGGCTACGGCCGCGTGGTGGGCGAATCCGAACCGTCAGAAGGTGCGCCCCTCTACGGTGCGCTCTTGGACGGTTTTTATGACATCCTGTGCGGCGGGGAAAGTGCCTTCGTGGAAGACTGCGGCGGGGCGGTCGGGGTTCGGGAAGTCCTGTCCCTCCTCGGGTCAAGAGCGGCTTTATATCAAGTGGGCTATGCCGTCAGGGACATCACGGGCGACGGTGTTCCCGAGCTATTGATCGGGCTGGTCAAGGACGGGAATGGGGCGGCAAGCTTCGGCTCTACCATTCTTGCCGTGTATACACCCCCCTATGCCCATCCCGTCTGCGTCTTGGAGGGCTGGGCGAGGAACCATTTTCTCTTGATGGACGACGGGCGTTTCCTTCAGGAAGGCTCCGATGGGGCGATGCGTTCGTTCTGTGGCGAATACACCCTCTCACCCGACGGGCGGCAGCTTTCCTGTGCGTCTTTCTATTTCACGGCGGAAAGCCCTTCGGCGCCGGGTGAAATCGAGGTGTATTACAATACCACCGGGGAGTTTGATCCGAGTCGATCGGAAAAACTCGACATGACATTGGATGCGTTTCTCAGGCTGCAGACGGAACTGGAGGGTGGGGTTCGCTACGTTCCCCTCATGCCCTTTGGCGCGGAAAGGGGATCCCGATGAACAGAAAAATTTTCTCGTGCTTGTTTCTCTTTTTTCTCCTCCTGGCGGCTTCCTTTGGCGTTGGGGAGGCGCGGTCTCGGGCGGAGGCGGACATCGAAGGGCCGGTGACAAACCCGGAGGGTCTTGACTATAAGCAGCTTTACCACATGACCCTCAAATCCGTTCAGCGCTGGGTAGCGAGTCAGGTTCGCATGGGGGATGAGGAAGCACCGCGACGGATCGGCTACTTCCTAAAGGACATCAGCGGTGACGGTGTGCTGGAACTCATCGTGGGCGCGATCGAGGAGGCGGATGGGACGTACCGCTATGGGCGAGACCTATACGCGGTATATAGCTGCGAACAGCCGCAGATCAATCAGCTCTTTTTTAGCGATACGCATCATCGCCATACGCTGCTTTCGGACGGGCGCATCTTGGTTACGACGATGGACGGCGTACACGATTTTGGGCTGGGCGTCTATCGGATGGCTCCTGACGGATCGGCGCTTACCTGTGAGGATTATTATTTTGTGGTCGAAGCGGATGAGAGCGCCCGACACGGCGACGTGTACCACAATACCATCGGTCAGTCGGACGTGCGTGTCTCGGAAAAGATGGGCATGACGCCGGAGGACGTCCTCGCCTTGGGGCGCAAGCTGGACGGACAGGCACAGCCGGTGCCGCTCTATCCGTTTTCGCTGTATTTCTATGAACCAAAGGAGCCGTTTGCGCCCGAGACATCCTTGGTTTCGGTGATGCGCAGGGAAGAGGTCGATCCGGGGACATATTATCGGAGCCGTTTTTGCGTCAAGCAGGAGGGCGCGCAATTTTCCCTGTTCTTATCAGCGGAGAAAGAGCTGATGAATGTACATGTACTCGCCCTTCGTTATTTGGACACGGAGGAGGGGCAGCCGATCTTTGCCACGCACTCCCTGGCGGGCATCTATCGCTTCAAGCCGGAGCATCCCGTGATCGTCGATCTGCCGGTCGTCGATGCCATGCCTGCCTATGGTCTTTCCTATGAGGATGAAGAAGGGCGGCCGCATACCTTCGCCCTTCGCGAGAGCGGATTTGACGGATCCCTTTTCTTTGAAGAGATACAGACCGGCGGCGAGTGGGGCGACTTTGGCATGATCTTCGACGGTATCACCTATGGCCTTCCCGAGGGGCGGCTCTGACCGCCGCTCTGTGCGGAAAGGAGAGAATTTCCCCCGCAGCAGGAGAAAAGGAGAACAAACACGATGGAAAATACGTTCAGCGTAGCGATCAGCTACCATGACACTTTGGGCTACATCGAATACGACGGGGCGGCGCAGTCGGCGCACATCGTCCTGCCGGATGAGAAGGGACGGGCATTGGCGGAGGAATACCTCCATACCACCCACGAGATCCTCGTCCCCCACGAAACCCTCTTGGATTTTTCGCAGGAGTCCATCGATCCCCTAAAGGACGTCCGCAGCTTTCAGATCGCGCTGACGCGCCTTTGGGAAGCCACAGAGGTGCATGTGGATTGGAGCCGCCCCGTAGAATTTATCAAGAAATACCCCACCTTGGACAGCCTCCCCAAGGGCGGCGTCAAATTCGACTTGGCGGCACAGTAGACGATTCGTCATGAGCTCGTTCTTTCCCACTGTCTCGCCATCGCCGGAGGCTGTGCTGACTGACCATGTGGCGCCGATTGGCTCATTTAGCCGGTTGCCAGCGTGAGGAGAGATGCGGTCTGGAAACTGCCTGTAAATTACCTTTTGACGTAATTTATAGGCAGTTTCCTGTCATATGAGGTAAAATAAGAGGGCAAGGAAAAAGCGGAGGGATTGGGGGAAGAACTGTTATGGATATGCTGCACGGCGCCATCGGCGGCAAGTTGTTTCGCTTTTCGCTGCCCATCGCCCTGACCGGCGTCGCCGAGCAGTTTTTTAATTCCGTGGACGTCCTGATCTTGGGACAATTCGTCGGCAAGGAGGCCATGGCGGCGGTGGGGAACGACATCCCTGCCATCAGCCTCTTGGTGCTTCTCCTCTTAGGTCTGTCCATGGGGGTCAACGTGGTCATGGCACAGCACATCGGGGGACGCCACGAAAAGCGGGCGGAGGAAGCGGCGCACACGGCGATTTTGGTGGCGCTGATCATGGGGCTCTTGCTCATGCTCCTCGGCGAAGCGCTGACGGCGGTGACGCTCGACATCTTAGAAGTGCCGCCGGAAGTCTACGAGGACGCCGCCACCTACTGGCGGATCTTCCTCGTGGCGTTGCCCTTTTTGGCGCTGTACAATTTCGAGGCGGCGATCTTCCGAAGCTCCGGCGACAGTCGGACGCCCCTATACAGTCTCATCGCGGCCAGCCTGCTGAATGCGGTCTTGGACATCGCGGCGGTCCATTTGGGGCTGGGGCTAGCGGGCGTGGTGTGGGCGACGGTGGTCGCGTACATCGTGAACGCGCTGATCCTCTGGGTGCTTTTGACGCGGGGATGGGCGAAGATCCGCCTCGAAGCGAAAAAGCTGCGCCTCTCTCTCGCCGAGCTGATCCGCATCGTGCGCATCGGGCTTCCGGCAGGCGCGCAGGGGATGGTCTTCGCCCTCTCGAACATTCTCATTCAGGCGGCCATCAACAGTCTTGGCCCCAATGCGATGGCTGCCTCCACGGCGGCGCTCACGATTGAGTTCAACGTGTATTGCTTCATGAACGCCTTCGGTCAGGCGGTGACGACGTTCGTCGGCCTCAACTACGGCGCGGGCAACATGGCACGCTGTTTGGCCGTCACCCGCGCGGCGTTCAAGGTGGGCGGCAGCTTCATGGCGTCGCTGTCCCTTGTGACAGCGCTCTTCGCGGAGCCGCTGCTGCGCTTTTTCAGCGACGATCCCGCCGTCATCGCGCTCGGCGTCGTGCGCGTTCACTATGTGACGGGGCTGGAATTTATCAACGGCTTTTTGGACATCTTGTCCGGGACGATGCGCGGCTACGGCTTTTCGCTGCCCCCGGCGGTGGTCACGCTGGTCGGCGTCTGCGGCATCCGCATCACTTGGCTCCACACCTATTTCCCGGCGCATCCAGATTTTGCGGGGCTCATGCTCAATTACCCGGTGAGCTGGGCTGTGACGGCGGCGCTTTTGGCTCTCGTCTATTGGTACTATCGCCGTGAAGTGCTGGTGCCGCGCCGCGAAAGTGCGCAGAGCCGTCCGAGATAAAAATTTTTACCCAACATATTTATCTGTATTCGCAAATTGTTGGCACCATGAAAAGGATGGAACAGGGAGGACTTGACGATGAAGAAATTGGTGACGTATTTTTCAGCCAGCGGCGTGACGGCCGAAAAGGGACAGGCGTTGGCGAAGGTCATCGGGGCGGAGGTGCATGAGATCGCCCCGGCCGAGCGCTACACGGCGGACGATCTCAACTGGACGAACAAAAAGAGCCGCAGCTCCGTAGAGATGGCGGATGAGAAGAGCCGCCCGGCGCTCTTGGAGAAAACGACCGAACTCGCGGCCTACGATACGATCTACATCGGCTTTCCCATCTGGTGGTACACCGCGCCGCACATCATCAACAGCTTTATCGAGAGCAACGATCTCGCCGGAAAACGGATCCTCCTATTCGCCACGTCGGCGGGCAGCAACATCCAAAAAGCGCTCGACGACCTGCGCGCGGCGTACCCCGCCCTCCACATCGTCGGCGGGAAAATGCTCAACGGCGCGGTGTCTGGGGACATCGACGACGGGCAGTAAGAGGGCGCAAAGACAAAAACGAAGGCATCGCCTGTGCCGCGTGATCTTGAGCGGCAGAGGCCATCGCGGCGGCTACGCAGGGCGACCTCTTTGCGTTGGTGCCGCGCGAGCTATACACGGATGCGGACCTTGACTACAACAACAAGGACAGCCGCGTGTCAAAAGAACATGAGAATGTTGCCGGTCGCCATGTGGCATTGGTCAAGGATACGCCGGACAATTTCGCCGCCTACGATACGGTCTTCATCGGGTATCCGATCTGGTGGGGCATTGCCGCTTGGCCGGTGGACGATTTCGTGAAGCATAACGATTTTTCCGGCAAGACCGTCATCCCCTTCGCGACCGCCCATTCGTCACCCATGGGAGCGAGCGGGCGCAATCTCGCCGACATGGCGAAAACTGGCAACTGGCAGGAAGGCGCGTGCTTTGACCGAGACATGACAAAGGCGCAGGTCACGGACTGGGCAAAACGCGTCAAATAAAAACAGCGCGAAACGGCTCAGCGCTGCCGACAAGAAAAGAGACACCCTCTCCCTGCGGACACTCTGCGGGTGCAGTTTTGTCGAGTGTGCATGGCGGGAAAAGAAAAACGACCCCCACGGTCAGGATGTGCTGCCTGACTGCGGGGGTCGTTTTTCTTTGCCACAGGCTCCTTTTCGGTTTAGGGTATGGTCGTAAGATGCGGGAGCCTTTGCCACGCATAGAGCGCCCTGCTCTGACACGACGGTCGAGCAGCCCGTAGCTCTCTGTGGCGTGGAACAGCGGTGCAAAGGGTTGACGAAAAAAAGCGACGGCAACGTGGCGGCGTTCGCCTCGTGAGATGTCGTCTCCGTGTTCCAGCCGGCACCCGTCCATCAGAACAAGGTTTCGAGCAACCCTTGGCAGCCTGCCCGCACATCTCGGTAGGTGGCATCAAAATCTCCCGTGTACCACGGGTCGGCGACATCGCGGGTCTCCCCGGCAAAGGTCAGCAGCAAATGGCATTTCCCTCTTGGGTCGCCCTGCGACAGGCGCGCTAAATCTCGCATGTTTTCCGCATCCATGCCGATGATGAGATCGTAGCTGTCGTAATCGTCGCGCGTGATCTGCACCGCCCGCCGCTTTTCGTAGGGAATGCCCATCTCGTCAAGTTTTTCCTTCGTGCCGAGGTAGGTGTCCGCCCCGATCTCGTCGCGCCGACAGGCCGCCGACGCTACAAAAATATCCTTTTCCCGGCCAGCGCGTTTCACTAAATCCTTCATGACGAATTCGGCCATCGGCGAGCGGCAGATATTGCCGTGGCAGACGAATAGTATTTTGGTCATGGCGGTACTCCTTTCCCTTATGCCCCGAAACGCCGCCAAATGCCGCATCGTGCCGACCTCGCTGAGAATACAGCAGAAGGCGCAGAAAGTGTAGAAGTGGCATCATGGTGCATATTGCGGCATAAATAAACCCTCAACCGTAGTAAAAACGTAGTAGGAAGCGCCGTGTTTTACTACTTCGCGTGCAGCCCTGCGATGGCTCGTGGAACATCTCACTTTTTGTATCATAACATGAAAGGCGCGGCGCTGCCAATCAAAAAGACAGGCTTCTCCGAGTAGTGTAGGTTGTAAAATAAATTGACGCAAAAAGTTCCATTTTGGAACCCATTCAGTTAAACT
>JBQNAL010000006.1:0-128221 GCA_052170475.1 Schwartzia sp. (in: firmicutes)
CACAGGGGGCTTCTGCTTGTCTTTTTATGTGTCCGAGTTCATTTTACAATTAACCTTGACGTTTTCTTTTCTCCATGGTGGGGAAAAATCTTTCCAATTCCTCTTTGGCAGGATATAATAACAGGCAGGAGGAGATTCCCATGGAAACGGATACGTCATTTACCAGCGCGGTGGTTCGCATCAAGGTCGTGGGCGTGGGCGGCGGCGGCAACAACGTTATCGCCCGACTGGCAGAGGACAGAATGCCCGGGGTCGAGTTGATCGCCGTGAATACGGACGCGAAGCAGTTGGGCGTGCTGCAGGCGGCGGGCGTCCCCACGATCCAGATTGGCGAGCGGCTGACGAGGGGGCGCGGCTCCGGCGGCGATCCGAAGTTAGGGAGGGAAGCGGCTTTGGGGGATGAAGCCCGTCTTCGGACGGCGCTTCGCGATGCGGATTTAGTCTTTGTCACGGCCAGCATGGGGGGCGGCGTCGGAACGGGGGCGGCTCCCGTGGTGGCGCGATGCCTTCGGGAACTCAATATTTTGTCCATCGGCGTGGTGACGGCGCCTTTTTCCTTTGAAGGGAAGCGCAAAATGCGCGTGGCCGTGGAAGGGATCCTCCAGCTTCAATCCCTCATGGATGGTCTGATCGTCATTCATAACGATAACCTGATGAAAATTTTAGAGGATCGGAAAATGCCCATGTCCAAGGCATTTAAGGCCGCAGATGAGGTGCTGCGGCAGGCCATTCACTGCATTTCCGAGGTGATCCTGACCACCGGGGTCATCAATGTGGATTTCGCCGATGTGCGTTCGATCTTCCGGCAGAACCGCAGCAGCGATGCGATTTTGGGGATCGGCACCAGCGGTGAGGGGCGGGTCATTGAGGCGGTGAAGAAAGCCATCGCAAGTCCTCTCGTGGAGCGTCCTTTAGACGGCGCTCGGGGCATCATCCTGAACATCAGCGGCGACGAGTCCCTGAGCCTTTACGAGGTGACGGAAGCGACGGAGTTTATTGATGAACATACCCACCCGGATGTGAATATCATATTGGGCACTGTCATAGAAAAAGGCATGGGGGATGAGGTGCGGGCGACGATCGTGGCCACGGATTTTGTGGACAGTGTGGTGTCGGCGCTGCCGCCTATTCCTAATCGGGATTTAGGGCGGGCGGTGGCCAATGCTTCCCCGAATATCGCCGAGCCGGAAGAACGAAAAACGTCGTCTGCGCCTGTGAACTTGTCTTCGCCGACAGAAAAAAGCCAGCCGCCGAGAGGTCGAGAGGATCTTTCCGTGCCGGATTTCATGGAAAAGAAGAACTCTTTTCCCGCGTGGCCTTTGAAATAGTACATCCCGCCGCTTCGCACGGATTTCCTGTTTTCTGACGAAAAGGGAAATCCGGTGAGGATTGGCGGGATTTCCCGTGACGGGATAGGAAAGTCAGCGGGTAAGCAACAAAAAGGAAGAGAGAGGAGGCGGCGGCGTTGGCCTATGTGGCGCTTTATCGACAATGGCGGCCGAAGCGTTTTTCTGATTTGGTGGGGCAGGAGCATGTGAGCCGTACGCTCGCACAGGCCATCGAAACCGGTCGGGTGGGTCATGCCTATCTTTTTTCCGGGCCTCGGGGTACCGGGAAAACGAGTACGGCGAAGATCTTGGCCAAGGCGCTGAACTGTGCGGAAGGGCCGACGCCGGAACCTTGCGGAGACTGCGAGAGCTGCCGCCGGGTGAATGAGGGGACATCCATGGATGTCTTTGAGATTGACGCGGCGTCCAACCGGGGGATCGACGAGATACGGGAGCTTAGGGAAACGATACAATTCGCGCCGGTAAGCGGTCGCTATAAGGTGTACATCATCGACGAAGTACACATGTTGACGGCGGAGGCCTTCAACGCCCTCTTAAAGACGCTGGAGGAACCGCCGGCGCAGGTGGTCTTCATTTTGGCGACCACGGAAATACACAAGGTGCCGGCCACCATTCAATCCCGCTGTCAGCGCTACGATTTCAAGCGGATCGCGGCGGAGGTGATTGCGGCTCGCTTGCGCTATGTGGCGGATCAGGCGGGGATCGAGGCGGAGGACGCGGCGCTTTTCCTCATCGCCCAAGGGGCGGCGGGCGGCCTGCGGGACGCTCTTTCGGCACTGGATCAATGCGCGGCTCTGGCGGAAACGGCAGTCACGGAAAAATTGGTGCGGGACATCTTGGGGCTGGTGGGACGAGAACACATCGAAAAGTGCCTCAGAGCCATAGCGGCAGGGGATGCTCCGATCGCGCTCGCCGTCGTGGCGGAGGTGCTGAAGGAGGGACGGGATCTCAAGCAGTTGACGGCGGAACTCATTCGGGAGCTTCGGGCAGCGATGGTGTATCAGGCGGCTGGGGAAGGTGCAGCGCGGGATCTGACCGCCACGCCCGAAGAAACGTTGGCGGCGGAAGCGGCGCTTTTTTCTCTCGACGATTTCGCCCCCATGATCGGGCGCTTGAACGAGGCGCTGGGGGAACTTCGCTGGACGACGGAGCCGCGCATTGCGGTGGAGACGGCGCTCCTCGCCCTTTGCCGGCCAGCGGCTTCGGGTCTGACAAAGGTGCCGATCAAGGCAGAGGCCGTTTCCGATGGGGCGGCAGCAGCACGGCTGGCGCATTTAGAAAAGCAGGTGGCGGTACTCACCGCGCAATTGGCGGCTCGTCCGTCGGCGGTGCCTCCGCCGCCGACGGCACCTTTGAAGCGTCAGCCGCTCCGGCAGACGGGGGCGGCGTCGTCGCCGCCAACGTCTGTCGGAGCGGCGCGGTTAGAGGTGACGCCGGACGGGCAGACCCTTTGGCAGAAACTCGTGGAGAGCTTTCGGGGCGATATGAAATATAAAGCGTTTCATAGCTGCTTGGCGGGGGGAAAATTCGGCGGCATGGGGGGCGGTGTCTTTCAGGTGTTTTTTGCCAGCTCGTTCCTGCGGACGCGCATGGAGCGCGACGATTATCGTCAGACCATCGAAGCGCGGTTGGCGGAGCTTTCCGGGCAATCGTGGCGGTTCGTTTCGGCGGAGGGCGAGAAAACACTTCCGCCTCCCCCGCCCCCGCCGCTGCGGCAGAAGGAGGCCGGCGTGAAGGTGGACATGGCCTCGCTGCCGCCGGAGGGGCGTCACGCCTTGGAAAAAGCGGTGGAGATGTTCGGGGATCATTTCGTGCCGATTGAGGAGGGGAAGCGGCAGCGGGCGGAGGCTGTCTCGGCTTCGAGTAAGAAAGCATCTTCTGGCGCAGCCCGGCAGGAGAAGAGAGAGGTGCCCTACGGACAGGTCGCTGCATCTAGGGTAGACGAGGAGATGGATCTGCCCCCCTTAGATGATGTGCCGCCGCCGGATGACGACGATGCGCCGCCGACGGAGGAATGACGCAGCGATCATAAGATGCTTCGCTTTTGATGGAAAAATGTGATATTATGTAGTGTATGCCATATGAACACTAAGCGGTCGCGGCGGGTATGAGCCAGGCGCGGGGCGCATTTCGAGAAGGGAGAATCAGTAATATGTACGGAGGAATGGGCGGCATGGGCAACATGGCCGGGATGATGAAAAAGGTGCAGAAATTGCAGTCGCAGATGAAGACCATGCAGGAGGAACTCAAAAAGCGCACCGTGGAAGTGACCGCCGGCGGCGGCGCGGTGAAGGTCGTCGTCAACGGCGACAAGGAGATCCAGTCCCTTGTGATCGATAAAGCGGCGGTGGATCCAGAGGATGTGGAAATGCTTCAGGATCTCGTCATGGCTGCAGTGAATGAATCCCTCAAAAAGGTGGACGAGATGATGACCACGGAAATGGGAAAACTCACCAGTGGGCTAGGCCTGCCGCCTGGTATGATCTGAGATGCAGTACATTGCTCCTTTGGCCAAACTCATTGAACATTTTCGCGCTCTGCCCGGCGTGGGGACAAAGACGGCGGTTCGTCTGGCCTATCACGTCATAGATATGGACACTGGGCGGGCGAAGGCATTGGCGGACGCCATCATGGAAGCCAAGGAGAAGATCGGCTTTTGCAATACCTGCTTCAATCTCAGCGATACGAATCCCTGCGTGATATGTGCGGCAGAGCGGCGAGATCACGCGACGATCTGCGTCGTGGAACAGCCCCAAGACGTCGCGGCGATGGAAAGGATGCACGATTATAAAGGCGTCTATCACGTTCTCCACGGAGCGCTTTCCCCTTTGGAGGGCATTGGACCGGAAAATCTTCGTATTCGAGAACTTTTGAACCGCCTGTCGGACGATACGGTGCAGGAGATCATCATGGCTACAAATCCCAACGTGGAGGGCGAAGCCACCGCTATGTATATCGCCCGCCTCGTCAAGCCGCTGGGGATAAAAGTGACACGCATCGCCCATGGGCTACCGGTAGGGGGCGACCTAGAGTATGCAGATGAGGTGACGCTGGCGAAAGCCATGGAGAATCGGGTGGAACTTTAATACAGGAGGCGTAAGTGTATGGTAGAATCCACGATCATCGTCGCCTTTGCCGTTGGGCTATTAGCCCTGTGTGTCATTGGCAAGCTCATCAAACTGCCCATTCAGCTGCTTTTGAAGTTTGTGTCAAACAGTGTTTGCGGTGCCATCATGCTGTTTGTTGTCAATCTCTTTGGCATGGACATCCATATCACGATCCTCAAAGCGCTTTTTGCTGGGATTGTTGGTATACCGGGGGTTCTGATCATCATCATCTGGGATAAGTTTTTGGCAGGGTGATAGAAAGCAAAAACCGTTGACCGTGAAGGTCAACGGTTTTTGTGGCTTTGATCAACGCGCTCATCCGGCGAAATGGTCAAAGTATACGACGAGGGCAAAGAGGATTAGGGAGAGGAAGATGAAAAAGAAAATGGCGCGATTTAGCCATTTGAGCTGCACCGCAGTCAGGCGGGTGGCGCGGCGCTGGGCGTACATCATGATCAGCGCCACTAAAAGTGTGCTGTACATGCCGCGATTGAGATTGCTCAATAGCTCCCATCCGGAAGTCAGAAGGAATAGGGTCATGCAGATAACGACCACGAGAACGATGTTTTCCCATGGCTTGTGCGCTGTGGTCTGTGGGGCATCGCCTCTGGCAAGCTCTTCTTCCAATTCTTGGGCTGAATGGATATTTTTTCGGACACGTTTCATTTGTCTGGCCATGGAATCAATCACCAATCCTTCACAAGTTTAGTCCTTTTTCGTGCAGAGCCTTCCGTTTCGTTTCCTTGTCCGTACGTTGGCTGCCTTGTCGGAAGTTCGTCCCGCACATAGGGATTATATCATAGGGGGCGACAAAAAACTATCGCATAGGAAAATTGAGTGGCAAAAGCGTGGCAGGGGCATCTCTTTTTTGTGGGTCGTCCTTTTGAGAAGGTCATTTCTCCCTTTGACAGCGCATTCATTCTGATGAAAAAGAATTGCAGGATTACAAAATGCTTGGTACAATAGGACAATATAAATGGAGGGATAGGGTTCAAAGACGCCTTGCACACGGGAGGAAGCATCATGATTCGGGAACATCGAAACCGGGAGAAACTCATCGCCTATTATGATAAATTTGTAAACACGGGAGAAATGGATCCCAATGTCCATCCATGGGTGGCGGATTCATGGAGAAAGAGTCAAGCGCTCCATGTGCCGAAGGATCGCATCCGGGTGGATCACCGGCTGACACCGGAAGCGTTCTTGCAACGGAAAAATAACCATCAAGCGGCGTTGGAGTATTTGGAATCCATGGCGGATGGCATACGGGAATTTTTGCAGAAGTACGATCTTTGTCTGCTGTTGTTGGATACGGATTGTGTGGTTCTGAAAAGTTACGCCTTGCCATATTTTCAAATGACGGCTGGGGAGATCGAAGGCGTACGTGTGGGGTTAGAGGATGTGGGAACGAGCAGCATTAGCATTGCCCTGGAACATGAAGCCCCCTTTTTACTTTTCGGTCCTGAGATGTGGGTGGCGGACTGCCATGGCGGCGATGCCTGTTCCACGCCGATTTACACCGACGGTGAATTAGCGTACATCATGACTTTGGTGTCGGTGGCACAGACGGAGATCCCGCAGGACGCGGTGATTTCCCTCCTTTTGATCCTGCGCCAGTCCTTGGAATCCTACCTATGCCAAACCCGGCGGCTCAAGGCACAGGAGGCGATCTTGGACGCAACGCCGTTCGCTGTCTATCATGTGACTGCCGGGGGCGAGGTGGCCTATGCCAACCGTTTAGGGCTTACTCGACTGGCGGGGATTGGTGTGCCGGAGAACCATGCGCGTACCATCAATCTCAACGACGTAGTGCTGAATTATCGTCACACCCCGATCTATGAGGGATTTCGTGGAGTGCCATGCCACAATAAGGAAGTCACTTGGATCACGCGGGCGAAGACTTACGAGGACATTACCACTGTGGTTCCCTTGGCGCGGGAGGCTGAGAAGACGGTGCCTGGTGTGGTGGTTGTCTCCATGCCCATTGAAGATCTGCGGACGTTGGTGGCACATGCTTCAGGCTATACGTCAAAGTACAGCTTGAACTCCATGGTGGGAGAGAGCGCGGTCTTCACCGCCATGCAGGAACGAGCGGCGCGCATGGCAAAAAATACACGGCATCTTCTGCTCCAAGGGGAGGCGGGAGCGGGGAAGCAGCGCTTGGCGCACGGGATTCATCAGGCCAGTCCGCGGGCAGCGGGGCCGCTCATTACGCTGCACTGTGGCGACGCGACGCCGGATTTCATGGAACAGGAAATTTTCGGCGTTGCCTTAAACGGCGAGGATAGTCATCCAGGTCGATTGGAATTAGCCTCCGGGGGGACGCTGTTTTTGGATGAAGTGGAAAAAATGCCAAAACTCATTGCCGCAAAATTGGCCTCGGCCTTGAAGCACGGCTATTCCTGCCGCTTGGGGGAAACGGTCGAAAGGCCGGTGAACGTTCGCATCATTGCTGCTTGCGACAGCGATCTGCGGCGGCTGGCAGAGCGCAGCCTCGTTGATCGGAGCCTCTATGAGATCGTTTCCAAGAGCATCATCCGGGTGCCGCCGCTGCGGAGCCGTCGGGACGATATTCCACAGTTGACGGCACACATGCTGACCGAGATGGCGGCGCAGCATCGCATGCTGCCCAAAACTGCCGCGCCGCAGACGATAGAGATGCTCTGCGCCTACGATTGGCCTGGCAATGTCAAGCAGCTGCAAAGTGTGCTGGAATATGCCTTCTTCAATACGAAGGGCAGTGTGATTTACCCGGAGAACATCAATTTGATGGGGGATATAAAGCCGGACGGCACGTGGAAGGAAGATCGAGACGTTTTCGTCAAGGCGTGGAAGGCGGCTGGGGGCAATATCAGCCGCTTGGCGAACCTTTTGGACGTGAGTCGGGTCACGCTCTATCGATATTTGAAAAAGTTCGGGCTGGAAAAGGCTTAGGATAACAGTAAGGGGCGTTCATTGTGCGTTTGAGAAGGAAGCCGTGGGTCGATAGGGCTGTCCATGAATTTGATTCCTTTGTGTACCCGAAAGATCGACCGGCGGGAGAAGGAGAGCGGGGGCATTGGCAGGAGATTTTTGGCCGATGCGCGCCCCTCTATGTAGAATTAGGGACAGGAAAAGGCGATTTCATCAGCCAAATGGCTGATTGGGCACGGGACAAGAACTTCATTGGCATCGAGCTGCAGCAGGATATTCTCTACCAAGCAGCACGAAAAGTGGCGGCGGCGGAACTTTCCAATGTCCGCCTCTTGGTGTTTAATATCAGTGATGTAGAGACTCTCTTTGTACCAGGGGAAGTTTCTGGTTTTTACATCAATTTCTGCGATCCGTGGCCAAAGAATCGTCATGCCAAGCGACGGCTGACGGATCGGGCTTTTTTGGCGCGCTACAAACGCCTTTTGCCACCGGGGGGCAGGCTCTTCTTTAAGACGGACAACCGCCCCCTCTTCGATTTCTCCTTACGGGAGTTTGCTGCCGCCGATCTCATCGTGACGGATGTTTCCTATGATCTTCATGCCGAGGAGCGAGCGGACAATATCAAAACGGAATATGAAGCAAAATTCAGCGCCTTTGGGGAAAAGATCCATCGCTGCGAGGTGATTTTTCCATGAGCGGGGAAGGGCGACCGGCCGTTTCGGAGGAAGGGCCGAGGTTTTGGAGGAACGACTGCGAAGCGGTAGCAGGCATCGTCGTCGCCCTCTGCATCATCGGCGCCATCAATGTTTTCAGTTCCAGCTTCGTGGTGGCGGAAACGAATCTCGGCAACCCGTATTTTTTTCTCTATAAACACGGGTTGAATTTTGTGGTGGGGCTTTTGTTTTTAGGGATCGGGGCGCGGATTAACTATCATCGCTGGCGCACCTTTATGCCCCTCATCTTTTTTGGGGTCGTCGCCACCTTGATCTTGGTGCTGTTCGTCGGCACGACGGTGAACGGCGCCCAACGCTGGCTGCCGTTGGCCGGCGTGCAGGTTCAGCCGGCGGAATTTGCCAAGGTGGTGGCGGTGCTCATTGAGGCCGCATATATCGCTGCTCGCGTCAATGTAGGCAGCCCCAGTCGGTTCTTTACGACACAGCTTTTCCTGTTAGCGGTCATGGTGGTTCTCATCGAGCGCGAGCCGGACGGCGCTACGGCGCTGATTGTCATGGGGGTTCCCTTCGTTATGCTGTTAGCTTCCAATATGGAGGCCAAAAACAAGCTCTGCATGGTTGGCATGGGGGTTGCTTTTCTTGCTGTTGTCTGTGTAGTGCAGCCCTATCGACTGCTTCGGCTTTTGTCCATGCTCGATCCATGGAGCGACCCACAAGGGGCGGGATACCAGGTGGTGCAGTCCATCCAAGCCATAGGCTCCGGCGGCCTGACGGGGATGGGGCCAGGGGTTGGTATCAGCAAATATCACTATCTACCAGAAGCGCATACCGATTTTGCCTTCGCTGTTTTCTGTCAGGAGGCAGGTTTTATCGGAGCCGTACTGGTGTTTTCCCTCTTCGCTGGCTTGGCCTACTACGGAATCCGAATCGCGCAGAAAGCACCGGATGCCTTGGGGCAGAACTTGGCTTTCGGCTTGACGATCCTCGTTGTGGGGCAGGCGGTGGGAAATATGTTCATGGTAGCAGGCGTAGGGCCGGTCATTGGGGTGCCGCTTCCCTTCATCAGTTACGGAGGATCGTCGCTTACCGCCAGCTTGTGGGCGATTGGCATTTTACTGAACATCGGCTGGAAGAGCTTGCCGCCGAAAGTGGTTGTCCCCGCCGCCAGTCTGCCTATGGACGGCGGTTTGTCGCGTCCCCACATTCGACGAATCAAATGATCGAAGCCATTCGATCAAATACAGATAAGGACTGGAGTGGAAGTTTCATGATCCTATACGCAGTGGATACCGGAGGAGAGTACATCACGGTGGAGGAAAGCTGTCGGCGGTATCCTGTGGGAAAACGCAGCGTTTACGTCAATCTGACGAACCGCTGTCCCTGCGCCTGTACCTTTTGCCTGCGTCCCTTGAAGCATATGGCGCAGGATAGCACCCTTTGGCTAAAGCGCGAGCCGACGGTAGCGGAGGTAGAGGCGGAGCTTTTGGCGCTTCCTTGGCCGTTCGTCAAAGAAGTGGTGTTTTGCGGCTTTGGAGAGCCGACCATGCGCCTTTCGGATTTAGCTACCCTCTTGGGGTGGGTAAAGAGAGAACATCCGGAGGTCGTCACTCGGCTAAATACCAATGGACTTTCGGATCTCATCTACAAACGGGATACCTCCCCAGATTTCGGGGGCGGTATCTTGGACATCATCTCCATCAGCCTGAATGCTTCCAACGCAGAGCGCTATTTAGCTCTCACGCGGAATCGCTTTGGTATCGACTCCTACGAGGCCATGTTGACCTTCGCCCAGCATTGTAAAGAGCATGTGCCCCAAGTGGTCATGACGGTGGTGGATCAGGTGGAAGATCAGGAAGAGATCGCGGCCTGCCGGGCGATTTGCGAGGAACGAGGGCTAAGCCTTCGCGTGCGTCCTTACGAGTCTAGTTAAGTCAGCCCAATTTTACAGAAAAGTTGGCTTGTGGCGGTGTGAAATTGCCGTCCGCAACATCCCCTTCGCGGTTTTGTACTGCGGATGTAGTTCATCGTTCCTTTTTGCGCCTATCAGGTGCCGCGGTGGAAAATTTTTCGAACGGTTGGCATTCTTTTCGAGGCGTGATAGAATGGTACTGTGTCGTTGTTTTTGGCGAAGGGGCGTGGGATGGGCATGGAGCAAATAAAGGTTTGGTTTGCCTTTGCCGAAAGGAAGACCGATTTCCCAACGGAAATTATGGCGGGCATAGCAACCTTTTTGTCCATGCTTTATCTTGTCGTCATGATTCCTGCCATGTTCAGCCGTGGCGGTATGGACTTTGGCAGCGTTTATGCTGCTACCATCTTGACCAGCATGTCGGCGACGCTTCTCATGGGGATTCGGTCGAATTGTCCCATTGCAGTTGCGCCCAGTATCGGGATCAGTGGCTATCTCGCCTATGCTGTGATCATCGCGGAGGGGGTACCTTGGCAGGAGGGAATGGGCGCAGCGCTGGTCGCAGGCAGCGTCTTGCTGGTGGTGTCGTTGCCCTCTCTGCGGGCGATTCTGTTTCGCGCAGTTCCGGCTTCCTTGAAGGCGGCTGTATCCGTTGGGCTTGGCTTTTTTGTGGCGCTTATCGGACTGGAACATGGTCGCTTGGTGGTGTCCTCGCCGATGACCACTGTGATGATAGGCGATCTTTCTGATCCCATAGCGGCGCTCACGCTGTTTGGCATTTTTCTCACTTTGTTGCTGATGGGACTTGGGCTGCGTTGCGCGGTTTTTATCGGCATGGGGGTGACGGCGGGCGCTTCTTTTGCCCTAGGGATCATGGACGTTCCCTCCGCGCCTTTTTTTCTGCCTGTGGCGTTCTCTCAGACGTTTGGACAGCTTTCCCTTGGTTCACCAGAGACGATGTGGTCGGTGGTTTTGACCTTGTTTTTGGCGACGCTTTTCGAGACTACGGGGACGATGTTTGGGCTGAGCCGCCAGATGAACAGCGGGACGAACGAGACACATGCAAGCTTTCAAGGGGCACTTTTGTCGAGTGCCATCGGCAGTGCGATAGGGGCACTGACCGGGGCAGGGATGACCACAGCGCGCTTGGAATCAGGAACGGGCGTCGCCGCAGGGGGGAGGACGGGATTTACCTCCGTGGTGACTGCCGTACTCTTTGGTGGGCTGCTTTTTTGTGCGCCGATAGCGAAAATGTTGGCGGACATCCCCTCCATTACGGCTCCCGCTTTGATCCTGTCGGGTGCGGCTTTGATGGAAAGCGTGGCGGATATTAACTGGAAAGACTATACGGAAGCGTTCCCCGCCTTTTTTACCCTGCTTTTATTGCCCTTGTCTTTTAGTATCACTATTGGCTTAGGCGTCGGCTTCGTGCTGTATGCTTTTTTGAAAGCGGCGACAGGGCAGGGGCGGCTCGTACATCCTTTGCTGTATGTATTGGCAGTTTTGTTTATGCTACAATTCGTTTTTTAGAATGCGAACGCTAAGGAGGAAGACAGGATGGGGTTTGGCAGCAAGCGTTTGGTTGTCGGGATGGCTCTTGGTGTAGTTTTGATGCCACATCTGACGGAAGCGCGACATGTACCGAATACGGTGGGAGAAACGAAGGTGCACCTCCAGCAGGAAGCGGCAGCACTAAGGGAAGACGCGAAAGGGAACATTCGAGAGCGAATTCAAGCCATCCTCCATGGGCAAACGGAGAAATCATCCGCCAAGACCAGCAGGGTTCCTTCCCCTATGGTACCTGTGGATTTGACCAACGAAGCCATCTTGGGACAGGCAATGGCGACCCCGCAGCAGTGCGTGCAGTACCTGTTGAGCGTCAATCCGAAACCGGCGCTTTCGGTTTCTCCCCAAGAGCTTGTTTCCTACTATTACGAAGAAGGGGCGAGGGAAGGGATTCGTCCAGATGTAGCGTTCGCACAAGCGCTGAAGGAGACGGGGTATTTTCGTTATGGCGGGACGGTGACGCCGGATCAAAATAATTACTGCGGATTGGGAACCACAAGCAGCACGGTCAAGGGGGTATATTTCTCTTCGGCGCAGCTCGGGGTTCGCGCCCACATCCAGCACCTTTTGGCGTATGCTTCCACGCGGCAGCCGGCAACGCCAGTGGTGGATCCGCGATACGCTTTGGTGCGTTCCCTGTACGGCAGCAATACCCTCAATACTTGGCGTGATCTGAACGGTCGTTGGGCGGTGCCCGGGCATACTTATGGGCAGAGTATCATGGAGCTGTTTTCCCATATCGTCAAAGAACCGTAAAGAAATCGCGGACAAAAGGAAGCCGTGAAAGAGAGGCGGCATGTAGGGGATAGGGCGGTGTTTCGCGCCTAAGGGGAGGACTTTTCATGTGGGGCGGCCTGCTGGGGGGAAAAGAGCATACGTTGCCGCTTCGCGACTCCACGCGGCGTTTTCGGGAGATCGTGGCGGTGCTTCGCCACCGTCATCTCTTACAGGGCATAACCCCGGTGAAGATACGGCAGGTGTTGGAGGATTTAGGTCCGACCTTTGTGAAGTTGGGGCAGATCATGAGCATGCGGCCCGACTTTTTGCCGCAGGAATATTGTGATGAACTGACGAAGCTGCAAACCGGCGCGAAGCCGCTTGCCTTTCCCCTCATCCGAGACATCATCGAAAAGGAGTATGGCTGTCGCTGGCATCAAGTCTTTCGCTCCATTGATGAGACGGTTTTGGGATCTGCCTCCATCGCGCAAGTCCATCGAGCCGTCTTGACGAACGGGGATCGCGTCGTGGTCAAGGTGCAGCGCCCTGGGATATATGAGATCATGGCGAAGGACATCCTCCTCTTGAAGCGGGCGGCGGCGCTCCTGAAGGTGGTCAGCGACACCAGCGATGTGATCGATTTCGGCATGATTTTGGATGAGATGTGGACGATCGCCAAGCAGGAAATGGATTTTCTCATGGAGGCCAGCCACATCGATGAATTTCGCCATCTGAACGCCGAGGATCCCCATGTGGAGTGTCCTATTGTGTATCATAAGCTGACGACGTCGCGCATCTTGGTGATGGAATATATTGACGGCATCCGCTTTGACGATCTGAAAGCGCTGGAAAACCAAGGCTTTGACATGGATTACTTGGGGCATTGGCTTGGCGAGAACTACGTCAAGCAGATCGTCGAGGACGGCTATTTCCACGCGGATCCACATCCGGGCAATATCTGGATACGAGGCGGCAAGATCGTTTGGCTTGATTTGGGCATGATGGGGCGGCTTTCTGGGCGGGATCGTACGGCGCTCCGCAAAGCGGTTTTTGCCTTGGCGAGTCATGATACCTTGGAGATGAAAGCGGCGGTTTTATCCTTGGGGGTGCCTCGAGGGCGTGTCGATCATACGCGTCTGTACGAGGATATTGCCGTTCTCATGGAGCAGTATCGCGATTTGGATTTCGGCACGCTGCAAATGGGGCTATTGACGCGTCAAATCATGCATGTACTCCGCGTGCATCGCATCGGCATAGGCCCCGGTCTCAGCATGTTTGCCCGAGGGGTGCTCACCATTGAGGGGGTCATGCGTCTTTGCTGCCCAAAGATCAGCTTTGTGGAGATCTTCGCGCACAGTTTGGAATTGAATTTTCACAAGCATTTCAACTGGCGGGCAGAGCTTGACAAAGTGAAGCGGGAGGGGTTCGTCCTCTTAAAAAAGACCCTGATGCTACCGGAGCAGATCTCTGACATTTTGCGGATGACCATGAGCGGGCAGACGAAGGTCAATTTAGATCTCACGGGAAGCGAGGAGCCTTTGCGGCGCATCGATCAGATGATGAATAAACTGATCATCGGGATGATCGGCTCGGCGCTCCTTCTTGGCTCAAGCATTATCTGCACGACGCAGATGTCGCCGCGGCTGATGGAGATGCCGCTCTTGGGGGTATTCGGTTATTTGGCAGCGCTGATTCTTTGCGGACGTTTGCTGTGGGGGATTATGCGCAATCGTTGAGGAGGGTGCGGTATGCGGGGGATTCGAGGCGCCATTACAATAAAGAATAATGTCGAAGCGGAAATTATTTCGGCGGTGCGATGGATGGTGACGGAGATGTGCCGTCACAACGGTGTCAAACCGGACGATATAGGCGCTTGTATCTTGAGTGCCACAGAGGACGTGACGGCTTGTTTTCCGGCAGCGGGCGTGCGCAAGATTCCGGGCTTTGATTTGGTGCCGCTCTTTGACGCACGGCAGATGGCGGTGGAGGGGGGGCTACCCCTTTGCATCCGGGCGCTTCTCTTGGTCGATACAGACAAGACGCCCCGTGAGATCCGTCACGTCTATTTAGGCGAAGCGTCCCTTTTGCGGACGGATTTGGCACAGCGCGTAGAAGACGCTATCACCGAAGGCTGAGACGCAGTGTCATCTCGTGTGGCGCATAGTTTATGCAGAAAGGAACATCATTCATGAAAACGTGTATTGTTGCCGATACGGCACCGCAGGCCATCGGCCCGTACGCACAGGCGGTCGAGGCGGGGGGCTTTCTTTTCGTTTCCGGGCAGATTCCTTTGGAACCGGCTTCTGGGAAGATGGTCGAGGGAGGAATTGAGGTGCAGACGGCGCGGGTGCTCGACAATTTGCAGGCGATTTTGACCGCCGCCGGCGCTTCCTTAGCCGATGTCGTCAAGACGACCGTGTACCTCAAAGATATGGGGGATTTCGCGCGGGTCAACGAAGTCTACGCTCGCTATTTTGCCAAGGATTGCCCGGCGAGGGTCTGTGTCGCCGTGAGCGATTTGCCGAAGGGCGCATTGGTGGAGATCGATGTCGTTGCCGTGCGCTGAATTTGTGCGATGTCGGGCGGCAGGCGAGAGTGTGACCGCCAAGGAAAATGCTTCCCTAAAGGAGAGATTGGGTTGATGAAGAGCATTGAAATGACGAGCGTAAACGCGATTCGGATATTGGCGGCAGATGCCATCCAAAAGGCAAATTCCGGTCACCCCGGGCTGCCTTTGGGAAGCGCTCCCATGGCGTATGAGCTTTGGGCGAATCACTTAAAGCACGATCCGAAAGCGCCGCAGTGGGCGGATCGCGATCGGTTCATTTTGTCGGGGGGGCATGGTTCCATGCTGCTCTACGCCATGCTTCATCTTTTTGGCTACGGTCTTACGGCGGAAGATTTGAAAAATTTCCGTCAAGAGGATTCTTTGACGCCGGGGCACCCCGAGTATGGTCATACCGTAGGGGTGGAGGCAACCACGGGACCTTTGGGCGCCGGAATGGGTATGGCGGTCGGGATGGCGATGGCGGAAGCCCATTTGGCGGCGGTATTCAATCGCCCCGGTTACCCGGTGGTGGATCATCATACCTTTGTTTTGGGAGGTGATGGCTGCCTGATGGAGGGCATTTCTTCGGAAGCGTTTTCTTTGGCAGGGACGCTGGGGCTGTCGAAGCTCATCGTTCTCTATGACAGCAACGGCATCTCCATTGAAGGCAGCACGGATCTGGCATTCACGGAAGATGTGACGGCACGGATGGCGGCCTTTGGCTTTCAGACGCTGACGGTGGAGGACGGCAACGATTTGGCGGCCATTGGAAAGGCCATTGATGCTGCGAAAGCGGACACGACGCGGCCGTCGTTCATCACGGTGAAGACCCAGATCGGCTACGGATGTCCGGCCAAGCAGGGGAAGGCCAGCGCCCACGGGGAACCTTTGGGCGAAGAAAATGTCAAGGCGCTGCGGGAGACTTTAGGCTGGGAGGAAAAAGAGCCATTTGTCGTGCCGCAAGACGTCTATGCCCATTACGAGCGCTTGGGCGCGCACGGGGCAGAGGCGCACGCGGCGTGGGATAAGATGTTTGCCGAATACCAAGAGAAGTTCCCTGAGCTGAAAACGCTCTGGGATGTGTACCATGCTGCGCCCGATGCGGCGGCGCTTTTGGCTGACGATGATTTCTGGGCGCGGGAGGAGAAGCCGCAGGCGACCCGCAGCCTTTCGGGGCGCATGATCCAAATGTTACGGGATAAAGTGCCGCAGCTTTTTGGCGGAAGTGCGGACTTGGCACCTTCCAATAAGACGGCGATGAAGGACGCTGGGGATTTCAGCCGCCATGATTACAGCGGGCGCAATCTTCATTTCGGTGTGCGTGAATTGGCCATGGGCGCGATGGTCAACGGCATCGCATTGCATGGTGGCCTTCGTCCCTACGCCGGCACGTTTTTTGTCTTCAGTGACTACATGAAGCCGATGATGAGATTGGCGGCGCTGATGAAGCTGCCGGTGACGTATGTCTTCACCCATGACAGCATCGGCGTCGGGGAGGACGGCCCCACCCACGAACCGATCGAGCAGTTGGCGATGCTTCGGGCGATGCCGAATCTTTGCGTCTTTCGTCCGGCGGATGCCATGGAGACGGCGGCGGGGTGGTATTTGGCCATGGCGAGTAAAGCCACGCCCACCGCGCTCGTCCTCAGCCGCCAAAACTTGCCGCAGCTCCCCGGGAGTAGCCGGGAAGCCTTAAAGGGCGGGTACGTCATTTCTCCTTCGGAAAAGCCGGTGCCGGACGGCATCTTTTTGGCCAGCGGCTCGGAGGTTGCTTTGGCCATTGAGGCACAAACTCTGCTGCGGACGGATGGAATTGATGTCCGGGTCGTCAGCATGCCTTCGATGGATCTGTTTGAGCGTCAGAGCGAGGCTTATCGCGAAGAGGTGCTGCCCCGCGGCGTTCGGGCGCGGATCGCGGTGGAGGCAGCGGCCGATTTCGGCTGGGCGCGCTATGTGGGATTGGATGGCGATGTCGTATCGATGACAGGGTATGGGGCCTCGGCACCGGGGGAAAGACTTTTTGAAAAGTTTGGCTTTACCAAGGAGACGGTGTCCGATGCCATGAAAAAAGTTTTGCACCGCTGATCCTTTGTACGTCTGTTGGCCACTCATGTCCCAGTCGTTTTCGACTGGGACATTTTTACTGCGTTCGGGGGATGTTCCTTTTATTTTTCACCGGCTTTTGATACAATGAATATCATGGAAACCATAAGGAGCGACCGAGATGGATTTTATTGAGGAACTCAATCGCGTGGGGACAGCTTGTCTTATCGCGGAAAATGAGGTGGCCGTGCAGCGGATGATGGGTGGTTTAGGACGTCGAATGAACGCTGCGACAGAGGCGCGTGAAACGGCGCTTCGAGAGATGTTTTCTTTGCTGCGCGACTGCGGTTTTACCGTTGCACAGGTTGAAGCGATGCGCGACAGTACGGGAGGTTCTCCCTTGGCGTATGGCGTGCTGGAAATCTTGAAACGAGAATATGGGAAGTATTGATAAAGGAGCAGAGAGGGAAGAGCGTATGGCAGGGGAAATTTTGGTTTACAATACAATGACACGGCGAAAGGAAGTCTTTCGCCCCCAAGAACCGGGAAAGGTCAGCATCTATGTCTGCGGCGTAACGCCTTACAATGAACCGCATATAGGGAATGCACGTCCTTTTGTGACGTGGGACGCCATTCGCCGATTTTTGCAGCGTGAAGGCTATGCGGTACGTTACGTTCAGAATTTTACAGATGTGGACGATAAGATCATCCGAGCGGCACGTGAAGAGAATGTATCGTGGAAGGAGATCGCCGACCGCTACATTGCGGCTTATTTTCAAGCGTTGGACGCTTTGAACGTACGCCGCGCGGATGTGTATCCCCGTGTGTCGGAGACGATTCCTGAGATCATCGCCATGGTCGAGGGATTGATGGCTCATGGATACGCCTACGAAATAGACGGCGATGTCTATTACAGCGTAGAGAAGTTTGCGGGATACGGAAAACTCAGTGGCCGCACCTTGGAGGATATGCTGGCTGGCGCCCGCGTCGAAGTGGATGAACGTAAGCGTAATCCCATGGATTTCGCCCTCTGGAAAGCGGCTAAGCTGGGGGAACCCTCGTGGGATAGCCCGTGGGGGAAGGGACGTCCGGGGTGGCACATCGAATGTTCTACCATGTCGCTGAAGTTTCTGGGCGAATGCTTTGACTTCCATGGGGGAGGCAGTGACCTCATCTTTCCACACCACGAGAATGAGATTGCGCAGTCTCAAGCATATTGCGCGGATGATCACAGCTTTGCCCGCTATTGGATACACAATGGGTTCATCACGATCCATGCCGAGAAGATGAGTAAATCGTTGGGCAATTTCTTTACGGTGGCGGATATTCTGAAAAAATATCCGGGCGAGGTGGTACGATTTTTTATTCTTCAAACCCATTATCGAAGTCCGCTGGACTTCAGCGATGAGCGGTTGCAAAACGCCCAAGCGAGCCTCGACCGGCTGCAAACGGCAAAAGAGAATGCAGATGTGCTGATGAATCGTGAAGGGACAGCGGATACGGCAAAGGAATTGGCGGTCGCAGCGAAGGCTGCGCAGGCGTCTTTTGACGACGCGATGCGGGATGATTTTAATACCGCGCTTGCCATCAGCTATCTTTTTTCTGTTGCGAAGGATATGAACGTGTACTATAACGATGTGGTCAATCGGGGCGTTGCCTTCGATGCGGCGAATTTTGGCACCGTTCGGCAGATCTTTGATGATATGGCATCGGTCATTGGTATTTTGGAAACGGCGCCGGAGGACACTTCTCCTGAAGACGCAGCTGTCGCTGTGCTCATCGAGGAACGCTTGGCCGCTCGGAAGGAAAAAAATTGGGCGCGCGCCGATGAAATCCGCGATACATTGAAGGCGCAGGGGATCGTGTTGGAAGATTCGGCGGCAGGAACGCGGTGGAAGCGGATATGAAGTTTTCCGACCGACAAAAACGCGTGGACAGAATGTTTGAGGAGGATGAAGCGGGAGGGATACGGCAGCGCTATGACAGCGTGGAGATAAAGGCGCTGAATCCCTTAGTAGCGGCTTACGTCGGTGATGCGTACTTTCATCTCTTCGTGCGGGAACGATTGCTGTCGTACGAACAGAGTAAGGTACACGTACTGAACCAATGCAGTGCACAGATCGTATCGGCCGTTTGGCAGGCGCGGGCTTATCGGGCGATTGCGTCGGAATTGACCGCTGAGGAGCAGGACATCTTTCGCAGGGGGCGCAACGCGCCCAGCCATGCGCCAAGAGTAGCTAGTGTGCAGGAGTATCACGTCAGCACCGGATTCGAGGCGCTCTTGGGGACGCTTTACCTTACGGGGAATGTTGATCGTTTGCATACTTTGGCTGAAGCGGCGTTTCAGGTTATTGCACGCCAAATGATGGCGGATCGGCGATACCGGACATGAGGAGTGGGACGTATGGAAATTCAACTGATAGCAAAAACGCCAAATTTTTTGAAAACCTGTTGGGTTGCAGCACGAACTTGTTATAGTGCCGATTCCCCGCTGGAACTTTGGCAGGAAAATAAAACTGAAGAGGAGATGCTCCGGCTTTTGGATCGTATCATGACCAGCAAGCATCTCAGTGTCGTTGAACACAGCAGTATGACCTTTGCGGTCAAGAATGTTTCGAGGACGCTCTTGGCACAGTATTCGCGTCATCGGATCGGCGTCTCGCTGAGCGTTCAGAGTCAACGTTATGTTTCGGAGCAGTCGGCGAAGATTCCGGGCGGTTTGTTTAGTAACGTGGTTCCCGCGACGATTCAGGAAACGCCCGGTGCTTATGAGCGCTACTTGGCGTCCCTAAAGGGCATCCAACAGGCCTATGATGACCTACTCCAAATGGGCGTAGCGAAACAGGATGCTAGATTTGTCCTGCCCGGCGGTATTTGTACAAATTTTGTCACGACGCTCAATCTGCGCTCTTTCATTGACATTTACGAAAAACGTGTGACGACCCCCGGGGCGCAATGGGAGATCCGCGAGATGATGATTAGGATGCGGGATCTTTTGGTGGCGGAAGAGCCATGGCTGGAGCGATATATCCAGCGACCGGAGCGGTAAGGTCGATGTGTGGATAAAAATAGGCAGACGCCTATCGGGTGTGACGGAGGGGGATTTGACCGCAGCTTGCGGGAACGATGGAGAAGAGAATGAAGGACGCGTACGGACAGTACGGAAGAAAAACCTCGAACCGAGAGATGTCAAAACGCGAACGGTCGGCGATCAAAGAGCAGGATAACGGAGGCGTACCAGAGAAACGCAATCCGCTGCCCTCAGATGTCGTAGTGGGGCGAAACGCAGTGCGCGAGGTGCTGCAGAGTGGTCGGGGCATCCATAAATTGCTGTTGGCCGAAGGGTACCACGGAGAATCTTTGCGGACGATGCGGGAGGAAGCTCTGACACGAGGCATTCGTGTGGAGATTGTACCGCGCAGCCGGATTGAGGCATTGGCAGCGGGATACCGCCATCAGGGGGTTTTGGCCTACGTTACGCCCGTCGCGTATACTGATTTAGCGGATATTTTGACGGCTGCGTCGGCTAAAGGAACGCCGCCCCTCCTATTGCTCTTGGACGGGATCGAAGACCCCCATAATTTTGGTGCGCTGCTTCGCACCGCAGACGCTGTCGGCGCGGATGGGGTGGTGATTCCCCAACGGCGTAGCTGCCCGCTTTCCGCTACTGTGGCCAAAACTTCGGCGGGCGCGGTGGAGTATGTGCCGGTAGCGCAAGTGGGCAACGTGGTGCAGACCATCCGTCTTCTGAAAGAAGCTGGCTTTTGGGTGGCGGGGGCGGATATGGATGGATGTCAGGCGTATTACGAAGCAGACTTTACTGGTGCATTGGTGCTGGTCATCGGTGGTGAGGGGAAGGGGCTTTCTCGACTGACGAAAGAAAACTGCGATTTTTTGGTGCGGTTGCCCATGCAGGGATATATCCACTCTCTGAATGCTTCCGTAGCCGGCGCGGTGCTTCTGTACGAGGTGCTGCGCCAGCGTCACGGTAGCATGAAGGCGTGAATCTGAACGCTTGTCTCGGGCGGCGGAGAGCGAGTGGGAGCCATAGCTGCGCAACATAGGCGGAAGAGAGGCGGTTTTATGAAGCGTCAGCGGGCATGTTTTTTGATTGACGGCTATAATGTCATCCACGCATACCCGGAGCTTTCTCGGCTGGCGAGGCAGGAATTGGCGCAGGCACGGGAGCGGCTCGTCGATCTCCTGATGGAGTATGGTGCTTTTGAGCAGTATGAGATGACGATTGTGTTTGATGCCCTCTTTACGACCGACGAGGCACATGAAGAACGACGTGGCCTCCACGTCGCTGTCCTTTACACGGCAGCGGGGGAGACGGCAGATAGCCGGATTGAGCGGCTCTCTTACGACTTGGTGCGGAGCGGTCGCGAAGTACATGTTGTGACCTCCGATGGGGTGGAGCAGACCGTGATTTTAGGTGCTGGTGCCTATCGGCTCCCGGCAAGGGAACTTTGGCGGCGCATCCGAAAATTTCGCGAGAGGCTGAAAAAAGAATACTTTGTTTCCACGCGGCGGATGATGGGCAGAAATGAAGTGTCGGATCATCTTGATCGAAGGACAGCGGCGCAGCTTGACGATCTACGGCGGCGCGAAGAGTAGGAGGAACCGCCTTGATTTGGCTGGAATCCTTGACGTATCAGGCTTCGTCATGTATAATGAGCCCATGGTGCAGCGATAAGGCATGTTCAGATGTTCTTATGAGGCTGGGAGGATGATGGGATTGGATGCGGACGCAAAGACGGAAATGCGGGAAACGGCCGGAGGTGAGTTCGATAACCTGAGCGACGAGGAAGTGGTTTGCATCGTCAAGGAAAGCGACGACTGCGCCGCCCAGGAGTATCTGATCAATAAGTACCGTAATTTCGTGCGAGCCAAAGCGCGATCCTATTTCTTGATCGGGGCGGATCGAGAGGACATCATCCAAGAGGGGATGATCGGTCTTTACAAGGCCATTCGCGACTTTCGCAACGATAAGTTGTCGTCTTTTCGCGCCTTTGCCGAGCTTTGTGTGACCCGGCAGATCATTACCGCCATCAAAACGGCGACCCGTCAAAAGCATATTCCGCTCAATTCCTATATTTCTCTCAATAAGCCCATCTACGACGAGGATTCTGATCGGACGCTCTTGGACGTGTTGGCGGGTGCACGAATCGCCGATCCGGAAGAATTGGTCATCAGCCGCGAAGAATTTATGGACATTGAGGAGAAATTGGAGGCCATTTTAAGCGATTTAGAATGGCAGGTACTCATGTCGTATTTAGACGGGAAATCATATCAGGAGATTGCCGCCGAACTGCAGCGCCATGTGAAGTCGATTGACAACGCGCTTCAGCGGGTCAAGCGGAAATTGGAAAAATACATGGAGAACCGCGGCAACGAGATTGATCTCGGCACGATTTACCGTGGGCTGACCTCCATCAACCGGCGGCGGCACGATGCCGACATGCGCGGATGAAGCGCGTTCGTCGAAGCGACGCTTCCCCCATTTTCAGATCGAACGGGACGGGAGCCTATGCGGCTCCTTTTTTTGCCGCTCGGGACATCACCGCGCTTTTGCTTCATCTTTTCTGCCCAAAGGGCTTGCAATCCATAATGACGCGATGTATACTGTTATTCGTAGATGTTTTTAATAACGAAGGCCATTTGTTTCTTTAGGGAAGCGTTCGGCCGACGAGGGAGAGAATGTGCGATGAAGGCGCGAATAGAGGGGACGCTTTCAGTGACAATCGGACGGCTTTTACAGCGGTTATCAGGTTTTTGTGCCTGATAGCCGCTGTTTCGTATTGGCAGGAATGTCTTTTGTATACAGATGAAGCTTTGCGGGAAGGGGTTCAAAACGGATGGGAGAATATGGCGGGTTAGGGGTCTTTTTCATTGTGGCGTTATTTTTCCCGGTGGCGGCACTGATTCCGGCTTTTTTATTGCAGCCGCGTCAGCTGGGCGGGGAAAAGCGGATTCCCTATGAGTGCGGGGTGGATACGGAAGGAAAGACCTATGTGCAGTACCGCGTGGGCTACTTTCTCTACGCCTTGGTCTTTATCGTGTTCGACATCGAGGCCGTTTTTCTCTACCCGTGGGCGGTGCGCTTCGGGGCGTTGGGGCTGTTCGCCCTGTTGGAGATGTTCCTTTTCCTCGGGATATTGGCCATCGGTCTCTGGTATGCGTGGAAGAAAGGAGCTTTGGCATGGAAATAAAGGATTTGGTGCCGCCGATCATCAAGGATAACGTCGTGGTGACGACGGTGGATGCGCTTTTTAAGTGGGCGCACGGAAATTCGATATGGCCCCTTTCTTCCGGGTTAGCCTGCTGTGCCATCGAGATGATGAGTACGGCGGCGGCGCGGTTCGATTTGTCGCGGTTTGGGTACGAGGTGTTTCGGCCTTGTCCAAGGCAGGCGGATCTGCTCATCGTGGCGGGAACGCTGACGTGGAAGATGACGCCGCCGCTCATTCGCCTGTACGAGCAGATGCCGGAGCCGAAATACGTCATCGCCATGGGAAGCTGCGCCATTGCGGGCGGCCCCTTTGCCGATTCCTATTCGGTGGTGCCGGGCATTGAGGAGGTTTTGCCGGTGGATGTGTATATTCCCGGCTGTCCGCCTCGGCCGGAGGCCTTGATTGACGGCATGTTGAAGCTCAAGGAAAAGATCATGCACCCAGAAAGGGTGGCGCTGACGGATCCGGCGCGTGGGGAGCAGGTGGCGGAGGGATGAAACAGTATATGGACGCGGCGCGGCTATGCGCACTGAAAGAGCGGTTCCCTGCCATCGAATACGACGCAGAGGCGGAACGGCCGGCGGTGTACGTTCCCGGCGAAGGATTGACGGCGCTGCTATCGTTTTTGAAAGAGGACGCGGCGTTTTTGTTCAATCGGCTGGAGAATGTGACTTCCGTGGATTATAAGACGCATTTCGAGATGGTGTATCACCTCTTTTCGTGGGGCGATCGCAACGATTGGCTGACGGTGAAGGTGAAGTTGGAGCATGATGCGCCTACGGTTTCTTCCGTTACCGGGGTGTTTCCCGGCGCCGAGTTTGAGGAACGGGAAGTGTACGACCTCATGGGCATCACCTTTACTGGCCACCCGGATCTGCGGCGCATTCTCTTGGCGGACGATTTCAGCGGCCATCCCCTGCGCAAGGACTACAAGGCGGCCGCCCCGCCGCATGTGCCGCGCATCCGGCGGGAAGGGGGACGCAATTATGCCACATACTGAAACGTATATCTTGAACATGGGGCCGCAGCACCCTTCGACCCACGGCGTTCTCCGGGTGGAATTGGAACTGGACGGAGAGCGCATCGTGCGCGTGAAGCCCATCATGGGGTACCTTCATCGCGGCATTGAGAAGCTCTTGGAGTCGCGGACATACACCCAAGGGGTTCCCTTTACCGATCGGCTCGATTATGTATCTTCCATGAACAATAATTTGGGCTATTGCCGAGCGGTGGAGGAATTAGCGGGGATCGAGGTGCCGGAGCGAGGGGAGTACCTTCGCGTCATCATGGCCGAGCTGAACCGCATGGCCAGCCATTTGGTGTTCATCGGTTCTTTGGCCATCGACTTGGGCGCCAGTACGGGGATGCTTTACACCTTTCGTGACAGAGAGGATATTTTAGATCTCTTCGATCTCGTCTGCGGCGCTCGCATGACCTTTCACTACATTCGGATCGGCGGCGTCCATCATGATATTCCCGCCGAATTTATCCCTAAGTGTCGGGCTTTTTTGGATAAGGTGCCGCAGTTTATGAAGGAATATGAAGATATTCTCATCGGCAACGAGATCTTCCAGCGCCGCTTGATGGGGACGTCCTGTCTCACGTCAGAGGAGGCGCTGGCGCATCACATGACGGGGCCGAATCTTCGGGCGGCGGGTGTCCCCTTTGATTTGCGGAAGGTGGACGGCTACGGGGCCTATCCGAAGTTTGATTTCGCTGTGCCGACGGGAAAGAACGGGGACAACTGGGATCGCTTTATCGTGCGCTACCAAGAAATCGCGGAGAGTGCCAAGATCGTCCGACAGGCATTGGAAGGACTGCCGGAAGGCGCGGTGATGGCGAAGCTCCCGAAGCTCCTTCGCCCGCCCAAGGGGGAAGTTTACAGCCGGACGGAGGGAACCCGTGGGGAATTAGGCTTCTACATGGTCAGCGACGGTACGCCCAAGCCCTATCGCGTCCATATCCGGCGGCCTTCCTTCGTCAACATGCAGGCGCTCAACGATATGTGCCGAGGGTATCTCATCGGCGATTCCGTGGCCGCTTTCGCCGCCATCGATCCGCTGATGGGCGAAGTGGACTGCTGAGGAGGGGAGAGAGATGAATGTGATGATGCAGGAAGGCGTGGTCATGACCGTGGCCGGATGGCTTCGCAGCCTTCTGCTCCTGCTCTTGGGCAGCGAGGTTTTGACGGATATTGTCATGCAGTTTGTCGGGATCGGCGCTGTGATCGGGGTCATCCTCACGGCGGCCATCGTCTTTACTTACGCGGAGCGAAAGGTCTGCGCCCTCATTCAGGTGCGCTTGGGGCCGAATCGCGTGGGCGGGCGCTTTGGACTGTTGCAGCCCATCGCCGACATGCTAAAGCTCATGAGCAAGGAGGATATTATTCCCTTGGGCTGCGATCGGGTGGTCTGGGCGCTTTCCCCCATGCTGCTCTTTGTGCCGTCGGCTTTGGCCTACGCCTTTTTTCCGTTTGACGACGGAGCGATCTTCGCCGATGTCAATGTGGGCGTTTTCCTTCTGCTCGCGATTTCTTCCCAGTCGGTGCTGCCCTTTTTGATGGGCGGCTACGCCTCGAACAGTAAATACGCCTACATCGGCGGTATGCGCACGGTGGCGCAGATGCTTTCCTACGAAGCGCCCATGGTCTTTTCTCTCTTGGGGATCGTGATGATCTCCGGGTCCTTGAAGATGAGTGACATTGTGGCCGCGCAAGGGGAGCATGTTTGGTTCATTCTCCTTCAGCCCATCGCGTTCATCATCTTTGTGATCGCGGCGACGGCGGAAACGAATCGCACCCCCTTTGATTTGGTGGAGGACGAGTCGGAGATCGTGGCTGGGCCATTTGCCGAGTACAGCGGGATGCGCTGGGCGCTGTTCTTCTTGGCGGAGTACGCGAATCTCTTGGCTGTGTCCATCTTGGCGACCACCTTTTTCTTGGGCGGCTGGCAGGGGCCGTTTTTGCCGGGCGTCCTGTGGTTTGGGATCAAGGTGTTGGTTATGGTGTTCGTATTCATGTGGTTTCGCTGGACTTTTCCCCGCACCCGCATCGATCAGATGCTGGCGTTCAGTTGGAAGGTTCTCCTGCCGTTGGCGATCCTCAATATGATGTGCACCGGCATTGGCGTTTACCTGTATCGATGGCTGTGAGGAGGCGGAGGGAAAAGCATGTTTGGTAAAGGGCTGATCACAGGTCTCGGGGTGACGCTGAAGCATTTTTTCGGCAAGAAATCGACCTTCTGCTATCCCGAGGAAAAGTTGCCGATGACCGAGCATTTTCGCGGCGGTCATTTGGTGCTGGAGTACAAAAAATGTATCGGCTGTACGCTCTGCGCACAGGCCTGTCCAAATCAGGCTCTGAAGCTGAAGGCGGTGGCGGACGCCAACAAGAAGCGCCACCTGTCGGAGTATGTCTACCTCATGGGGCGCTGTCTTTACTGCGATCTTTGCGTGGAGAGCTGCCCCACGAAAGCGCTGTCGTGGGATAAAGCGTACGCCATCTCGACGTGGCACAAGGCGGATATGACCCATGATGTGATGACCGATGAGGATCGCGCTTACTTGGCGCACGTCATGGCGGAGGCGGCGGCGAACCCAAAGCCGGCCACACCGCCCGCCAAACCTCCTGCTGCCGCTCCCGCGCCCCAAGCCGCCGGGCAGGCGTCTGGCGCTGACAGGGTCGCAGAAGCGCAGAAAAGGGCAGCGCCAGCGTCGGGAAACGGGGGCGGCGCGGCACCTTTGAAAGCGGATCCAACCGTGCCGGCTTCCCCTAAAGAGGCCGCTGAGGGGATAGCGAAGGAGGCGAATTCCCATGCATGAACTTTTAGCGCCTGTCCATGCGCTCATCAAGCAAGGGATGGACTTGGCTCTCGCCTTTGATGTGCCGAATCTCATTTCCGCGGGGGTATTTTATGTCTTGGGGACGGTGGCGCTCTTGGGTGCGCTGGGGGTCGTATTCTTTCGCAATGTCGTCCACAGTGCCCTCTCTTTGACGGGTTCCTTCATCGGAATCGGCTGTCTGTACATTTTCCTTTCAGCGGATTTCATGGGCGCGGTACAATTCTTAGTGTATGGCGGCGCGGTAGCGATTCTCATCGTCATGGCGATCATGCTGACGCGTCGGGAGGATATGGCACACTCCAATCCAAGCGCCGGGATTTTGGCGCAGGCGGGCGCACTGGTGGTGGCCGGGCTTTTCGGCCTCCTCATGGCCGGCGTCGCCTTCCTCTCGCCATTCCTCCCCGAGCCGACGACGTTTGAGGACACGGTGACGGGGTTGGCGGATCTCATGCTGACGAAATTCATCCTGCCCTTTGAAGTGGCGGCGGTACTGCTTTTAATGGCGATGATCGGCGCTATCGTTTTGGCGAAGGGGGCGGATGAATCGTGAACATTTATGAGGTCGTGGATTTTTTCCTTCACGTCGGACTGCCCCATTGTCTTCTGCTCTCGGGGGCGCTTTTTTCCATCGGGCTCTTTGGCCTCCTGACCCGCCGGGGAATTGTCCCGGTGCTGATGTGTGTGGAATTGATGCTGAATGCGGTGAACATCAATTTTATCGCGTTTAATCATTTCCTGCCGATGCGTGATCTCTCCGGGCAGCTCATGGCCGTCTTTTCCGTCGCCGTGGCGGCGGCTGAAGTGGCGGTCGGCGTAGCGCTGGCGTTTCGGGTCTATCATGACCGTCATACGGTCAATGTGGATGCCCTTGATCAGTTGAAAGGATAGGAGGGATACGGATGTTTCCAGAGTTTGCATTGATTCACGCTTGGCTGATTCCGTTGCTTCCCGCCGTGGCTTTCTTGATCATCGGACTCTTTACGCGGCAGAGCAAGAATACATCGGCCATGATTGCCATCTCGCTGAGCGCATTGAGCTTTCTTTTGGCGATCGGTGTCCTTTGCGCTGTGGTCAGCGGCTCCATCGTGATGGCGGAGCCGTTTGTCATGAAGACGCTTTGGGCGAAGATCGGCCACATCGAGCTGACGATGGGGGTATTGGTGGATCCTTTGACGGCGATGATGCTGATGGTCGTCACGACGGTTTCCCTTTTAGTGCAGATCTATTCGATGGGGTATATGGCGCATGATCCGGGTGCGGGTCGTTTCTTTGCCTTCCTTTCCTTGTTTGCGTCGTCTATGCTGGGCTTGGTCATCTCGGTCAATTTCCTGCAAATGTATGCTTTTTGGGAATTGGTAGGGCTTTGCTCTTATCTGCTCATCGGCTTCTACTACTACAAGGATTCGGCGCGGGAGGCGGCGAAAAAGGCCTTCATTACCACGCGGATCGGCGATTTCGGGATGCTCTTGGGCATTTTGTTGCTCCAGATCACCGTGGGCACGTTGGATTTTATCGAGCTGCGCACGTTCATTCCGAATTATGTCTGGATTTCGGGGACGAGTACCCTGACCGTGATCGGCTTATTGCTCTTCATCGGCCCTATCGGAAAGTCGGGGCAATTTCCTCTTCACGTCTGGCTGCCGGATGCCATGGAAGGGCCGACGCCGGTGTCGGCCCTCATCCATGCGGCGACGATGGTGGTGGCCGGCGTTTATTTGGTGGGTCGTGCCTATTTCATCTTCGTTGAATTGCCTCTCGTGATGGAAGTCATTGCTTGGATCGGGGGATTCACGGCGCTTTTTGCGGCGACCATCGCCATTACACAGCGCCCGTTCAAGCGGATTTTGGCGTATTCCACCATCAGTCAACTGGGCTACATGATGTTGGCGTTGGGGGTGGGTTCTCTGACGGCTTCCATGTTCCATTTGATGACGCATGCTTTCTTCAAAGCGCTCCTCTTTTTGTGCGCCGGAGCGGTGATAGAGGCCATGCACGAGGAAGCGGATATATTCAAGATGGGCGGGCTGAAAGAGCGTATGCCGGTGACCTTTCGCTGTATGACCATCGGCGTTTTGGCCATTGCCGGTGTGCCGCCCTTGGCGGGTTTTTTCTCCAAGGATGCCATCTTGGCCGCAGCGGCTGAGGTGAGTATGCCGCTCTATCTCTTAGCGACACTCACGGCGTTTTTGACGGCCTTTTATATGGCACGGCTCCTCTTTGTCGCCTTTTTCGGCGAAGTGCGGCCGGATTGTCCGGCGCGGGAGACCAATGCTTACATGCGCTGGCCGCTCATTGTCTTGGCGGTGCTGTCGGTCGTCAGCGGTCTCTTTGGACACTACTTTGGCTTTGGGGAATGGATCCGCTTTGGTCCCGTCGCGGGGGAGGAGATTGATTGGGGGATCGCCGGAACTTCCGTCTTTTTGACGATCGTCGCCTTTGTTCTCGCGTATCAAATCTATGTCGCCAAACGATTTTCCGCATACGAACTCAGTCAACGGCTGGGCGTTTTCTATCAGCTCAGCTATCACAAATATTACATCGACGAGGGGTATGCGCTGCTTCGTGCGGCATTCGTCGATAAATTTGGCGCGATGCTTTACTGGATCGATCTGCACATCGTGGACGGTGCCGTCAACGGACTGGCACGCTTGGTCCGCGGCGTCAGCGAACTTTTGTCGCTCCTCCAGAACGGACAGGTACAGCGTTATGCAGCGGTGTTTTACATCGGAGTGCTCGTTTTGGCGGCCTACGGTCTCTTTTATGCCTTCATGGTGTTGTCGATGGTAGGAGGTGCGTTTTGATGGGCTTTCCTTTATTGTCGACGGTTCTCATCGCTCCGCTGGCTGCGGCGCTCTTTCTCTGCTTCTTGTCGCGAGAAGCGCGGGACGCCATACGATGGACGGCAGCTTTCGCCATGTGTTTGGCGTTTGGCCTGACCCTGTATGCTTACGGCGCTTACGACACAGCGGTGGGGGGGATGCAGTTCACGGAGGAGATCCCGTGGATATCGGATTTAGGCGTTTCCTATGCTTTGGGCATTGATGGGATTTCGTTGCCCATGCTGCTCTTGACGGAGATCATCGGCCTATCCTCTGTGTTCAGCTCATGGCGCATGGAAAAGAGAATGAAAGAATTTTTCATCCTTTTGCTTGTCTTGATCGCGGGGGTGACAGGTACCTTCATTGCCCGCGACCTCTTCATTTTCCTTCTCTGCTACGAAGTGGTGGTCATTCCCATCTACCTTATGGTACTCATTTGGGGTTCGACGAAGCGGGTGGCGAAAGAGTACGCCGGGATGAAGCTCACGATTTTCCTCTTGATGGGATCGGCGTTCATGCTGGTGGGCGTGGTGGCGCTCTATCTCACCGCATTCCCCGCAGGGGAACGAACCTTTGACATGGCTGCGCTCACCATGGCCAGTCAGATGGGTCGCTTCAGCGAGGAATTTCAGATCTTCGCCTTTCTGCTGCTCCTTTTGGGATTTGGGTCGCTACTCTCCATGTTCCCGTTCCACAGTTGGTCGCCGGATGGCTATGCCGGTGCGCCTACCGCCGTTTCCATGATCCACGCCGGGGTGCTGAAGAAGATCGGCGGCTACGGGCTCATTCGCTTGGGGTTATTGGTTCTTCCCTTTGGGGCGAAGTTCTGGGCGCCCCTCATTGCCGGATTGGCCATGGTCAACGTGCTTTACGCCGCCTACATCGCCCTCGTCCAGAAGGATCTCAAGTATATCATTGGCTATTCTTCTGTCTCCCACATGGGCTATGTCCTCTTAGGCTTCGCGGCGCTCAATGTGGTGAGCATCACGGGCGCGGTCGCAAACATGGTGGCGCACGGCATCATGGCGGCCTTGTTTTTCTCTCAGATCGGCTACATCTACGAGCGGACGCATTTGCGAAGTATCCCGGAGTTAGCGGGGCTTGCGCATCATCTCCCCCGGCTCACGGTAGGGTTTATGTTGGCAGGGTTAGCCTCCGTCGGTCTCCCGGGACTCATTGAGTTCGTCCCGGAATTTACCATCTTTGTGGGTACTTTGTCTGTTTATCCCGTGTGCGCGGTCTTGGCCATCGCCGGTATCGTCTTCACCGCGCTCTATATTCTCCGCATGTTGGCAAAAGTGCTGTTCGGCCCTCGGTCAGAACGTTTCGCGGACGTGCCGGACGAACAGGGCATAGATCTCCTGCCGCTGCTCATTTTAGGTGTGTTCTTGGTGGGATGGGGCATATTCCCTGACCTTTTGATGGGGGTTATCCGCAGCGGTGTGGAACCTCTTGCGCCGCTTTTAGACGCATTGACCATAGCGCCGACGTTGTGGGGAGGTGGTCTGTGATGGACTTTTTGGCTATCCGTACGGAGATTGAGATCCTCGTGCTTCTCTTGGGGACGCTCCTCATGGATCTCCTCTTGCCGAAGACGGCTTCCCGCCGCAGTGTGGGATACGTCACCGCAGCGGGTGTGGCGGTGATTTTCGCTTCGGCTGTCAGCCGTTATCATGTAGGGGACAGTCCGACCTTTTTTGCGGGACTCTTCATTGCCGATAATTACGCGCTGTTTTTTAAGCAGATGTTTCTTTTAGCGATCCTCTTTGCGGTGCTGTTTTCTCTCGATTATGTGGAAAAATGCCTGACCTATCAAGGCGAATTTTATGCGCTGCTCCTTTCCTCTCTCTTGGGGATGTGCGTTTTGGCTTCTGCGAATGATTTTTTGACGGCCTTTGTCGGATTGGAGCTCATGACCATCTCCTTCTACATCCTAGTGGGTCTACGCATGGACTCGGCGGCCTCTAGCGAGGCGGCGGTGAAGTATCTCGTGGTCGGCGCGGGCTCAACCGCCATCTTGCTCTATGGCATCAGCCTCGTCTATGGCGCGGGAGGAAGCTTGCTCTTTGCAGAAGTCTGTCAAAATATCCATCTCTTTTATGCGGCGGGACTGGTTGGAGCCGTTTTGGTTCTGATCGGGTTCTTCTTCAAGTTGTCCGTCATCCCCTTCCACATGTGGGCACCGGACGTCTATCAGGGGGCGCCGACGCCGGTGACGGCTCTCTTGGCTATGGCGTCAAAGGCAGCGGGGATCGCCGTTTTCATGCGGATCCTCTACACGGCGTTTTTCTTCATCGCGCAATATTGGTTGCCGCTGCTCTCCTTCTTCGCAGCGCTCTGCATGATCGGCGGCAATCTCATGGCCATTCGCCAAACCGACATCAAGCGTATGCTGGCTTACTCTTCCGTCGCTCAAGCCGGGTACATGATGGCCGGGATGGCAGCGGTGGATTATGTGGGCATGAAAGCGGTCATGTTCTACGCCATGCTCTACGTCTTTGCCAATGTCGGCGCCTTCGCTGTTCTCACCGTGGTCGATACAGCGCGGGGCGGCACGACCCATCGGCACATCACCGGTTTAGCGCAGTCAGCGCCTCTCTTGGCAGCGGTCATGACGGTGTCGCTTCTTTCCATGGCCGGTATCCCGCCCACGGCAGGATTTGCCGGGAAAATTTACATCTTCACGGCAGCGGTGGATCAAGGGTATCTTTGGCTTGCCTTTATCGGCTTTGTCATGTCCATGATTTCTGTCTACTACTATCTTTTGGTGGCCAAGGCGATGTACCGGGATTTGACGCCGGAGGAAGAAAGCTGCGCCGAACCGCTCTGCGTCCCCCTATTGCTTCGGCTGACGCTTCTCGTTTCCGTCGCAGCCACGTTGGGCATTGGGATTTGCCCTGCATTTTTAGCGGACATTACTAACATTGTTGCCCAAACCTTTATGCGATAGGCGTATGGAAAAGACTAATCATGTAGCATGAGGACGAAAAAGGTATATAATAAATGTTGCAGCACGGCACAAATGTCAGCTGCAACATTTATTTTTTCTCCCCAAAAAGAGAACTGTATTATTCATTAAGCAAAAACAACAGAACATTGGCAGCTGTTCCGCTGGTTCCTTTTAGCGGTTTAGTTCCGATAATTTATCCGTATAGGAGAATCCCCATAAAATAAGGGGCTTCATGACGTTTTGCCGCCATTTTGCCGCCGCCGATGGGAAATGGCGGCAAAATAGCGGCAACGCCATATAAAACAAGCCCCGGCGATTTTGCCGGGGCTTGTTTTGTCTGATCAAAGCACCTGATCGAGGCGGTGGACGAGGGCGGATTGTCGCTTTTCTAAGACGTGGGAATATGTGGACGCTGTGATATTGAGTGAGGCATGGCCAAGGCGCTTGGAAACGATCTCCAAGTCTTCTCCCGCCTCTAAAAGCGCTGTGGCGTGGGTATGGCGGAGAGAATGGAAGGAGAAGCCGGCGCCGAAGGTTTCCCGCACCCAACGATTGAAATAGCGCAAATCATCGGGGCCGAGGAGACTTCCGTCGGGGCGGCAGCAGACAAGATCGTTATCGTGGTAAAATTCGCCGTAGGACAATTTATGCTTGGCTTGCTCTATCTTCGCCGCCCGGAGGAGCTTATCGAATTTTTCCCCGTAGGGAAGATCGCGAAAGGAGGATTTACTTTTGGGGATTGGCTGGATCATCGCGCCGCCGGGGGCAGATACCGATGTGGCGCAAATCGTCACCGACCGGGGGAGGATGTCCGGCCAGCGGACGGCCAGCGCTTCGCCGATGCGGACGCCCAAATGATAGGAGAACATGATCGGCAAAAAGAACACATGCCCCGGCGGAAACTTCTCCTTGATCCGTGTCATCTGCTCCCGGGAGAACGTAAGAACACGGGTGGGCGGTTCGTTGTATTTGGGAACCCGGATTTTTTCCGCCGGGTTGGTCGGAAGAACTTCACAGAAATTCACGGCATAGGAGAACGCCAGCTTCAGCACGGCGGCCACGCTGGAAACGGTCGATCGCGCACGACCGGCGGCCTTGCAGTAGGTGAGTAAGTTTTGCAAGCGCCGCGCCGTAATCAGCCGGAGCTTCATGTCGCCGAGTGCGGGCTGAATATGCGTCTTATAGAGCGAATGATAAGATCGTGCCGTATTCATCCGCGCCTGATGATCAATGCAGTCAGAGAACCAGCTTGCAAAGAATTGATCCACTGTCATCTCCGTGGGTGGATGGTACTGCCCGGTGTGATCCATTTCCACCATGGCCGCCCGCCACGCTTTTTCTGCCTCTGCCTTCGTAAAGCCGCCCGGGCGTTCAACCCGTTTTCGATTTTCGCCGGAGCCGATCTCAATGGTATAGTACCATTTTTTCCCGCGCTTTCTGATGAATGCCATAACGCACGCCTCCTTTTATTTCTGCTCTGGTTAGTCCCAGTCGATGGCGTCGTGGGAGATGGTTTTTCCTTGTGTGTATTCTTCCATGGCCAGACGATGGGCGTTCAGGTCGGCTTCGGTGGCGATGGTATCGGCATCTTGGGGAATGATTTCCATGTATCAGGCTCCTTTCTTAGATCTTAGCCGTCCTATGGGGGCGGCTTTTTTATTCAGCACGAAGGTCTTTGAGCGGTGGGAGTACGATAAAAACTCCATAAAAAATGAGCGGGAGGGCAATAGCTGATATACGGTAGTTATAACATAGTTTACTGTATGAAGCCGCCTCTTTTCGCAATTTGCGCACTTCTTTTCTTTTGTTATTATCTGCTTCCATTACTTTCGTCCAATAGTCCTTAGCCTTTCTTGGAATGTTTGGTTCAACTTTTTTTACTACTTCAGCTTGACGATAGAACTCCAGCATTTTATGAGAATAATACTCCGTACTCACTGTCAAATAAACCATGAGTATTATAAAGGCGGGAATGAGGAAAAGGGAACAACCTGTATCTCGCACACGGCGAATAGTAAGAGATAGAACTGGCACGATGGTGATACATATAGCCAGAGAGGAAAGGATAGAGAATAAGCCGCCGCCCGCGGCAAAGGTTATAAACAGCAAAATGCCTTGGATGGCCAAGACAACGAGTAGGTTGACCACAAAGGCCTTTCGCGAAATTGTTCCAGAGAATTTGCATAGGGAAAGAAAATGGTTTTTATAACTAAATGTTTTAGCTGAAATAGGTGGAATTTCTTTGGTTTGAGATACAGAACGAATATGAGTGCCGCATTTTGGACAAAAAAGAGAGTCACTTGGGATTTCGTCCCCACATTTCCGACAAAACATGGAATCATCAACCTCCTCATTGATTGTTCAGCAGGCGCCAAGTGCGCTCAAACCAGCGTCCAACTTGCTTTTAGTGTCAAGGTCAAAGAAGTAGTCAAGCTGATGGTCAATGGCGTCCCGATGGTCTTCTGTGATGGCACGATATTTTTCAATGTGCGATTGCTCGGCCTTAGAAAGAGGGGTGGACGTCGAGGGGACGGGCGAGGGGGCGGGATCCCAACCCATGAGATAGGATGGGGTAACATGGTAGACTGCGGCGAGCAATTCTATCTTATCTGATGGGATATTAGTTACTATGCCGTTCTCGTATTTATATAATGTCTGTTTCGAGATATGCACATGTTGTCCAGCCTCTTCTTGGGTTAGCCCCGCTTTTAATCTCAGTGCTTTGAGACGCTCACCGATAGAACCTTTGGACATGGGGACAGACCTCCTATGGCGTATAATTTCACTCTCTATATTAACATAAATAACCCAAAAAGCAACAAAAAGGTAAACAGGTGGGTAAAAAACATCTTGACAAGATACAAAGGAGGACATATACTTGGTGTAGCTTAAAAAGTTACATGAAGCGAAGGGGGTGACTTGATGATATTAACAGATGATTTGATTGGTTTGATGGCTAAATATCGTATCTCTTACAAGGAGATGGCGAAAAAGCTCCATATCACGCCCAAGACATTCTCGATTAAGCTGAAACGAGGTCGCTTTGGGTCTGATGAAATTGAGGTTATGATTGACGTATTGAATATCAAAGATCCAGCAGCTATTTTTTTTGCAAAGAAAGTATCTTGAAAAGTTACATAAAACATGGCACAAGACAAGTCCGCCGCTGGCGTGAGAGGGGGTGAGGGTATGAGGTTTACTTTAGAGGTTGAGGCAAAAGAAATTGCCGAGCTACTGCTTGGGGCAGAAGCTCGGCAGGAGGCTATCGAGGCCAACAAAATGCAAGGAGCAATGGTACAAGCTGTCAAGACGCTCATGCGCAATGAACGGCTCAGTCGGGAAGAGAGAAGCCGACAATCTCGTCTACAAAGAGAAGAAAGTGAGGCAGATGACAAACTTCTCCGTGATGGGGTAGCACTTCCACATCGTTAAGGAGAAGAAAATCAGCTGGATTTTCTTCATAGTCGAGGGAGTTCCAGGTGCCGGTTATGGTGCCGCCATGGGTCAAAAAGGAAAAGCGTCCTTGGTCGTTACTGCATGCGGCCATGAGTTTTTGCGTGAAAAAGGTTTTAGGGAAAGAAACGGGATGATATTCTTTTGAGCCTGACTTAGCGGCGGCAAGGATTTCGCTAATTTTTTGTAGGTTGAGCATGAGTATTCACCTCCTTTCTGTGGGTATTATACCACGGGAAGGGGCGGGAGGGGGTGAGGGTGTGAAGGTTACTGTGGAGGTTGAGGCGGAGGCGAAAGAGATTGCCGCGCTGCTATTGGAGGTAGCGGCGCGGCAGGAGGTTAAAAGTGGTCTCGATTTTTATGATGCGGTTCAGTCGTTCGGCAAGATTTTGGATAGTACTCTTAAAAGAAATTCGGTGTTGTAGCGGGTACTGATGGCGGCGAAGAGTGGGATGGCTTCTTTCGCGGTCAATGTGCCATTAGGATCTGAAACATAGTCTTGAAAGGCACTGGTCAGGGTGTCCGCGAAGTGGTCGGTTTTCATTTCTTGCTGTACTTCTTGAAAGATGACAGATAGTTGTTCTTTGGTCATGAATGTCACCTCCTTTCTGTGGGTATTATACCACGGGAAGGGCGTGAGAGGGGGTGAGGGTGTGGTAATGCCATACGCTGGCGCACCTGAGCATATAGAAAAGTCCGTCAAAACCGTGCTTGGGGAGTTGAACGGACTTTCCTATGATGAGGCGAAAACGGTTTTAAGTCTTGCGGAGATGACTTTGCCGGTGGCTTCAATGGTCAAATTTCCGAACGAAGCCGAGAAAGTATCTGCTGATACACTTTGATGTAGACGTTGGCGTACGCGATCGAAGGGGAAGATTCAGTGAGTTCCTTCGACTTTCGCACATATTCAACGGCCAGTATGTGTGCGACTTGTTCCACGGGAATGGTTCCTAATGTGTTCATGAATGTCACCTCCTTTCTGTGGGTATTATACCACGGGAAGGCGCGGGAGGGGGTGAGGGGATGCTGTTCGATAAAGAACGGGACGAAGAGTGGTGGGAACATGAAAAAAAGTTCTGGGAGAATGAACGGAAGATGGATCAATATATGGTTGCCTTTTTTGTGGTCGCCTATATCATCTTAGGCTTATGTATATTTGCAATATCGCTAATCCTATACCGATTATTGTTCCAATGATGGCAGCGATGGCAGAGCAACGGGCATAGCAAGCGGATTTTTTGGCGAGGGCTATGTTTTTACGGCGAGACGGCGGAGATATTCTTTTTCATTGGCTTCGCTGAGGATGTCGCGGGCAAGGTCAGTGAGGGCGAAGCGGTCGTCAGGCCGAAAGGTGTATTCTTCGTCGCGGGAGCGGCTTTTGGGATTGATTTCTTGCAGGAGGCGGTCTTCTGTTGGGAGGCAGAAGGTGGCGAAGTAGAGGTCGCTGTGGTCGATTTCGGGGAGTGCTTTTTGGATGGCGGCGTAGGTGTCGCTGCCGGAGGCGATGAGGCGGAGGAGTTTTCGCTTGGTGGTTATGTCCATGATGACACTTCCTTTCTGTGGGGAGTATACCACGGGGAGGGGCGAGAGGGGGTGAGGGGGTGCAGCTTCAGAAGTGGCGGGCGGCTCTTTGGCGGTTTGGGGATGATCATTATGTGGAGTGTATTGCTCTGAATTTGGTGATCATCGCGGTGGCGGTTGTGTGTACGGCGATTAACGCAAGAGTGCTAATAGGCCGGTGAGGGCGGCGATGATGCTGGCTCCCGTGCTGATATAAAGGAGTGTGAGGTTACGGCGCTCTCTTTGGTCTTCGCTGAGGATGTCGCGGGCTTGGTCGGTGAGGGTGAAGCGGTCGTCAGGCCGAAAGGTGTAGTCTTCGTCGCGTGGGCGGCTTTGGGGGTTCATTTCTTGGAGGAGGCGTTCTTCTTCGAGGGGGCAGAAGGTGAGGTAGTAGATGTCGCTGTGGTCGATTTTTGGCAGGGCTTTTTGGATGGCGGCGTAGGTGTCGCTGCCGGAGGCGATGAGGCGGAGGAGTTTTCGCTTGGTGGTTATGTCCATGATGGCACTTCCTTTCTGTGGGTATTATACCACGGGGAGGGGCGGGAGGGGGTGAGGGTGTGAATGTGGAGCTTCAGACGTATAAGCGGGGGATGAAAGAGCGGGCGCCGGCGGCGAAGATTTTACGGGTGCTGCGGGCGTATGGTGCGACGAGGAATGAGGCGAAGACGATTTTGATGACGGTGCGCCGGTCAATCCAGAAGCGTTTTGCCCGGAGAAAAGTATGAGGCTCCGTGCGGGAACACGGAGCCTTGGGGTTATTGGATTTTCGAGAGGGTTTCTTTTAGGGCGTCTTGGGTCATTCGGAGGACACCTTTGAGGATGGTGTCGGCGTAGGATTGTTGGTTGTTGATGTTGCAGGTGGCTTTGTCGATGGTGTCTTTGTAGGTTTTGGATGAGAGTTGTTTTTTGAAGGCGTCTTCGACAATGGCCGCAAGGTCTTTTTCGGGCATCATGGTCACCTCCTTTCTGTGGGTATTATAGCACGGGAAGGGGGCGTGAGAGGGGGTGAGGGTGTGAGGACGATTTTTCAGTCAGATAGCGTTGGCGAGGAGCGGTTGAAAGGGACGGTTTCGATTCTTTCCGATGGGGCGGTTGAGGAGGTATTCCCGCTTGGCGCGGGGCTTAATATGCGGCGCGTGATTGAGGCGGGAACGAGTGTTAGCGTCCTGATTGAGGTTCAGGACGCTAACAAGGTGGTTCATCGGTTCGTTGTCACGAGCAGGGGTTAGTCTTCAAGGCTTTGGAGACAGGTGTTGACGCGGGCGGCGATCCGTTCGTTATTGGCCAGAATAACGGCGGCGATGGCATCCGGGGTGATGTTGTCATAGGATTTGAGGATGTTCATGATCTCTTCGTATGACAGTCCCGGGTTTGGCGTCAAGGTAAGTTTGACGGTGTTCATGGTGGTCACCTCCTTTCTGTGGGTATTATAGCACGGGAAGGGGGCGGGAGGGGGTGAGGGTGTGGGAAAGGAGATTTCGGGGATTGATCGGTGCCTGTCGCTGAAGGAGGTGGCGATGGCGCTAAGGACGCGGCAGGCGGTGGTGTCGGCGCTGATCGACTGCAATCTCTTGCCGGCGATTCGGTTCAAGGGCGGGCGGCGCATGGTGCGGTTGTTCGCGTTTAACAGGTTTATCGAGAGCGCGGACGGGCAGGATATTTCGGAGATGATCGAGGCGGCGGGCGGCAGGATATAGGGGCGATAGGAAAGGGGTGTTTTTGATGAGTTTACGATCGCGGATGGATCGGAAGGCGGTTTTTCGGCGGCGGTTGTTGCTGCTGGTTTTGGTGTATGCGGTGGGGTTTTTGCTGGGTTTTTTGTCTGGTGAGGGGGCATGGTTTTTATGCTGATTGTGGATGGTGGGAGGGCGTCGGGGGTTTTTTATGTCGCGAAGGTGACGGCGGCGCTTTTCGGCGGCGCGGTGGTGCTGGGCGTCGGCTTCGTGGCGGGTATGTTGCTGGCGTTTTCGTTTTGAGGGAGGAAGGAGGGAGAGAGGATGGTTGAAATTTGTCCGATTTGCGGGCATGGGATCATGGCTGCGGTGCTTTGCCCGAAGTATGAGGTGCCGATTCATGATACGCACTGCAAGGATTGCCCGTATCATGTGGAGATGTTTTATCATTGCCGGTTCCGGCAGGATACGTTGGAAAAGGCACGTCTTTTGGAGGCAAAAGAGAAGGAGAAGGCGCGGATGGCGCGGATCCGGGCGGCGTTTATGGCGGCGGTGAATAAAAAAGGGGCCCCGGCGTGAAGCCGAGGCCAATGAGATGATTTATGTGTATACATAGTATAGCAGAGTACGGGAAACGGTGCAAGAGGTGATGAACGTGGGTAAAGCAGAGGAGGCGCTGGCGCGGATTGAGGCGCAGCGCGGTGAAGACGCAGGGATAAATGAGGTTTGCGATTTCCTTAGCGCGTGGGTGAAGGCGGAGGGGGATGCGGCGGCGCTGGTCTTAGCGAAGGAAAAGACGGCAAAGGGGGCATTTGCGGCGCTGAAGGCGTACGCGAGGAAGCACCAAAAGGGCGGGTATTATCGGTATGAGGAGAAGTTGGCTTTCTCTAAGATTATGGCATATTACGGCGTAGCGGAGGAAGAGGCGGATGCGCGCCTTGAGCATGGTCTTTTCTATGAGGTGATGGCGGCGAAGCTGGAGAAGTGGAGGCCATACGGGAAAGAGACGGTGTGGGCCACGCAGGCGGCGCCGCCTAAAAAGGCGCCGCCTGCGGGGCTGTCGCTTTCGCTATCGGATCTGGGGCTGTAAGGGGGCGGCGTGATGGAGCGGATGGAGGTTTATCGGATTCCTTTGCCGGAGGACGCGGCGGAGATGATGGGGCATTTTGGGGCGGATCCGTACGCATTCACGGAGGAGGAGGAACGGTTTTTGTGGGCGGCGCAGAGGCAGCCGCGATTTTTTGTCCTGAACCGGGAGGAAAAGGCGACGGGGCGGGGATGGTGCAGCACGTGCCGGGCATTTGGGGAAGGTGATCCGCGCCAGATATGGCACAAGGCGCAGATCGCTTGCCCGCATTGCGGATCGCCGCTGGTGGTGGAGCATGTGTGGCGGATGTCGAAGAGGATTCTTGACCATTCGCTTCTCTATCAGTGGCGAAGGAGCGAGGCGGAGCCGGGGTCGATTCTTTGCCGGGCGGTAGAGGTACACCGTACATGGTGCAAGACGAACGGGCGGCCGGATCTCATGAAGAAGAAGGCCTGTGTGGTGAGCTTTTATGTATACCGACCGGGGGCTGGGGGCTGGCAGCTAAAGCTTACCCATGCCACATGGACATGGAAGGCGAAGCGGCCGGCTCCTTTGGATGGGATGTATGAGCAGACGGGGAAGATGTGGCGAATCGTGGAGGATGAGGTGTCGCTTCGTTTGGCGGTGGGGGGGTCGCCTCTTCGGTATGGGATGAAAGAGTACGCGAAGTATCAGCGAGACCATTTCCTGTGCTTTTTCGATTGGTCGGGGCGATACCCTTCCGTGGAGAAGCTGGTGAAGATGGGGCTGGGGAATCTCGTGGCGTGGAAGATGGTCGGGGACGGCGGCAACGCGATCTATTGGGGCGGGAAAACATTGGAGAGAATTTTCCGCGGGAAATTGACGAAGGCGGATAAGCGCTGCCTCTTGCAGGACGGGAACCTGGTGACGCAGGGTGTCTTGCGCGTGTGGCAGTTTTTTAGGGGAAAGATGAGCATAGCGGAGGTGGTGAGGGGCAAGGAGGGGCGGTCACTGGAGGGGTACTGGTGGACGCTTTCTCAAATCGCCCGGCATGTAGATGGGAATAAAGCGATGGCGTACTTAAAGAAGCAGGGAAAAGAGACATGGGAGCGATGGCCACAGAATATTCGGACGTATGCGGATTATTTGGCCGATGCCGCGAAGCTCTCCCTGGATTTTAGGGACAAGAACGTTCTCTTCCCGAAGGATCTTTTCCAGATGCACCAAAATACGCTCCGCCAGGTGAAGTATAAAGAGAACGCGGCCTTAGAAGCGGCGTATGCGAAGAAGCGCCGCGGGGAGATGGAGAAGAGGTACAGCTTTTCGGCGATGGGGATGAAGATCGTGGTGCCGGAGGTGCTGGCGGATCTCATTGCAGAAGGGAAAGCGCAGCATACTTGCGTGGGCGGGTATATGGAGCGGGTGGCCAAGGGAGAGACGGACGTGGTGTTCGTCCGTCGCGAGGGGGATTTGGATGTGCCGTATATCACGATGGAGATTCATGATCGGGTGATTTTCCAAGCGCGAGGGAAGAATAACAGAGTGCCGGATGAGGCGGGCAAGGCCTTTATCGAGGCGTTCAAGGCGGCAAAACTGACGAAGAAAGAAGAGAGAGCGAGGGCAACGGCATGAGTGAGACGATGGCTATATATAATGAAGGAAACGGAGAAAAGAACATCACGGCAGAGGCGAATGAGGCGCGGCTTTTGACGCTTGCGACGGAGATCAATGCGATCAAACGGACGACGCAGCGGATGATGATGCAGGCGGCGATCGACATTGGACAGCGGCTCATGGAGGTCAAGGCAGCGGTTGGTCATGGGAACTGGGGCAAGTGGCTTTTGAAGCATGTGGACTATTCAGAGCGGACAGCGCAGAATTTGATCCGGCTCTATGAGGAGTACGGCAGAGGGCAGGGGAGCCTTTTCGGCGAGGGGGGAAATCCGCAGCTGGTGGCGGATTTGAGTGTGAGTCAGGCGGTGGCGCTCCTTGGGATCAAGGACGCGGATGAGCGGGCGGAATTTATTGAAGGAAACGATGTAGCGGCGATGACGAAGCGAGAGCTTGAAGAGGCGATCCGAGAGCGAAACGAGGCGAGGGAGGCGCTTTCGGCGGAGAAAGAGGCTTGGCGGGAGGCGAAGGCGGAGGCCGAAAAGGCGAAGGGGCGGCTAAAGACGCTAAAGGAGACTTTTAAAAAAGCGGATAAGGAGAAGGATGAAGAGCTTCTCCTGCGGGCGAAGGAGGCTGCGGCGCAAAAGACAGAGGTGGAGCGCTTAGAGGCGGAGCTTAAGTCGGCGCTGGAGTTGGCGGCAGAGAAGGAGGCGTCCGGGGGCGGCTCGGCGGAGGATAAGGCGCGCATCGAGGAACTTACGGCGGCGCTGAAGAAGGCGGAGGATACGTCGCGGTGGGAGTTCGCTGCTGGAGTGAAGGGGCTGCAGGAGGGCTTTAATGGGCTTCTCCGTCTCATCGAGGGACAGGAGGCGGAGGCGCGGGGGCGGTATCGGACGGCGCTCCATACGCTTCTTTCGGAGATGGTGAAGCTTTTGGCATAGAGTGAGATCCCGCCGGTACATCCAGCCGGCGGGGACATTTTTTCGGTGTTGTCCTGATTTTCAAAGGAGCGGCTAAAGGCCGCGTCTCTTCTCGATAAAGGAATTATTCTTTGGACATTCCCTGAAAAAAATACGCATTTTTTTATGAGGTGCCATCATGGCCTATATCCATTCCCACTGGACATCCAAGAATGGGAATTTCATGATAGATAAAAAGTATCACAGTCAGCGGTTTATGCCGAAGAACCCGATGATCAGAGAAAAGCGTCAGCCGAAGAGGATGGAGACGCCCGTCACGCAGGAGAAGGTGAACCAGAGGCGGCGTGTGGAGGAGACGACGCGGCTGATGATGGATAATTTTCTTCCGGGTGATACGTATTTCACGCTGACGTTTCGGGAGAAGCTGCCGGTCACGGAGGTGAAGCGCTTGGTGGAGAAGTTTAAGCGCCAGATCCGGGATCGCTTGAAGCGGCATGGGAAGGCGTTTCGGTATCTGTCCGTGATCGAGCATATGGGGATCCATGCCAAGGGGCGACCCCATGCGCATATCCTGACAAACGCTCTGACAGAGGAGGAGCTAAAGTTTGCGGTTTCGATCTGGAAGCTGGGGCGGGTGAAGGTAGAGCGCTACGGCGGGGCGGCGCTCGATGCAGCGAAGCTCTCGGCATATTTCTGCAAAGAGGGGATCGATAGGGAGACGGGGAGCGGTAGGCTCTCTCTCTCACAGAATCTTCTTCGGCGTGAGCCAGTGAAGGAGATCGTGACGCGCTCGGAGACGTATCGGGAGGAGATACGCGCCCCGAAGGGGTACCGAATCGTGGAGGCGCTATCGTATAGTGCGCGAACGGATGAGGGGTACCCGCTGCAGGTAGCGGTATATGAGCGAATAGGAGGGAACCCATGAAACTCTGTGAAACCGTATGGGAGCTAAAGCGAATGAGGGCGGAGTGCCCCACGGGGTCACGCGGGGCGCAGGCGCTCACGCGGGCGATCGCGGTTGTGGAGAAGGAGAAAGAGCGGCACGAGGCAGCGGTGAAGAAGTTTCATGGGCGGCTCCACGGGAGAAAGGATCCGTCCTGATTTTGCGTGGAAAAAGGGGGGCGCTTGATGGGTCGGATAAATGGGGAGCGTACGGAAGGGGTATGCGCGTGGTGCGGGGAGAAGTTTTGGTATCTGCGGCGCAGAAAGGAGCGGCAGTATTGCGATGATTGCGCGAATTCCAAGGAGCGAAGGAATGCGATGCAGAACGCACGGAGGCGTGAGCAGGAGAAGCGCCGAAAGCCGAGGGAATATCCTTTGCCTCTTGATGAGAAGATCCGTGAGGCTTCAAGGCTGCACCTTTCGTACGGGAAATATGTAGCACTTTTGGAGCGGCGTCCGCATTGAGCGGGCGCCTTTTTATTTTTTGCTTTGGAATATGTGTTTGTTTTGGTATGGTAAATATAGCGAATAAGACACAGCCTACGCGTGCGCGTGCGCGTGCGCGAGGAGAGGGGGGCGGCGGCTATGGCGGCGGAGGAGAAGACGGGAAAGAGAAGCGCGGCGAGAAGAGACACGAAAAAGGCGGGGGCTGCCCTGAAAGCGAAGGGCAGGGCGAAGCCGAAGAAGGCGGCCACGAAGCAAAAGGCAAAGCCGGAGCAAAATGCAGGAAAAGCGGAGCAAAAGGCAGGAAAAGCGGAGCAAAAGGCGGGCAGGGAGAAGAAGGAACGGGTGTTTCGATTTACCCGCAGCGCGAAGCAGAACGAATTTTTGAACGCGCTGGTAAAGACGGGGACGGTAAAGGGCGCGACGGCGCTTTCGGGGATCTCCCGGGCGAGCCATTACCGCTGGCTGGAGGATGACGCGTATCAGGTGGGGCTTTCCCGGGCGCGGCAGATGGCGGCAGACCTTTTGGAGGATGAAGCCTGGCGGCGGGCGGTGGAGGGGGATGAGCGCCCCATCTACAACAAACACGGAGAGAAGATTTCTTCGGTCAGGTATTATTCTGACCGGCTCTTAGAAAAGCTCTTGGCGGCGAATTTGCCGGAAAAGTACAAGGAGCGCATCGAGGAGACGGTGGTCGGGGATGGCGCAGCGGAGTTTGGCTGGGAAGGAGAGGAACGGGATGGAGACGAGGGACGCGGCGAGGAGGATCACGATTCCCTACCGGCCGGAAAGGCTATGGAGGGAGAAGATTCATCCCGGGCTTGAAGGCCATCGCTTTTCCGTACTCGTGGCGCATCGGCGCTTTGGGAAAACGGTGGGGACGGTCAACCACATGATCAAGATGGCAGTGAAGAATACACGCCGCGCGCCTCGATACGCGTACATCGCGCCGTATCGCAATCAGGCGAAGATGATCGCATGGGAATACCTCAAGTTCTACACGCATGTGATCCCGAAGATTCGGGTCAACGAGAGCGATCTTTATGTGGAGCTGCCCTGCCGCAGGGACTACGAAGGGGCGGCGGGGGCAAGGCTCTACATCGTGGGGGCGGATCATCCCGATGCGCTTCGCGGGGGGTATTGGGACGGGGTGATTCTTGACGAGTACGCACAGATCAAAAAGGAGCTGTGGGATGAGATCATCAATCCGGCGATTGCCGACCGCAAGGGCTGGGTGGTCTTCATCGGCACGCCGAAGGGGCAAAACCAATTTTACGAGATTTACTTGAAGGCGCAGAAGGCAAAGGACTGGTACACGGCGCTCTATCGGGCGGAGGAAAGCGGGGTCTTCGCGAAGGGCGGACGCTTTGGCCCTGAGGAGTTGGCCCGCATGAAGGCGGATATGACGAGCCTTGCGATTCGTCAGGAACTGGAATGCGATTTCACGGCGAGCGCGGCCAACGTCCTCATCACGATTGATACGGTGACGGCGGCGACCGAACGAACGTACCGCAGCGAGGAGATCGCGGGTGCGCCGAGGATTTTGGGGGTCGATGTGGCGCGCTTCGGGGACGATTCGTCCGTACTCTTTCGCCGTCAGGGGCTGGTGGCGTATCCGCCCCGGGTGATCACCGATGCAGATAACATGACACTGGCGGGACAGGTGGCGGAGGAGATACGAAGATTTCGCCCGGACGTGGTCTTTGTCGATTCCGGCCGCGGGGAAGGGGTGATCGACCGGCTGCGCCAACTCGGCCATCGGGTGACGGAGGTCAATTTCGGCGGCAAGGCGGACGATGCGGGCAGGTACGCGAATAAGCGCATGGAGATGTGGGCGCGGATGGCGGACTGGCTGAAAGAGGGCGGATCCATCCCCAACCTTTCGGATCTCAAGACGGAGCTTTCCGCGCCGGAGTATTTCTTTACCCGGTCGGGGCATTTGCAGCTTGAAGCGAAGGAGGACATCAAGGAGAAGCTGGGGCGCTCCCCTGATACGGCGGACGCTTTGGCCTTGACGTTCTCTTACCATGTGGCGCCAAGCGATGAGGTGAGGCCGCGAAGGTGCCATACGGAGTACAATTTTTAGTCCTGAAGGGAGGTGAGAATATGTGCATGGGCGGAGGAGCCGGCGGCAGCTATACCGCGCCGCCAGCACCGAAGGTGGATCCTGTCCCCACGGCGGTCACAGACAGCGGGCAAAACAGCACGCAAAGGGTCAGCAAAGAGCAGCGGCGCAAAAAGGGGCAAAGTTCCAATGTCCTGTCGGCGGATCGAGAAACGATCTTAGGCGCTGCGGGGGGCAATACTGGAGCGAGCAGGACGACACTGGGGTGAGGTGAAGGATGGAGACAATCGCGGGGGCGGCGCGGATGCCGCCGGGAGAAAACCGCACGATGGACATGACGGTAAAGGCGGCGCTCTCTAAAAAACGCTTCGTAGAGATGGTGAAAGCGATGGAGGCGATGAAAGAAGAGTACCGGCCACGGTGGAAAGCGATACGGGAATACCAGCTTCCCTTCATCGGGGAGTTTCCTGAGGACGGCGATGTGGATCACCCGGGCAAGCGCAAGGACACGAAGATATGGAACAGCGCAGCTTGGGAGAGTTGTCAGGTGTTCGCAGCGGGGATCATGAGCGGTCTGACGCCGCAAAACCGCAGATGGTTTCGCCTTTCCTTTTCTGATCGCAGCTTAGCCGATGACGCGGAAGCGAGCCGGATCTTAGACGAGCGGATGGAGATCTTAAACGACGTCTTGGATAAGTCGAATTTCTACAACGCCATTCATACGGCGTATTTAGAACTTCCTTTCGGACAGGCGCCTTTGGGGGTGTTCCCCGACCGCGAAAAGGGGGTGTATTTCGTCCCCTACACCATCGGCAGCTACATGCTCTCGGCGGGGGCGGACGGAGAAGTGGAGGTGTTTTGCCAGAAGCGGCGCCTGACGGCGCGGCAATTAGTGGAAAAATTCGGCGAGGAGGCGCTGCCGGAGGCCATTCGCCGCGAGGCGAAGGAAACGGCAGGGATGAAGCCAAGCCACGCAGTGTATTGGCTGGTGCAAAAAAATCCGAACCATGAGAAAAAGCCGGGACGGATTTACCTTCCCTACGTTTCGGCCTACTGGCTGGAAAAATCCAAAGAGGATGAATGGCTGTATGTGGGCGGGTTCCACGAGTGGCCGGTGCCTGTGGGTCGCTTCTTGGTGACCGGCTCAGATACCTATGGGAAAGGGCCGGGCTGGTTTGCCGAAGGGGACGCCAAGGAACTCCAGATGTTGGAAAAAGATAAGCTGGCACTGGTGGAGCTGTCGGCGAAACCGGCGGTAACGGCGGATGAGGAGACCGCGAAGGGCGGTGTGAGCCTCACGCCGGGAGGGCTTACGATCCGGGCGCAGGGGGATAAGACGGGGGTGCAGCCGCTCTTTCAGGTGGCAGCAAACTTGGAACAGGTGGAGTACACGATTGAGAAGGTGGAGAGACGAATCAAGCGGTCATACGCGGCGGATCTCTTTCTCATGATGGACGCACAGGAGAGAACCATGACGGCCCGGGAAGTCGTGGAGCGGATGCAGGAGAAAATGCAGCAGCTTGGCCCCGTAGTGCAGAGGATGCAGTTTGAATTTCTCTCGAAGATCATCGAGCGGGTCTATAACATCCTCGATCGGGCGGGGGTGTTCCCTCAGGTGGAGGATGAGGAGACGCTTGCGGCTCTCTCGGAAAAGGAGATTCGCATCGAGTACATCAGTCCTTTGGCACAGGCGCAGAAGATGAGCGGGCTGGTGAACATCGAACAGGCGCTGGAGTTCGTCGGGCAAATCGCGCAGTTCGCCCCGGAGGTCTTGGACAAGGTGAATTACCCGGAAGCGGTGGATCGCTATGTCGATATGGTGGGCGCGCCGGCGGCGATCAAACGGAGCGAGGAAGAGTTCCAAGCGATACAGGCGAAGAAGGCAGAGGAAGCACAAAAGGCGCAGGAGATGCAGCAGGCGGCGGCAATGGCACAGACGGCGGCCCCGGCGGCGCAGGCAGCGAAGAACATCAGCGAGGCAGCACGGGACGGAAATCCGGCCTTGGCGCAGCTCTTGGGGGTGAATACGATGGGGCTGCCCTTGGGAGGCGCAGGACATGGCTGACAAAAAGACACAGACGTTGGCGGAGCTTTTAGAAGAGCGGGACGATAACGCGCTGGCGGATCTTTTGGAGTCGGCATCGGGGCGGTGGTTTTTCGCTCGGCTCCTCAAAAGTTCTGGGGTATGGCCGCCTCGATACGGGGATTTTTCGAGTGAACAGCGGGCGGCGATGGACGAGGGAGCACGGCGGATCGGGATTGATTTGGTGCGGCGGGCGGAAAAGACAGGGAAAGGGTGTGAGGCACTATGGAAGATGATGGCGGAGTATCGGGAGAATATGGCGTGGATGACGGAGATCGCAAAGGAAGGAAAAGGGGTGTGTCGGTATGAATGAGAGGGAATGGGCGTTCGATTTGCAGCTTTTCGCCGAGGAGGCGGAGGGTGCGCCGTCGGCGGGAGGCGCCGGAGACGCGGGGGGTGCAGCGGGCGGCGAAGGAGCCGGACAAAACGCAGCGCAGTCGGCGGCAAAGGGCGGACTTGGCGGCGACAATGCGACGATTTTGGGCGGCAAGGATGCCGGACAAACGGCAGGGGTGCCGGAGGCGTACGATTTCAAAAGTGCGGTGCCGGAGGGGATGACCTACGACGAAGAGGCGGCGACGGCGTTTTCCGGCGTGGCGCGTGACTGTGGGCTTTCCCAAGAGCAGGCGGCGAAGGTGGCGGCGTACGGGATGCAGTATCTGGGTGCGCAGGCAGCGGCCTTTGAAGCTCAGGTAGCGGCTACCATCCAGGGATGGGGAGAGGAGGCAAAGAAAGAATTAGGCACGGCGTTTACGGAGACGACGCATAAGGCGGCCATCGGGATTGAGGCGATGGAGAAGACGATCCCGAATCTTCGCGCAGCGCTCAATGAGACGGGGGCGGGCAACCGCATTGAGATCATTCGGGCGCTGGCGATGGCAGGGGAACTTTTGGGCGAGGATAAGAACCGCCTGACGGGCTCGGGGGCGGATACGATGAAGAATATCTACCCAAATACGGATTTTTCGGCGTATGTGAGTTAAGGAGGATGATGAAAGATGGGAATTTTAGGAGCAGAAGCGCTCACGATGAGCGATTATAGAAAGCGGATGAACCCAGATGGGTCGGTGGATTTTATCATTGAAGCGTTGGAGAGGGCAAACCCGATCATGAACCATGTGAAATGGATCCAGGGCAATCTGCCGACAGGGAACAAGACGACGCTGCGGACGAGCATTCCGCGCCCGTCGATCCGACGGATCAATCAGGGTATCGTATCCCATAAGAGTACGACGAAGCAGGTACAAGACACCTGCATGATGCTTGAGGATCGTTCGGAAGTGGACGTGAAACTCCTTCGGCTTCAGCCAAACGGAGAGGCGTTTCGCCGGAGCGAGGACGCGGCCTTTGTGATGGGCTTTGGCGATGCGGTGTCGGATATGCTCTTTTACGGGGATACGCAGGAGAACCCGGATACGTTCAACGGGCTTTCGATCCGCTACAACGTCATCGGCGGGGAACGGCATACGGCGGGGAACCAAGTCGTGGCCGGCGGGACGCCGGGGACGAACACGAACACGTCGGCATTCTTCATCGGCTGGGGAACGAAGGCGACGGTGGGCATTTACCCAAAAAATTCGCAGATGGGGCTCATGCAGAAAGACCTTGGCGAGCAGGACGCCTTAGACGATCAGGGACATCCTTACCGGGCGCTCGTGACGCTCTTCGACATGGATTGCGGTCTTGCGGTGCAGGACATTGAGGCGAATGCGCTGGTGCGCAACATCAACGTAAAAGACCTTGAAAAGATGGACGCAAAGAAGAAGCTGGAGCTGATTGAGAAGTTCGTCCGGGCGAAGAATCGGATCCGCAATCTGCAGAACCGGGATAAGGACGTTCATCTCTACGTCTCCCCGGCGCTCTACGATTTCTTTGAGATTTATCTGATCGACAAGACGAACGTCCATGTGACGCGCCAGGAGCTCATGGGGGCGGTGCCGCAGCTCTACTTTTCGGGGATCCCGATTGAAAAGAGCGACAGCATTTTGGAGACGGAACCGGCATTCCAGACGGTGTAAAGGAGGAAGGCAAGATGAGTTTTGACCGGCAGAATATGTTTTTCGATAAGGCGGCGCTTTCGGCGACGCCGGTGAGCGATGTGGTGAAGGTGGGCGAGGGGGAGGCGTCGGATCCTCTGACGCTCCATGTGAGCGTGGCGAATGCGAAGGCAAACGCGACGTATACGGTAAAGCTCAAGACGGCCAAGACGGTGTCAGGGGCGGGGGCTTTGGAAAATCCCGTCGTCTTGGGAACTTATACGGCGATGCCCTTAAATGTCAAAGTTCCCCGGGGGAACTTGGGGTATCTCCAGCTTGAGGTGACGACGGACGATAAGGTGGGGGCGATCACGGCGGGGCTTGTCATGGAGGACGATGTGCGCTAACGCGGGGAGCGGGGTAAGACCCGCTCCTTTTCCTAAGGGCCGACGCGAAAGGTTGACCTTTAGGAAAAGGGGGGACGGATATGACGAATACGGATATTTGCAATATGGCGCTGTCGTATTTAGCGAGGACGATGATCAAAAGCGTGGAAGAAAATAGCGAAGAAGCGCGGCAATGCCAGATGTTTTACGAGACGACAAGGAAGCTTCTCCTGCGGTCGTATCCTTGGGGGTTCGCCAATCGGCTCATTCGTTTGGCGCGATTGGATAGGGAGCTGCCGGGCTTTTCTTTCGTCTACAAGTACCCGTTGTCGTGCTTAGCGGTGCGATACGTCTACGATACGGCGGGAGCAGGGCGAAGGATTAAGGAGAAAGCGCCCTTCGAGGTGATGATGACAGAAGGGGATGTGACGGTGATTGCGACGGACGTCGAGGACGCTTGGGCGGAGTACACGGCAGACGTCAGGGATGTGGACAGCTTTTCCCCGGAGTTTTCGGAGGCCTTGGCTCATTATTTAGCGAGCCAGATGGCAATGCCATTGACGGGAAATGCGAACGTTAAGATGACGGAGTATCAACTGTTTCAGGCACTGGCCGAGCAGGCGCGAAAAGAGACGGCTGAAGAGCGGCATCGGGATTTGGATTTTGAAACGCCCTACGCAAGGGCACGTTTCAGCTAAAACCGTAAACGAATGCGAAAAGGGGGAGAAGAATATGGCACAGCCAACTGAGTTTTATGTGATCCAGCCGGCCTTTACCGGCGGAGAAATATCGGAGGACGTGGCGAGCCGGGTGGATTTGGATAAGTATCAGATGTCGCTTCTCTTGGCGGAAAACGCAATCATTCGGCCCTACGGGGCAGTGAAGAAGCGCCCGGGGACGCTCTTTTGCGGCACGGCGAAGTACGCGGAGAGGCCGGCGCGGCTGGTGCGCTTTGATTTTTCCGCCGAGGTTGGCTATCTCTTGGAATTTGGGGACTATTATTTTCGCGTGTGGCGCGATGGAAAGTATTTAGGGGTGGAGGCGGCGACGCCGTACCCGGCGGCAAGCCTGTCTAAGCTGCGGTTCATCCAGTCGGTGGATGTGATGTACATCACGTCGGGAGAATACCCGGTGAAGAAGCTTTTAAGATACAGTGAGACGAACTGGATCCTGACGGATATTGACTGGACGATGCCGCCCTTTTTAGAGATCAATGAGGATGAGACGGCTAAGATCCAGCCTTCGGCAAGGAGCGGCAACATCGCTTTGACGGCGACGAAGCCGGTCTTTACGGCAGCACGGGTGGGAGATTGGTTAAAGATGGAACAGCGGATCGGATCGGTCGCCGTCAAGCTCGACGCAACGCCATCGGCCATTACACAGACGTATGAGGAGGAGGCTCCATCGACGGCGGCGGGGGATATAGTCTCGACGGAGGAGATTCATGAGGGGGACCCGGAAAACCCGGAGGATGGATACACGCGGACGATTTATCATGTGATTCGCCTAAACGCCAATCAGCCTTCGGCCTCCATCCCTGTTGGGAAAACGTGGAAGGTGATCAGCCACGGCACATGGTCGGGACATTTCTCGGTACAAGTTTCCTACGATAACGGAAAAACATGGACGGACGAGCGCAAGTATACATCAAACGACGATTACAATCCCACGGAGTCAGGAACGGTGGACGGCTATTGTCTCATGCGGATCGCGGCGCACATCACCGGGGGCGGAGCGAGTATCGATTTATCTGCGTATTCCTACACCCACGAAGGCTATGTGAAGATCACCGGCGTGGAAAGCGAAATGAAGGCCTACGGCATCGTGGCGGAGGGTGGGCCCCTTGGCTCGACGTTTTCAACAGCGGATTGGTACTGGAGCGCGTGGACGAAGACGAGCGGCTACCCCACCTGCGCGACATTCTTTCAGGATCGCCTCTGCTTTGCCGGAACGAAAGCGAAGCCGCAGCGGGTCTGGATGAGTAAAAGCGGCGATTACGAAAATTTCGGCGTCGAAAAAGAGGACGGGACGGTGACGGACAGCTCGGCGGTGTCGGCGGATCTCCTGTCCTTGAAAAGTTATCGGATCACCCACATGGATGCAGGGACGGATCTCCTGCTCTTGACGGACGGCAATAGCTGGACGATCAGCGGCTCGGAGACGGTGACGCCGACGAATATCACGCCGAGGACGCAGCAAAATTATGGGGTGAACGATGTGACGCCGATCCGGGTGGGGGCGCGGCTCGTCTACGTCCAACGCCGAGGGAGCGTCGTGCGGGACATGGGGTATTCCTACGAAACGGATTCTTACGGGGGATCGGATCTGACGCTTTTGGCGAAGCATTTAGTGGACGGGTACAGTCTCAGCGACAGCGCCTACGCGCAGGTGCCGGACAGTATTCTCTATTTCGTCAGAAGCGACGGGGTGATTCTCACCATGACGTACATTCCGGAGCAGAAAGTATTTGGGTGGAGCCACATTGTGACGGATGGATTCGTTGAGGCGGTGGAGACGGCAGCGGAGGGCGACGAGGATGCGGTATATATCGTGGTGCGGCGCGAGGCAGGGGGGCGACCTGTGCGGTATATTGAGCGCTTCGCGCTGCCATCGGCTTCGCTCTCTCAGCAAGATCATATTTTCTTGGATGCCGCGCGGGTGTTTTCTTTTGCGGAGCCATGCCAAGAGGTCACGGGGCTTTCTCATTTGGAAGGGAAGGAAGTTCTGGCCATGGGAGATGGGTACCTCTTTGAGCCGATGACGGTAACGGCGGGGAGGATTAGGCTGCCGGAGGCGGCGCGGCGGGTGACGGTGGGCCTTCCTTACAAGGAAAAGCTTCTCACGCCGAATGTGGAAATTCAGGGGCAGGACGGGACGATTCAGGGGCGTTTGAAAAAAGTGACGGGCTGCACGCTTCGGCTTTCCAAGAGCTACGGCGGCGAGATCGGCGCGTCAGCTCGGGCGACGAGTGAGATACGATACGACCCCGACCTCTTGGAGACGGGAGAGGACGTCCTTTTCTCGGGCGACATCAAGGCGACGCTGGCCATCGGCGGCTTTAATATGGAGGGGCGGGTCTACATCGATCACAAAACGCCGTACCCGTTTACGCTTTCTGCGATCATCCGCTCGGTGACGATGGGGGGATGAGAATGAGAAAAGCCTGGTATATGAAGGATTTCACGGGAGTGATGAGCAAAGAGCAGTGGCGTGATGTGATGACGTTCGCGTCGCACCTTCGTATGGTGGATGTGCGGGAAGTCGAAGCGTATGGCGACGGCGACGCGGCTCGGCAGGTGGTCTTGAGCCAAGGAAATTCGGAAAAGTGCTGGATGGTCTACGACAGCGACCGCCGTCCTATCGTATTCTTTGGCCGAGTAAAGCCAAAGGCGGGGCGGGGGCGGCTTATCTGGTGCCTGGCGACGGATGGGCTAACCGGGTACGAACGGGAGTTCGCGAGGCGCTCGCGGCGCATTTTGAAGGCGTGGGCGGCGCGATATGGGATTCTCTTCAATGCGGTGGGGCGCTTTAATGAGGCGGCGATCCGTTGGCTGACGTGGTGCGGGGCGGTGTTTTACGATCCGTTTGCAATCGGTGGGGAAGAATTTATCAGGTTTTATATCTTAGGTAAGGGGGAAGGCGTATGTGCGGAGTAATGCCGGTTTTGGTGGGGGTTATGGGGTTGATGCAGTATCGCCAGCAACAGGCGCAAGCAGAGAGTCAGGCGAGCATGTACCGGGCGCAGGCACAGGCGGCGGAGCATAACGCGCGGATCGAGAATCGACGGCAAGAGCAGATCGCCGACCAATACGCGCAGCAGGCGGAAAAACTGCGCGCCCGCCAGAGGATAGCCGCGGGGCGGACAGCGGCGTCGGCGGGGGCGGCGGGGATAGCGTCGGGGGCGGGAAGCGTCCTCGATCTTCTCTCAAGCTCGGAGGATGCCTACCGTGAGGATCAGGCGAACCTCCTCGGCAATCAGCGAAACGATAACTACGCCAGCCGGGTCACGCAGTCGAATTATCTCCATCAGGCGGCGACGCATCGCGCTGCGGCAAGTAATGTGGAAGCGCAGGCGCAATGGAACGGGATCAGTACGATCTTAGGCACAGCGGCGAGCATCGTGACGGGCGGGGGCTTTGGTGGCGGCGGCAAAAGCGCACCTGCGCCAAGCTTCGGCACAATGACGGCGAAGGCAGCGCCGAGCGCCGCATGGAGCTATAACACGAGGACGGGTGTCGGGACGGCAGTCAATACAAGCCGCTATGGCATGAACGGGTATCTGCGGAACCGATCCCGTTTTTAGGAGGGCAGTGCAATGAAATTTGGCAGCTATGCGCCGCAGGTAGAGAGGGGGACGCTCCAAAATGTCCCCCTTTGGCGCTCACGGGATATAAACGCCTACGGGGGACGCGGCGAGGCGCTTTCCGGCGTCATCAAGGTGATGGACGCCGTCCGGGAGACGATACAAAAGCAGCAGGACGAGGCGGACGCGGCGGACGTGATGGCGGCCAGAAACAGGATCATGACGCAGCTCACGGGAGATATTTACGGCGAGAAAGGCCTTTACGCGACGGGCGAGGGACGAAACGCAGCCGGTCTCATGGCGCGGGTGACGCAGCGGATCCATGACGTGACGGAGGCCGTGGGGAAAGAATACAACGAGCGGGTACGGAGAACGCTCCTCCACAATCTTCGGGAAAACGCGCTCAATATGCAGCGGAACGCCGGGGCGAGGGAATTTCAGGAGTTCCAGCGATACAAGAAAGACGCCTTCCTCTCCGGCGTGGCAAACAATAACGCGATGGCGGGTGAGGCATACGCGGATAAAGAGATGTTCGAGGGCTTCGTGAAGAGCAACGACACGGCGCTCTTGGCCTACGGCAGCGCCGAGGGATGGGGCGGCGACGCGCTCATGGCCGCCCGGCGAAAGTACACGGGCGAAGCCGTCGCGCAGGGGGTAGCGGCGGCCATGAGCAAAGGCGACGACGATGGGGCGTTCTCCCTTTTAGAAAGCTATCGGACGAGAATGGAGCCGACGGAATACCGAAAGCTCATGGAGCCATTAAAAAAGCGTCGGGAGATCCGTGAGGACTACACGGCATTGGAAGGGATCTGGCAGGCGTCGGGCGGCAACATGGCACGTGCCAAGGCGCTTCTTGAGGAAAAGTACGGCCAAGAGGCGAAGCGGCGGATCGAAGGCGGAGCAAGCGGACGGCAGTACCATCTCCCCACCCAAGGGGAGGACATCACGGCACAGGTGGAAGCGCTAAAGCCGGAATTTCGCTCAGCGCTCCCCTACATCGGCGGAATTTTAGACACCCTCGGGGTCGGCGAGGGAGCGGCCATCTCCTCCGGGGCGAGAAGCTTCGCGCACCAGATGGAAGTAAACCCTGACGCGCCGAACAGCTACCATGTATACGGCGACGCCATCGACATCGTACTGCCGGACGGCATCGAAGAAGACAAGGCGCAGGAGGTCAAAGCGTATTTTGAGGATTCCGGCGCATTTGAAGAGGTACTCTATCATGACGCGGGGAGCGGGTATCACCTGCACTTGGGCGGCTACCATGGCGGGCTTGAAGGGGAGGCGCGAGAAGTTTCCGCCTACGATCCAGAAAAGCTCCAAAAGGGATTGAAATTTTTAGAGGGCAAAGCGGCGGCGGAAAAACGCGCAGAAAGAGAAAGCCATCAGGCGTACCTCAAAGAAATTGACGAGACACTTGCCGCGATGAGCTGGGAAGCGGGGCAGATGTACCTCGATGAGCAGGATTTGACGATGACCGAACGCAACCGCTTCGATGCGGCGCTTCGGACGGCGAACGGGATCAATAAGCGGGGAGGCGGAGGAAAACAGCGTGAACGAGAGATAACGGAAAAGGAACGCGCCGCGGCAGAAAAACGCCTGTTCGCTTTCGGGATCGATTTATCGAATGGGGAATGGATCAATACGAACCAGTATATAAACGCCCGGGAAGCGGGCTACAAGCTGGAAGATGCGGGGCTTTTATCCGAGGAAGAGGAAGAAGAGTTGACGGCGTTCCAAAACAGCACGGAACAGATGCGCGTCCTGACGCTGACGCTGGAGGGCAAGGGGAAAACTATCGGCACGGCTTACGACGGTTTGGTCAAGCACGGGATGACGCCGAAGGTGGCGGCCATCGTGCTCTCGAGGGTGCATCCGACGTATCTGAGCGAGCATTACCAAGACGGCGCACCGGGGCCGGAATACGAGGACGAGGAGGAGGACAAATAAATGCCATTGGATAAAGCAGCGTGGCGCGATTATGGGGCGGAGTTGGAAAGGCAAAAGGCTGAGGAAGCGGCCAAAGAGGAGCCGGTCGCCCCGAAAGGGATCACCGACCGGCAGGCGGCGCAGGGGATAGATTTGGCCGAGGAGATCACGTCTGAGGAGAAAGACTATACCGACGAGGAGATCAAAAAAGAGGCGTCGGCGCTCCGCTATCTTGGGGAAAAGACGGCGGAAAACGTCGGGGAGAAGCTCTTTAACAATCGGACGGCGGAGGTCTATCATGCGCTCTTGGAGGACGCATGGCAGACGCAGCGGGACTTCGCTGAGGCGGGGATAGAAAACCAGGGAACGGCCGTAACGGCGGAAGAGGTCGAAAAGGCGAAGGCACGCGTCATGGAGGAGCCGCTTTTGAGTGCGGCGACGAGGGAGGCGGGGCAGGAGTTCATCGCGGCCTACGCGGATAATCCCAAAAGCGCCATGCAGAGCGCGGCGCAGGGGCTGCGCCGGACGGATACGAGTATCAATTTCTGGATGACGGACGAGGAGCGCCTGTCCAAGGCGAAGGAAATAGAAGCGGCGACGGGGATAAGCGCTTCGGCGATCCTTGACGATACGGAAGCTTATCGAAGCGCCATGAATATCTACGACCATCAGAAAAAGGTGCTGGCGCTTTGGCAAAAAGAGGGCGCTCCAGATAATCTCACGGATGTGATGACGGAGGTGTATAAAGAGTTCCCCGGCCTTGAACAGCTCTCCTATGAAGATCCGGCGGCGGCTGCCTTGGCGCTCCATGACATTCACCACGTCAGAGAAGCCCGGGACACGATCACGGCATGGAAAGAGGCGTGGCGCTATGGCTGGCTGGAACAGGAATATGGGATATTAAAGGACAAGGAGGCGGACGGCAAGGCGTCGGAAAACGATAAGGCCCGCATGGCCGTACTCGAGGAGGAACTGAAAACGGAGCCGGTCACGCCATCTTTCTTTGAAGCGCCGTGGCTGACGGCAGTTTCCGGCCTTGCCGGCTCCATGCCGATGATGGCCGACGCCTTGACGGAAGGGGCTATCTGGGGCGTGGCGGGGGCGGCCGTGGGGGCGGCGGTGTCAGCTCCGGCGGGCGGCGCCGGAGCCATACCGGGCTTTTTCACTGGCGGGGTGCGGGGGATGGCACGCGCCATCGGCCGCCATGCGGTAGGGCGTGGGATGGCGAACGGCTTTACCTGGGGGCGGCGCTTCGGGGAATTGAACAGCATGTATAAGGCGCAGCGGGGACAGGACTTCGCCGAATACCAAAAGATGACAGATGAATTTGGCGAGCGCCTTCTTTCCGACGAAGCGGCGGCGAAATATAGCCAAGTGAGCGGGGCGGCCAAGGCGGCGGTGGAAGTCGCGCCGATGGAGCTATTCTTGTCGAAGTTCAAGGCTTCGCCGCAGGCGCAGAAAGTCTTTCGGCGCATCATCGAGCAGGGGGATATGGATCGGGCATTTCGGCGGGATGTCTTTCACGCTATGGCGGGACGCGGGAAGGACATCCTTGAGGTGACGATGGCCGAGGCGGGCGAGGAGGGCGCACAGCAGGCGATAGGGGATTTGGCGCACAATCAGATCGAACTCGATACGGGGGACACGAACGCGAAAAACGGCGGGGTGTTTACGCCGGAAGAGATCATGACGCGGGCGGGCATGGCGACGGTCGCGGCGCTGCCGACATCGTTTCTCTTCGGCGTCATCCCGGCCGTGGGCGGCGTCGGGCTCGACGCGGGGCACTTTTCCAAGCTCGGCAAAGAGATGGAGAAGCTGCGCGAGGCGTACAGCGCCGAAGAACGGCAGACGATGGCGGGAACGGTGGTCGTGGCCGAGCTTCAGCGCGTGGCACAAGATAGCCGCCTCAAGGAGACATCGCCCGACACGCAACGAAAACTTCTGCGCGAGGAGTTAGCCGGTTCGGGGCTTGAGATCGCCTATATTGATACGTCATTGGCCATGGGACAGAAAAACGGCATGGATGACATCAAGAAGGTAGGTCGGGCGGCGGGGCTTTCGGACGAAGCCATCGCCGATACGGTGGAGGCGGGGGGCATTTTGGCCGTGCCGGTGGAATGCTATGCCCAATCGGAAGCCAGCCAGGAACTTTTGGACGCCGTATCCTTTTCCGCCGAAGCGGAGCCGATGGGGCGGATGAAGGCGCGGGCGAAGGCGTTCTATGAGGAGGCAAAGGACAGGCTCAAGAAGACGGCAGAGCGGCAAAAGCGCCTCGAGGAGACGATCACGAAGGAGTTTTTTCCGAGTGAAGGGGAAGAGCGCGACATGGCCATGGAGGCGATGGCCTTAAACCCGGAAAATCCGGCGCAGGGCTGGCGGGAGATGCAGGAGGAAGTCGAAAAAGAGCGCACGGACATATTGGCCGAAGCACAAAGCGCCATCGAAAAAGGCCTGCCCAAAGAGGAAGGGCAGGCCGGCGCGGCGTGGTATGAAGCGTGGGAAAAGGAACATGGTCGTGCGCCAAGCGAAGAGGATCTCAAGGCAATCGCCTACGCGCTCACCGTGGGAGCGGAGGACGCGCCAAACGTGGAAGGTTTCAACCGGGGCGCGGAGGTGGCCGCTATCCGGGCGGCGGCGAAGGAACGCCTTTCGGAACTTGATCAAAAGCAAAAGGTCTTATCGTCCATCAAGGAGCGGATGATGACCCTGACGGGCAAGGAAATGCGGGAGACTGAGATGCTGACGAGGGAAGGCTTCCGGGTGTATCGGTCTATTCTCTCTGACCTTAAAAGCGCCGAAAATCCAAAAGTGACGAGAGCGGCACGCATCGGGGCGCTTCTCTTTGCCCGTCATGCGGATATTTATGCGTCGATCATGCGAAAGCGAGGAGGAGAATACGCCAATTATACGGCGATGGATTACTATAACGAGGCTTTCGCGCTCGATGTGTCGGGAAAGGCGAAGGGCGCTGGGGAGACGTATGAGCAAGCGGCGATGTATCGACACCCGGCAAAGACATTTTCTGATTTTATGGGGAAAGTATTAAGCGGTGAAGCGGGAAAGAGCTACTATGATATGCCGCTGGATAATACTTTACTCCGCATTTATTCAGATGATGTCAAACATATTCAGACAGGAGCGCATCAACACCCATTATCCGTGGAAGAATGGGATGTATTGTTGCGACATTTGAACCATATAGACGAAGCATGGCGGACGAAAGATACAAAAAAACCACGAGGCATGGCCGTCGTGGTCAAGTTCCAAAGAGCGGGGAAAAGTTATGGCGCGGTACTTGAATTTTCCAAGACTGGGACTGTATTTTTGAAAACTGCGGTAGCAGGAAGTGAAAAAAAAGTAGATGGCGTCTTGAAAATAAACAAAAGAGAGGCTGGTATGCGTTTACATCCAGGTCTCCCGGGTCGCACTGCCGAAACAGGCGACAGCCACGCTGCTTTTGCCAGTCACTCTCTTTCTTTGTCCAGTATACAAAATATCTTAGGAATACGCAAGCGCTATAACCAGGAAGCGGCAAATGCGCAGACGGCTGCGGAAAGGCTCCAAGCGGACGCGAAGGCTTGGAAGGAGACGCTTGCCGGGGCTTGGGCTGGGAAACTGGCGAAAACACAGATGTTTCGCGTCATGGAAACGCCGCTGGTTTTGCAGCTCGTCGGGGCGAAAACGCTTCCCATCTATATGTCTCAAGGGAAGCTCATGAAGATAAAGAAGGAGCATCCTGAAATTAAAAAGGCGCTCCTCAACAAACTGCCGGAACAGTTGGCCGATCCCATGATGATCTTCCAGTCGGAAACGGTGCCCGGGCGGATCGTGGTATGCCTTGAGCTGAAGGACGAAGCGGGCGTGAATATCGTTGTCCCCATAGAGCTGAATGCCAAAAACGACCGCATGGAAATAAACGTTTTAACGTCTATCTATGGACGAGGGACAGAGGATCACACGGAGGTTCAGTACACATGGTTTTTGAATAATGTCAGGCAAGGTCGTGCCTTGTATGTAAATAAAAAACAGGCCGCAAACTTCTACCGTGCCGCCGGGCTGCAATTGCCCATGGAGGGTAGAAAGTTTAACGACCTCTTTGGCTCCAGTATAAAGACGGATGCCGATCTTGTCAAGGAGAAGATGAAAAATCCGGCTCTCTATCAGGAGACGCACGGGGAGACGAGAATGCTTCAGAATGGCCGCCGTATCGTGTCGCTCTTTGAGCGTGCGGACGAGTCGACCTTCCTTCACGAGCTTGGGCATGTGTTCCTCGACGATCTGCGGAGCCTTGCGGCTTTCGACGAGGTGAGCCAAAGGGAGCTTTCGACGGTGGAAGCGTGGGCGGCGTGGCACGAGGGGGCGGCGAAAGAGTACGAGAATACGCCTTGGGCGGCGGAGTTTAAGGCGCACGAAGCGGCGATTTTGAAGGCGAAGAAATCCGGCGACGCGAAGGCCTTGGAGAAGGCTTTGGCGGTCTGGCAGCATGAGCGGTTCGCCCGGGCATTTGAGCGCTACCTAAAGGAGGGCGAAGCGCCGGCGCGGGGATTAAAGCAAGTATTTAGAAAGTTCGCGGCGTTCCTGCGCTCTATCTATCAGGCGTTCACGTCGGACGGCGGCCGGGCGTCACTGGAAGTGGAGCGGGTCATGGATCGGATGATCGCGACGGATGAGGAGATCGAGACGGCGGCGCAGGAGAAGCGCTATCGCGATCTCACGAAAGCGGGCGGGAAAAAGCTCTTTTCAGAGAGCGATAAGGCCACCTATCAGCGCTGGCACGAAAAGGCGAAGGCGGAAGCGAAGGAGCGCCTCCGCAAGGCAGTAACGAAAAAGCTGGAGCGCGCACGAAAAGCGAAACTGTCTGCGGAAATCGAGAGCGAGGAAGAACGTTTTCGGGCGAAGCTCTACGAGGATCCCATCTACCGGGCACGCGAAGCGGTAGAGATGGCGAAGGACGAGAAGGCGGCGCTGCTCTTTTATCCGACGATAGAAGCGTATCGAGAGGAGGATAAACGCGCCCCGGAGATGGAAGCGATTGTCGAAGAACACATGGAGGAATATCAAAGGACAGCGGAAAAGGTGCTTTTGGAGGACGCCATCACGCCGGAGGAAGTGGAAAAGGCGATGGCGGGCACGGAGTACCACGCGCTTCGCTTGTCCTTCGAGGCGGCGGCTTTTCGTCGGCAGGCGGACGCCTTGCGCCGTCTCAGCGGGAAAGCGCAGGCGGCCATGGATGAGGTGGAGGCGCGGATCGAGGAGATGCCGGAGGAGCCGGGGGCGGAGGAGAAAGGGGAGGCACTGACAAAGGAAGAGGTCACCGCCCGGATTAAAGAAGCGGTGCAGGAGATGGATGAGAACGCCATTCCGAAAATCGCCATTGAAGACGCCCACCGCTTTGATAGCCTTGGGGAACAGGCGCTTTTTGACATCGCTCTCCAAGAAATGAAGAAGTTGACCGATGGGAAAATCACTGACCCATTGGGGAATGAAGTCTACTTCGCGCCGGGGGATACGGAAACATTAGAGAGCTATGTCCTGCATTTGATTGCAGGACAGGGAAAACCAATGGAAGAAATTCGAGCCAAGCGCGTATTGGGGCTTTCGCTGGCGAAAGAAACGATTTCCAACCCCTTGGCGATCATCGTACAGGAGAATGGCCGATTGGCCTATCTTTCTCTCTATACGGGCGGCAAGGATTTTCACAACAGTATCATCGTGGGCGTGGAGGAAGGACAGGCGGGGCGCGTTGTCACGGTTATGCTGACGCCGGATAAAAAAGGCGACAAGAAAGCCGCCGTGCGCGAGTTCAAAAAGCGCATCAGCGGCTCTAAGGAAGTTCTATATTGGAAGGGGCAGTCCGGGCATTCGCGTCCCTCGTCCGAAACATGGGCTTCAACGCTTAATGCCAAGCTCCACCCGTCCGGCAAGTTCATTATAACAGACGAGGGAGAAAAACGCAAGGGGGCAAAAGAGAGAGGAGAAAGCAAGGCAAAGGAAGAGGAGGCTTCGACGAAGCAGGGGGCAAAGGAAGAGGAGTCTTCGGCGAAGGAGCCGGAGGGTTGGCGCGATCTCATGCGGGCGATCCATCGGCTGCGGGCGGCGCACCGCTGGGGGGCGGAGGAGCTTTCGGCCATCGACGCACTGGCGAAGGCGGCGAATAAGATTGATCTAAAAGACGCCTGGGCGAAGGTGAAGGAGTTTCTCACTACGGCGCATTTAGCGGAGCAGGAGCTAAAGGAAGCTCTTCGAGGGCAGAACCAGCTCTATCGTGAGTTGGCGAGACGGGAGATCGCCAAGATGACGATCTCGGAGGCCTCGGCCATCATGACGTTCCGACGCCAAGAGCGAGAGAGCGCCGCGCGGGTGGAAAAGCTGGTCAAGGCTGAGCAGTGGGAGGAGGCGGAAAAGGAAAAGCAAACGCAAATCATGGCCGCCGCGATGGTCGCCGGATCGCGAAAAGTCCGCGACCGCGTGGACATCCTCAAGAGAAAGATCGAAGGGTACATCAAAGGCAAGGACAAGCTCCCGCCATCGGAGGGGTACTGGCTCCATCATCTGGCGTATCTCCTGCGCCTGACGGATAAGGATGCGGCGGCTCCAGCCGAGTTGGAGAAATTAGGCCAGATACGAGAAAGGCTTTCGGCGGGTCTCGATACGAAAACGGGCGAAGGCGGGGCAGATCCCTTGGCGGCGCTGGAGAAGATCGCGGCCGGCGCTTCGGAAAACGGCTATTTCGGCATGACGCTGCAAGAGTTTGAAGAGGCGGCGCAGGGCATGGCGATCCTCTACGTCACCGGCCGGGACAAGGACAAGATGAAGACCATGGCCGGGCACACCATTGAGGAGATTGTAGACGAGATCCTCGGCGATACGACGAATCTTTTGGGGGAGACGAGCGTCACGCAGTACAAGGTCAACGACGATGAGGGCGGCCTTGGCTATCATGGGATTTTGGCGAAAGCGCCGAAGATTGGCCACATCATGGCGACCGCCGGGCAACGGTATTTAGCGGCGACGATGAAGCCGGAGATGATGATGGAGATTTTGGGCGAAAAAGCGCATCGGTACCTCCATGGAACGCTGGAACGGGCGGCGGAACGGGAATCCGCCATGACGGCCGACGCCATGGTCAAGGTGGATGACATCGTTGGCGCGTACACGAACGCAGAGCGAAGGAGATGGCAGGAACGAAATATCCCGTGGTTCGAGGGGGAAATGATCTCCAAGGAAAACATCTTGGCCATGGCGCTGAACCTCGGCAACGAGATCAATCGGAGCCGATTGGCCGAAGGCCTCTCCGACATGGAGCATATCCACCCCATTGAGGAGATCATCGCCCGCGTGGAGCAGCACATGGAGGAGAAGGACTGGCAGTTCGTCCAAAACATCTGGGATTTCCTCGGCACCTACTGGCCGGAGACGGTGCGTATTGAGATGGTGATGAACGGAACCGTGCTTCACGCGCAGCCAGCTCTCCCCTTCACGGTGCAGACGAAGACGGGAAAAGAGATCAAGATGAAGGGCGGCTATTACCCTATCGTCTACAATGCCATGAAGAATACGAAGGCGATGGAGCAGACCATCGACGAAGCGGCCAAGCGCAGCATGGTGGGGGCGGCAGGGCTATCGACGGGGCTTAGCTCCACAAAGTCCCGCACGCAGGCGGAGATCAAAAGGCGGCCGCTCCTCCTTTCGCTTCGAGTGATCCCGAAACATTTAGGCGAGGTGATCCACAATCAGAGCCATCGGATCGCCTGCCGGGACGTCTATCGCATCATCAACAGCAGTGCCTTCTCCGACCATGTAAAAAAGCGCATGGGCGAGGCGTTTTACGAGAACCTCAGACAGTGGGCGGTTGATGTCTGGCAGACGCAGAGCGCACAATTTAACCAAGCGGAAGGCAATATCAATAAACTGCTGCAAGGCCTTCGCTCCAATGCGGCGCTGGCGATCATGGGGTATCGCATGTGGCCGGTGATAGAAAACGCGACGAACCTTTTCCCAGCCATGCACCAGATCGGCGCGGCCAACATGCTGTCTGCCGTCGGGGACTACTACGCAAATATCGGGACGTATCGGGAGCTTCTGCATAAGTCGTTGTTCATGGCGAGCCGGATGGATCGCATGGATCGAGATATGAAGCGCCAGAGGCAGATGTTTGAAAAGGAGGGGGCGGTGCCGGAATGGCTGAAAGACCATGCCTACTTGTGCATGGAGAAAACCGATCTCATATTCTCCGCGCCGCTTTGGTGCCGGGCGTACAAGAACGCTTTTACGCCGAAATTGGCGGAGGTGACGGCGGAGAACGAGGCGGCGAAGAAGGCGATCGATGAAGCCTACGCGGAAAAGCAGAAGGCAGACGCGCTGGTGTACGACCTCATGGCGCGGCAAAAGAAGATCGAGGAAGAGCTGACGCGGCGGCGCCACAGCGCCCCCCTTGCGGAGGAGACGGAATTTTCCCGCATGACAAAGGAGGAGCTAACAGCGGAAGCCTTCGGCCTAAACGGCGACATCATGGAAGCTGAGCGCACGGCGGCAGAAAAAGAACGGCGGCTGGAGCTGGTCAGCGAACGGGAGATCAAGACGCCAAAGGAGCTGAACAAAGAGGCGGAGATGCGATCTGTCTTGGCCGCCGATAAGGCCGTGCGCGAAGTCTTTGGCTCCGGGGACGTGAAAGATCTGGCGAGCATCCAAAAGGGCAGCGAGCTAAATAAGCTCTTCACCATGTTCTACGGGTATTTCTCCGTCCAAGCGAATGCGATCGTGAAGGCGTACTATCGGGGACGGAGCGCAAAGAGCTGGGCGCCCTTAGCGTCGGCCATCCTGTATCGAATCATCCTCACGTCGGCCTTGGCCACGCTGATGAGGATGATGCTCTTCGGGGAAGGGAACGACGATAAAGATAAATATCAAAAGGACAAGGAGGGCAAAAAGATTGAGATCCCATTGGCGGAGCGAATCCTAAAGCAGTACGCGAAGAATACGCTTTCGACGGCGACGGGGATGGCGGTAGGCGTCCGGGACATCGGGAGTTTTTACATCAACATGGCCTTTGAGGGGACGGACTACGGCCGGGGGCTGGCACTCTTCGGCACGGCGTCGGCGCGGGGGATGCAGGAGGCGACTACGCTCTCGAAGCTCCTCATGGCCAGAGAGGAGGTCAACGAGAAGGCAAGGATAGAGGAGGAGAAGCGAAAGGCAAGATACGACAAGATGACAGCGCGACAGAAAAAGAAATTCGACGAGGAGCAAAAATACCGGCGGCCGCCGAGGAAAATCACATGGCTCGACATCAGCCGGTCGGCGGCGATGACTGGAACGTATCTGACGGCGAATAAGTTTGGCGTAACGGATATGATGACGAACGCGGTCTTTTCGACAATGCAGTATCTTTGGGACGATGATGGGCGCTACGAGGCTACGCTTTGGAATATGCTCGTGATGTCGGGGCTCTTTGCCAAAAAGCCGGTAAAGCGAGTGATCCCAGAGCGGCCGAAGAAAGAGGAGAAGAGAAGGAGGAGACGGAGAAGATGATTGTAACCACGGGAACGAAGGTGATTTACCTCGGCAACGGGGCGGCAAGGGAGTACCCCATAACGTTCGGTTATGCGGATCCGACTACGGTGAAAGTAGGGATCTACGATCCGGCCACGGAGCAGACGGTGGAGCTGACGAAGGATTATTACGTGGACACGGTGCGAAACGCAGTCTTTTATCCGGGCTACGCTCCGGGGCAGGCACCGCCGGAAAGCGAGCAGCCCGGGGCGCTGCCTGCGGGGAAAAAGCTGGTCATCTACCGCGCGACGCCAATGGATCAGACGATCGACCTTGGCACGAAATACCCGCTGCCGATCATCGAAAAGATTGGCGATAAGAATACGCTGATCGAGCAGGAGTTGGCGGAAAAGCTTGGCCGAGCGGTATTAGCGGACATCGGAAGCGGGAAGACCGTAGAGGACATTCAGCGGGAGATCCGAGAGGATCGATTGGCGGCGGAAAAGGCCGCGAATGAAGCGCAAGAAGCGAAGACCGCAGCAGATTTAGCACAGGCGTGGGCAGAAGCGCCGTATCCCCCGAACGGTGTTGACGGAAGCAAAAGTGCAAAAATGTGGGCAAAGGAGGCGCAAGAGAATGGCGCGGTGGAGGCGGAAAAGGCAAAGCACTGGGCGGAAGCGGCGAAAACGTCGGAGGAAATCGCACAAACTTCGGCGGCAGAAGTGAGCCGCATACTGACCGATGTGAACCATACCGCTTTATACGACCCGAACCGTGCCTATACCCCGGGGAAATGCGCGATGGTGGAAAACGGCGACGTGTACCGCTGCACCCGGGAAAGCCGTGGGGAAAATCCAGTGACATCGCCCAAATGGGTATCCGTCGCGACGACGATCTTTCGGACGTTTGAGCTTGACGAACATGGGGATTTAATGCCGCTCAAGTATCCGCAGTCGTCTACGTTGTGGAGCGTGGACGATAACGGGGATATTATGGCGGCTAATATTTAAGGAGGCAGATAAAATGGCAAGAAACATCGTGCCGCGTGTGAGCGGAGAGGAGACATTGGGGACGCCGGGAAAAGAGTTTGGGGCAGTGTACACGCAAAGAATTGCGGGCGGGGCATTGGAACAAATTAACGCTTTACTGGCGCAGTATTTACCGCTGATCGGCGGGGTGATTACGGGGGCAATCGTCGTCGGCAACTGCCCCGGAATGCGAAAAGCCACAGATCGCGAAGAAACATATTTGTATGGCGGAACTACGAACAAAGACGGGGCAGCGCTGGGTCTCATCGGTATAAACTGCATGGACTACGGCGAAGAAGCGAGAGGCTCCTTTAGTCTCGTCGCGAAAAGTCCTTCGGGGGAAACCCATGTATTAACAGGGCTGAAAGACGGGCGTTTGCTTTGGGACGGGAAACCTCTTGCCTACCCTGAAGAAGTCATAAACTGGAGCAATAACCATCCGAATCCATCCCTTAATGAATGGTATAACTGTGTGAAATGGAACGACGGACGAGCAGAGATTTATGGTTACGCTGTGCAGCAAGCGAATCAATTAGGTGTCACGCTGAATTATCCACTGCCACTCTTACATCATGTGACGGGTGGGGCGCATACCGTAGCGCCCATAGGGACAGGTTTCTGTTGGATTACTTCTTTTACTTATGGAACGACTTCCGTCGGATATTTCACGGTACGAAATTCAGATTATAGCGTACCGACGACACCGGTAGGAATTTGCTTTACTGTAAGGGGGTATTGGAAATGATCGGAACAAAGTTGAATAAACCTATTGAAGATTTTGCCGCGTATGCGGAACTGGCAAAGTGGTGCCAGCGTAACGGAGCTATTATTACAGATAAGGGAGAATATTACGAGTGCGTCGCGCTTGAAATTACGTTGGACGCGCTGAAAACGGAAAAACTGTCCGAGTTCAAGCGTCGCCGGGACGCCGAGGAGGTCGAAAACATCACCTACAACGGCCACCCATACGACTACGACCAAAAGAGCCGGGAGCGTCTCCACATCGCAAGACAGGCGCTCCAAGACGGTGGCGAGGCGGGGGCGTCTATCGTCTGGACGACGGCGGATAACGAGCGCGTGACGCTGACGGTGGCGGACTTCGCGGCGATTAACGGTTTGGCGGCGCAGCGCTCTAACGCGCTGCACGTCAGGTATAACCGGCTCAAGGAGCGGGTCAATGCGGCGGAGACGGCGGAGGATGTGGGGAAAATCAAGTGGGAGGGGATATGATGGAGGCTTTGTCGGTGGTACTTTCCGCCGTGCCTGCGGCCGCGACGGCGATTTTCGGTGTCATGGCGCATCGGTTCAAACGGAACTTAGAGGCGCGTGATCAGCGGTTTTTGGAGGAGGAGGCGGAGCAAAAGGAGCAGCAAAAGCGGCAGGACGTGGAACATGCGGCGATTTGTCAGGGGCTGCAGATCATGCTCAGAAACGAGATCGTCAATCGGTATAACCGTTGGCAGGATTTAGGCGGGAAGCCTTTGTCCGTCTTGGAGCGCGATGTCCTGCTCCAGACGTATGAGGCATATCACGCCCTCGGCGGCAACGGGACGGTGACGGAGATTTACCGGGAAATGGTGGGGAATCATTATGGCCAGCATTAAGGGGAAGATCAAGAGCGCTGTCCTCGGCTTGGCGATGTGGTCGAAGAAACACCTGAGCGAGCTGATCACGCTCATCGGGATATTGATCTGCTGCTTTGTCCTGTTCGTCCTGATAAGCTGGGGCGTCGGTTACTACGCGAACGGGCTTTTGGGCTTGAAGTTTGATTTAGGATCGATTTGGCAGGGGCTTGGGGCGTGCGTGGCAGCCATTGGGTCGCTCCTCACGATGGCGGGGATGAATTTGGGGCGGCAGTACATTGACAGTAAATTTAACAGTCCGCCGGGCGAGAGACCCGGGGAGAGGGAGGAGAGGAAATGAAGGAAATCACGCTATCGAAGCTGCGACAAATCGCGATGTGGTCGAAGCCGGATCTGTGGGAGGCGGCGAATGAGGCGGGGCATGAGACGCCGAAGGTGTATCTGCACTGGACGGCAGGATCCTATCAGGGGCTTTTCGACGATTACCATATCAACATCACCAACGACGGCAGGATATACGCCAGCACGGAGGACTTGGCGGAGGTGTTGGCGCATACTTGGCGGCGCAATACCGGCGGCGTCGGGGTGGCGATTTGCGGCTGCTACGACGCGACGACGTGGGACTTAGGGAGTGCTCCGCCGACGCCGGCGCAGGTAGAGGCGATGGCGCAGGTGGTAGCGGCACTGTGCGAGGAACTGGGGCTTCCCATTGGGAAAGATTGCGTCCTGACGCACGGGGAGGCGGCGGACATCGAAGATGGGGACACCGCCGGGTATGGGTATGACGATGCCTACGGCCCCAAGAACGGCTGCGACAAGTGGGATTTAGAATACCTTGGCACGCCGGAAAGCCCGGTGTATCATCCCTACGCGATGGACGGTAGCCGGGGCGGGGACGTCCTGCGGGGAAAGGCGGTTTATTGGCAGGAGAAATGGCGAGCCGATGCGGAGCGGGCTTTGCCGACGTATTGAGGAGGGGGGCGGAATGTATGAAATGGAAAAGAGGAGTATTCTTGCTGGCGCTCTTGGTGCTATGCTGGGGACGGCCGTCGTGTGGGGCGTGTGCGGAAACGTACACGATAACGGAGGCGCAGCTTCTGACGCTGGAAGAGAACTTGGCCGCGCTGCAATCGAACAACGCCGCACTCTTCAAAGCATTGAGCGAATCGAGCGCGGACTTGACGATAGCGCAGAGCGAGTCGGAAGCCTTGCGGGAGAAGTTGGGCGAGGTCGAGAGGCGGCTTCGGGGATTGCGGGACGAGTTGGAGCAGCTCAGGAGCGAATCACAGAATGCGAAAGAATCGCTCACGAGAGCGAACAGAGAATTGCAATCTGCCGTAGAATCTGTGAAGACATTAGAAAAAACGCGCCGCCGCATTGAGCGCCAGCGCGATTTATGGGAGGTGGTGGCCGTGATTTTAGGCGGGATCGCGGTTATGAGCTGACGCACCGTTTCAGTGCGTCAGCTCATAACCGCGAGAGGAATATAAAACGGGATGGCAAATCACCACCCCGTCAAGGGGAACTCAGACGGCAACCATCATCAATGAGAGCGGCATGGTATGGGATAAAATCTTCTAACGTCGCAAAATGCGACTTTAGAAGATTTTATTCCTAAAAATGATTTGAGTTAGGGGCGGAAAGACTTTTTCGCGGTCGGGCGAAATGGTGGCGTAAAGACGCGGGGGGCGGCTGTCAGGGTCGAACAAAAAAGCGCTTTGCGAATTGCAAGGCGCTTTTTTTAAGCCCTCACACAAGCGGTAAAATATCAATCGAGAATATCTCTGAAAGCCGCTATTTTTCCGTCATCAGCGCCAAAAAATTTGCCGCCATTTTTGCCGCCATTTTGCCGCCGGAACACCTAAAAAATGCCGGAAATGGCATAAAACAGAATAAAACAAAAAAGGGGGATAGTTCCTGATAAACCCGCGAAAAATAAGGGATTGCGGACATAATATAAAACAGCATAAAACAGAAAAAAAGATTAGTTCCGATAATTTATCCTTATCGGAACTAAATGTATTCTTACTCTTCTCTCGCCCTTCGCTCTAAATATGCAGTCATGCTATCGGCCACTTTTTTCGCAGCTTTCACTGTTTCTACTACATTGAGCGGCCCCGTTACGACGTCACCACAGGCGAAGATACCTTCCCGCGTCGTCTGTCCATCTTCGTCGGTTTCCAATAAACCTTTTTCATTGGATCCTAAACCGGCGGTCGTGTTGACCAGTTTATCCTTGGGCTGTTGGCTAATCGCGATGATCGTACTGTCGGCTGGGAAAAGTGTCGGTTCACTTTCGGAGAGGGTCTCTCCAGTTTCATTGAAGGTGCGTCGAATAAAGACTGGTCCATCGCTCGTGATCTTTTGAATGCCCATGCCATAGAGAAGCTCCGCACCATCGGCTAAAAGGTAGTCTAATTCTCGTGGACTGGCGGACACAGTAGCGCCTCGCGCGTAAACCGTCACTGCACGGCTTCCCTTCCGAAGCGCCGTTCTGGCTGCGTCCATGGCTGAGTTGCCCGAGCCGATGACGGCCACCCGATCGCCTAACTCGTAAACATCGGGGTTTTGCAGGTAGTCAATGGAATAATGGACGTTGCCCAAACTTTCCCCCGGCACGCCCAAACGCCGTGCCCTCCACGTGCCGGATCCTATGAAAATCGCACCGTAGCCGTCGTTAAAGAGATCATCTAAATGTAAGGCACCGCCGATGGTCGTATTTGGGCGAATGAGAATTCCTAATTGACGGAGTCGTTTTTGATAGCGATCTAAAATACTTTTCGGTAAACGAAATTCGGGAATCCCATAGCGCAGCATCCCGCCAATATGTTCCTTGCGCTCAAAGATGGTGACATCATAGCCTCTCAGCGCCAAAATGACTGCTACCGTAAGTCCCGCAGGTCCACTGCCCACGATAGCTGCTTTCTCGCCTTTATTGACATCCCGCGTCAGCGTCAGTTTATCGAAAAATGCCTCGGAGATATAGTTTTCAATACTGGAGACATGGATGGCACTCCCGCGCTTCCCTTGAATACAGTTTCCCTCACATTGCTTTTCGTGATCACATACCAAAGAGCAGACGATGCTCAATGGATTATTCATGAAGAGCATCATCGCCGCATCTTCTATTTTTCCTGCCAAAAAAAGCCGTATCATTTCGCGAATATCTGTTTGAATCGGACATCCTTTCAGTTGACACAAAGGTTTTTTACACTGCAAACATCGCCGTGCTTCGTTAATCACGTGAACTGCCATCGCCTTCACCTCTTCATGAATGCATCGTAAACATTGGAAACTCTATATTATATTCGTGTTTCCCGTTGATTTACCTTTTTCGCTTCAAAGTTTTCTTTCATTAGGTTCTGGTATCAAAAAAGAGTCGGCGCACATCTTCTGACGCCAACTCTTTCACGCTGTCTGCGGTTGTCCTTGTCCTATCACATAAAAAGATCACCGGGGAAAAAACTACCGATTTCATCAGCACGATAACAAGGCAACAAGAGTGCCCCCTGCGCTTTCAACGCTTCCCTGAGCGTTGCTTTTGCCAAACGTCTTTGGAAGAAACTCTTTGTCGGGGGACGCAATACCTCTATCTTCAAGCGGGTTGAGCGGTTCAAGCTACCGCTGTACACCGTCTCCCCCACGCCGCGACATACCGCTTCGACTTCTTTGGTTTCCACCGCATCTAACAAGGATTCCCCTTCTACGATGATGCCATCCACCGGTACACGCTCCCCCGGGTACACCAACAGGGTATCGCCGGGGAGAAGCTTCGCGGTCTCCATAAAACATTCCGTATCGCCACGTAAAACGAAGACGTGTTTCGGCAATTTGCGCGTTGTCCTTGACTTCCCCGTCAAATCTTCCCATAATTGTCTCAGTTTCTTCATCATGGCGCACGCCCCCAAACCAATTTCCAAGAGAACATTTTGTTCTGTCATTATTATACATATAGGGGTATATGTTTGTCAAGGGGTGAAGAAAAATCCAGCCACTCGAAAAGAGAAGCTGGTAAAAGTCGATGCGCGGAGAGCATTTTTTATTTCATGTTGGCAAACCGCTCTACGGCCGTCGTAAACATAGCAATGGTTTGATCGGCGTCGCCATGCTCGATCCCATCCTTGACACAATGCTGAATATGCCCTTCCAAGATGACTTGCCCGCACTTATGAAGAGCGGATTTTGCCGCATTGATCTGGGAAAGAATATCCTCACAGGGGATATCCTGGTCGACCATGCGTTCGATGGCTTGTACTTGTCCGATAATTTTTTTCAGACGACGATGTAAATTTTCCGCATCCATACATTGTTTCATTTTCTATCCCTCCAGTTGATCCATGCATTGTCTATATCAAGCATAAAGAACTCCACTAAACGGCTTTTTAACGCCCCGCCTTTGCCGCCGGAGCGGTGAGGAGCATGGCGTCCCCAAAAGAAAAAAAACGATACTGCGCCTGCACGGCCTTTTGGTAGGCCTGCAGGACAAACTCCCGACCGGCAAAGGCGCTGATGAGCATCAGTAAAGTAGATTTCGGCAGATGGAAATTCGTGATGATCGCATCGACAATCTTAAATTCGTAACCCGGATAAATAAAAATTTCCGTCCAGCCGGATTTTCCTTCGATTTCATTTTTCGCTGCCGCCGCAGATTCCAATGTGCGAATGGAGGTCGTCCCCACCGCGATGACACGATGTTCCGCCCTCTTCGTGTCGCGGATCAGGCGTGCAGTTTCTTCGCTGAGGGAATAATATTCCCGATGCATGACATGATCTTCAATCTGTTCTGTTTTGACCGGGCGGAAGGTTCCTAGGCCTACATGCAGCGTTAAAAAGCCAAGATTCACGCCGTAGGTCTCTAATTCCGCCATTTGCGCTTTCGTAAAGTGCAGCCCCGCCGTTGGTGCCGCCGCCGATCCCGATGCGCGATTGTAAACGGTTTGATACCGTTCTCCATCCAACAGTTTTTCATGGATGTAAGGTGGCAGGGGCGTCTCCCCTAACCTCTCCAATACTTCTTCCCATAAACCCTGATAATGAAATTCGACAAAACGCCCGCCAAAGACCGTGGTGTCCAGAACCGTCCCCGTCAGCTCCTCACCAAAACGGATGACAGTGCCGGGACGGGCTTTTTTCCCAGGCTGCACTAAGGTTTCCCACGTATCCCCTTCGACGCGGTGCAGAAGGAAAACCTCCACGCGTCCCCCTGTCGGCTCACGGTGTCCGATAAGCCGTGCTGGCATGACCCGAGTATCATTGAATATCAAGGTATCTCCTGGCACTAAAAATTGCTGAAGATCCGAAAAATGGTGGTCTTCTGTGGTTTGCCTTACGGGATCTACAACCATGAGCCGTGAAGCGTTGCGCGGTTCGACCGGGGTCTGGGCAATCAACGTCTCCGGCAATTCATAATCAAACGCATCTAATCGCATAGGATCGCTTGTCCTTCGTATCAGTATAGTTTAACGATTTCGATATTCGTGTAATAATGGGATAAAATGGCACGGTAGTCCTTTTTGTCAGCCATCGCATAGGCTCCCCATTGAGACATCCCTAGACCATGCCCCCGTCCCCAGCCTTCAAAGAGAAGGGTTTCCGAGGATTGGTCATGAAATTCGATCTTGCCGTTGCGGTTTGGGACGGTTGCCGGCCCCTTTTGATGGCGAACATCAAATCGCGTGCTGGGAAGGCCAAATAGCCAACGCAGTTTCGTCCCCGGCAAATCGACGGTGCGCAGCGTACCCACAAAACGGACGGTGCGAACGCGCCCAGATACATAGCGATCCGTGGTCTCTTTTCTCATTTCTTCTGATAGAGGCGAAAGCTCCACGCGCTTTAATACGCCAAGATCAAAGCCAGCTTTTCGCAGTTTCGCGCTTACCTCCGTAGCCGAAACAGGAACTTGCCAGTGGTATGCCGCGCCATACGTCGCTTCATCTCGAACAGGCTTTAAGTACGGCACAGGATCGCCGCCCGCCTCTTCGTTGCCCGCTGTCCACCCTCCGGCGGAAGCATGAAAGGCCGCATAAATGGGCTTTCCTGCGTACATCATCACTTCCCCTCGGGTAGAGGAAACTGCCGCTAGTCCACTCTTGCTTTCTGCGCCCAATCCCTTGTAGACTTGACAATGTGTATCTGGGCAGACGTCAAACCCTTCAGCGTCATGGCGGCCTAAAGAATAAAGGGCAAAGGTACGCGCCGCCACTGCCTGCGCCCTCAGTGCTTCCGGCGGCCAATCCGCGCCCATTTCTGCCCCGATGACCCCGCCCACATAGTCCTCTAACGAGACGTTGTTGATGACGGTAATAGCGCCCCCATTCTCCATCAGCAGGCGAAATTCCCCCCGATACGCCGTGCCATTATAAAAAAGAGAGGGTGAAGAACGAGGGTCGGCACGGGTCACGACCAAGGTTTTGGCCGATACCGGTTTGCCATTCAAAAGAAACTGTCCCCCATGGCTCGCGACGGTAAGCGTGACATTGGAGGAAAATTTTTCCAATCCTTGCCCTGTTTCTCCATCCCGCACCACATATTCGCCTGTGGCAGAAAATATCGCTACCCCTTGCCCCGTCGCCAACCCGACGCGCAGGATCGGTTCTGCAGCAGTTTTTTTGGCGTCCGCCAAAGGAGCGGTCTTTCCCCCCGTCTGGGTAGCCGTCGGCGCTGCCTGCGCGATGTCAATGCCATGGAGCGCCATCATCCAAAGAAGCAGCGCCGTAAAAATTCGTGTCACCCAACCCACCATTGCACCTGCCTCCTACACAACTGAGATGAAACTGGGTACATTTTATACCGTGGGCAACATTCCGTCAATCGTCGGATACTGCAAATGGGCGATGATGCGCATCAAGCTCATAGGGCATCGGATAGCACACCCGCTCCAAGCAAAGTCCCCGTGCTGGTGCTGTGGCACTGGCTAAATCTCGATTGCGTCCGGCTAAGATTTCGGAAAACGCCGCTGGGGTTTTGATCCCTAACCCCACATCGACCAATGTGCCCACCAAATTGCGCACCATGTGATAGAGAAAACCGTTGGCGCAAAAACAAAAGTGAATCGTATCGCCGCATGCAGTCACGGTTGCCTCATACATTCGGCGTATCGGCGACATGGGCGCGCCCCCCGCCGCACGAAAAGAGGAAAAATCATGCTCTCCAATGAGCTGCGCCGCCGCGAGGCGCATTGCCTCGACGTCCAGTGGACGGCGAATGTACCAAGCATATCGCTGCAAAAATGGATCGGACGCTGCCCCTTGAAGCAGACGATAGGTATACGTTTTTTCACCGGCGCTGTGCAAAGCACTGAAATCATGTGAAACTTCAAATGCCTCCCGCACCACAATATCGGCGGGGAGAAGACTTTCCGCTCCACGCACGATCCGAGCAACGGGAATATTGCCATTCGTAAAAAAATTGACTACCTGCCCCCGCGCATGAACCCCGGCGTCCGTGCGTCCCGCCGCCGCCATCTCAATCGGTTCCCCAAAGAGCCGCGCTAACCTTTCTTCTAACACATTCTGTACCGCGACGACGGGCGGAGTTTGTCGCTGAAAACCGTGATATGCCGTACCGTCGTAGGCTACGACGAGGGCAATATTGCGCCGGCGAGCCTTCATCATCGCTCGATGTTCCCGCCGCATTAGATTCCCACGACCTTCATCACTTCTAGGAGTGCTAAAAAGGCGGCAATAAAAGCCACCGCTCCGTAATCGCACCCAGCGCACTTCATTTCCTTCATGCGCGTGCGCCCTTCTCCGCCACGGTAACAGCGCGCCTCCATCGCCATCGCCAGATCGTCCGCGCGGCGAAAGGCAGAAATAAAGAGAGGTACCAATATCGGTGTCAGGCTGTAAAGCCGCCGCATGAAATTCCCCGAGGAAAACTCAGAACCGCGTGATTGCTGGGCTTTCATGATCTTGTCGGTTTCCTCGATCAGCGTCGGCACAAAGCGAAGCGCGATCGTCATCATCATCGCCAGCTCGTGCGCGGGGACGCCTATGGCATGCAATGGCTTCAAGAGCGCTTCCATCGCATCTGTCAAAGAGAGTGGGGACGTCGTAAACGTCAGGAGCGACGACAAGAGAATGAGAAACGCTAATCGTAGGCACAGAAAGGCGCCTCGCACCAATCCCTCATAGGTTAAATCGAAGATCCAGATCTGTGCCAGTTTTTCTCCTGGCGTGCTGCAAAGATGGATGAGGAAGGTAAAGGCCAAAAGCCACCACAACGGACGCAAAGATTTCAAAAAAGTGCGTATGGGGATACGGGACGCAAACGCCAACCCAAGCGTCAAAAGAAATAGCGCTCCATATGCACCCGGCGTATCAAAAAGAAAGATCGCGGCAATCAAAAAGAATAACAGCACCACTTTGACTCTTGGATCCAGCCGGTGCAGGATGGATTGGCTGGGAAAAAATTGGCCGATGGTGATGTCTGTTAGCACGTTTTTTTCCTTCTTTCCCAAAAGGCTTTTTCAATACACTGCACAGCGTCCTTTATCGTGAAGGCGTCTGCCGTAACGGAAAGGCCTTTTTCTTTTAATTTCTTTAAGAGCGTGACCGTTCCAGGTGTATCAAGTCCGGCCTTTTGAATGGCCTCTTCCTCTCGGAACGCCTCCTTTGGCAGACCGTCAAACAAGATTTCGCCCTTGTGCATGAAGACGACCCGATCCGCTAAACGAGCAATATCGTCCATATTATGGGAAACGAAGATCACCGTCGTTTTCTTTTCCCGGTGGAGGCGGACAATGCGCTGCAATAAATCATCGCGGCCATGTGGATCGAGTCCAGCCGTCGGTTCATCTAAAACTAAATATTTTGGCTCCATCGCCAACACACCGGCAATCGCAGCACGGCGTTTTTGGCCACCACTCAATTGGAAGGGAGAGCGATCCTTATAGGTGTCATAGTCTAAACGAACCAATGCCATCGCACGTCGGACGCGCGCTTCTATTTCTTCATCTGGAAGTCCCATGTTTTTGGGGCCAAAGGCCACGTCCGCCATGACAGTTTCCTCGAAAAGCTGATGTTCTGGATACTGGAAAACCATGCCCACGCGCTGCCGTGCTGCCACTGCTGCCTTGCCTTTTGCGGCAAGATCTTGCCCGTCCACGCGTACCGTTCCTTCGGTGGGATGGAGAATCCCATTCAAATGCTGAACCAATGTCGATTTGCCGGAACCCGTATGCCCGGCGATGGCCATCAGCGTCCCCTCTTCAAAGGTCAGCGTGACATGAGAGAGCGCCTTTCTCTCAAATGCCGTCTTCGGCATATAAGTATAGGATACGTTCTGCAATTCTATTGACATAATGCCGCCACCAGTTCATCATCCGTCATAATATCTTGTGGCAGAGGGATCCCCTGCCGCCTGAGTCGAAAGGCCATTTCCGACGCCAAAGGGACATCCAGTCCGCGCTTTTTCATGCGCTCCACTTGCTGAAAGATCGAGCGGGGTACCCCCTCTTCTACCAATCGGCCCTTCTCCATCACAATGACCCGATCCGCCGCCGCGGCTTCTTCCATAAAGTGGGTAATGTAAACGATGGTGATCCCCGTGCTGCGATGAAGCGCCTGTACCGTGGACAATACTTCCTTTCGTCCGGCGGGATCCAGCATGGCCGTCGGCTCATCGAGCACCAAACATCGCGTCCGCATCGCTAACGCCCCAGCAATGGCGATACGCTGCTTTTGTCCGCCGGATAAAAGATGAGGGGCAAAATGGCGAAAGTCCGTCATTCCCACCGCCGATAGGGATTCCTCTACACGCTGTCTTATTTCCACCGCCGGAACTCCCAAATTTTCGGGGCCAAAAGCGACGTCTTCCTCGACCACGGCAGCAATAATCTGATTGTCAGGGTTCTGAAAAACCATGCTGACCGCTTGCCGGATATTCCAGAGTTTAGATGTATCCCTTGTATCCATCCCGTCGATTCGACATATCCCTTCTGTCGGCACAAGAAGCGCGTTGCAGTGTTTTGCCAGTGTAGATTTCCCTGATCCGTTTGTCCCTAAAATCGCTACAAATTCGCCCTCTGCGATGGACAGTGTGACATTAGACAAGGCCGCTCGCTGTTCTTCTTCTCCGGCATGATAGATATGACTTACCTTTTCCAGCTCGATAAACGCCAAGATCATAGCCTCCTATGGCACCAAGGATTGAGATAAAAACCACGTTTAGGAACCACTGATAAAATGAAGTCTGCCAGATTGGTGCAGGTTTTTCGTTCTATCAAGAACCCAAAGCGAACGCATAGCAAGGCGATGCGGAGGATTTATCGACGCAGAGAGGTCGGAAAAGATGCGCCAAGGCAGCGGTGCTGAATGTATCAGTGGTTTCTTTATTATACCTGTCTTTTGTTGTCAACGCAATCAGATAAGCGGGTTGACAGTAAAAATTTCAAAAATTTATACGCTCATTTCTATGCAGCATCGCCGTAACGATCGGGGAAAGCGCTACGGGATCAGAAAAGAAAATTCCTAAATTTCATCGAAAGTTTATGTCATACGGGTTGTTTATATCTATCATTTTAGACTATAATTGTTAAAAGAGTACGGAACAAGAAAGAGGGCGCTATTGTATGAAGGGAACTATTGTGGCCACATGGATACAGACGGCAAAAACGCTTTGGGGGAAATCTGTCGTTCAGACAGCGATGGAACAAAACGGCTGGGAAGCAGATCGCTTGTTCCTGCCGCTCGAGGATGTAGATGATACTGCGGTCAACCGCTTTATCGATCTGTTGAGCCGTGCCCAAAACATGACGACAGCGGCGCTTTGGGAGGCCATTGGGCGGGATAATGTCCATACCTTTTCCAAAGTCTACCCTTCTTTTTTCAACGGAAAAAATCTGTATACGTTTTTGGCCTCCCTGTACGACGTGCATGTAGAAGTCGTCAAAATGGTCGCGGGCGCGAAACCTCCACTCTTAGTGATGACACCCATTTCGACGCATGAAGCGACCTTTTCTTACGATTCCCCACGCGGGATGCAGGATTACTTTCGTGGACTCATTCAGGGTGCCATCGAATTTTTTCATGAACCCCTGACGATAGACGTTTTAGAAAAAACGCCCACCCACCTGAAACTGAAACTTCGCTTTTCCTCGCCGATCTTGAAAGAGGAATCCTTTCCCTTAAATCGCGCCTTAGGTTTCACCGGTTCTTTGGCGAATAAACTCAGCTTGGCGACCTTTATCGTCACGCTCCTTCCGGCGCTTTTCCTGTTTTTTTGGGAGACGTCTTGGAAATTTTTGGTATTTCCTGTCATCAGCAGCGTTTTCGTTTGGATCCTCTCATCTATACTGCTTCGCCCTTTGACGGCGCTGCGAGACGAAATGAAAAGCCTCTTATCCTATCGCTATGATTCCCATGTCGCCCTGCGCTCTGGAGATGAATTTGAAGAATTGGCATCCGTTCTGCAAACGTACAAAAAAAGCGTAAAAGCTGATTTTACCGGATTTCGTGGAACGGGAGACGAACTCATTCGCTATGGCTCCAATTTCAACGACTTGGCGGAAAATATGGGCAATACGTCGCAAAATATTGTAAACGTCATTCATGATGTCGCCATCGCCGCAACCCATGGCGCGGAAAACACCAGCGCTGTGGCGAGTTTCCTGCACCAGAATATGACTGCCCTCAAAACCGTCGTCCAAGAGCAGACCGAAAATAATGATCATCTTCTCGTCGCGGTAGACAATATCGATAAGGGATTTAGTGATGTTCACGCTTCGAGTCAAAACCTCACAAAAACCATGGACAAATTTTCGGTCGTCCGCGATACGGTGGAAGCCCTGCGCAATGAAACGGAAAAAATTCGTTCCATCACTGATGTTGTGACCCAGATCGCGGCGCAGACGAATCTTTTGGCGCTGAACGCAGCGATTGAGGCTGCGCGTGCCGGAGAGCAAGGTCGAGGTTTCGCAGTAGTCGCCGAAGAGATCCGTACCTTAGCGGAACAATCAAAAGAGCAGGCATCGGTCATTTCCGCTGATATTGGAAACATCGCGCAAATCATCGGAGATGTCACTACCTCCGTGGATACCGAATACCAATCCTTAGGGCAAGAAAGTCAACAGCTTCAAGATGTCGTAAGCCGAAATTTGGAACATATCGGCAACATCCGAGACGTTTCCGTCAGCATCGGCACCATGATCACCGCCCTACGGGATGAAATGGAGTCCATGAATCAAGTGTTTGGGAAAGTGGAATCCATTGCCGCCATGTCGGAAGAAAATTCGGCAGCGGCCGAAGAAGTGACGGCTACCGTACAGGTACACAATGAACGCTTGCAGGACATGATGGAAAAAATCGGCAGTTTCAAAGAAATTTCTGTCCAATTCTCGAAAGAATTAGGGAAGTATAAAATTTAACAGCCGCCTGCCGACGGATCGACAAAAGCGGCTGTTATTGCGTTCGGCTCTTTTCGCTCAGGCGCAGCAGCAAATTCGTAAGGCGTTCATTTTCCACGCTCAGTTCAGCATTCTCCGTATTGAGCTTCGCCATCACGCTGTCCTGATACAGAATCATCCCGCATAAGCCAAGGCAAACGATCAGGAGAAGCAGGATCACAAAATCTTTTCTTATCATCACGATGGAATCCGCCTCTCTAGTATACTCTTATAAATCTTCGTCATCCAGAAAAGAAATCCTGCCGAAATGACGCTTTTCTTGTCAGGGCATTTTTCTACCGTATCCCTATCGTCGCGGTGCAGCAATACCTATACCCAAAAAAGAATTGATAAACCGAACATAAATATGATACAATGAAACAGCCAAAGGGCGAGGAAAACGGGATGCTTGATTCAAGGATGCTCCCCATCGCTTTTGAATTGAGGTGTAATGTGGTGCCGCAAAAACGTCGTCATAATCAATCGGCGGAAGAACGTCGTTTAAGCATTTACAAATTTATCAAGGAATTTCTTATGGATCGCGGGTATCCCCCGTCCGTGCGCGAGATCGGACAAGCCGTGGGACTGAAATCCAGCTCGACGGTACATGCCTACCTCGATCAGATGGAGGAGCGTGGGCTCATTCGCCGCGACCCAACGAAGCCGAGAGCCATCGATCTCTTGGGGGAAAAGCCTTGGAGCCGTACGGTTTCCGTTCCCTTAGTGGGTACGGTGGCGGCTGGTGTCCCCATCTTCGCGGAAGAAAATATCGAGGAAGTCTTTTCCTTCCCCGCCAATCTTTTAGGGACTCGGGAAGAAACCTTTATGCTGAAGGTACAGGGGGACAGCATGATCAACATCGGAATTTTCGATGGCGATTACATCATGGTGCAGCAGCAGGATACAGCGAACTCCGGTGAGGTAGTGGTGGCCTTAGTCAATGGCGATACCGCCACCGTCAAGCGCTTCTTTCCCGAAAAAGACTGCGTGCGGCTTCAGCCGGAAAACGATGATATGGAACCCTTTTATGAACGGGATGTACAAATTTTGGGCAAGGTGATCGGCGTATACCGGCATATGTGAAAAGGTTGAACGTCCCCCCATCAAAAAGGCACGCGACGCAAGAGGGCTTTTGCTCCCCCTTGTGTTGCGTGCCTTTTTTACGCTTCCAAAACTGCCTGCGCAGCACCTAAAATGCCGATCAGTGCATGTTCAAAAGTCAGGCCGCCCTGCAAATAGACATTGTAGGGCGGACGCATGGGGCCGTCGGCGCTCAGCTCGATAGACGCCCCCTGCACGAAGGTCCCCGCCGCCATGATTACTTGATCCGCATATCCCGGCATACCCCACGGCTCCGGCGCGGCAAACGAGTCTACCGGAGAACATTGCTGCAATCCTCGACAAAAGGCGATCAGTTTTTCCGATGATTGCAGCGCGATGGCCTGAATGATGTCCTCGCGCATTTCCATGGGCGCGGGGGAAACGGCATAACCAAGCTTCGAGAAAAGCCCAGCAGCGAACAGCGCTCCCTTGAGCGCTTGCGCCACCACATGAGGTGCTAAGAACAGCCCTTCAAAAAGAAGTCGATTGCTCACAAGGGAAGCTCCTAATTCATCCCCCATCCCCGGCGCCGTGAGGCGATAGGACGCTAACTCCACCAATGACGCCTTCCCCGCGATGTATCCCCCCGCCGGCGCGATACCACCACCTGGATTTTTAATGAGGGATCCAGCCATAATATCTGCTCCCACGGCAAGGGGTTCCATGGTCTGCACAAATTCCCCGTAGCAGTTATCGACAAAACAAATGCAGTCCGGCTGAACGGCCTTGATCCGGCGGCATATTTCGGAAATCTCCACCAAGGTCAGCGGTGGCCGCAGACTATACCCACGAGAGCGCTGAATCAAAGCTACCTTTGTTTTTGACGTGACGCTTTGCGCTAAGGCGTTCAGATCGACACGCCCCGCCAAAAGCGGCAGCTCCTCATAGGCAATGCCAAACTCTTTTAGAGAGCCTGGACTGTGACGCGCCCAGCCGATCACCGTCTGCATGGTATCGTAGGGCGCTCCTGTAACGGAAAGAAGCGTATCCCCTGGCCTAAGAAGGCCAAAGAGCACGGTCGCTAAAGCGTGCGTCCCTGACACGAACTGGGTACGGACAAGGGCTTTCTCCGCCTCAAACACTACCGCGTACAGTTCGTCTAATTTCTGGCGTCCAATGTCATCGTAAGCATAGCCAGAAGACGTCGTAAAATGCGCCTCAGAAAGCCGTACATCCCGCATAGCGTTCAAGACATGGCGCGTGTTTTGCTCCGCTCTCTCTTCGATGTCGCGAAAGAGTGACCGCGTCTCTTCTAAAACTTCCTGTTTGAGATCCGATAAATTCCGTTTCAAAGTCACTTTGACTCCTCTTTTCGTCTGATTATGGTCGATTCGTCAAATTCGTAATGTGTTTCAAGGTGATGGATAAAGAGCCGTCCCCTTCTTTCTGAAATTCCATATATTCTGTACTCTCAAAATACTCCACAGGAACAGTCAATTCTATCCCAGTGTCGGTTTTGAGCTTATGGTGGAGCAGTTTCTTCAAGGCCGCGTTCTTATCCAGTACGATTGGCTCCGCTTTCTCCCATCCGCAGTCGCGCAGTTCTTGTTCCATGGCGGCCTGCATCGTGGGCTGCGCATGAAAGATCGTCTGCCCCGCTGCCATGGGATCGAAGCGCTCCTTTTCTGAAATCTCGTCCGCGAGCGCGGTTTTCACCAAAGCGGCTGTCTTCACAGGATCTTCCCCAAAGGATTCTGCCACCTTCTCTGCCATTTTTTGGATGGCCTGCACCGCTTCCTTCGGCGAAGGGGACGGATCACATTCCAAGAGTGCTTCTGGAAGGGCCAATAGCGCACTGCCGTCGATGGTATAGCGTTTCGCTGACAAAAGAATCTCCTCGGAGCCCATGTCAATAAAGGCAAATTCATCCATGCTCTGCCCCGGAGAGGGCAAAAGCGCCGTTTCATTTTTGATGGTCGAAGCTATATCGCCCTCTGTTGAGACTTCCATCCGATGCACGAACCCGGTATGGTATGCGGTACGAAAGAGCGCGATCTGCCGCATTCCTTCAATAGTCAAGTCGCAGACGAATAGTGCGGAGGATGGCACATCCTCCGCCTTTGTCAAAAGTGCGTACCAATCGGAGGCAATCTGCCCAGAAAAGTCAATGAAATCGCGTGTTCCATCTCGGTATGCCCAGAGCAACGCCTGAAAGGCGCTGTTTTGATAAAATCGTCCCCGCTTTGCCGATTGCTTTCCCCAGCACTTTTCCACATGCGGAAGCAAAAAATCATGTGTCAGAGGCGTCAGAGGGAGTTCCTTCGCAGGCTGCACCTTTCCCTCTCTCATCGTATCCAAAAGGTGCAACACCGCCTTTTCAATGACGATCATGGTGTACTCCTTCCTTGTCGCATGGCGCGCAGCCGCGGCAGTAAATGCTCCGTCAATCGCTTTTCGAGTTCCGCCAAATTCGTCGCGTCAAACTCATAGCAAATTTCCGGTACACCCCCGATCCTGGCTTCGCCAAAGAAATCATCCCGAAGGATATTGTAATAAATGATAAAGTTACTACCGGCGGCAAAATCTTCATAATCGACGATGATGTAAGAGCCATTCGTGATCCGAAAGGGCTGCGACGGATGGATGAAAAGGGAAAATCCCTCCGCTTCCGCCGGCAAAAACGCCGCGTAGTCCCAAGCCGTGATATGCGCCGCCGATACCAAGGAACTGATGGTCGAAGCATCGAAGCGCCCTAAGCGGAGCAGGAACCCCTCTAACTTTTTATCCAATAAGGCGGCATACTCTTCCAGGGTATCCGCGATACAGTCAATGAGACAAAATTCGAGAAGGCCCACTTGTTCCCGCAGCTTAAATTCATTCGTCTCCGCATGATAATAGCCGATGAGGCTGCGATGGAGCGCCGCGTTTTCATAGCGGAAAAAATCGTATACGTCTTCTTCGATGACCGGCTCGGTGTGGAGTGTAAAGCCATGCCACGCCTTAGACAGCTTTTCGATGTATGGCCAATTTGCCAATGCCTGTTCGATTTTTGCTTTGATCTCGGGTTTCATGCGCTCCTCGCTCCGTCCAAAGTGATATGGTATATATCATATCATGTTTTTCTTTCTTTTTCGATCCCTTGCGTCCCCCGTAAAAAACGGGACAGCCACAGCCGCTCTATCGGCGTGGTTGTCCCGTTTTGTTAAGCGGGTTTCCCGCAGGACACAAACATTGCGATTAGACTTGGAACTTGCTGACCTCGCTCCGCAGATCCATGGCGATGTTCGCGAGGCCTTCGCTCGCTTCCGCGATGTCCTTGAGGGAATTGGTCTGCGTATCCACGGACGCATTCCCCTCTTGGCTCGTGGCGGCATTTTCTTCCGCGATGGCGGAAAGCCCTTGCACCACTTCAGCGATGGCTTTGCTCTTCGTGATGATCTGCTCGGTGGACTGGTTCATCGTCACCATGACTTCTTCTGTCATATCCACCGCTTCAGTGATCTTATGGAATTTCCCTTGGGTACCCTCGACACTCGTCTTGGTTTCAGCGAAGAGCCGTTTCGAGACTTCCATGGTATCGACAGCTTCCTGCGCCTTCGTTTTGAGTCCGACGATGACCTCGCTGATCTCATCGGTAAAGCTCTTCGACTGCTCAGCGAGCTTCCGAATCTCTTCCGCCACGACGGCGAAGCCGCGTCCGGCGTCACCCGCCCGAGCCGCCTCGATGGCGGCATTCAGCGCCAAGAGGTTCGTCTGCGCGGAAATGGACTGGATCATCTGGCTCGCCTGCTCGATGTGCTCGGCACTCTGGTTCGTTTCCTCGACGACGCGCGCCACATTCTCCGTCGCCTGTGCCGTCTCTTCGGACTTCTTCACCAATTCGTTGAGCAGATCGGCGCCTTCATCCTTCTCACGCCGGATGTTGTCCGTCGCCTCGTTGATCTTCTTCAAGATCGCCTTGTTCTCATCCATCATATCCATGATTTCGGTGAGATGCCCGGACGCTTCTTGCGTATCCTGTGCTTGGCTCGTCGCCCCCTCGGCGATGTTATGGATGGCGGCTGCGACATTTTGCGCGGAATCAGCCGTGGACTGCGCCGTAGCGGTCAGTTCCTCACTGGTGGCGGCCACGGACTGCGACGAATTGTCAATGCGGCTCACGATGTCACGGAGATTGCCTTCCATCCTGGCGATGCTTCGGGAGATGATACCAATCTCATCGCCTCGTGCGCAGAGCACCTTCGCCTTTTCCCCTTCGGTACGAATATCCAATTTCGACAAGCGTTGGATGACGGCGGTGATCGCGCCTAAGGGTTCGATCACCCGGGCACGGATGAAGAGGGACAGCGCCACGATTAAGAGAAGACCGCAGACGACGGCAATCCCTACGGACGCATAGATCGCTTTTCTGGCCTCTGCCGTGAAGAGCGCTTTATTCGTCGCCGAAACGATCATCCATTCAGCGCTGACGCCCTCTAAGTGCATGGGATAGAAGCTGTAAACCGTATCTGCCCCCGTGGTGGGAGACTTCCGCGTGAGATTCGTGACCGTATTTTCATCAAAGGATTCCGCAATCTCCGCATCCGTCATCGGGAAGAAGTCGTAAAACCGCTTCATGACGAGGTCTTTGTTCAGGCCGTGGGCAAGAAAAGAGCCGCTTTTCGTATAGCCTGCGAAAAACGTATCCGGATTGCTCATTTTCTCCAAGGACTGCTGCAGATCTTGTAAGTCTAAGTCCGCCACCGCAACGCCGACGAATTGCCCACTCTGCTCTAACGGCATCGCGTAGCGCACCACTAAGTGCCCGCCGGGGGTGATGTAAGGCTCCGTCAAAAGCGGCTGCCGTTTGCTCTTGACCTCGGTGTACCAGTCGTTCTTTCCGTCGTTATGGAGGACGATGGGCTTACCGTCCGTACCGACGTAGACGCTCACCCGGCCAGTGGCATCGTTATAGCGCTGCCCTTTGAGCTGGACGTCCTTCCCGTCATACACCATCGGTTCTAACGAGATCCCGATCCCACGAAACCCCGTGCTGTCCTTCATCTCTTTTTGGAGAATGGAAACGAGCTGATCGCGATCCCGGCTTGCAGCGGCACGGGCAAATTGATCCGATACCTCTTGTTTTACGCGCGTCGTGATTCTGACAGCGCGGGTATAGCGCTGCTCCATCCTGGTGGCGATCTGCTTATTTTCCAGCTGTCTTTCTCGGTTGCCGGCATCTACCAGCGCATTGAACGTCATGTAGGCGACAAAGCCAACGAGGATCGCCACCATCACCGTCACACCAACGGCAACCACTGCGTTGACCTGAAAACCGATGCCTCTTCCCTGTCGTTCTTTCAGTACATCCTGTGTATTCATGATTTTTCCTCCTCGATCGGTGTCTCAATGCGTCCAGGCAGTCTACCCCGCAAGGCACGCACTGCCCACGTCTCTCCTCCTGCCGCATTACAATATGACACCCTTTGACGACACTCATTATAAACCTTTAGTAGATTTTTGCAACAATATTTTTAATATATTTTTAGTACAATAAGAAGTTGATAAATTCAACCTCTATTTGTATTTCCTCACTATTCCTCACACAGCACAAAAAAACTGCCGCATGTGCAGAGACATGCGGCAGAAGGCTGCGAAGGTCAGTTAGTGAGGAGTTCCTCATAGGTGAGAAGTGCCGTGATTTTTATGCCTGCTTTCGTCGCCACATCCCAAAATTCCCCCTTTTCCGTTTCCACAATGGGAAGCGCGCTGGTACGGCTTTGATCGATGTAGATGATCTTCGCCTTCGTTCCATCGGAGAGACGAACCCAGCTCCCGATCAATCCCTGGCACACTTTTTTCACGAAGAGAACGCCGTACTCCGCGTCTAACTTATCCTCCATCATCTCTGTCAAGAGCGCGTCGAAGGCGTCAAAGGGCGACCAGCGGTGGGCGTAGGATCGGTTGGATGCCATGGCGTCATAAGCGTCAATGACGCCGAGAATCCGACCAAAGACGCTAATCTTCTCTTTTTTCAGCTTGTGCGGATAGCCTGTACCATCACAGCGCTCGTGGTGCTGGCGCACGCCGTCCACAAGTTCCTGCTCTCCCTGCCAGCCGCTCTGACAGAGGATCTCGTAGCCCTTTTCCGGGTGTTGGTTGATGATCAGCCATTCCTGTTCCGTCAGCGTCCCTTTTTTGTCTAAGAGATCCAAGGGCATGTAAAGTTTTCCGATGTCGTGGAAAAGCCCCGCTAAAAGGAGCCGCTGCCGCCGCGCCGATGGCCACCTGAGCCAGCGCCCCATCAACCCCGCTAAGACCGCTACATGAACACTGTGGTGGAGGAGATAATGCTCATCGTCCCGCTGCATGTTGTGAAGCTGCGTGACGGCTCGCGCACCGTCACAAAGCTGGTTGAGATGACCTTCGGCGATGAATTGGCCGATGGCATCAAAGTCCATAGAAGCCTTGTTTCGCTGGTCTGAAAAGAGCTGGTTCGTCTCGAGGAGCACTGTATTGTAAAGTTTCATATACTCGGGATCGATGAGCATGTCTTCCCGAGGATCCGGTGGGGCGCCCGACGGAAAAGCGTCCGCTACGGCCGCAGCCAAAGCGTGCTTTTCTTCCGGCATTCGGATGGACACCATGAGATACCCGTCCGAAAATCTTTCCTGCAGCATTTGGATCAAGCTTGGGGTCAAAACCACCCCAGCGTCCAAGAGGGTTTGGTTATCATCGTCAAAGATGCCCTGATCTAAGATCATACCCGGCTGTAAATTCGCTAACTCATATCGCTCCGCCATTCCCGTTTCCTCCACCTTTCGTCTTAGCTTTTATATACGATCCGTCAAATTCTATTTCGATGTTATATTCGCTGTTCATTCGATAAATCCTCTTGTATGCGGAGAAGAAAAGAGCCTTCTAGGGAAAAGAAAACAGCCGAAAGGGAAATTTGTCCGTCTTTCGGCCTAAATTTTACAGCGCTTTCGTCGCGTGCGACGACGCACCTTTTTCTTTTGCAACGGCAAGCATGAGTTTGAGGCGATTGGCTTGATTGACTTCACTGGTGCCGGCGTCGCAGTCAAGCGCGATGATATTGCTGTCCGGGTAGCGCTGCCGAAGTGCGTGCATGACACCCTTGCCGGTGATGTGGTTGGGGAGACAGCCAAAAGGTTGGAGGCAAACGATGTTGGGAATGCCGCTCTCGGAAAGTTCCATCATCTCGCCCGTCAAAAACCACCCCTCCCCCGCCATGTTGCCGAGGGACACCTCTTGCGCGGCCAATTTTGCCAATGCGCTAATATTCGCTGGCGGGGTGAAGCGACGGCTTTTTGCAAGCGCTTTTATCGCTGGACGGCGGAAAAACTCCATCATGGAAATCGAAATGTCGGCTTTGAGCTTATCCCAATAGCTGCCATCTAAAAGCCGATGCTTAACGATGGAGTCAAAGGCCATGTATTCCATGAAATTCAAAAGATCAGGCATGACCACTTCCGCGCCTTCAGCCGCCAAAAAGTTTTCCAACTGATTGTTGGCGACGGGATGGTACTTGACGAGGATCTCGCCCACGATCCCCACTTTCGGCTTCCAGATATCCTCATGCATCGGCAGCTCATCAAAGGCTTTCACCAATTCGCGGATGGTGCTTTGATAGCGAAAATAATTTCCGTGCCGTATCTCCTCCTGACAACGTGCCAACCATGTTTCATAGAGCTGTTCCGTCGAACCGGGGACTTTTTCGTAGGGCTTGATCCGATTTTTTACCCGCATGAGAAGATCCCCGTAGACGATACTCTTCGTTATATCCGCAGAGCAGCTTTGGCTCATCGTAAAAGCGTCAGTCTCGCTCTCACGCCCCACGCAGGCGAAGACGGGCACCTGTCCATATCCGGCCTCTTTGAGTGCTGTTCGCATGAGATTCAGATAGTTCGTGGCACGGCAAGCACCACAGGTTTGAAAGAGCATGATGGCTGTGTGATCAGGATCGCATTGCCCGGATTCGATCACAGACAAGAGCTGCCCAATCACCACGATGGCCGGATAGCACATGTCATTATGAATGTAGCGAAGCCCGAGGTCAATGGCGCTCTGATCAGGAAGATCCGGGATCACCAGCTGATAGCCATGCTTTCTAAAAGTGGTTTCCAACAGGCGAAAATGAATGGGCGCCATTTGCGGCGCTAAAATGGTATACGTGCGGCGGCAGTCTTCCGTAAAGCGGGGACGTTCTTCAATCTCCGCCGAATGGTAAGGAAGCGGCTTTCGTCTGGCCAACGCTGCCAAGAGCGACCGCACACGAATGCGCGCCGCGCCCAAATTCGATACCTCATCCAACTTGATCATGGTGTAGAGGCGATGGTGCTTCTCTAAAATGGCCTTGACTTGCCCCGTCGTGATGGCATCAAGCCCACAGCCAAAGGAGCTGAATTGGATCAAGGTGACGTTATCGTGGGCGGCGGCATAGCTGGCTGCGTGGTACAGGCGGGCGTGATAGCTCCACTGGTTGACGATGGAGAGCGTCTCTTCCTCTACCGGCTCATGGCACAGCATGTCCTCAGAAATCACCGGCAGCCCGTAAGACTGGATCATCTCCGGGATTCCGTGGTTGATTTCAGGATCCACGTGATAGGGGCGTCCCGCCAAGAGAATGGCGGTCAGATGTTCCCGCTCGACCCTCTCCAAAATTTTCTGCCCGTATTTTTGCACATCTTCTTTATAATGTTGCAACTCGATGTAAGCTGCTTCCACCGCCGCTTCGATTGCATTTCGCGCCAGATGTTCTCCTGCCAATTCTTCCACCAGCCGCTCCACTAAGCGCTTTGGATGGTGGATGGGCAGGAAGGGCTGAAGGAACGTGATGTCCTTTTCCCGCAGGATGTCCATATTGCCTCGAATATTTTCTGCGTATGACGCCACTACCGGGCAGTTATAATGATTATCTGATGAATGGGCTTCGTCTGGTATGTTGTAGGGGAGACAGGGGTAGAAAATTTTCTTGATGCCCCGCCGAACGAGATCCATGATGTGACCGTGCGCTAATTTTGCCGGATAGCAAAGAGAGTCGGACGGCACGGTGGCCATTCCTTGAAAATACGTTTTCGCCGTGGTATCCCCCGACAGTACCACTTCATACCCCAACATCGTAAAGAAAGTGAACCAAAAAGGATAATCCTCGTACATGTTGAGGACGCGCGGGATCCCGATCTGACCACGGGACGGGTGCGCCAATGGTCGGTAGTAGCGAAACAGCCGCGCATACTTGTATTCGTAAATGTTCGGGATCTTGTTCTGTGGGCGCGCCTTACCAATGCCCCTCTCACAGCGATTGCCTGTGAAGTAGCGGCTCCCGTCAGAAAAGGTCGAGGCCGTGATGAGGCACTGATTGCCACAACCTTTGCAGTGGTAAGATTTTGTCGCCACGGAGAAGTCTGACAACGCATCGGGAGAAAGGAGCGACGACCGCGCGCCTTTTCCTTCAAAAGCTAGGAGTGCCGCCCCGTAAGCGCCCATCAGTCCGGCAATATTTGGGCGAATGACGTCGCGGCGAAGGAGCCGCTCCAGCGCCCGAAGAACCGCGTCATTGTAAAAGGTACCCCCCTGTACCACGATATGATCCCCTAAGGCGGAAACATCCCGCAGCTGCATGACTTTGAAGAGGGCGTTTTTTACGACAGAAAGGGCGATGCCTGCGGAAATATCGGCGACAGACGCCCCCTCTTTCTGCGCCTGTTTCACCCGGGAATTCATGAATACGGTGCAGCGCGTCCCCAAATCGACCGGTTCTTTCGATTCTATCGCCTTGGCGGCGAAACTACTGGGCGTCATATGAAGCCCCTCGGCAAAATTTTGAATAAACGAGCCGCACCCCGCAGAACAGGCTTCATTTAAGGTGATGTTGCCGATATTGCCGTCTGCAACAAAAAAACACTTCATGTCCTGCCCGCCAATATCTAAGACAAAGGTGACGTCTGGGCAAAATTCCTGCGCGGCACGAAGATGGGCGAAGGTTTCCACTTCGCCCCCATCGGCGTGCAGCGCTGCCTTGACAATGCCCTCCCCATAGCCGGTGGTCATGGCGGCAGCCACATATTGTCCCGGCTGCATACGGGAATAGAAAACCTTCAGTTCCTCAATGACAGAATTGAGCGGGGATCCGCCATTTTTTTCGTATGCTGTATAGAGAAGCTGCTTCTCTTTCCCGATCACCGCAAGTTTCGTCGTCGTCGATCCGGCGTCAATCCCTACATAGAGGGGGCCTCGGTAGGCAGATAAATCCCCCATGGGCACCTTCGCCCGATCATGCCTATCGCGAAAAGCCGCGTACTCGTCTTGATCTGCGAAGAGAACGAAGGTGGAGGAACGTGTTTCGAGTGCCGCTTCCCGCTGCGCATGGTGCATACTCTCAGACAACAGGCTAAAATCCAAGATTTTTCTCTCTTCGGAAAGCGCCGCCCCCATCGCTACGAAGTAGCATCCGTCCTGAACGGGAACGATCTCCTCCGGCGTGAGCTTCAATGTCTCAATGAAACGCTTTCGCAGCGCGGACAAAAAGTAGAGCGGCCCACCCAAGAAGGCGATATGTCCGGCGATGGGGCGTCCCTGCGCCAAATTGCCGATCGTTTGGTTGACGACCGCTTGGAAGATGGAGAGCGCGATGTCCGCTTTCGTCACGCCGTCGTTAATGAGCGCCTGAATATCCGTCTTAGCGAACACGCCGCAGCGGGAGGCGATGGTGTAGATCTGTTTCCCTGTTTCCGCCAAGGCGTTCAGCCCCGGTGCATCGGTGGATAAAAGCGCCGCCATGTGGTCGATAAAGGAGCCAGTGCCTCCGGCGCAAATGCCATTCATGCGCTGCTCGGCAGCCTGACCAAAATAGGTGATCTTTGCGTCCTCCCCCCCCAACTCCACCGCGGTATCCGTCTCGGGAATCAAGGAGCGAACGGCGGAGGCACAGGCCACCACCTCCTGTACGAAGGGCAGCCCGACCCGCTGTGCCACCCCCATACCCGCCGACCCCGTGAGTGCAAAGGAAAAACGCTGCTGGCCAACGATGGCGCGCAGCGCGACTAGATTCTCATGCAGCGCCCGACCGATTTCCGAAAAATGGCGCGCGTACGTCTTGTAGATGATCTCTTTCGCTTGGTTCAAGACCACAACTTTAATCGTCGTCGAACCAATATCTATCCCTACATTCAATACGGAAGCATCCATAGCTCTGCAATCTCCCTTGTATGTATAGGTATTCCTTTGGTAGATCTGTTATGCAAGAATGAAATCGTCCATTCTTTTCTTCCTTTTCCTCGTGAATTGTATCATAAAATCACCGATAGGGAAACTTCTCCTGTGCCCATTCAGAAATTTTTGAGGTATGCGTAAACGCGAGCAGAGATTTTCCCCATAGCAAACCACTCGCCCATGGATCTGCGTTGTCCGATTAAAAGAAACCGTTGAGGTAGGGATTATACTGTCTTTCCCTGCCGATTGTGGTGGATGGACCATGCCCCGCGTACACCACGGTGTCGTCTGGCAGCGCCATGAGTTTTTCTTTGATGACGCCGATCAGCTGCGGCAAGGATCCGCCGGGAAAATCTGTGCGTCCGATGGAATCCGCAAAGAGCGTATCACCGCTAAAGAGGACGCCTTCCCCGGCGAAGCAAACGCCGCCCGGCGAGTGCCCGGGGGTATGCAGCACCTTGAGCGCCATCGCACCGACGCACAGGATGTCCCCTTCCTTTAGGTGATGTTCGGCTGGGCGGGATACGACGTTCCCCCCCATGAAGAGTGAGAGGTTCGCCCGCGGATCGGTGAGCATATGTTCATCCGCTGCATGAATGTAGAGAGGCGCCCCCGTGGCGTTCCGAACGGCGTCATTGGCAGCGATGTGGTCGCTGTGGCCATGGGTGTTCAGGATAGCTTCGACCGTGATATGTTCCTTGCGAATCGTATCTAAAATCGCGGGGGCATCGCCCCCAGGATCAATCACGATCCCTTTTCCTCCTTCATCGGAAAGAAGATAGCAATTCGCTGCCACGGGGCCAACCACTAAACTCTGGATCTTCATTCAGATACGCTCTCCTTTCCCTGACCGCCAAAAGAGCGGGTGACGCTAAACACATCTTTCAGTCGGCGGAGCTTCGTCATGAGCTGGCTGACCTGCTGGGCGCTCTTGACGTCCAGCCCCATGATGACGGTAGACGTCTTGTTGCTGCGGTTGGGCTTTGCGTTGATGGAGCTGATGTTGATCTTCATCTCCGACGGCACCGCCAAGAGTTTCGTCAAAACGCCGCTCTGATCGTTGCAAATGATGGCGATCTGTACCGTGTACACTTTGTCAAGGCCAATGTCCCAATTCACTTCGATGACCCGCGCCAAGCTATCCACATCGCTCACGACGTTTGGGCAGTCCGCCCGATGCACGGATACGCCCCGCCCGCGGGTGATGTAGCCAACGATGGGATCACCGGGAATGGGGTTGCAGCAGCGCGCCAAGCGAACGAGAAGCCCGCCTTCCCCTTCCACCAATATCCCGTGACTGGACTTTTTCACCGTCCCTTGAGAAGGCTTCAATTCGCTGAGCAGTTTAGAAATATCGGGGGACGTCGTTTCTTTGAGATCGCGCTTGTGCAGCTCGATGAGCTTTGACATGATCCCATGGGTGGTCAAGCCACCGTAGCCAAGGGAAGCCAAGAGATCTTCTTCGCCGGCGAGCTTGAGTTTTTGCGCCACTTCACCGAGTCGTCCATCTTTCATCAAGGCTTTTGGTTCGTAGCCTAAGCGTTTCGCCTCTTTTTCAATGAGTTCCATGCCCCGGAGGATATTTTCTTCCCGCCGTGCTTTTTTGAACCAAGAACGAATTTTATTGCGTGTTTCCGAGGAAGCCACGATGTTCAACCAGTCGCGGCTGGGACCGTTGTTTGCCTGATTGGTGATGATGGAAACGATGTCGCCATTTTTCAGCTTATATTCGAGGGGAACGAGACGACCATTGACCTTCGCTCCCACACAGTGATTTCCGACTTCAGTGTGAATGCGATAGGCAAAATCCAAGGGTATGGAGCCTTTGGGAAGATCAATGACGTCGCCCCGGGGGGTAAAGACAAAAACTTCATCGGAAAAGACGTCGACCTTGAGGGCTTCCACGTATTCCCGCGGATCGCTCAGTTCCTGCTGAAGGCTGACCATCTGCCTGAGCCACGAGAGCTTTTTATCGTATTCCCCTGCCGCACCGACGCTTTTTCCGGCTTCTTTGTATTTCCAGTGTGCCGCGAAACCGTACTCGGACACTTGGTGCATGGCGAAGGTACGAATCTGAATCTCCAACGGATATCCCCGCGTCATGACGGTGGTGTGCAGCGATTGATAGCCGTTCGATTTTGGCATGGCGATATAGTCTTTGAATCGTCCCGGCATCGGCTTCCACATCTCATGGATAATGCCCAAAACGGCATAGCAATCGCGGACAGACTCCACGAGCACCCGAACGGCAGACAGATCGTAAATCTCGCTGATGTCCTTGTTGTCCCGTTTCATCTTTTTATAAATGCTGTAAAAATGTTTCGCTCTCCCCCGAATCTCCGCTTTGACATTCGCGCTGGTCAGCCTTTCTCGAAGCTGTTCCATAGCAAGATCAATGAAGGCCTGGCGTTCCTGCCGCTTCTGCTTGACATTTTCTACCAAGTCATAATAACTGGTTGGTTCTAAATAGCGCAGGCAAAGATCCTCTAGCTCGCACTTGATACTGGAAATACCCAATCGATTGGCCAAAGGAGCGTAGATTTCGATGGTTTCCGTGGCAATGCGCTTTTGCTTATCCTCACGCATGTATTTCAATGTGCGCATGTTGTGCAGCCGATCTGCTAATTTGATGAGAATGACGCGAATGTCCTTCGCCATGGCGATAAAGAGTTTGCGATAATTCTCCAACTGCTGCTCTTCTTTTGATTTATATTCGATGCGCCCTAATTTCGTCACGCCGTCGATGAGCATGGCCACTTCGTTTCCGAACTTTTCCTGCATTTCCTCAATGGTGTAGGTCGTGTCCTCCACTACATCATGAAGCAGCGCTGCGCTGATCGTCGCTTCATCCAAGTGCATGTCTACCAAGATGCCTGCCACATGAAGAGGATGAATGATGTATGCTTCCCCGGAGGCACGCTTTTGTCCAGCGTGTGCCGATTCGGCCAGATCGTAGGCACGCTGAATGATGGCTAAGTCCGCTTCCGGCTGCGTTTGCCGAACGCCGTCCAACAGGTCATCAATCGAGAGGTTCTCTTTGCTGTCCACCATCCGGCTTCATCTCCTTTTCGCGCTTCGTGCCATGTGGGGTTTTGTATTTGCTAAGTGGTGAGGTATATATTCTCACTAAGTTCGCGCTTCCCTTCGGTCGCGCTCTCTAAGTGTTCATATTATACCATCAATTGTGTGCTGATACCATGCGCCACCTTACGCTAACGTCCCGTGCATAAAGGTATCAGAATCTTCCAAGGAGAGCTTTTGGCGAGGGGGCGGCGGAATCCGCCAGCCGTTTTCCGTGCGCTGCATGAGGCCTAATTCCGTGAAGATGCGGCAAGCGCAGGAAAAAGTATACATCGAGACGCCGCACCGAAGAGCAACTTTCCGCTCATCCATCGCTAATTTTCCTTCTTCTGCCAGCGCCTTTAAGGCTCGATACACACGGGCGAGGGTATCGCGGTCAGGAAATATTCTCCGGCTGGCTGCTTCCCGCAGGGCAGCCAATCGGCATTGTGGGAATCGTTCCCCGTGCCACACATTGATTTCCGTTTCGTAGGCAATATCTATGGAACCGGCTTCGACAAAAGGTGCTTCTTCCCCCATGCGCCAGCCCACGACCCGCGTCTCGCCAACGGAAAAACGGAGGTGGTTTTTCGCCTCCCCCATGAGGCGGCAAGACTGTGCTGTCACTTCCTGACCGAAGAAAAGCGGACGGGGGTTACCCACGCCAAAAGGCTCTAAAAGGGCGATCTCATCTAAAAGATCGAGGGTGAGTGCGGCGGGATTGAGTTCTGCCGCCGCAGTTAAGACGGGAACATAATCTTCTGGTGTCAAGTGGAGGGCGGCAAATTTTTCCAAGCCGTCCCGCAGTGCGTTTACGTTACCCTCCGCCACAGAGAGACCAGCTGCCATGGCATGACCGCCGAACTGGAGCAGGGTATCCCCACAGGCGGCGAGCGCGTCAAAGATGTTGCACCCCGGAATGCTGCGGCACGATCCCTTTCCTACGCCGTTTTCTAAACTGATGACCACAGAGGGACGATAGTATCGTTCCGTCAGCCGCGACGCCACTAAGCCAATGACCCCGTGGTGCCACCCCTCCCCCGCCACCACGAGGAATCGTGCCTTTTCCTTGTCGGTGGACGCGATCTGTTCTTCCGCCTGCGCTAAAATATCCTGTTCTACCGCCTTGCGCTCGGCATTAGCGGCATTGAGTTCCTCCGCCAAGAGAGCTGCCTTTGCCCGATCATCGGAGAGAAGCAGCTCGACCCCTTTGGCTGCTGTCTCCAATCGCCCCGCTGCGTTGAGCCGCGGTCCTAAGACAAAGCCAATGTGTCCGGCGGTGATGGGCTGCCCGTCGAGTCCAGCGCTTCGGATGAGTTCTGCCAAGCCGATCAGTGGCGTGGTGGAAAAGCACCGCAACCCCTCCCGCACCAATTTGCGATTTTCGTCTAGGAGCGGTACCATGTCGGCTACGGTACCCAAGGCCACCAATTCCAAATCCTCCGTAAATTCTTCCCCGCGCAGTCTTTGCCAAAGGGCTTGACAAAGTTTCCATGCTACACCCACGCCGGCCAAATCTGAGAACGGATAGGTGTCTCCTTCTCTATGGGGATTGACCACCGCCACAGCGGGCGGCAAGACAGTGCCCGGCAAATGGTGATCGGTGATCACGATGTCGAGGCTCCCGCGCAGCATTGCCACTTCCTCGACGGCGGAAATGCCGCAGTCCACGGTCACAACTACGGAAAAGCCCTCTTTCGCCAATCTCCGCAGCGCTTCTTCATGGAGCCCGTATCCCTCCTGCCGTACCGGGATGTAGTATGACGCCTTCGCGCCCAATCGGCGCAGTGTGCGAAGCAGCAGGGTGGTAGCGGTGATGCCGTCCACATCGTAATCGCCGTAGACGGCAATTTCCTCGCCGGCAGCGATGGCTTTTTCTACGCGCACGACCGCTTTTTCCATATCGAGCAGCAGAAATGGATCATGGTAGCGCTGCTCGGTTTCAGGATGCAAAAAACGACGCGCCGCCTCGGGTTCGGTGATCCCACGCTGGGCGAGGAGCCGCGCCACGAGCGGCGTAACTCCTACCTCGGCGGTTAAACGGTGTTCGACAGCTTCCTCCCGTGCGCTGAGGCGCCAAATCTTGTCCATCGTCACACTCCTACGCTTATGTGCCTAAAAAAGAACCGCGCCCCCGCCACCTCCCGCCGTCAGTGGGATACAAGGCTGAAACGCGGTACCTCGGTTCATCTTTTATGATGTGGCGTATCCTCGTCAGCGCACCATGTTGGCGCTTTCCTGTTTTTGGCGTTTCCGCTTTTCCCCGAGATTGCGCAGGGTCACCCAGAGGGGGCTGGCAATGAAAATCGACGAATAGCAGCCGCTCAAAAAGCCCACCAAGAGAGCGAAGGAGAAGTCCTTCGTTGTATCGCCGCCGAACCAGTACAGGGCGAAGGTGGTGAACAAGACGGTGCAGACGGTGTAGATGGATCGCGTCAAGGTCTGGTATATACTTCGGTTAGCAAGCTCGGCCACATCGCCGCCACGCCGAAAATGGAGCTTCAGATTTTCCCGTACCCGATCAAAAATGACGATAGTATCATTGATGGAATAGCCGACAATCGTCATGAGCGCCGCCACAAAGGAAGAATCCAGCTGGCGCTGGGTGAGGGAAAACGCTGCCAGCACAACCAATACGTCATGCACAAGCGCCAAGACCGCCGCCAAGCCAAATTTGAACTCAAAGCGGAAAGACACATAGACCACGATGAGCGCCCAAGAGAGAAGCGTCGCCCACAGGGCGTTGAGGAGAAGTTCCGTCCCCATGGTCGCCCCGACTTTTTCCTCCCGTAAAACAACGTAATTTCCCAAAGTGTCTTTCAGGGAGGCCATGATCGCCTTGCGCTCCGCCTCTTCTAAATCCACCGTCCGGATCATGACATCGCGCGCCTCTGTCACATTGGCCGCTTCGCCGGAAAGCTGGATGGTGCTGTTATCTAAATTGTAGGTTTTCATCACGTCACGGACGTTTTGTATGCCTACGGGCGAGTCGAAGCGCAGCTCGATGATGGTGCCTCCTGTAAAGTCGATACCAAAATTGAACCCCTTGATGAACATGCAGAGAATACCAGGTATAATGATCAAGAGGGAGATAGCATACCAGATCTTTCGCCGTCCTACGATGTCAAACTCAGGCATGACGCGTCACCTCCCCTGCAGTTTCGCTCCGTCCGGCACCGTACACAAAGGGATTTTGAAGAAGATTTGCGCCAATGAGCAGCTTCAGCATGTATTGGGTGAGGGAAATCGCCGTCAGCATACTGAGGACGACGCCAAGCCCCAAGGTGATGGCAAAGCCGCGAATGGATCCGCTACCAAACATGAACAGCACGACGGCCGCGATGATCGTCGTGATATTGGAGTCAAAGATCGTGGTAAAAGCGCGCTTAAACCCAGCGTTCATCGCCGCTCGTAAGGTCTTTCCGATGCGGTATTCCTCCTTGAAATGTTCAAAGATTAAAACGTTCGCATCCACCGCCATGCCGATGGAGAGGATAATCCCCGCCACACCAGGCAAAGTCAGGGTCGCGTCCAAAAATTTCAGCGCTGCCAACAGCATGAGGACGTAGGCCATCAAACTGATGTCGGCAATGAATCCAGACAAGCGATAAAAGAGCAGCATGAAAAGGAGAACCGCCCCGATCCCGATGGAAAACGCAAATTCGCTCTTGTCCTTGGAATCCTGTCCCAATGTCGGCCCTACGGTGCGCGTTTCGATGATGTTCACCTTTACCGGCAGGGCGCCGCTACGGAGCAAAATCGCTAAATTGTGCGCCTCTTCGAGGGTGCGCGAACCGGTGATGACTGCGCGGCCGCCAGTAATGGGTTCCTTAACGTTCGGCGCGGTCAAAACTTCTCCGTCCAAGAGGATGGAAATGCGTTTCCCGACGTTCTTCAAGGTGAGATCGGCAAATTTTTGACCGCCTTCGTCGCTGAAATCAAGGGCGACTAAGTTCTGTCCCTGCTGATCCGTCTGCTCTTTCGCGTCTTTCAAATCGGTGCCCGTGAGGACGGTATGTCCAGCTTCATCTTGAAATTCCAGCATGGCCGTCTTTCCGATCACTTGGATCGCCTTGTCTGGATCCTTGATCCCCGGCAATTCCACGATGATCCGCCGCGTCCCCTGCCGCTGGATAATCGGCTCCGTCAGCCCCAACTCGTTGACGCGCTTTTCCATGATCCGCACGACACGCTCCATGGCGTCATCGTTCACCATCGCTTCCGGCGTATCCTCCGCCTCCAAAACGACGTGCGTACCGCCCTGTAAATCCAATCCCTGACGGATGGAATAGGCCAAGGGAGATACAAAGGCGATGAAAGCGCCGACGATCACGGCAATCACCGTCAGCAATTTGAACAATTCTTCTTTTCGCAACGGCTTTCGTCCTTTCCTCTGTGTTTTCTAAGGCGCAAGATCCGCATCAATCCTGCGCCCGACTGCATTGCTCAACAAAATCAATCACGGTTTTCCGCACTTCTTCAGCGGTCAGTGCGTCCGTCTGGATGTAGAGATCGGCGTGGGCGCGGGCGTCCGCGAGCCGCTGGTGTTGAACGCGGAGACGTTCCTCGTCCCAATAAACCACCCGCCGCTTTTTGATTGCCGGAAGCGTAGCGTCGATCATGACCAAAACATCCGGGTGACGCTTATTCCAAAAATCATGCACGCCCGAATGTTCCTGCGCTACGTTGTAGGCATCATATCCTGCCTCTCGCAACCCTTCGACCAGTGTCGTCTTGCCGGAAGCGCAAACCCCTACCACCGCGATTTTCATAGGCGTTCTCCTCAATATGGGCAAGAGGCCGTCCACTCTTCCACCTTTGCCCCCGGGGGTGTCTCCCCGACAAGACCCATGACCACCACGGTCATATCGTCACCTGCCTGCCCGTGATCCAAGTCCAAGGCATATTCTAAAATGCTGCGTGCCACGGACGATGCTTCCTCCGCCCGATGTTCCCGGATGATCTTCATGATTTTCTCAAAGTCCACCGTTGCACCGCCGCGCTTCTTGCCCGCCGCCTGCACGCCGTCGGTGTACGAAACGACCATCATCCCCGGAGAAAACGGCACTTGATACATCAAGGGCTTCATGTGGCGATTCACACCGATAGGACCAACCGCTTCGTCGTAGACGGTCTCATACTCTTCTGTCCAAAGGATGACAGGACAGTTAGAATTACGGCTGATCACGACGGTTTCCGTCTCCACTTCGGCACTCAAGACGGTCAAGGTACAAGACACCTTGCGATCCTTCACCGCGTAAAGATAATCATGCACGGCGCGTGCCACTGCGCCGTCGCGCGTGCCGTCAGCGATGAGCGCCACCGCTTTATTGACCACCCAGCTGCTCGTGTGGTGGGCGGCCAGCCCATTTCCCTGTCCGTCAGCAATGATCGCCGACAGACCGCCATGGGGACGCTCGGCAATATCGCAGCTATCGCCACAATAATCCATGGCATACTTCGCTGTGCGGGCGATCCCGATCTTAATCTCCATCTCGATAACATTCCCTTACTGTTTTTCTATATGGGTAAAAAGCCTTCTTCCGTCAGCACCCGATGAACGCCGACATCATGCTCCACCGTTGGGAGAATCGGAAAAATTTGACAGGAATACGCCAGCGCGAGCCGAATCGCCTTCGCCGCGCGGGGCAAAAAGGCGTCGTAGAATCCGCCCCCCATCCCCAACCGCTGCCCGGTGGGAGAGAAAGCTACACCGGGTACAAGGATGAGGTCGATGGTCTCCGGATCCACACGGTGACGCACCGCCGGTTTTATCGTTCGTATCCCATACGCACCTTCCTCTAAATCCTCCATACGGGAAAGTTCTGCAGCTTCCATGCGGCGTTTCCCGACAATGTAGGGGATAGAAACTGCTTGCCCGCGCTCTATCAGACCGCGAAGAATCGCCTCCGTATGCACTTCATCCTCCATGGATACATAGGCAAAAACGTGGCGGGCTGTAAGGAAAACCGCTTCCCCTTGCAGCCGCTCTCTTATGGCGGCGCTATACCTTGTCCTCTGGGCAGAGGAAAGGTTCCGCCGCAAGTCAAGCGCCCGCTGACGGAGTGCTTTTTTCGCCGCACCGATGGCCTCCGTCATTTCGGTTCGGGGGAGGATTTCGCCGCCGGTTCTTCTTTGACGGATTTTCCTTGGGAGAGATTGACAGAAATGGACGCACGCGCCACTTGGATGACCACTTGCTCTGCAATTTTCAGATCGATGATATTGTCCTTGAGCTCTAAGATTTCACCGTAAATACCGCCTACCGTCATGACCTTGTTGCCCTTGTGAAGATTTTTCAGCATATCCTCACGCCGGGCTTTCTCTGCGTTTTGCGGACGAATCAGAAAAAAATGAAACGCCCCATACATCACCACCAACATGATAATCGGTGAATAGGCGGCAAAAAAGGTCTGAATGTCTTCCACGCTCTGGCTCCCCTTTCGATGCAAGAATCATTCGTTATGATAACATACCAATTATTCGCCATAAAATGCGATTTCCCTTTTTATCCCGCTGGACTTCCTTGATAATTTCGCCAAAAATCGCTGCGAAACGCGCTGAACCTATCCTCGATGATCGATCGGCGCAGACGGCGCATAAATTCCTGCAGAAACCACAGGTTGTGCAGAGTCAGGAGTCGCAAACCAAAAATTTCACCGGCACGGACGAGGTGACGGATGTAGGCGCGCGTGAACCCTTGGCGGCAAGCATAGCAACCGCAATTTTCTTCTATGGGGCGAAAATCGTGGGTATAGACTTGATTCTTGATGACGACACGCCCCGTCCACGTCATGGCCATGCCATTGCGCGCCACCCGAGTGGGGAATACGCAGTCAAACATATCAATCCCCCGGGCTACGCCTTCCACCAAACAATCCGGCGTTCCTACGCCCATCAAGTATCGAGGTTTAGTTGCCGGTAAGTGTTCCGTCGTGTAGTCTAAGATCTCATACATCAATTCTTTCGGCTCCCCCACGCTCAAGCCCCCCACGGCGTACCCCGGCAGATCCATCTCCGAGAGCGCTGCCGCGCTCAAAAGACGCAGATCTTTGAACATCCCCCCTTGCACAATGCCAAAGAGTCCTTGATCCTCTCGCGTCATCGCCTTTTTACAGCGCTCCGCCCAACGCAGCGTCCGCGCCAAGGATTGCGCCGCATAGTCGTGATCCGCCGGATAGGGTACACATTCGTCAAAGGCCATCATAATGTCTGAACCAAGCGCCGTTTGCACCTCGATGGCAATTTCCGGCGACAGGAATTTTTTCCCGCCGTCCAAATGCGAGCGAAAGGTCACGCCTTCCTCACTGATCTTGCGCAGCGCCCCTAAACTAAATACCTGAAAACCGCCGCTGTCCGTAAGGATGGCGCGATCCCACTTCATGAAGGCATGAAGCCCCCCTGCTTCACGGATGAGCTCCGCACCCGGGCGAAGGAAGAGATGGTAGGTATTGCTCAAGATGATTCCTGCATCTAAGTCGCGCAGCTCGTCCGGGGCTACAGCCTTGACGGATGCCTGCGTTCCTACCGGCATAAAGATCGGCGTAGGAAAAGAACCATGCGGCGTATGGAGAATCCCGGCACGCGCCCCCGTCTTCGGATCTTTTTTGATCAATTCATAGGTGATGGCTGGCAAAAACATCCTCCCCGTCCCAAACAAGATGAAACGCCTGCAAGGTTGTACTGGCGCGATACCCGTCATAAGCGGAGATCGCCGTGCGCAATTTCGTGCAGTGCGTAGGCATCGCTTTTCACTAAGTTCACATTATAGCGAAAAAACGCGGGAAAAGGAATACCCATCGCGCCGGAGGCTTGACTTTCTGTGCTATAATAACACAAATGACGAAGGGAGCGAAGGAAATGACTGACTTTGGCAATCCTCACATCGACTTGCCGGAGATCACGCTCTTTTTCGCGCGCCAACGCTGGACGGCGGAACTTCTCTTGGTGACAGGGGGACGGCCGCCGACGGTAGATTGGCTGCGAAAAGCAGCGGATGGGCGACCGCTTTGGTGCGCAGATCACGGCGTCGATGTATGCCGCAGGGCAGAACTTCGCCCCGCACGTCTTATCGGCGATGCCGACAGCGCGGATGCCGGCGCTTGGCAGTGGGCGAAAGACCAAGGTGCAGTAAGCGAGACATTTTCGCCGGAAAAAGACTTTACCGACACGGAATTGGCACTGCAGAAAATTCGGGAAGAGCGCGCGATTCCCTTCGTTGTCCTCACCGGAGCGTTCGGCGGCCGATTCGATCATGCGTTCAGTACCTTATACTCCCTCGTTGGCAGTGATCTCTCCGGCCTCTTAGCGGACGACAGCGAGCTGCTCCTCATCCTGCGAAATGGCGACGCCATAACCGGACAAATGAAAAAAACGCCGCTGGCGCTCTCTCTTTTGCCCCTCACGCAGGAATGTACCGGCATCAATCTGACGGGGACTCGATGGCGACTTTGCGACGCAACTTTATCACAGAATTGTCCCAATGCCGTGAGCAACCGGCTTTCCTCCAAAGAGGAAAACTTTTCGCTCTCCCTCAAGGCAGGGTGTCTTGCACTCTATATTTGCTGGAAAGCGCCGGCTTTTTAACGGCGTAAGACAATACATGGCCAATCTATCATGTTTCATATAATGGAGGAGGATTTCTCATGGACTTTGCAACGTATTTGAAAAATTATCCCGATGCAAAAGGACGATTCGGAACATATGGCGGGGCGTATCTCCCCGACGAATTGATCCCCGCCTTCAAGGAGATTACGGACGGCTATTTAACGATCTGCCATTCCTCGAAGTTCGTCCAAGAACTGCGGCGCATCCGAAAGGAATTTCAGGGTCGCCCTACCCCCGTTTACCACTGCGAGCGCCTGTCCCAAAAGCTCGGACACTGCCAGATTTACTTGAAGCGAGAGGATCTGAACCACACCGGCGCCCATAAGCTGAACCACTGCATGGGAGAGGGCTTACTGGCCAAATACATGGGGAAAAAGCGGATCATCGCTGAAACCGGCGCAGGGCAGCACGGTGTCGCTTTGGCCACGGCCGCCGCTTACTTTGGTCTTGACTGCACCATCTACATGGGAGAAGTGGACATCAAAAAGCAAGCGCCAAACGTGGCGCGCATGAAGGTCTTAGGGGCGAAGGTCGTCCCCGTCACCACCGGGCTAAAAACCCTGAAAGAAGCCGTGGACGCCGCCTTTGCTGACTATCTTGAAAATTATAAGACGACCATCTATTGCATTGGTTCGTCGCTTGGTCCGCACCCCTTCCCTATGATGGTACGCGATTTTCAGATGGTCGTGGGCATTGAGGCGCGGGAGCAGTTCCAGGAGATGATGGGCTTTTTGCCTGATGTGGTCACTGCCTGCGTGGGCGGCGGCAGCAATTCGATCGGCATGTTTGAGGCCTTCCTGAACGATCCGGTGGAGATCGTCGGTGTCGAGCCGTTGGGACGGGGCAAAACATTAGGCGACCATGCTGCATCCATGTCTTATGGCACAGAAGGCATCATGCACGGATTTAACAGCATCATGTTAAAAGACAGCGAAGGAAACCCCGCCCCCGTCTACTCCATCGCCAGCGGTCTCGATTATCCCTCCGTAGGCCCCGAACACGCCTTCCTGCGGGATTGTGGCCGTGTGAAATTCGACGTAGCCAGCGACGAAGAGGCCATTGACGCCTTCTTCAAACTGTCTCGATACGAGGGCATTATTCCGGCGCTCGAAAGTTCCCATGCCGTGGCCTACGCCATGCGGCGGGCGAAAGAGATGAAGACCGGCTCCATCCTCGTTAATTTGAGCGGACGCGGCGACAAAGATCTCGATTACATCATTGAACATTACGGTTTTGGCGAGGATCATAAGGATTTTTAAGCGAATGACAAGCGGCACCCATAACAACAGCCCCCTGCAAGCAGAAAACATCTCTTGCAAGGGGCTGTTGTTTATGTCTCATTCACTGGTGTCGTCTCATGCATACCAGCTAAGATACCTTTTAAGAGCCATGTCTGGGGACTGGTAATCATGACGTTCACCATATCCCCCGGACATTCGCTGTGATGATCCCAAAGAACAATTTTATTCGTTCGGGTACGCCCCATCCAAACATCGGGTCGATTGGAGCTCGCCCCTTCCACCATGACTTCCACGGTACGCTCCCGATAGCGTTCATTGACCTCGAGACTGATCCTATCCTGTATGGCCATGAGACGGTGCAGGCGCTCTTTTTTCACCTTAAGCGGGATCTGATGCTCCATGGTCGCTGCGGGGGTGCCGGAACGCGTGGAGTAAAGGAACGTGTATGCGGCGTCATAGCGCATTTCTTTCACAAAATCCAACAGCGCCGAGAAATCCTCCTCCTCTTCTCCTGGAAATCCCACGATGAGATCGGTCGTGATGGAGGCATCTGGCAAGTTCTCTCGAATGTCCTGTACCAAGTCCCGATAACGCTCTATCGTATAGCCGCGATTCATCGCACGCAAAATGCGATCATTCCCATACTGGACAGGAATGTGGAAATGTTCGCAAATATGCTGACTATCCCGCACCGTTTCGATGAGTTTATGGCTTAAATCTTTGGGGTGAGAGGTCATATAGCGGATCCGTTCAATCCCTTCGACCTCGTCCGCCATTTTCAGCAGATCAGAAAAGTCGGCTAGACGGTGATCCTTGCCATAAGAATTGACATTTTGTCCAAGCAAGGTGATCTCGCGAAACCCATCGTGAGCAGCCTGACGAATTTCCTGCAGAATGTCCTCCGGCTGGCGGCTGCGCTCCCGCCCTCTGACATAAGGAACAATGCAGTAAGTGCAGAAATTGTTGCAGCCGAACATGATAGGAATCCATGCAGAGAACTGTCCGCTGCGCGCCACAGGCAGCCCCTCTCTAGGAAGCAGCCCCTCCCATTCCACATCCACGATATGGTGCGCTCGCTTCGCTTCAATTTCCGTTATCGTCGGGATTAAACGCTGAAATTTATCGGTTCCAAGGACAAAATCAATGTGGGGTGCCCGAGTGATGAGGCGCTCCCCTTCCTTTTGCGCCATGCAGCCGGTGATCCCAAAGACGAGGTCTTTTTTTTTCTGCTTGAGGTGCTTGATCTCACCGATCTTCCCGTAGACCTTGTCCTCCGCTGTCTCCCGCACACAGCAGGTATTGAGGAGAATGAGATCCGCCTCTTCTATGACATCAGTCTTTCGGTACCCGATCGTTTCCAAGAGGCCTGCCATCCGTTCCGCATCCGAAAGATTCATTTGACAGCCATAGACACCCATATACATTTTTTTCATTGGGGGAAGGATCTCTTTAGTCATCCAAAAATTTCCTCGCTTGTCATACAATCCGTGTTCACTTTTTCAATTCTCCTTCGCTGTCGAAAAAGCAGGAGCAGCCGATAAATTCGCGCAAAATGGAATTGTTGGGGATGAGGTCTTCCTCGTCCATGGAATCAAAATAGGTGAGAAACGTCAACAGCTCTTGGGCGGCGGCGTATTCCGGCTCTTGCGCCTCAATATCCGCCAACAGCGGAATGGCGTGTTTTTTCAAAACAGCTAGCTCGTAGATCAGCGCCGAATTGAAGACAGCATCTGCATCCTCCTGAAAGGGGAATATATTCGTTTCCTCACCTTGGCGAACGATGGGCCACATGCGCAGGGTGCGCAGGGCTTTTGCCCCACGATATTTGAAATCCCGTACCAAGCGCCGGAGCAAGCGGGCGTCCGTCGTATGAATGCGATTATGTGAATCCATATTGAGCTGTGTCAGGGCACTGATGTATATTTTGAATTTCTGTCCTCGGGGAATCGCCGCCGTCAGAGCCTCATTGAGCGCGTGAATCCCTTCCAAAATCACCGGCTGCTTGGGCGCAATGCTCATCGGATCGCTGGCGTTGAGTTCTTGCTTGCCGGTAATAAAATCATAATGGGGCAGTAAAACCTCGCGTCCCGCGATAAGATCTCGCAACTGTTGATTAAAAAGCGGCAAATCTAAAGCGTTCAGCGCCTCATAATTGTATTTTCCGTCCGGCGTCAGCGGTGTCTTCTCACGATCGACGAAATAATGATCCAGCGAGATGGACACCGGCTCCAAGCCATTGACCCGAAGCTGCACCTTGAGGCGCTGGGCAAAGGAGGTCTTCCCTGAAGAAGAGGGACCGGCAATTAGGACAATCCGGCGCTCCTGTATGCTTTCTTTGATCTCATCGGCAATTTCTGCGATTTTCTTCTCGTGCAGCGCCTCCGAAACGCGGACAATATCGCCGGATTCCCCCTTGCGAATATACCGATTGAGGTCGGGCAGATAATCACAGCGAAGAATAGTGGCCCAGCGTTTGGATTCGGTGAGGATCTGATGAAACTTCGGCTGTTCCACCCGCTCGGGCATGACACCATGCTCCACGGTGCGGAGAAGAACCCCCGCATCGCAAGGTTCAAGGATAAATTTCCCTAAAACGCCAGTGGTATCCAACATGGCACTGTAAAGATAATCATACGCCGCCCCACAATAATAAATACTCACCGTATCTTGCGGAATCGCCGCAATCAGATTGGCTTTGGCAATCTGCCGTGATTGCTTGAAAAGCGCCACCGCTTCTTCTCTGGGCAGGTGCTTTTTGACGATGGGGCGATCCTCCGCCACGATCGCCTTCATGTGCTCGTCAATCGCACGTACAATGTCTGGCGTGATGGCAGCGAGACCGTTTATATCACAGTAGAGCCCCTTGTTCGCCGTGAAGCGCACGATAACCTCCGCCTCTGGGTAAAGCTCCTTCACCGCTGTCACCAAGAGGAACACCACCGATTGTCGGTAAATGCGCGTTCCCGACACGCTGTCTACATACACCCAATCGAAGTGATGGTACGCCCCCACCGGCGTCTGCAGATCCGTTTCCAAGCCGTCCAGGAGTGCCGCCACGATGAGCCGCTTCTCGTTTGGCTGAAATTCATCCCGAATCTCTTGCAGTAATCGGTCAGGTGGATAAATGGCATGGTTTTTCCGTGTGATCACGTCAATTCCCTCCTTGTGAAAACAGTGTTTCTTTACCGCAGCGCCATAGAAAAGGAGCGGACGTGCCAAACGCCCGCTTCATCAGGAAGCACGGATAAACGCAGCTTATCCGTGCTTTCGGTGAAATATCAAAAAATCCACAGGACGATTTGATAAACGATGGCGCCCATGAGTGCCGTACAGGGGATTGTCAAGATCCATGCGACTAGCATTTGTTGGGCGACGCCCCAGCGTACAGCGCGAATCCGCTTTGCCACGCCAACGCCCATGATAGAGCCAGATACTACATGGGTGGTACTCACCGGCAGATGCAGCAACGTCGCCGAAAAAATTACCACAGAGGAATTGAGATCGGCGGCAAAGCCGCTGATCGGCTCCAACTTGAAAATACCCGCGCCGATGGTCTTGATGATGCGCCAGCCGCCTGTGGCCGTCCCCAGCGCCATCGCTACCGCTGCTAACACCTTCACGTAGAAAGGCACTTCAAAAGCGTCAATGTAGCCGCCGCTCAAAAGCGCCAATGTAATGATCCCCATTGATTTCTGCGCGTCGTTAGAACCATGGGAAAAAGCCATGGTGGCAGCGGACATGATCTGCATTTTCTTAAATTTATCGTTGATGTTATGGGGCGTACATCGACCGAAAAGCCAGTAGAGCGCCCGCATGATGACGCATCCAGAGAGGATAGCCAAGAGCGGTGAAGTCACCAAAGAGAGGACGATCTTGCCAATACCAAAGACATTCAATCCGTCGGCACCGGTCGAAACGAGTACCGCACCGATCACACCACCCACCAAAGCATGGGAAGAACTGCTCGGAAGCGCCGCCCACCACGTCAGCATGTTCCAAATCACCGCACCGGCTAAAGCGGCAATCAGAACATGCTCGTTGACTTGGCTGGCCGACTGAACGATGTCAGCGCCGATGGTCTTCGCTACGCCTGTACTATACATCGCACCCAAAAAATTGAGGACGGCGGCCATCAAAATGGCGTCATTGGGCGAAATGGCGCGTGTGGACACCGAAGTAGCGATGGCGTTGGCCGTATCATGAAAGCCATTGATAAAGTCAAAGACCAGCGCCAACACAATCACAGCACAGATTAAAAAATGCAGGTCAGGCATATTTCATCACCACGCCACGAATCATATCTGATACATCTTCGCAGTGATCTAAGGTATCCTCCAAATTTTCCAATATATCTTTCCATTTGATAAGCTCAATGGGATCTTTGACATTATCGAACAAATAGGCAATCTCATGGCGATAGACCCGATCCCCTTCGCTCTCTAATTTGCCAATCTTGTGCGTCGCTTCCAATATCTGCACGCGATTCTTCTTGATGTCTTTCAGCAGGGAAAAAGCCTTGATCAATTCTTCTGTGGATTCTAAGAGCAACTTCGTCAGAGAAACCGCACCTTCCTTCGCCGGCCCCGTCCGATAGATCACGATGCGTTGGAGCGTTCCCTGCAAAAAGTCAACGCCGTCGTCCAATCCATTCACTAAGGAAAAAATGTCCTCCCGATCAATGGGGGTGATGAAGGTCTGATTCAGCCGATCGATGATTTTATCATTGATGGCGTCCGCTTCATGTTCCAAATCAATGATCTCCTTCATCTTGATGACCGCTAACCCCGGATCCTGCATGACCTCGTCCATGATAAGCGCCCCTTGGTAAAAATATCGGGCACTCTCCACAAAAAGATCAAAGAATTCATTGTTCTTGTTCTGGAAGTTAAACATGGAACCCTCCCGCTCGTCATCCTGTCTGTCTCTCTTTTCACTATAACATGATTTTTGTCATCCAGCAATGCTAAAACCATACCATTAAAAAGTCTTTTTGTTATGAAACGAAAGCATTCAGTTACATTCCCCGCCCTGCTTTTTTTCATCAATGAGCGCCACTAACTCTTCGTAGTCTTGCTTCATCTTGAGGTAGTGATCCGCAATTTGAAGCGCCGCCAATATCCCGATCCGCATCCCCGATAGGCTCTTCGTACTCTTCGAGACAGACTTCATCTGGGCGTCCACGAATGCCGCCAACTGCTTCACATAGGAGGCGTCAGCGTCCGTCTTCAGCGGATACTGTTCGCCAAAAATATCCACGACGATCTTATTGTCCACGACCCCCACCACATCTTTCCCTATCATTTGATCCTTTTCCAACCCATCGATCTGATCTGCCTTTAAGTCTATCATAAGTCGACAACAAAAAACAGCGATCCATACTTCTTTTTCAAAGTTGACCGCTGTTTTTATTCAGGCGCGCAATTCGGCCTTAAAATTTTCCATGACGGCGGTTACCACCTTTTCGATAGCGTCATCAACCTCGTTATCCGTCAAGGTTTTATCGTTAGATTGGAAGTGCAGCGTAAACGCCAGACTCTTCTTGCCACCCGCCACCTGAGGACCGGTATAGACGTCAAAGAGGGTAACCTCTTTGAGATAAGAACCGCCGTGCTTCTTCATTACCCGGTCGATGTCTGCCGCCGCGACCGAATCCGCCACCAGTACCGCCAAATCCCGCAGAATAGGCGGATATTTCGGCAGCGGCTGATAGGAAAATTTACCGCTGGCGTACTTCATCAGGGTGGGTACGTCCATCTCAAAGACGTACATGGGCTTCGCCGCACCAAAGGCCGCCGCCACTGCCGGGTGAACTTCCCCCACGACGGCGATGGTGTCCCGTCCCTTCTTGAACGCCGCCGACTTCCCTGGGTGGAGAGCAAAATGCTGTTCCGCCTCCACCGTGTAATTTTTTATGGAGAGCGCCGCCATCAGCTGTTCGATGATGCCTTTTGCGTCATAAAAGTCCACGCTCTCTTTCCCTTGACTCCACCCTAACGGCTGACGATGTCCGGCGATGAGTCCAGCCGCTTGGAGTACTTCCTGCGGCTCTTCCGTCACCGGCAATCCTTTTGGGAAAAAGACCGGCGCTACTTCAAACAGCCGAATATCCTCATTTTTCCGCGAAAAATTACGCATGGCGTTTTCAAAGAGATTGGGGAGAAGCGTCGTCCTCACTAAGGGGTATTCATCAGTCAAAGGATTCATGATGGCAATGGCTTGGCGAAGCCTACTGTCGTCTGGGACTTGCAAGCGATCAAACATCGAGGGATGCATAAACGAAAAAGAAATCGTTTCGTTCAGCCCCAAAGCACAAAAGATCTTCTTCATCTCATCAACAAAGTGTTGGCGGTCACTTTCCCGCGCCATCTCAATGTTTCCGCGCGGCGTTGTCGAAGGAATGTTCTTAAATCCATAGATGCGCGCCACTTCTTCCGAAAGATCTTCCCAGCAGTGAATGTCATTGCGCCATGAGGGTACCGTAACCTGATAGCGGTCTGGTTCTGTACTTTCTAACGCAAAGCCAAGACTTTCCAAGATGGCCGTCATCTTTCCTCCCGCCAGATTCGTTCCTAAGCGACGATTGATCGCTCCCGTCGTAAAGGAAAGAACCGTCGGCGTTCGGGGTACAGGATAGCAGTCTACCACACCTTGCGCCGTGCGTGCGCCACCCATCTCACCCAAAAGCTGCGCCGCACGATCAAGGGCACGAACCGTTTGGGTTTCATCTATCCCACGCTCAAAACGTCCCGATGCCTCGGAGTGGAGACCAGCGCTTCGTGCAGTGCGACGAATGGAACTACCGGCGAAAGACGCCGCTTCCAAAATGACAGTGGTTGTCTCTTCCGTGATTTCCGTTTCCAAGCCGCCCATGATCCCCGCCAACCCCGCCGGTTTTTCCGCGTCGGCAATGACGAGTTCCTCACCTTGGGCGAGGCGGGCAGAATCGTCAAGCGTGTGGAGGTTCTCCCCCGCTTTCGCCCGCCGCGCCATCAGACGATGCCCCTTGACTTTGTCGTAATCATAGGCGTGCAGGGGCTGCCCCAATTCCAGCATGACAAAATTTGTCACATCCACCACATTGTTGATGGCACGGATCCCCGCGCCTGCCAACCGCTCCTGCATCCATTGTGGAGAAGGCGCGATCTTGACCTCTGTCAAAACTCGTGCGGAAAAGCGCGCACACAAGTCCTCCGCCTCGATGCCGATGTCCACCATATCCGCCGCCAGCGGGGCGTCCTCCTCATGCACGGCGATGGTCGGCCAATGGGGGACGTTCCCCGTGAGCACGGCGATCTCCCGCACGAGTCCCCAGACACTGAAGCAATCGCCTCGGTTCGCCGTGAGTTCAAATTCCAGCACCACATCATCCATGCCCAGCACGGACGCCACGGGCACCCCCACCGGCGTATCCTCGGGCAGAAGGAAAATACCCGTGATCTGCGCTTCGGGAAGCCCCGTCGTATCAAGAGCCAACTCACTTGCCGAGCAAAGCATCCCCAGTGAGGGAACGCCACGCATTTTGCTCTTGGCGATCTTCTGCCCCGTGGGAAGCTGCGCTCCCACGAGCGCCACGGGCACGATTTGCCCCGCCGCCACATTGGACGCGCCGGTCACGATGGTCAGCGTCTCTGACTTTCCAACCTGAACGGTACAGATCTTCAGATGATCCGAGTTTTGGTGCGGCTCCACGCTTTCCAAGCGACCCGTGACCACTTTGTCGAGTCCCGCGTCTTGTCGAAGTATGTTCTCTACGGGAACCCCCGCCATCGTCAGTTTATCCGCCAATTCTTCCGGTGTTTCCAAGAAATCAATATAATCCTTCAACCATTTGATTGAAACCTGCATATCGTGTCTCCCCTCTCAAAACTGCCGCAAGAACCGCAGATCGTTGTCGTAGAACAGGCGCAGATCATCGATTCCATAGGACAGCATGGCAATTCGCTCCACCCCAAGGCCGAAGGCAAAGCCGCTGACGCGCGCTGGATCGTAGCCGCTCATCTCCAAAACGTGCGGATGCACCATCCCCGCGCCCAAGATTTCCAACCACCCCGTCCCCTTGCAGACGCGGCAGCCTTTGCCATGACACATCACGCAGGAAATATCGACTTCCGCGCTCGGTTCGGTAAAGGGAAAAAAGCTAGGGCGAAAGCGCACGCCCACCTTTTCATTAAAAGTTTTATGCAAAAAGAGTTCAAGCGTACCCTTCAAGTCAGAAAATCGTATCCCTTCGTCAACGACCAGCCCCTCCACTTGTGTGAACATCGGCGAATGGGTGGCGTCGTAGTCATCCCGGCGATAGACACGACCCGGCGCGATCATGCGGATGGGACTATTTGGCTCATGCGCCTGCATGGTGCGCGCCTGCACGGGAGATGTCTGGGTACGCATGAGGATTTCCTCCGTGATGTAAAAAGAATCCTGCATATCGCGCGCCGGATGATCCTTGGGCAAATTCAGTGCCTCAAAATTGAAGTAATCCCGCTCGATCTCAGGTCCCTCTTCCACCGAGAAGCCCATGTCCATAAAAATGGTCTTGATGCGCTGCAGTGTCAGCGTCAGGGGATGAAGATGACCTCTCCACGGATAGCGGCCAGGCAACGTAATGTCAATTTTTTCCTGAGAGAGTTTCTCTTTCATCGTCTCGATTTTAAGCTGCGCATTTTTCTCCTCAATCAAGGTTTCCAGCTGATGGCGCGCCTCGTTGACGATTTGCCCAATGCGGGGGCGATCCTCTTTGCTGAGCTGGCCTAACCCCCGAAGAAAATTCGTGATCTCGCCCTTTTTCCCCAAGTATTTTACCCGAATGTCATTGAGCTGCGATAGATTCTCCACTTGCTGGCGAATGAGCTCCACCGCTTCTTGCCTGATCTGATTGATTTTCTCTTCCATGTGTACCCTCCTGCATGAACTGATTCCGATAATTGTCATTATATGAAAAAACCATGGGAAACACAACCGCATTACAGAAGAATGGGATCTATATCGATGAGGACATCCGTCCGCCGCTCCATCTGCGCCTGCCGCAGAAAGTCCTGCATGACTGTCAGGTCGTCGGTTTTGATCAGCAGTGTGAAACGGTACACGCCCTTAAAGTGCGCCACGACCGCTGGTGCCGGGCCTAAGATTTGACGGCCTGGTTCGCCGGAAAAAGCTGCCACGAACTTTTCCTTCATCTGCTCTGCGTTGCCTCGTGCCGTCTCTTCCTGTTCATGGAGGAACGTCAGCTTGATCAGGCGGCAAAACGGGGGAAAAAGCAGTGCGCGGCGAAACGCGATTTCTTCTTCATAGAAACCTCGATAGTCTTGCGCCAACGCTAAGCGCACCGCATAATGTTCTGGATGATAGCACTGCACGATGACGCGCCCCGGCACGTCGCCGCGCCCGGCGCGCCCCGACGCCTGCGTGATGAGGGAAAAACAACGCTCCGCTGCCCGAAAATCTGGCATATTAAGTACGGCGTCGGCACTCAGTATGCCCACTGCTGTGACATTGGGAATATCGTGCCCTTTGGCGACCATCTGGGTTCCCAATAAAATATCGTATTTTCCCTGCCGGAACGCTTCTAAAATTTCATCGTGCGCAAATTTTTGACGGGTCGTATCCCGATCAAAACGCGCCACCCGCACGTCTGGCATCCGCTCTTGCAGTTCGCGCTCTAATTTTTCCGTACCCGATCCAAAAAATTTGATGTAGGTGCTGCCGCAGGCCGGACAAGCGGATGGCACCGTCTCGTGCGTATCGCAGTGATGACATGCCAACCGACCGTCCCGGTGGTAGACCAAGGGCAAGCCACAAAAGCGGCACACTACGACATAACCGCAGGAACGGCACATGACGAAGGTGAAAAAGCCACGGCGGTTGAGCATCAGAATCATCTGATGTCCAGCGCCCACCGTGTCGCAAATGCACGATTCCAAGGCAGCAGAGAGAACCCGGCGGTTCCCGTGCCGCAGTTCTTCCCGCATGTCTACCGCTTCCATCGTTGGAAGCGCGCGCTGCCCCACCCGCTCGGGCAAGGACAGCAGGGTGATCTTCCCTTCTCGCGCTAAATGAAATGTTTCCAACGAGGGCGTAGCGCTCCCGAAGAGGAGAACCGCATGGTGGAAGCGCGCCAAGGCCGAGGCTACCACCCGCGCGTGGTAGCGCGGCGCTTCGTCCTGCTTATAGGAATTGTCCTGTTCTTCATCCATGATGATGAGACCAATGTCTGATGCTGGGGTAAAAAGAGCGGAACGCGCCCCGATGATAACCCCCGCCTCCCGGCGGCGGATACGAAAAAAGGCATCGTTTCGTTCAGCGACAGTCAAGCGGCTGTGAATGACGATAATATCCGATGCGAACATCGTCTGAAAGGCTTTGACAAGCTGCCCTGTAAGGGCGATTTCCGGTACCAATACAATCACTTGGCGCCCCTCTTCCCGCGCTGTCAGAGCGGCTTCCATATAGACCCTAGTTTTGCCGCTGCCCGTCACGCCATGGAGCAGGAAGACCTTCGCCTGCCGTGCCAAAAGGGCGGGGTGCAGCTGCTTGAGGGCTTCCGCTTGCGCCGCAGTCAAAAGGGGGAGGTCGGTGACCGCGCCCTCCGTCGTCCTTCGATAACTGTCCCGCAGGAGACGACGGGACTTTTTCTCCGCCAAGCCGCTGTCGATCAATCCGTCGATCACGCTTTTGGAAAACCCTTGTTTTCGAAGTACTGCGCATGGAATTTCCGCCGTTTCCAGCAGCGCGGCGAAAAGGCGGCGCTGCACCGATTTTCGCCGCAACGCCGCCACCGCAGTATCGTCTGCGGGAGAAACGAGGCAAAGCATCTCCTCATGAACCGCCGAACCTCGGCGATGCGCCACATATTCCTTCTCCAGCCACTTGCCGCGCACCATGTGTTCCAAGGCATCCGAAATCTGCGGTACATCAGGAAAAGCCCGGCGCAGCGCAGTCAATGTTTGGGCTTCCTTCCCTTTGATATACCCATAGATGCGTCCACAGCATGCGTCCTCCTCCATCACCGCCGGATCGGCTTTCGCTCGGTAGGCCACTTCGATCCGCACCCCACTTTTCCCTGGCACGAAAAGGCGCATCATCTCCGCCGGAGCGCACAAGTAAAACTTGGACAACCAGCGGGCAACGGCGATCATTTCCGGCGTAAACCACGCCTCGTCGTCCACCGCCGATACAATGTCCTTCACTTTCTCCGTCGGAATGTCACTCATTTTGGAAAGTGCCAAGATAAAGCCTTCCACCTTGCGTCCGCCGAAGGGTACCAAGACCCGCCAACCCACATCCAAACAGGAAAGTGCCGCCGGGATCCGATAGGTAAATGAGCGATAGAGACTTTTGACTGGAAGGTTGACGAGTACCTCGGCCATCATTGTGGCATTTCTCTCCTTTCTCGTGCCCGTCATACGGGATTATGGCTCGATGTCCGCCGCTGGCGCGATGGTCTCGATCCCGCAGGTCTCACGAAGCGCCGACAAAAGTGTCTCTTGCCGCGTCCCGAAAAACTTAACATTTTCTGACGAGAAACCTAACGCCCTATCCCGCATCAAGAGGAAAAATAAAAGGTACGACGCGATGGCATCTTCTAACGCGCGATGGGCGGCAGAAAACGCCAAGCCATACCGCGCTAAAAGGAACGTGAGTCCAAACTTTTTAATGGGCGGCGTGAGGTGATCCATGAGACGATGCGCCACATGCTCCGTATCGACGAACCGTGGAAAAAACTTATGCCACCCTGGTAGCCGATAGCGGCGCAGGGCTAAATTGATCTGGATGATGTCGTTATCGCCAATGGCGTGACCGAGTACCGGGGCATCTCCCACAAAGCGCAAAAAATCTGGCAAGACTTCCGGCAACGTCTTTTGTCCGTTTAACTCCGCTTGGGTAATGCCAGTCAATTTTTCCACATGCTGATTGAGCCGCGACCGAGGTCGTACCAACGCATGAAACTTTTGAAATGTCCCGTCCCGCACGTCCACACGAACGGCTCCGATCTCAATGATGTCATCCTCGACAAACCCTGCACGTTCCAAATCAAAGGAAACGAATACCGGCATCTCCTCCGTGACGGCATTCGCTGTATCCGCGAAAATCTCATGCGGTTTGACAGCCAGCCACAAGGCCTTGCGCCGCATGGTGCGCTCCATTTTCTGTTTTTCCCGCGCCGCCGCTTTGCGAAGTGCATCCGTCGGCGCGGTCTCGCGCTTGGTGATTAGCGAATGTCTCATATCCGTTTCCTCTCCCCGTGAACGCTGTTTTTCAACGTCCCTGTATCATATTCAGATTCCGCCATACCCAAGCGCGAGACGCAGTAAAAACAGAACGCCGCCTAGGATTGCACCCAATACCGTGCCATTCAAACGTATCCACAGCATATCCGGCTCGATTTTACTGTATACGATGCGGTTTAGCTGTTCGTCCGTCATCCGCCCCATCACTTCCCGCGCCACTAACCCGCTGACGGCGTGTGCTTGCAGCGTGCTGCGCGCCACCATATCGTAGACGAGATCGTCAAATTTTTCCCCAACCTCCGTATCCTCACGTAGCCGCTCCGCCGCGTGAGACAACAGGCCTTCCAAAAACGCGCGGAGCGATGTATAGAGGGCTTCTCCGGCAGAAGAACGTGGTTCTCGCAACATGCGTTGAAGCTGCCCCACTATACTCTTTATCCCTTGCTCCGTCACGACATGATCCGTCAAGCCATCACGCATGGTCTCATAGGCTTTCCGCAATCCTTCCTCCGTTTCGGCAGCGGACAAGCATTCATAGAAAATCGTCAAAGCCTGCGTCTGTACGTTGGAATCCGCCTCGCCAAGCTGCCCTAGCACCGACACGATTTCCTTCTGAATGATTGTAGCCAATTCGTCAACATTGACAAGATCCATCGCTTCCGACAGAGAAGAAAACAGCGCCCCTATCACCCCCGCTTCTTCTGTCTTTTTGCGCTGCACCTCGCGCAGCATGTGTGCGATCCCCGCGCGAAGTTCTTCGCCTTCCGCTTTTGCGCGAAGGGTGTGCGCGAGTGCCGCCAGCCACCTCCGATCACGCGCCTCTTTTTGCAGGCAGAGACGGAGAGAGGAAAGCGCTTCCTCAAAGGAAAGGCGGCGCAACCGTGCTTGAAGCCGTACCGTCATCGCCTGCGCCGCTCCATGGACATCGAAATCTGCTGCCACTTCCCGCAAAAAGATATCCAATCCCTTTTGCATCTCATCGCGCAGCACGCCGGTTTTCATTACGTCCAAGAGCCACGCCTTCCAGTCATGCGTACGCAGCAAAGAGAATAACTGCCGTCGGGAAAAAATTTCCTGTTGGATGAGCCGCACCATCGCAGCGCTGAACTCATGCCGACGTTTCGGCAGGATCGCCGTATGATACGGAAATCCCAAGGGCTTTCGAAAGAGCGCTGTCACGGCAAACCAATCCGCCACGCCCCCCACTAACGCCGCTTCCGCAGTAAAGAGCAGCCCTTCTGCCCAAAGGCTGCCGGGAGAGCAGGAATGCCAAGCGAGGCCGGACAAAAACAGCAGCAAAGCGCCCCAAAGTGCCTTATCCGCTGTATTCCATTTCGCGTTCATCGTCAGCCCCCCAACCTGCCCACGAGACACGTGAGCAGATACAGGATCATCCCAATGACAGCTCCCACCACGGAACCGTTCACACGGATCATCTGCAAATCGTCAGCGACTTTCGATTCTGCCAACGCCACCAACGCATCGTCGCTGAGCCGTCCCATATACGCTTCGATGAGCCGCGGAATCTCCGCATGATGGCGCTCCAATAGCGCCGAAAAGAAATGGAGCAGAGATTGATTCACCCGCCGCTGCCACGCTTCCTCATGGGCAAACCTTCGCACATAGCCTTCGATCAACGTCCGTGTTTTTGTGCGCCATTCGTCGCGGTTCTCCTCTCGGTACGCTTCCCAATAACGCTGCGCCGCGCCCGTCAGATCCATACGGGAGAAGGCCTTCGCCTTCCATTCCTCGAGCCATCTTTGCCAATCTTGATTTTCGCAGCTTCCTGCCAACTGGCGATGCACCCAGCCCTGCGCCTCATCCCAAAGCGACCCTTCGCCACTTTCCAACTGGGAGAACCCCTCGGCGATCTTTTCGTTACACAAAGACAGCAGCTTCTCGTCAGAAAGCCCCATGAGAGAAAAGAGCGCAGAACGACCTAACGACTGCCCTTCATACGCCTCCCGCACCGCCACGATATGGGTGAGGAGAAGTTCCTGCACCGCAGGTTCCGCCATGCCCTGACGCAGGATAGGGAGAAAGGCTTGTATCAATTTTTCCGGCTCGCCGCGCTCACGAAGTGCCTTTCTTCCCTCGCCAAGCAGAGGCGCGAGGTCAATCGAAGCCAAGCCCTCTCTTATCGGTAGGGTTAAAGCGGCACAAAGACCAGAAACGTCCATGTGATCTATGGTATCACAGACAATCGTGTCGGCAAGCGTCGTGAGTCGCTTTGTGCCACCCCGCTCAGTCAAGTAAGAGAGCAGCATCTTGGCAAAATCCTCTTTAGCCAAGATGCTCATGATATTTTCCCGACTCAGGAGATCGACGCTGGCAAACGCAACCAATTCTTTCGTCATGCGCGCGCGATGACGACGCAAAATATCTGTGCGCCAACCGATTCCTAACGGACGCCGAAAAATGGCAGTCACCGCGAACCAGTCCGCCAAGCCGCCAATGGACGCCGCCAATAACCCATGGGATAAAAGACCGGCGACAAAACCGCCGCCATTGGCATTCCAGAAAATCGCCAAGGCAGCGCCGAGGATCGAGACGGCCAAGAGCGCCGTCGCTTGATATGCGATCGCCATGACACTTCCATCCCTTTCCAAAAGAGACAGGGCACGACATACAACAATTTTCGTTTAGAAAACTGCCGTATCCCGAGCCCCCGTTGCTGTCGTTATCGAACGACGATATTGACCAATTTTTTCGGCACGGCAACCACTTTCACGATGGTCTTTCCTTCCGTGTACTTTTGCACCTTAGGTTGGCCTAAGGCGGCCTTTTCCATGGCCGCCGCATCGAGATCAGCGGCCACTAAGATACGATCTCGCACCTTGCCGTTAATTTGCAGGACAATCTCCACTTCCGCCTGTTGGGTCGCCGATTCCTCATACACCGGCCACCTCTGCGCGTGAATACTGCCCGCTTCGCCCAATCTCTGCCAAAGCTCCTCCGTGATGTGGGGGGCGAAAGGCGCTAACAGCTTCAGGAGCGTAAGCCCTACTTCCCTCACCAACCCAGCATTGACGGTTTCTGAATCAAGAACGGCATAATAGGCATTGACCAGCTCCATGATGGAACTGAGCGCCGTATTAAAGGTGAAACGCTCCTTCACGTCCTCCGTCACCTTGGCAATGGTGACATGAAGAATGCGACGCAGCTCTTTTTCCTCGTTTGTCAGCGCCGACGTATCATAGCCGTCAGCCCCCATCCGAATTTTCTCTTCCAACGAGAGCAGGATCCGCCAAACGCGATGCAAGAAGCGATAAGCGCCTTCTACCCCTTGATCGCTCCACTCTAAATCCCGCTCAGGAGGCGCGGCGAAAAGGATGAAGATCCGCGCCGTGTCCGCACCGTACTTGGCGATGATCTCCTCTGGGGAAACCACATTCCCTTTGGATTTACTCATCTTCGCTCCGTCTTTAATGACCATCCCTTGGGTCAGGAGATTCGTGAAGGGTTCATCGAACGTGACCAACCCTGCATCCCGAAGCACCTTCGTGAAAAAACGGGCGTAGAGGAGATGAAGAATGGCGTGTTCGATGCCGCCAATATACTGATCCACCGGTGCCCAGTAGTTCACTTTCTCCTGCTCGAACGGCGCCTTTTCATTTTTTGGATCTGCGTAGCGCATATAGTACCAAGACGAGCAGATAAACGTATCCATGGTGTCCGTTTCCCGTTTCGCGGGCGCACCGCAGACAGGACAGGTGCAGTTCAGGAACGCCTCGCACTGTGCCAAGGGCGAGACGGTTCCCTGCGCAAAGGTCACCCCCTCGGGCAATTGCACCGGCAGTGCCTCGTCTGGCACAAGCACCGAGCCGCACTTCGGACAATGGATGATGGGGATAGGGGCGCCCCAGTAACGCTGGCGGGAAATGAGCCAATCTCTGAGGCGATAATTCACCTGACGCTTGCCAAAGCCTTGTACTTCGGCCTCCTTCATGATGGCCTGTGCGCCCTCTCGCATCTCCATCCCGGTGAATTTCCCTGAATTGACTAAGACGCCTTCCTTCTCCACATAGGCGGACGTCATCTCGTCGAGCTTCAATTCCTGCCCCTTGGGCTGGAGTGTCAAGATCTTCTCAATCCCATACTTCGTCGCAAACAGCCAATCGCGCTGATCGCCAGAGGGGACGCCCATGACCGCCCCGGTGCCGTATTCAGCTAAAACATAATTCGTCACCCAAATCTGCACTTGTTGGCCATTAAAAGGATTTATCGCGTATACGCCGGTAAATAGACCCTCTTTTTCAGAAGTCCCTGACGTGCGTTCCAAGTCCGACTGGTTATGAATGCGATGACAAAAGGCTTTAATTTCCTCAGCGCGGGGATTATCGACGCAGATCTTTTCGATCAAGGGATGTTCCGCCGCTAAAGCTAAAAACGTGATCCCGAACGCCGTATCCGGGCGCGTGGTGTAGACGGAAATTTTTTCGCCAAGTGCCGGAACGTCGAGCGAAAACTCCAACCCTTCACTGCGTCCGATCCAATTTTCCTGCATGGTTTTGACCCGCTCCGGCCAGCCAGGGAGCAGAGATAAATCCTGTAAAAGCTCGTCCGCATAGGCCGTGATCTTCAAAAACCACTGGGAGAGGTTCTTTTTATGCACATCCCCGTCGCAGCGCCAGCATTTGCCATCCACCACCTGTTCGTTGGCCAACACTGTCCCACAGGTATCGCACCAATTCACGGAAGCCTCTTTCTTATACGCCAGCCCCCGCTTGTAAAAAAGCGAGAACAGCCATTGTGTCCAACGGTAATAATCGGGGCGACACGTTTCAACTTCCCGTTCCCAATCGTAAGAAAGCCCCATCTCGCGCTGTTGACGCTTCATGTTTTCAATGTTGGCATACGTCCACGCCGCCGGCTGCACCCCGTGCTTGATCGCCGCATTTTCCGCCGGCATACCGAAGGCGTCAAAGCCCATGGGATGAATCACATTATACCCGGCCATCCGCTTGTATCGCGCCATCACGTCGCCAATCGAATAATTGCGGACATGCCCCATGTGGAGATTGCCTGAGGGATAGGGAAACATTTCCAAAACGTAATACTTTTTCTTGTCAGGATCCACTTCCGTTTGATAGACCTTCTCTTCTTCCCACTTCTGCTGCCATTTCTTTTCGATCTCTCGGGGCGTGTATTTATCCATCCTGTGATGCCTCCAATCGCTATTGTGCGTTTCTTGCTTGAGAACTCATGGGTGCTTCACCACCGGAGACAGGATAATATTCTTCCCATCTCGACGGACAGTCAGGCGATAGTCCACAACCCCCTCACGGTAGAGCTCTACTTTCATTTCCACCAGCATATGTTCCATCGCGTCGCCGATCTCTGGGGAGAGACCCAAGGCTTCCCACTCCCACTTCGCCTTTGTTCTCCCCTGCCTTGGATCTTGCACAACCTGATCTGCTTGCTGAAACGTCTCCTCTATCGTCGGTTCCTCTTGATAATTTTTGAACATGTCCTTATCGGACAAGTTTTTCGGTATCTTGCCCATACGGTTACTCCTTCTGCGCTTTCGCCCAAGTGTCTCGAAGCCCCGTCACCTCGTTGAACACTAAATGTGTGGGGGTAGAGTCCGAATCCACGCAAAAGTATCCTTTGCGAAGAAATTGGAAATGCGCCCCACGCCCCACCCAGCGGGCGCTGGGTTCAAGCAGCGCATGGGGAATGACCCGAAGGGAGGCAGGATTTAACGCCGCTAAAAAATCCTCCGGCACGTTGCCGTTTGCATCCGTTCGTAGGAGATAATCATAGAGGCGCACTTCCGCCGATACGGCCGTCTCTGCCGCTACCCAGTGCAGCGTCCCCTTCACCTTCCGGCCGGCGGTCGCACCGCCCTGCTTAGATTCTGCGTCATAAGAGCATCGCAGTTCGGTGATATTACCCGCATCGTCCTTCACCACTTCGTCGCAGCGGATGATGTAGGCGTGTTTTAAGCGCACCTCGCCGCCGGGCTTCAGACGGAAAAATTTCTTTGGCGGATCCTCTGCGAAATCTTCCCGCTCAATGTATATCTCCCGCGCAAATGGCATATAGCGCTGATCATCACGATTCGGATGATTTTCCGCCAACAGATATTCCATCTTGTTGACGGGATAATTGGTGATGACCACTTTCAACGGATCCAGCACCGCCATGATGCGGGGCGCCTTGGCGTTGAGATCCTCGCGTATGCAGTGTTCCAACATCGCCACATCGACTAAGCTGTTGCTCTTTGCGACCCCAATGCGATCACAGAAATCCCGCAGGGCCGCCGCCGTGTAACCGCGCCGGCGTAAACCGGAGATCGTAGGCATCCGCGGATCATCCCAGCCGGATACATATCCTCCCTCGACCAACTGCCTCAGCTTGCGCTTGCTCATCACCGTGTTGGAGAGATTCAGGCGGGCAAACTCTATCTGCCGTGGTCTTGTCTGCACATCAAAATCCAAGGCGTCCAACACCCAGTCGTACAGGGGCCGATGCTCCTCAAATTCCAGCGTGCAAACGGAGTGGGTAATGCCCTCGATCGCATCTGACAAGGGGTGGGCAAAATCGTACATAGGGTAAATGCACCACGCTTCTCCGGTACGGTGGTGCGCCGTGTGCGCGATACGATAGAGGACGGGATCCCGCATGGTAATATTGGGCGCCGCCATGTCGATCTTCGCCCGCAGCACATGGCTCCCGTCAGGAAACTCCCCCGCTTTCATGCGTTGAAAGAGGTCTAGATTTTGCTCTACGTTGCGTTGACGGTAAGGACTTTCCTTTCCCGGCTCCGTCAGTGTTCCGCGGTACGTGCGTATCTCATCAGCGGACAGATCGCAGACAAAGGCTTTTCCTCGCTTGATGAGCTCCACCGCGTATTCATAAAGCCGGGGGAAATAATCCGATGCGTAAAATTTCCGATCCGCCCAAGAAAAGCCCAGCCACGCGACATCTTCCTGAATGGAATCCACATACTCCACATCTTCTTTGGTGGGATTGGTATCATCAAACCGCAGGTTGCACAGCCCTGCAAAATGCTGTGCCAGACCAAAATTTAAGCAAATGGACTTGGCGTGACCAATGTGCAGATAGCCATTCGGTTCCGGAGGAAAGCGCGTATGAACCCCCTCTGCGTATTTCCCCTGCTTCAAATCTTCTCGGACGGCATTCTCCACAAAATTGGGAGCTAACGTCTCTTTCTCCGGCATGAAGACCTCTCCTTTATTCATCATTCATATCGCCCATTAACTTACAACATATTCTGGAAGGGTGGCCTATATTCCTGCTGCCGCAAGAGATTTTCTGAACTGTGACGCCTTCATCTATCCGGCGTCGCGCATTTTTCCGCCACATAGCGCCGAAGACGACGCACCCCCTCCTCTATGGCCTCGCCCGCAGGCAGGCAGCGGATGATCTTGTCGATGTAGCCCCGTTCCACTACCCGCTGCAAGACCCAAGTAAAATGAATGTCGTAGATCCACATGAGCCGCACTAATTTCCGATCATCAAAGGTATGAATCATGGTATAGTCCACCTGCTCGCCCGCCGCAAATTTCTCCAAAAAATCCGGACTGACCCCGTGCCCGTCCGAAGGAGCTAAGCGTGGCTCCAGAACCCGATAGATGTCAAGTTTATCTGCGTCCCGCAGCAACCGAGCAAAAAAGAGCTGACGGTCATTCCCTGTCGGCGCAATCGCCTTCTTGTTGTGATTTTCAATGGCGAAGGTGATCAGCGTCCGTTCGTCCTCGGATAAGGGTCGCAAGATCCCCGCTTCTTCTATGATGTCGAGCCCCAAGGACGCATGATCCACAGAAACGGCGTCGGTAAATGTCCGGTAAACGGTAAACTGGCGAAAGCGCCCCGTATCGTGCAGCAGTCCCATGAGTTCAGCCAACGCTGTCTCTGCCGTAGAAAGGCGCAAATGAAGTGCCAAATCACGGCAAATGGAACGCACCTTTGCCGTATGCGTCTCCTTCGAGAGCATCATACGCTGAATTTCCTCGTCGTCATTGTAGAACGACTTGATATAGGCGTCCATCCACACTGTCGCTTGACGCAAGACACGTTCGACGTTGTCTGTCCTCTCCCCTTCGTTCATTTTTCTCTCTCCTTCCTCATTCGACACATCCGCTCAAGATAACAAAAGAGCCGCTTCCAGTGGAAGCGGCAACATATTTCTGCAAAACACGACGGAACCTTTCAGGGCAACGTCTTAAACTGGCTGACCGGCCAAAAAACCAACATCGCCTTTCCCTTAATCAGATCAAAGGGGACGAAACCCACATCGGCAAAGCGGCTATCCTCCGAATTGTTGCGATTATCCCCCATGACAAAAATATGCCCCTCCGGCACCGTCGCCAAAGGATAATTCCCACGCGTCTTACTCAAAATGTACGGTTCATTGAGCAGCGCAGAATTGACATAAACCCGACCATCGCGAATTTCAATGGTATCTCCGGGAATGGCAATCACCCGCTTGATGAAGTCCCGGCTTGGATCCCGCGGATAGCGAAAAACGAGAATCTCGCCTCGCTCCGGCGCACGAAAACGGTAAATAAATTTATTGACGACAAGCCGTTCCGCGCTCTGAAGCGTCGGCCGCATGGACGGTCCATCCACTAAATACAGCTCCACGATGAAGTAGCGGATGAAAAATGCCAACACGACGGCAATCGCTATGGAAACAACCCAATCTTTGATCTCTTCCCCCAAAGACGTCATACCCCACCCTCCCAAAAGACAAATAGGGACTGTCACCAGTCCCTACCGTTCATTTCAGTGGCGTTCTTTAATCCGCGCTGCTTTACCCGTAAGGTTCCGCAGATAATAGAGTTTCGCCCGGCGCACGATGCCTCGGCGCGTGACCTCAATCTTCTCGATACGCGGGGAATGAAGCAAAAAAGTACGCTCGACGCCAACACCATAGGATATTCTACGCACGGTGAACATTTCCCGAACCCCTGTCCCCTGCCGCGCGATGACGACGCCTTCAAAGACCTGAATACGTTCCCGACTGCCTTCCACAATCTTCGCGTGTACCTTCACCGTATCCCCCGGACGAAATGCGGGAATATCCGAGCGAAGCTGCTCCTGTTCCAATGCCTGAATAATGTTCATCTGTCTTTCCTCCCATTCCGCGACGTTCGTGGCAGAGCGCATCTGTCCAGAGGAACGCCCGTATACTTTCTTATCATAACACAAACGAAATCCCTGCGCAAGAACTATTTTCTATTGGTTAATTGTGGGGTAGATTGGGTTAATTGTAAAATGAACTCGGACACATAAAAAGACAAGCAGAAGCCCCCTGTG